>DATAXN010000060.1:0-35560 GCA_036273015.1 Bryobacteraceae bacterium | reverse complement strand
ATCCGGCGAGCAATGTGGCGACGGTGACGTATCCGAACGGCGTGCAGTCGACCTTCACGTATGACGACCTGAACCGGGTCACGGGGCTGAATGCGACGCGGAGCACCTACGCATATACGCTGGGGCCGACGGGAAATCGGACCGGCGCAACGGAATCGAGCGGACGGACGCTGAACTGGTCCTATGACGGCATCTACCGGCTGACGCAGGAGACGATCAGCCTCGATCCGCACGCGAAGAACGGCACGGCCAGCTATGGGCTCGATCCGGTTGGCAACCGGTTGTCGCAGACGGCAAGCATCCCTGGCTTGGCGGGCGGGAATTTCACGTACGATGCGGACGACCGGCTTTCGACGGAGACATACGACAACAACGGGAATGCACTGACGAGCGGCGGGAAGACGTTCGCGTACGACTTCGCCAATGGGAATTCTGATGTCATGGCTTCGGAGTTAAGATGTGGGTGGAAACAAATGCTCCACCACTCTGATGTCACCCCCAAAACTGTTTACATGAATCGCCGGCGCTTTCTGGCCGCGGCTTTGGCAAGCCGGCTGGCAGCTCCGCTGGCGGCACGGGCGTCAACCAAACTCAACGGGATCACTCCGAGCCCTTTCAGTACGACTGAACCTCCCACGCCCTATGCGGCCGTGACCGGCTACAACAACTACTACGAGTTCGGTACGGGCAAAGATGAGCCGGCGAAACTCGCGAAGAATTACCGCACATCGCCCTGGATGGTTTCGATCGAAGGCGAAGTGATGAAGCCGAAGACTCTCGACCTCGACGAGGTGATGAAGCTGGCTCCGCTCGAAGAGCGCATCTACCGGCATCGCTGCGTCGAAGGATGGTCTTTCGTAATTCCCTGGGTCGGATTTCCTCTGAGCGCGCTGCTCAAGCAGGTCGAGCCGACGTCGAAAGCGAAGTACGTCGCCTTCCAGAGCTTCTATGATCCGAAACAGATGATCTCCTCCCGCGAGGCTCACATCGAATTTCCGTACATCGAAGGGTTGCGGCTTGACGAAGCCATGCATCCGTTGACTTTGCTCTCGGTAGGGATCTATGGAGAGACATTGCCGCCGCAGAATGGCGCGCCGTTCCGGGTGACGGTTCCCTGGAAATACGGCTACAAGAGCGTCAAATCGATCGTGAAAGTGCGCTTCACCGAGAAACAGCCGCCCACCACCTGGAACAAGGAATGGCCGCAAGCTTATGGCTTCTACTCAAATGTGAATCCCGCCGTGGATCATCCGACGCACAGCCAGGCGACGGAAGAACGGCTGGGCAACAGCAGGTTCGGCCAGCACATCAAGACGCGGCTGTTCAACGGATACGACCAGGTGGCAAGCCTCTACGCGGGGATGGATCTTCGCAGGAATTACTGACCGCCCCGATCGCAATGAAGCAGAGATTCTGGCTGAGCGGGTGGACCAAAATCCTGCTCGGCGCGTTGTGCCTGGTTCCGCTCGCCCATCTGCTCCAGCGCATCTATCAGAACGACCTCACCGCGAACCCCATCGAATACATCACCCATTACACTGGCGATTGGACGATGGGCTTTCTGCTCATCACGCTCGCTATTACGCCGCTGCGCGCGATTATCCGGCAGCCTCAGTTGATACGGTTTCGCCGCATGGTGGGGTTGATGGCGTTCTTTTACGGGTGCCTGCACCTCACCACCTGGATCTGGCTCGACAAAGACTTCGACATTCACGAAATGTGGGCGGACATCGTCAAGCGCCGCTTCATCACCGTCGGCATGACCGGGCTTCTTTTGATGGCGCCGCTCGCGGTGACGTCAACCGCGGGATGGGTGCGGCGCCTCGGCTTCCGCAGATGGCAACTTCTACACCGCGCGATTTATCTGAGCACGCTCGCCGGCGTTATTCATTACTACTGGCTGGTCAAATCGAATATCAATATGCCGCTGTTGGACGGCGGCGTTCTCGCCCTTCTGGTCGCATGGCGCGTGGGCGTGTGGGCGAGGAAGAAGCGGGTTCGTGGGGCAGGCGATCGTCTTGTGTCGTCTGCCTTCGTCACCGGCACGAAGAAGGCAGGCCACGAACCACGATGATCTGCCCCCCATCCGAAATGGATCTAACTGTTTCGAACGTCGAACTGCGGAACGTCGGTGTGGATGAAATCGTCGCCTTTGCAGAGCAGCGGCTCTCCCAACGCGATTGCGGCCGCATACGAAAAACAATCCCCGTAATTGAGCCCCGCGCGATGACGCCCTTTACCGAAGCGGCTGAATGCCGAACGAGCAAGTTGTCCCTGCTCCATATCGACGGGGATCATTTCGACACCTGCTCGGGAGAGGAAGCGATCGAGATCATGCAATCCTTCCGGCCCATATCTCGCCTCGATGACAATGGAACTCTCGACGAAACTCGCGACGGACATTCGAACGGATTCTGCTTGCTCGATTGCTTCGAGAAAAGGACGTCGCTCGGATTCCCGCTGCAGGATTGCCAGAATTGCCGAGGTGTCGATCACCATCAGCGCGGCAGGCCGATCTCGTCATATCCGAGGATTTCGTCAGCCCGTCTGGGATCGATCACCGGCAGGTTCGCGCAGTGCTCCGCAATCTCCTCCAGTTCATCCGCCAGACGGCGTTTCGTCCGTTCCCGCCGCACTCGCCCCAGCCGATCCCGCAGCGCTTTCGTGACCGCTTCCGTCTTGCTTTCACCGGTCTGCCTCGCAAGTTCCGCAGCCAGTTTCTCGGCCTCGGGATTTCGAATATTAAGGGCCATCTATACGTGTAGCCTATTGGCTACATTGTATCATCAACTCGCCCTGAGAAGTATGGTTTCCTCGCGGAAAAGAGTGACGGCCACCCCGCGGGAGCTTGGGCGGAAGTGCCGCACGTCATCCATAACGAATCGAGCGAATTCGCCAGCAGAAGGTTGCATCTTTGCATCTCCCGCAACCTTATTCGGCAATCGATTTCCAGTTCCTGACCAGATGCTCAGCCGTGCGCCACGCGAGTGCCTGCGCCGTCAACGTCGGATTTCGCGCGCCGCTCGTTCCCATGAGCGATGCGCCGAGAATTCCCAGATTTTGCGCTTCATGCGAGAAACCCCATCGGTCCGCGACGTTCGTCTCGGCGTTGTCACCCATCCGCGTTCCGCCGAAGGCGTGCGTGCTTAGACCGGGAACCAGCGGCGGCGCCATAAAAACCTCGCTTGCGCCCGCTGCCCGGTACCACTCTTCCAGTTTCTTCTGCGCATACTGGACGGACCGCGTTTCGTTCTCCTTCGGACTCGTCGTCACGCGGCAAACCGGATCGCCAAGCGGATCGCGAACGTCGGTATCGAGATCCAGGAATGTAGCCTCATACGGAAACGTCGAGGTCTGCAGATACGCCGACGTGTATCGCGCGGCATTCTGACGGACAAAACTCTTCCAGTTCGCGCCCCACCCCGGTGCACGCCCGAACGTCGGCATCGCCGATGCGTCGATCGGATGCAGTTCGGTGTGGACATGCAGACTGGTGCCTCCAATGAAACCGAGCCCGCTGTGGTCGTAGTTGTCGTCGGCCCATTCGTCTACCGTCGTGCCCTGCGCGGGGAGACCGTACCAGACATTGATGTCGAAAGGAAACAGCGCCGCCGCGCCGCCCGCGGTGCCCCAGTGACCGAAGTAATGTTTCCCCACCTGTCCGTGATTGTTCGCGAGACCGTTCGGATAAGCCTTCGACTTCGAGAGCAGCAGCAGCCGGGAGTTTTCGTATGTATATGACGCCAGCAGTACGACCTTCGCCGGCTGAAAGTACTCTCTCTTGTCCCTGATGTAAGTGACGCCCGTGACGCGGCCATCCGCTCCCGACACGATCCGCGTTACCTGAGCGTAATCGACGATCGTCAGATTCTTTGTCTTCTGTGCTTCGGGAATCGTCGTGACAGCCGTCGAATTTTTGGCCGAAATATGGCAGCCGCCGGTGCCGCAGAATCCGTGATAAGCGCATCCCGGCCGGTTTTTATACGGCTGCGAATTGATGGCGGCCGGCGCGCGGAACGGTTTCCAGCCCAGCTTTCGCGCAGCTTCGGCCATGTGTTCCGAAAACTCCGTGCCGCGCAAAGGAGGCATGGGATAGTCGCGGCGTCGCGGGCCTTCGAAGACGTTGCCTGCGAGATCAATCCGCCCTTGGATGTTTCCCGCTCTGCCGGACACGCCGATCTCGTATTCCACGGTGTCGTAGAACGGTTCGAGTTCGTCGTAATTGATCGGCCAGTCTTCGAGAGTCGATCCGGCGGGAATCGCGCCCGCGCCGTAGCGTTTGATCGTTTCCGAGCGCGAGCGGAAATCCCATGGCTTCAGCCGCCAGCTTTGCGCCCAATAGTGAATCGAAGTGCCGCCGATCGCATTCATCATGGGATGCACCGGCGCCTGCCTTGCCGGCATTCCCGGACTGCTGCGAACCGTGGGGATTTCCTGTTGTGCTTTGGGAACCGAAGTCACCAGTCGGCGCACGTTGTTGTAGATTTCGTCCGGCTTGAAACTATGCGGGTCCATCCACCCGCCCGCTTCAATGCCGACAACTTTGAGGCCTGCGCGCGCCAGAGGCAGGACCGCCACGCCCCCGGCCGCACCCAGTCCGATTACCGCAACATCGACCGGTTTCCGATTGATGGCCATCGCATCGAGACTATCACCGAAGCCGGGTACCTATTTACAACGGTCCGCAGCTCTTTTCTCGCGATATCGAACGTGGCAGTTCTGGCATGCTTTGGTCAACACATCGGTTGAGGCGATAATTTTGTCCTGATCCTTCGCCTGGGCCGCCGCATAGGCTGTCATTCCGGCATCCTGCAGTTCCTGAACAAACTTTGCCCAGTCCGCATTCTTCACGGGAACATCCACACCGTTCGAGCACTTGCGGCCGGGAAGCGAGAGGAGGTTCGCAACTTCCGTGATCGCCAGCGCGCTGTTTTCGACCGCTTGCCACTTTCCGAAAGAACTCGTCAGGAGGTCGGTTGCCATGTTCGGATCTTTGGCATGGGGTATGTCCGCCGGATTCTGGTCCTGCGCCGCGAAAACAACATTCGAAGCTGGATATAGGGTCCCCCTCATGAGTTGGTTGAGGTTCGCTTCAATACGTGGCGCGGGCGCAGTGGCTGGCGCCTGGGCTATCGCATGTTCAACCGGAGAAGTGAAAAGGGCGCTCGCGAGAAGGAGCGCTCCTATGGCTCTATTCATTTCTGTCGGGCGGAGGAGGTTCGCAGCCGCGGCGCCTGTGCACCGGCCGGAGACAGCGTGCCGATGGCGAGGACGACGCCGATCGCCGTCCTTCGTCGAAGAGTCATGATGGTCAGCCTCGGTTATCTAGTCGTTGGCGCGGCCGGCGGAGATCTGGATCACGCGGCCATCAGGCATGATCACCGTCTTCAGAAATCCCAGCGGGCTGCCGTCCTTTGCGGGGAGGAATTTCACTTTGATGGCGTCTCCGACATGGAGGGCATTCGGTCCGGTTTTACCGATCCCGCGCTGCGCGAGAGCGGTGGCGGAGCCGAGTGTCAGCACCCATTCGGTGTCTTTGCCGTCCTGACCCTTCACCATGACACCGAGCGAACCGTGGGGATTCGTAAACTTCACACTGCTTACGGTCCCGTCCAACTCCATGTCTTTCTTCATGTCGTAGACGCCCGCCAGGGAATGGTGAGCCATTAACGGTGCGGCGGCAGCTACCAGCAACCCGCAAACGCCTACCCAGCCCAAAGTTCGTTTCATCATTTCGTGAACCTCCTCAAAATTGTGGTCGACCCTTCGAGCGGACGGCCCGGAAATTAAAATGCCATCCCGCGGCAACCGCCAGTGAGTATATCACCGCCGGAGATCTTCCTGCTCGGGATCCAAGCCTTGGGATCCAAGCCTTGAAGAATGGGTGTCAATGCCCGGAGCAGGCTTCGAAATGCCTCATCCGTGGTTTTGCGGGCGGTATCGATCCCAAAGCTTCTTCTTTCCCACGGAGCATATTCGCGATTGAGGACTTCCTCCCAAGTCGGCACGCTGTGTCCGGGGATATCCGCCCGGCGGCCCACCACCCGCCGCCGATGCTCCGGTTTGTCGGAGCAAACGACTTCGATCTCGACAATTTCCGCGTTACTCCGCGTAGCGACATCCCGCCAGGCATTTCGCGTCACCGGAATGGAATTGACCGAATCGGCAACAACGATATTTTCCAATCGCAGATTGTCCTCCGCAATCGCATAGGCAATCGCATAACCCTCATGGCCGGCCTTCATGGCTCCAGGCGAAGAAGCGGTTGCTCGATGGAATCGATTCTGATCCAGGTTGCCTTGAGATGTGTTGCGAGCGAACGCGCCGGCGTGGTTTTACCGGTTCCGGGAAGCCCGCCGAAAACGATGAGTAAAGACACCCGACCGGCCGACGCCGCTTTATTTCACGTAGGCCATCAGACGGCCCGCGGTAATTGCGCCCCACCAGCAGGCGAGGGACGCCCACGCCAGCGTCTTCGCCTGACCTGGCAGCGGGCCCTGATCGAGTTGCGGATACTCGAATATTTGCCGCTTCATCCGTATCAGAAGATAGATGCCGGTAAAAACGCAGGCCATCTTGATGTAGAAATCGAGCATCGTGAGCTTGGTTGTGGCGTCCGCAATCAGCATCATGGTTCCGGTCACCGCGTTCAGCCAGAATCCGGCCCATAAATACGGGAACACCCGCCCGAAGGGCTTGATGGGCGCCGCAGGCCAGAAACCGAGCAGAATCAGGCTGAGCATGGTGGCGCCTCCGGCCACGATTCCCATCCCGATAGTGTGGAGGACGAGAATCGTCGGGAATGCCCAGACCGTCGGGGCATCTTTCACCCACTGACTGAGTTGCAGGTTTTCAAGGTACGCCAGAAAGTTGTGCATGTGTTTATTCCTTGGGCGCGCGCGCCGCCTTGCTTTTGCCTACCAGCCAGCCGGCAAGCGCGAGGATCACCGTTCCGATGCTCACCATGACGAGTGTTCCGACAACCAATGACATGAATTTCTCCCGTATCTCTCCCCGGTTTCGGCCGCCTAGAACGAGTTGCCCAGGAACGGCAGCATACTTCCGAAGTACAAAACGCCGACCCACAGGACCATCCCCGAAACAGCGGCGAAACGGGCCGTGAACGGCGCGTCCTCTCCGGGTCCGAGTTGCCACGGTTCCTTAAGCAGCGTGAAGTACAGTGCGTTCAATCCGGCAAGCATCACTAACGCAATCTTCCAGTAGAAGGCAGGATTGTGAATGTACTGTGCCGGGATTCCCACGAAGAACAACATCCCGGTGATGACGTTCACGCCGAACCCAAACGCCGCCCAAGGCAACAGGCGGTGCAGGGAGGCGAACGAAACTCCTTTCAGCACTCCCATAAACCGCAGATCCACCAGAAGCACCACGCCCAGCAAAAGGCTCAGACCGATGAAGTGAAGCGTTTCGCAGGTCGGCCAGGTCCAGGTAGTGTCGGTAATGAACGAGCCCACCGTGCGCGCCAGTCCGGTCGATTCGGTGGCGGCCGGTGTGGCGGCTGCCTGGCCGCTCTCGCCGGCAACGATTTCCGCGTGTCGGATTTGGCCCCCGATGTTCGAGGCGCGGGTCATGACGCCGAAGGTCACCAGAGTCAGGACGAGGATCACCCCCAGATTCCATTTCGGGATACCCGACAGCCGGCGGAATTGCCACAACCCCAGCCAGGCAAACGCTCCGAGGACCTCCATCAATAAGATGCCCAGGAAAGCTGCGCCTTCGTGTGCTTCGATCAGAGACTTCGATATGCCCGGCATCTCCCCGATGGCGTCCTGTGCGCCGTTTCCGCTCATATAAGTCGGGATCGAAATCAGTGCGATGCCGAGCATCGTCACGAGGCTGGCGAGCTTCAGATCGTCGCTTTTCAGGATGAGAGCAAAGATGAACAAACCGCCGCCGATGATCATGCCGATGGTCGGAAAATGATTCAGCAGGAGATGGATGTGTGCTAAGTCCATGAATGATTCTTAAACCTTCCGCGGCGAGCCTTTACGTGACGGCCACCGCGATGCTCGACTACTATATAACACCGGACTTTTTGAAGAGCGCGTGTACGGCGGCGCCGGTGGCGGTTTTCCTCAACGAATATGATGAGAAAAGATAAAGATGTTCACAGGTGCGCTTCGCGTGGGACAGTCGAAAAGCCAATGGGAACCCCAGGAAACACGGCGTTTCGTGACATTTGGCATGTCATCTGGCGGACGGCTCCTGGTTGTCGCCCATACTGAACGGGAAAGCGCCATTCGAATCATCAGTGCTCGGCAGGCAACGCGGGAAGAGAGAACACTTTATGAAGAGGACCAGTAAGAAGCCCGGCGAGTTGCGATCCGAATACAGAAGCGCGGATTTCGGAGCGTTGGTGCGCGGGAAGTACGCGCGGCGCCTGCAAAAAAGGTCCAATATTGTCATGATCGACCCGGAGGTTGCCGACTTCTTCCCCAATGCGGCGTCCGTGAACACCGCGCTCCGAGCGCTTGCGGTAATAGCCAGACGTTCGAGTTCGACGTCCCGGAAGTCAACGTAACAGTCCTCAAGCGCGTCGGGATCGCATTTCGTTTCACCGCACCACTCCCACATCCCGCAGCCCGTCCAGTACAAACTGCACCGCGATCGCAGTAAGCAGCAGCCCCATCAATCGCGACAGAATCCGGATTCCGGTTTCATGCAGAAACGACCCAACGCGGTCTGCCGCTGCCAGTACGAGAAAAGAAACCAGTGACGCAGTTGCAACGGCCGCCAAGACGATTCCCCGGTGCGCCCAGTCCGGATTCTGCGTCATCAGCACGGTGACCGAGGACATCGCTCCCGGCCCTGCCAGCATCGGCACGCCCAGCGGTGTGATGCCCGGATCTTCTTTCTCCGCGCCCTCTTCCATTTCCCCCGGCGTTTCCTTCGTGGGCGACCGGCGCGCGCGCAGCATGTCGAGTCCGATCAGCCCCAGAATCACGCCACCCGCAATTCGGAACGCGGGCAGCGTAATGCCGAACATCTCGAAAATGTAAGGCCCCGCGAGCGCGAATATCGAAAGCACCAGCAGGCAGGTCCATGAGGCGCGAATGGCCGTGCGCCGCCGATGCTCGCTGTCGATGTGAATCGTCATCACCAGAAATGTGGGCACCGCCGCGATGGGGTCCACCAGCGCGAAGATCGATGTGAACGCTACCAGCGAAAATTGAAGCAGAGGTTCCACTACTCAATGTTAGTGGGCGTTTCGGGAATGCTGTAATCGAGAGAGTGTCCGCAGCCCTCCATCGCCCCGTGCTCGTCTTCGACGGCGACTGCTCGTTCTGCCGCATCTGGATCGGTTACTGGAAGGAACTCACCGGCGACAAGGTCGAGTACGTCCCTTACCAGACCGATGCCGCTCGCTTTCCGGATGTTCCGGTTTCGGAATTCCAGAAGGCAGTTCAGCTCTTCGACGGCGACGCGCACTACGCCGGCGCCGAAGCCGTTTTTCACCTTCTCGCGTCCCGGCCGGATTGCGGCTGGGCACTCTGGATCTATCGGCATGTGCCCGGTATTGCCCCGACCGCCGAAGCTCTCTACCGCTTCATCGCCGCGCACCGCAACGCAGGGTTTCGCGTCACGCGGGCACTCTGGGGACAGCGGGTGGAACCGCCGACATACACCATCGCTTCCTCCTGGTTCGCGCGCGCGATCGCGCTTATCTACCTTTTTGCCTTCGTCTCTTTTGGCCGTCAGGTGCGCGGCCTCATCGGCGAGCAGGGAATCCAGCCGGTAACCGAATTCTTCACCCAGGTAATCCGCCAGCTCGGACCCCACCCGTTCTGGCAGGTGCCTACGATCTTTTGGTGGATCCACAGTGAACTCGGGCTCGAGTCCATTGTCTGGGGAGGGGCCGTGATCGCCGGTGTTGCCGCCGTCGGGCGTCCGCACACCTCCGGCCAGCGCGCGGCATTCGTACTGCTCTTCATCTATTACCTGTCCATCGTGAACGCCGGCCAGATCTTCATGTCCTATCAATGGGACTACCTGCTGCTGGAAACCGGATTCCTCGCCATTTTTCTGAAGCCTGCCTTTACGCGCGTCTGGTTGTTTCGCTGGTTGCTCTTTCGGCTCATGTTTGAGTCCGGGGCGGTGAAGCTGCTCAGTCACGATCCCTCGTGGCGCAACCTAACCGCTCTCGCCGTCCACTATCAAACACAGCCGCTGCCGACACCGATTGCCTGGTACTTGTTCCAGGCGCCTCTGTGGTTTCAAAAGGGCTCGACCGCATTTGTATTTGTCGTGGAACTCGGCCTTCCGTTTCTGATGTGGGGACCGCGCCGCCTGAAGCAGATCGCCGCATTCGGAACGATCGCCCTTCAGATTCTGATCTTCCTCACCGGCAACTACACATTTTTCAACCTTCTCGCCATCGCTCTCTGCCTTTTTCTTTTGGACGACGCTTTCTTCCGAAGCATGCGCTGGAGAGCCGCAAAAGCAAAGGTTCAGGCCGAAATAAAGGCAGTGAAAACATACACGAATCGCGGCGTCTCGCAGGCTCTATTTGCGCTGGTGATGATCCTCTCCCTCATCGGCCTCGCCGGCATGTTTGGAGTTCATGTGCCGAACGGCGTGTCCGCAGCCGTCTTACCGTTTGCTCCGTACGGAATCGTGAATCAGTACGGTCTTTTTGCTCAGATGACCACCACTCGGCCCGAGATTTCCATCGAGGGTTCGAACGACGCGGTTGACTGGCAGCCTTACGTGTTCCGATACAAGCCAGGTCCGCTGAACCGCGCGCCAAGCTGGGTGGAACCCATGCAACCGCGGCTTGACTGGCAGATGTGGTTCGCGGCGCTGGGCAACTATCGCGAAAATCCATGGCTGATCCGCTTCATGATGCGCCTTCTGCAGGGTTCGCCTCCCGTGCTGGAGTTGCTCGATCGCAATCCTTTCGACGGCAAGCCGCCTAAATACGTTCGCGCGATGGTTTACGACTATCGCTTCACCACTTTTGACGAACATCGCCGGACCGGCAACTGGTGGAAGCGCGAGCTCAAGGGTACTTATTTCCCGCCCATCAGCCTGAGAAATCAACCTTGAAACGGCAGCCCTGAAATAATCGAATCATCCGATGCCCATCGATCCTCTCGCAGGTAAGCCGGCGCCCGCAAGCATCCTGATCGACGTGTCCCGTCTGGAGCGCGATTATTTCAATCGCAAGCCCGACACAGCCGATGCCGCGCAACTGGTCAGCTTCGGAACGAGCGGACATCGCGGGACCAGTTTGAACGGCACGTTCACCGAATCGCACATTCTCGCGATTACGCAGGCTATCTGCGAATACCGCCTCGCCAAACGCATCACCGGTCCGTTGTTCATGGGCAAAGACACGCATGCGCTCTCCGGTATCGCGCAGCAAACCGCGCTGGAAGTGCTGGCCGCTAACAAGGTTGACACCATCATTCAGCAGCACGGCGGTTTCACGCCCACTCCCGTCATATCCCATGCCATCCTGACTTACAATCGCGAGCATGCCTCTGCCCCATCGGATGGAATCGTAATCACGCCGTCGCACAATCCTCCTGAGGATGGCGGCTTCAAGTACAACCCTCCCGATGGCGGCCCCGCCGACACCGATGTCACCAATGGAATTCAGGATCGCGCCAACGAGTTGCTGCGCGACGGCAATCGCGGCGTCAAACGAATCGCATCTCCGTCGGCAAACGAGCGCGACTTAATTACGCCTTACGTCAGCGATCTGCGGAACGTCATCGACATGGACGCAATTCGCGCGGCGGGTCTGAAGATCGGCGTCGATCCACTCGGCGGCTCCTCTCTGCCCTATTGGGAGCCGATCGCGGAGCAATACAAACTCAACCTCACTGTCGTGAACCGTCAGGTCGATCCGCGGTTCGCTTTCATGACGGTTGACCATGACGGCAAGATCCGCATGGACTGCTCGAGCCCTTACGCGATGGCCGGGCTCGTGAAACTGAAGGACTCCTTCGATATCGCCTGGGGCAACGATCCGGACTCGGATCGCCACGGGATTGTCACCCGGTCGGCAGGTTTGCTGAATCCCAATCACTATCTCGCCGTGGCGATTCAATATTTGCTGACTCATCGACCGGACTGGCCGCAGACCGCGGCCATCGGTAAAACCGTGGTCAGCAGCGGGATCATTGACCGCGTGACAAACGACCTTCACCGAAAACTCTGGGAAGTTCCGGTCGGCTTCAAGTGGTTTGCGCCCGGATTGTTCGACGGTTCGTGCTGTTTCGGCGGTGAGGAAAGCGCGGGAGCCAGTTTCCTCCGCCGTGACGGCAGCGTATGGACCACCGATAAGGACGGGCTGATTCTCGGCTTGCTCGCTGCCGAAGTGACGGCGCGCACAGGCAAGGACCCCGGCGAGCACTATCGCGCCATCACAGATCGCTTCGGCGAGTCGTTCTACACGCGCATCGACACGCCTGCGACCCCGGAACAGAAGAACGCGCTGAAGAAGCTTTCCCCCGGTGCTGTTCCGGCAACCACTCTTGCGGGCGATCCGATCACCGCGCGGCTGACCAATGCACCGGGCAACAACGCTCCGATTGGCGGTCTGAAAGTAGCTTCGGGAAACGGATGGTTCGCGGCTCGACCATCGGGAACGGAAAATATCTATAAGCTGTACGCGGAAAGCTTCAGAAACCAGGCGCATCTGGATCAAATCGTTTCCGAAGCCCGGCAAATCGTAAAACGCTCTTTGACACGATAGTGGTGGGGCAGCCTTTCCAGGCTGCGAACCCGCTTTCCAGCGGGTTCACCGGCCGCAGGCCGGCTTACTGCAACACCGGCAATTCCAGATAATTGGCCGCGACGAACAAACTTCCCTGCGTCGTTCCTTCCGGCGCTGTCGCCTTCAACTCGCGGTTTAGCTGTGCCGAACTGATCTTTCCGGCCAGCGCCGAATCGAACAGCCGCGCCACTACCTCCACCTGCTGCGCGGGTTCATGCGCAAACTCCAGCCGGAAATGCCGAATCCCCGCCGCGCGCCACGAATCGAGATGCGCGCTGGCTTCCTGCGCCTCGGCTCCGAACACGGTATTCCGGCAGCCCACGTCCGCCATCACCGGATGCGAGCGGCCCGCATGATCCCGCAGCGCCACTTGATGCTTCTCGCACGGACGCCCGCAATCTTTGTAGCTTGTGCCTTCCGACATAAATCTGCAGAACACGCAATGCTCGGTGTGGAAGACGGGGAGATGTTGATACGCAATCGCTTCAATGCTCTCCGCGCCGGCGTCACGCGCCAGGTCCGCCACCTGCGCTCCGTTCAAATCGTGCGTGGGCGTCAGCCGGTCAACCAACTTCAGATACTCTGCCGCCGACAAGGAGTTCGCCGCGTTCAGGCTGAAGTCCCCGATCAGGAAGGGGTGTTCTCTTTCGCGCAGCGCGTTTAAAATTCCCGTCGAGCGCACGAGGATCGTGCATTCGAGACTGAGCAGGAAATTCAGAATGCGCGCTTCTCCCGGTTTCAGCACTCTTGGACTCGCCACGCGAACCGTGATCCCGCTGGTTTTCACCCGCTCTACTGAAGGTCTGAGTCCGTAAAGATCGAGATAGTCGAGTGTGATGCTCGCCGGCCGGAATTCGATCGCCGCATCCAGTTGTGCCGGTGTCCGCACCAGCAAGTGCAATTCCGCGTTATCCGCGGATTTCGTAACCGCTTCCTTACCGTCACGGTTCGGAAGCATACTGGTCTTGCTGAACCGTGACCCAGCATCCCCTTTAGGGGTGCTGGCGCGTAAGGGAGCGGCAAGCTGCCTTGCCTCCAGCCGTTCTACAGCCTCACGCCGCATTTGGTTGAGGACTGAAACCGGCGCAAACGGCGATCCCTCCTCATCGAGGGTGACCTCGCCGAGCGTGTAAGCGGTTCCGCCCAGCCGCCCGAATTGTTCACGCAGCACCTCAAGAGAAATCGCCCGATTCTGCGCCGCTCCCAGCGGCGCCGCCGACTTCACCGTTACACTGATTTCCGGACGCGCCCCCAGCGACCATTCGGCGGTCAGCGGCGATCCCTCCCGCGCGGTCACACGAACTTTCACTGGCTGACGCCGGACCGGAGCCACGGCTTCCGTAAACACCCGCGCCGCCTGCGCCACGTCGGGATCGTCCGTCCGCCAGATCAAATCTCCCGCACGCACGCGATCGAATCGAATCGCGCGATTAGCGAACCGCAACTCCACGCGCCCATCACGTCTTCGGAGCACTTGGTAAACCCGCCCGCCTTCTTCCGGTTCCCCAGGGCTGCGCCAGTCCGCCGCGTCGAACACTATGCCGTCACCCTGCTTCAACGGTGCGATCTCATCCGCTTCGGCCATCTCCACCACAACATGATCCGCGCCGACTTCAACGACTCGCCCCATCAACAAGCCCCGATGCCGCGGCGCACGGCCTTTCACTACAGCTTGATGATTTGTGCCCTTTACGAAATACGGACCCAAACCCCGCGAATACACCTGCTCCAACTGCACTTCTTCCGCGCGGCCGATGTGATGCTCCACTCCCGCCCACGCATCGTCGACCGCCTTGCGATACGCCTGCGTTGTCAGCGCCACATACTCCGCATCCTTATATCGGCCTTCGATCTTCAAGGCGGAAACCCCGGACGCCACAATCGCCGGGATCTCCCGCAGCGTGTAAAGATCGCCAGGCGACAGCAGATAACGGGCCGCTTCCAGGCTGCCCTCCAACGGTTCTTTCTCGCCATCGACTATCAGGTCGTACGGCAATCTGCAGGCCTGCGCGCACTGTCCGCGATTGGCGCTGCGGCCGCCCCATGCTTCCGATGAAAAGCACTGCCCCGAATACGCCACGCACAGCGCTCCATGCACAAACATCTCGAGCATGCATCCGGTCTGCTCCCGTATGGTCCGGACTTCGTCGAGCGACAGTTCCCGCGCGAGCGTCACCCGATCCGCGCCGAAGCTTTGCGCGAACCGCACGCCCTCGGCATCGGTAATGCTCATCTGCGTGCTCGCGTGCAGTTCCACATCCGGCGCGATCTCACGCATCCGTCGCAAAATCCCGAGATCCTGAATGATCAGCGCGTCGGCGCCCGCCTCGACAATCGCCGTTCCGACGCGCATTGCTTCCGCCAATTCGTGCTCGAAGATCAGTGTGTTGAAGGTGACGTACCCGCGCACTCCGCGCCGGTGCAGCGTGCGCATCGCCTCCGGCAGTTCCTCCAGCGTGAAGCCCACCTTGGCGCGCGCCGTGAAGTGCCGGAGCCCTAAGTAGACTGCGTCCGCCCCCGCTTCGACGGCCGCGCGCAGTTGTGGCCAGTGGCCAGCCGGACTCATGACTTCGGGTTTTGACACTGCTGTCACCAGCGTAGCGCGCGCCTCCTGCGGGCATTACACTCAACTCATGCGGGCTTTTTGCCTGATCGTTCTGGCGACGGGGTTGGCGTATGCGGCCACCGATCCGTCCCTCGCGCGGCTCGAACAACAGATCGAGTACGTTTCCCACGCGACCGATGGCGTCGTCGGCGTGAGCGCCATGCACATGGAGTCCGGGCGATCCGTCTCGCTGCGTGGCACGGAAGCCTTTCCCATGGCCAGCGCGTTCAAGCTCCCCGTCGCGTTTCAGGTATTCTCTCTGGTGGACGACGGCAAGCTGACCCTCGATCGAATGGTGTCGCTCGCGCCGCCCGATCTTCACCCCGGCAGCGGCCGTCTGACAGAGTTACTTTTCCATCCCGGCGTTTCGCTCTCCATAGAAAATCTGCTGGAGATGGCGATTGTAGTGAGCGACAACACCGCCGCCGACTTGCTGCTCCGTGAAGCCGGAGGTCCGCCCGCTGTCACCGCGAAGATGCGTGCGCTCGGTCTCACCGGCATTCGCGTCGATCGCTCCACGGCGCTGCTGATTTCCGACTGGCAGGGCGCAAAGAATCTCCCGCCCGAAGACCAATGGAATCGAGAACTCTGGGACAAGCTTTACGACGCCGTTCCCGAGAGCGACCACATGCGCGCGCGGCGTGCGGAGATGACCGATCCGCGCGACACTGCAACGCCCGACGACATGACGCGCCTGCTGCTGCGGATCTGGAAACACGACGGACTCACGCCCGAAAGCGCACACATCCTGCTCGACATGATGGACCGCACCCAGACCGGCAAGTCGCGTATCAAAGGATTGCTTCCGCAGGGAACCGACGTCGCGCACAAAACCGGCTCGCTCGGCGGCGTCGCCAACGACATCGGGTTCATCACTCTGCCTGGCGATGCCGGGCACGTTGCGATTTCGGTTTTCACCAAGTCATCAAACAAACCGGAAGAAGCCTCTGAAAAAGCCATTGCCGAAATCGCCCGCACCATTTACGACTATTTCGTTCTCGTCCCGGGAAGCGTCCATTAATGATAAAAGACTCGGGGGGCCGCGTGTCCCGCTGATGGCTGATCGCTGGGACAGCTCCCTCTACGAAGACCGGCATTCATTCGTCTGGAAGAAAGCCTCAGACCTGTTGGATCTGCTCGATCCAAAACCGGGCGAGCATATTCTCGATCTTGGCTGTGGCACCGGACACCTGACCGCGCAGATCGCGGCGCGCGGCGCTGATGTTACCGGGCTCGATGCCTCGACATCGATGGTCGCGCAGGCGCGCCAGAACTATCCGAAGCTGAAGTTTGTGCTGGCCGACGCGCGCGACTTCCGGCTCGACGAGCAATTCGCCGCCGTTTTCTCCAATGCCGTGTTGCACTGGATCCCGGAAGCCGGCTCCGTGATCTCGAGTGTCGCTCGCGTTCTCAAACCCGGCGGACGATTCGTTCTTGAACTGGGTGGCAGGGGAAACATCGGGCGCATCGTAGAGGCTCTCGGCGCAGTTTTGGGCGATGCCGGCTATTCGCCGCGAAATCCCTGGTACTATCCCAGCGCCGGAGAATACGCGACGCTGCTCGAAAAGCATGGATTCGAAGTTGAAGCCCTGTGGACGATCGAGCGCTGGACGCAACTCGAACATCCCGACAAAGGTCTGCGCGAATGGCTGGAGATGTTCGCGGGCAACTGGTTCGAAGGCGTTACGGAAACGGCACGGCCGGATGTCGTGGCCGACATCGAATCGCGTCTGAAGACCAGCCTGTTCTCGAACGGCGCCTGGTGGGCCGATTACAGACGGCTTCGTGTAGTCGCGCGTTCCGCGGCCAACTTCGCGCTGCGCACGCAGTCCGGGATTCCGATTCCGTGATAAGCGTTTCCGGCCAGGAATAGGCCGGGAATCGCCGCCACGCGCGCCTCCAACTCGGCAATGCGCACCGTGTGTCCCACCGTGTACTGCGGCATGGATTCCGGCCAGCGATGGTTCAGCGCAAAGAGCGGTTCGGCGGTAATCCCCATCAGTCGGCCTAAATCCGCGCGCATGGCTTCTTCCGGGACGTTCGGATCGGTCGCGAAGCAGCGAAGCGCCGCCATCCCTTCGGGCACCCGGCCTTCCCACTTGGTCGCGATCCACGTACAGGCCATAATCGTGTTCCGCTCCCGCTTCGGAATCAGGAATCCGAAAGCGTCGAGTGGACGCGGCACATCTTCTGTCTTGTAACCGAAAGTCCAGATCGAGCTGCCGCTGTGCGGGATCGAGGCCAGCAGCTCTCCGGTCCGCGCATCGATCGGGGCCATCAGCGGCGCCGCGCGATTCGCCCCGCAGCACAGGACGACTTGATCGAAATTCTGCCATTCGCCGTCGGCAAATACTCCCCAGCCCTGGTCTTCAGTGGGTTGAATCGATTCCACGCGTGCCGGAACCACAGTGGCCTTCTCGCGCAGGACGTCGATCAATGCATCGATCAGCGATCCCATTCCCTTGCGCAGCGATTTAAAAACCGGTTCCCCGGAAGCTTTCTTCTTCTCGCGCAGCGCGCCCACCACCACGCTTCCGAAGTGCTGCTCGTGTTCCACAAATTTCGGCAGAACGCTTACAGCGCTGAGATCGTCGGGCGAACCGCCATACACGCCCGCCAGCAGCGGTTCGGCCAGGTAGTCCACGGCTTCACGTCCGAAATGATCGGCCACGAATTCCGAAACGGATCGATCCGGCAGAGTCTGGGGATTCCGAAAAATCTCCGCGCCCATCCGAAACTTCGTGCCCCACGAAAACAACTCGGTCGCCAGCATCGGAACCAGACGAGTGGGAACCACAAGCTGCAGCCCCTCGGGCAGGGTGACGAAACGGCCGTCGCGCAGAACGTAAGTGCGCCGCCTGGCATCATTCGAACCCGTGAGCTGATCGCCCATTCCGAGCTCGCGCACGAGTTGCTCGGCCCAGGGTTTGGAAGCGAGCCAGCTCTCCGGCCCCGTTTCGAGGATGCAGCCCTCGACGTGAGCCGTGCCCATCAGGCCGCCCGGATTAGGATCGAAAACTGTGGATTCGACGCCAGCGCGCTGCAGATAGTACGCACAGGCGAGTCCGGAGATTCCTCCGCCGACGATCCCGACTCTCACGGGATGCTTCCGCCTCTCCCGGGACCGTTCCGCTTAGGGGCGGAACTCCCGCACCATCTGGACTACGGCCTTTACGTGATCCACCGGGGTCTCGGGCAGAATGCCGTGCCCCAGGTTGAAGATGTGGCCCGGCCGCGTGCCGGTGCGGCGCAGCAGATCGTGCACTTTGTTCCGCAGTTCCGGAATCGGCGCAAATAAAGCGACGGGATCGAGATTCCCCTGAATCGCCGAGCGGTAGGAGATGTCCATCCAGGCCTGATCGATGTTGATGCGCCAGTCGCAGCCCATCACGTCGCCGCCGGCCGCGTGCAACTCGCGGAAGTAGCCCGAAGCTCCGGTGCCGAAGTGGATCACCGGCACGCCGCTCGACTTGATGCGCTCGATCAGCGCGCGCGAATAAGGTTGCGCAAATCGGACATAATCGTCGCCCGCCAGCGCGCCCACCCAGCTGTCGAACACCTGAATCGCGCGTGCGCCCGAAGCCACCTGCATGATCGCGAATGGCGCGAGTACGTCAACAATCTTGCCCATCAGCCTGCGCCAAAGGGTTTCGTCGGCGTACATCATTCGCTTGGTGCGGATAAAATTCCGTGAAGCTCCGCCCTCGATCATGTAGCTCGCCATGGTGAACGGCGCCGCGCAGAAACCGATTACCGGAACGCGTCCTGCCAATGCGCGGACTGTCTGCTGAATCGCCTCGCCCACGTATCCCAGATCGTCGGTGTTGGAGGTGGAAAGCGCATCCACATCTTCGCTCGTGTGCACCGGATTATTGATCAGCGGGCCTTCCTTCTGCGGATAGCTGAGCTTCAAACCCATCGGCTCCACAGGCAGCAGAAGGTCGGCGAAAATGATCGCCGCATCGACATCCAGCGCTTCCACCGGTTGCAGAGTGACCGCAGCCGCCAGATCGGGACGCTTGCAGATTTCCAGCAGCGAGTGGCGGGTCCGGATATCCCGGTACGACTTCATGTATCGCCCGGCCTGACGCATGAACCACACTGGCCGAACGTCGGTCGGCCGGCGCCGGCAGGCGTCGAGAAAACGGCTCGTCATTGGTGCCACACGCATGGTTGATACTGATCCTTACGCAACGGCCGACGAGAGGTGAGGCCCGCCCGGCAACAAAAACAAAACTAACACAAAGTGTTTCTTTTGTGGGAGCTTTTCAATAACCGACTTTTCCGGAAACAGTCGGCTCAGAACGCTGAGACACATTTCAGTCTAGCTTCTATTTCGAACGATCACAAGGATTTGGCGGCAGGTTAGCGGGGCTTTACAAAGATTTCAAAACGATCTTTTACCGCAACGGACAGGGTAGGCGCTTCCGGGTCGATCACCCGGTACATGGCGCCCGTAAGACGATCTTTTTCAAGGGTGAACTTGACGTAGTGAAAGTTGGGGAACAGCACGCTCTGGTAGAGATCCTGTGGCGTACGTTCGACAAAGTACGGTACCGCTCCTCCACCGCCCGCGACCAGATAAACCACGTCATCCAGAACACTACGTTCGTAGTTATGGATATGCCCGGCCGAGACGAGAAAGCGGGCGTGGGATGTCCGCGCAGCTTTGGAAAGATAGTCGCGCAGAGCGATTTCGTTGGGTCGTGGATTGTGATCGACCTCAATGTGTTTCTGGATGTCGGCTATCGGCGGACGGTGCATCGTGAGAATGACGAAATCGATCGACAGCGGCAGCCCCTCGATCTGCTTTTCGATCCAGCGAGCCTGGTCGCTGCCCGGCAGCAGGGAATCCTCGCTGTCCAGCGCGAGCACATAGACACGCGAACCGAGCTGTGCGGAATACCAACGCCGGTTTCGCAGTTCCGGGAAGTTGCTCCACCAGCTTTCGAGAGCTTCCCTGGGAGGCTGGCCGGAGAGTTCGTGATTTCCCAACGTCGGGAATACGTGCAGATGCGCATCGCGCCAGGCTTTGGTCTCTGCGTGGAATACCGCGTAATCGTCCGGGACGTCGCCGTGGAGCGGTACGTCACCGTTGAGGATCACCGCTGCGGGATGTTCGGAGGCGATCTGATTTACCAGCCATTGACGCACTCTGGGATCGGTCGATTTGACGTTCGCGGGATCGGTGAACCTTTGATCTCCGTAGGCGATGAACGTCAGCCGATTGGGACGCTGGTTGTCGGCAAACCGGAAGGTGGGTCCGGGCTCGCTGAGCAGCCCGGCAATTGGAGTGGCTGTCTGCTGGGCGCATAGCAGCGCCGGGAGCAGAAGAAACAGCCCGAACTTCATCATCGAATCAAGATAACAGGCGATCCTGCCGATTTGATGACAGACGCCGCGCTGGTCTCGGAGCTCCGAAATTACGAAGGGAAGTTCTCCCACACGACGCCGATCTCCGATGCGACCGCGGCAAATCGAGGGTCGGCCGTCCATAGCGGGAAACCTCCGACCAGCGCCGACGCCAGCAAATGCACATCGATCCAGCCGACACCGCGTCCGTGCAGTCGCCGATCGCGCACGAACGCCACCACTTCTTCATGCGGAATCATAACAGCCTGGCGCATCTTTCCATAATTCGCGAGAAGTTTCGCTCTGCCACCCCGATCGCCAACAAAAAGTTCACCGTAGATTAATTCGTGGCCAACGACTTCGTCACGTTCGAGAAGTTCGGCCAGGCGGTTTGCGAACGGTGCACGATTGTAGAGGAAACGAATCCAGACGGACGTATCCACCAGAATCATGCGGCTGAGTTCCAGAATCATGCGGCCGAGTTCAGTTTTCCGCCAACACGTCCTGAAGACGGCTTTTCACGGCGTCGGGGAACATCCTGCGCGTGAGGCTCGGAACCGCGCAATGCGCTGAGACGTTGGTATGCGGCATGACGCACAATTGCTTCGAGCCCCAGACGCACGGTATCCGTATCTGTAGTCGCACCGGACGCAATCCTTGCCTCCTTCAGGAGTTCATCGTCGATATGAAGCGTCTTCTTCATACATCCTATTTTACCATCAATGTATGGCTGATTCAGATGGACATCCGTCGCACAATCGGCTGCTGGGTTTATTCCTTCGCCCGCGTTCTCTTCGCCCTCCGCAGCAGAAAATCGATGCGGCTCTCCGCATCGGGGTGGGTATCCGCAGAGAAGTGCAGATCCGGTACGCGCCGCAGGTTTAAGCGCGTCGCCAGTTCATGCTTGAGGAAACCCTTCGCGTGTTCCAGAGCTTCGAGCGCTTTCTTTTCCTGGCCGGCTTCAATCGCCACCTTGACATGTGCGGTCCGCATATCAGAGGACACGTCCGCGTTCGTCACGTTCACCGACGCCAGGCGCGGATCGTCCATCTCGAAGCCAATCAGCTCCGCAAGTTCTTCCTTGACCGCTTCCGAGACGCGCCGGGCTCGATGTTCTTCCATATTGCTACAACCATTCGGTCTCGGCCCGCACCAGCATCGGGCCCAGCAAACCAGCCGACTCGCGTTCCACCGCCTGCAGCACCTTTTCGGCGAAGGGACGGCTGGAAGAAACCGCGGCCACGGCCATGACCGCGCTGTTGTGCAGATCCATGTCGTCGATCTCCGCCACGGAAACGTTGAATTTATTGCGCAACCGGTCTTTCAGACCTTTTACGACATGCCGCTTCTCTTTTAGAGAGTGCGCGTGTTCGATCCGCAGTTCCAGCGTCAGCACACCGATGGCGGCCATTTAGGCCTGTTCGTTCGCAACCCTCTGCATTACGAACGCCTCAATCACGTCGCCCTGCTTGACGTCGCCGAAATTGTCCAAGGTGATGCCGCATTCCATACCGGCGCGGACTTCGCTCACGTCGTCCTTGAACCGGCGCAGAGAGCCGATCTTGCCCGTATGAACGACAATGTTGTCGCGCAGGACACGCACCTGCGAATCGCGCGTGATATGACCGTCGGCGACCAGACAGCCTGCAACCGTGCCGACCTTCGAAACCTTGAAGACCTCGCGGATTTCCGCCTTGCCCCGGTAGACTTCCTTGAACACAGGCGCAAGCAGTCCGACCATCGCCTTCTTCATCTCATCCACGACCTCGTAGATGATCGTGTGCATGCGGATGTCGACTTTTTCCTGCTCCGCGGCCGCCGCGGCGTTCCGTTCAGGCCGCACGTTGAATCCGATGATGACCGCGTTCGAAGCGGCGGCAAGCTGGACATCCGATTCGTTGATCGCGCCCACGCCTGAGCGGATGACGCGAATGGTGACCTTGTCTGTCGAGAGCCTTTCGAGCGTATCGCGCAGAACTTCGGCGGAACCTCCGACGTCGGCTTTGAGAATGATCGGCAGTTCCTGAACTTCTCCCGCCGCCATCTTTTTCTGGAACTGCTCCAGCGTGAGGCGTCCGGTCTTGGCAAGTTGGATCGCGCGTTCCTTCTCGGCGCGATAGAGCACGATCTGCTTGGCCTTGGTATTGTCCGTCACCGCCTGGAAGCTGTCTCCCGCTTCCGGCAGCTCTTCAAGACCCAGGACTTCGACCGGCATGGAAGGACCGGCTTCCTTCACCGTCTCGCCGCGATCGTCCAGCATCGCGCGGACGCGTCCGAAAACGGTGCCGCAGATGAAGTAATCGCCGACGTGCAGCGTTCCGTTGCGTACCAGCACTGTTGCCACCGGACCGCGGCCGCGATCCAGCTTCGCTTCGAGGACGCTCGCCATGGCCGGGCGGGCAGGATTCGCCTTCAGATCCTGCAGTTCCGCGACGAGCAGGATCATTTCCAGCAACAGATCGAGATTCTGTTTGGTGCGCGCCGAAACCGGCACCATGACCACATCGCCGCCCCAGTCTTCCGCCAGCAGACCGCGGTCGGAGAGCTGTTGCTTGATGCGGTCAACCTGGGCGTCCGCTTTGTCGATTTTGTTGATCGCGACGATGATGGGAACCTTAGCCGCGCGTGCGTGGTCAATTGCCTCGAGAGTTTGCGGCATAACACCGTCGTCCGCGGCTACCACAAGAACTACGATGTCCGTGACTTTGGCGCCTCGCGCGCGCATGCGCGTGAAGGCTTCGTGCCCCGGCGTATCGATGAAGACAATCTTGTTCCCGTTGTGATCGACCTGATAAGCGCCGATGTGCTGTGTGATGCCGCCGGCTTCTTTGTCCGCGACGTGCGCAAGGCGGATGGCATCGAGCAACGACGTCTTTCCGTGATCGACGTGACCCATGATGGTGACCACCGGCGGACGGCGGAACAGATCCTTGGACTCTTCCGCGACCTCGATGTCCTGCATCGCTTCTTCTTCGTAGGTAACCGTCGAAGTGGAGGCGCCGAATTCGCGTGAGATGTCCGTGGCAAGTTTCGCGTCGAGAGTCTGGTTGATGGTCGCGAAGATACCGCGATCCACCAGCTTTTTGATCACGAAGTTGGCTTTCACGTCCAGCTTTTCGGAAAGCTCCTTGACCGTGATGCCTTCGGAAATGGTGATGTCGCGATTGATCGGCGGCGGCGCGGCGGCTTCGCGGCGCGTCTGCAGCCGAAGATTCTTCTCTTCCGGTTCCCTCTGCCGATCCCTGCCGCCGCGTCCGCGATTCTGCTGATTGTATTGCGGACGGCGCTGGGCCTGATCGGGCGGAGGAGGTGGCGCACCGGGACCGAGCAAACCTCCGCCGCGCGAAGTGGGATGCATCGGCCGCGGTCCACCGGGACGCTGGCCGGGCATTGGCGGACGACTGCCGATACTGCGGCCCATCATCGGACCCGCGCCGGGACGCGGCGGACCCTGATAGAGCGGCTGACCGGGGCGCGGCGTCTGTGGCCGCAAGGGAACTCCGGGACGCGGAGGAGGAGCCTGACCGGGCATCGGCGGGCGAGGTTGTTGCCCTAATCTCGCAGCCAGATCGGGACGCGGCGGAACAATGGGACGCGCCGCCGGTTGTCCGGCAAGAGTACGCGGTCCGCCTGGCGCGCCCGCGGGAGCACCGCCCTGATAGGCAGGGCGACGCGGTGGCGGAGCAATCGGAACACCGGGGCGAGCCTGCGGAACGGCCGGACGCGGCGTTCCGGGAACGACACCGGCCGTGCCTGCGCCGGTGGAAACCGGAGGCGGAGAAATGTGTGGCGTTGGCGTGGCGCCAGGAGTGGAACCCGGCGCGAGATTCGCCGGCATCGGCTGACGAGGGCCTGACAACACCTGACCGGGCCGTGGGGATCCGGAAGGAATCGGTCTCGCGGGCGGCGGCACCGGGCGGCCGGGCGCCGCGGGTAAGACAGTCGAAGCAGGACGCGGCGCCATCGGAGGAGCAGGCGGGCGCGGCGCTCCAACAGGCGGATGAATCGGTGTCCCGCGAGCCAGCACCGGCGGCCGCAGAGGCGTCGCGCGCGGTTTGTCTTCTTCCGTCTTTTCGACGTCCCCTTGCGGGGCAGTTGCAGCGGCTTCGGGAGCCGTCGGAGCAGCGCCGGCTACCGGAGCAGGTTCCGCTTTTGGCTCAACAGGCGCCGACGGAGCGGCAGCTTCAGGAGGCCGCGCCTGGGTTAAACGAGTGCGTCGCGGCGGAGCGGCGGCTTCGGTTCCTTCTTCCTCTTTTTCGAGGACCGCCGACCTCGCGCCATTGCGATGCGAGCCGGTGGACGCTTCGCCGCTGTAGTAACGGCGCAGCTCATCGGCCTTATCTTCGTCAATCGAGCTGGAGTGCGTTACCTTTTCGGCGATGCCGAGTTCGTGCAGCTTGTCGATGACCTCGCGCGACTTGACTTCCAGTTGCCGCGCCAGCTCATTGATTCGAATCTTACTCATATTGAAGCGTTTCGTTTAACTGCCTGCAAGCTGCCTTTTCGTGCACACTCAGGGTTCGATTGTTTTGCTCTCGGTGGATTCCGTCCCGGAATGACTCTCAGCCCCTGCGCCTTCAGTGAATTCCGAAGGCTCCACCATCGTATCAGAGGCGCTGGATTCCATATTCTCCGGAACTCCTTCGCCCGATTCGGTTTCTGCCGCAACTTCCGCGGCGCTTTCCACGTCAGCCGGCAGCCCGCCTTCTTCTGCCGGAACACCCTCTTGGGGAGTCTCGACGTACTCCTGGCCATAGAAGGCGTTGATCGCGGCCTGTATCCGGTTCACCGCATCCGCGTCGATTCCTTCGATTGCTTCCAGTTGCTCCGGCGTCATACTGCCTAACTTTTCCACAGTGCCAATGTCGCCTTTCACCAGCGCATCCACCGTGCTTTCCGCCAAACCGTGCTCGATCAAAGCGGACACGGGAGCGCCGGTCGAAAGCAGCTCGATTGCATTCTGGACTTCCTGGCGCTTTTCTTCTTCGCTCTTGATGTCTACTTTCCAGCCGAGCAACTTCGCTGCCAGCCGGACGTTCTGACCTTTCTTACCGATGGCGAGCGAGAGCTGGGAGTCATCCACAATCACTTCCATGTGATGCTCTTCCGGATCGAGGATCGTGACCCGGCTGATCTTCGCCGGGCTTAAGGCATGTGTGGCGAATGTCACCGCATCGTCGGAGTATTCGATTATGTCGATCTTCTCCCCGCGCAGTTCGCGGATAATCGACTGAACCCGCATTCCCTTCATGCCGACGCACGCACCCACGCTGTCCACATCGCGGTCGCGGCTCGAAACCGCGATCTTGGTGCGTTCGCCCGCTTCCCGCGCGCATCCCCGGATGGTCACGGTGCCGTCGTAGATTTCCGGAACTTCCTGCTCGAACAGCCGCTTGACCAGTTCCGCATCGCCCCGCGAGACGACCACACCCGGACCCTTGGCCGACTTGTCCACGATCTTGATCACGCAGCGAACCCGGTCCCCCACGCTGTAGCTTTCGAGGCGCGACTGTTCGCGCTTGGGCAGACGGGCTTCCGTCTTGCCGAGATCCACCACAAGATCCAGACCCTCGACGCGTTTGATGCTCGTATTCACAAGCTCGCCGACACGGTCCGCATATTCGCGGTAGATGGTTTCCCGCTCAGCCTCGCGAACCTTCTGAAATATGACTTGCTTCGCAGTTTGCGCTGAGATCCGGCCCAAAGCGTCGGTCGGCTTCGCAATCCGAATCACCGAACCGATTTCCGCCGCGGGGTCGATCCGCTGCGCTTCCGCGGGCGTCATCTCCAGAGCGGAATCCGCCACCGGATCGGCCACGGTTTTCACCGCAAAAAGCCTCATCCCGCCGTTCTTGTCTTCGAAATCCACCTCGTAGTTCTCGACCGTGCGGAAGTGCTTGCGCGCGGCAATCAGCATCGCGTCCTTGACCGCGTCGAGAACGATCTGGGGATCGATCCCCTTTTCTTTACTCAGGATTTCAATCGACTGATAAATGTTGTCCACAAATTTGCCTCGGATACGGGTAAATGCCGGTAAGAGACGCTACCACTCGAACTTCAGATGGGCCCGATCGACCTGCGCCACCGGAAAGGTGACCTCACGGCCGCCGGTCATTTCCACCGTGACCGTCTGGTCTTCGGCTCGCGAAATCACGCCATCGAAGTGGCTGGGCTGCAGCGAAGAAGGCTCCTTCAGTACCACCTTTACCTTCTTTCCTGCAAAACGAAGCCAATCCTGCCATTTCGCCAGTTTCCGCTCGACGCCGGGGGAACTGACTTCGAGATCGTAGTGGCCCGGAATGGGATCTTCTTCATCCAGCATGGTGCTGACCGCGCGGGAAACGAGCTCACAGTCGGCGTGCGTGACGCCCTCCGGCTTATCGATATAGACGCGGAGCAGATGGCTGCGCCCGGAACCTTTCAGCTCCACTTCCACGACCTCAATACCTGCGGGCGCGGCTGCCTGCTCGGCGATGGCCGTAATTTTCGAAATGGTTTCCTCCCGCTTCATGCTGGTTCAATTCAAGCCGCCCCCAATAAAAAAGTGGGCTTCCGCCCACTCTCTGAGTTCGACCGTCAACCCAAGTATAACAAAAAATGCAGCGGTGAATCGGCGGGAGACAGAGGCCTCAGCCGGACGCGCCCGCCGTTCGAACCAGTTGTTCCGCCCGCGAATGAATCGAGCGAGAATCAACAGGGGCGGGATCATGAAGCGCGCTCTCGCTGCCAGTGACGCCTGGCATCACTCTCAGGTAGATTTCCGATGTTGGGTTCAGTTCGTTTGGAAATTTACTTATTTTTCGAAATAGAAGAAGGGGCGCGGATTCAGGGAAAGGCGCGGTCAGCAGGATCGAGCTCATACCGCCGTGATTGTGACACAAGCGGAGGAGAATACTGACCGCGGCAACCGGCAAACGATTGATTCGATGGGATAAAAAAAGCGGACATCGAGGAACCAGAAGTCAGGAATCAGCGGATCGAGCCTGATCGTCGGTAAAAAACCGCATTGAACCCAACGAACGTCCGAACAAATCGCGCGCTGCGGGAATAATCCTATATGCGTCATGACCGAACACGGCTTTCGCACATCCTGCTCCTTGTATCCGCTGTGAGCATTTCCGGCTCATTTTTATTGAACGCCCAGAAACCGGCTGCACAGATCCACCTTGAGGTGAAAGATCCGTCCGGCGCGCCGGTCGATGCATCCGGCAATCTGGATGGGCCGGGTGGGAACCAGCCTTTCCGTACCGATTCCCAGGGAACCTATACGTTCAGTGGGTTGGCCCGCGGACGTTACCGCCTGGACGTTTCCAGGATCGGGTTCGCGACGCAGTCGATTGCAATTGATGTTCCGGAGTCCGTCGTTGTCTCCCAAACGATCACGTTGTCGCTGGCCTCGCAGGCATCCCGGGTTGACGTTATCGAATCGTCGCCCCTTCCGGGGACCGATCTCCCGATAGACCAAATCCCGGGACCGGTTCAGACTGCGACGGGCCACGACCTCGACCAAAGCGGCGCGCTCGATCTCAGCGATTACATGGCTCGCCGCATGGATTCGGTTCACATAAACCAGAATCAGGAAAATCCTTTCCAGCCGGACCTGAACTACAGAGGCTACACCGCCTCACCGCTGCTGGGAACACCCGAAGGAATATCCGTTTATATGGACGGCGTCCGCCAGAATCAGCCCTTCGGCGACATCGTCGCCTGGGACCTCATTCCCAAAATCGCGATCTCCGAGATGGCCCTGATTCCGGGATCGAATCCCCTCTTCGGCCTCAATACTCTGGGTGGCGCGATCTCTATTGACACGAAGGACGGATTCAGCGCGCCCGGCACTATGCTTCAGATCAGCGGTGGCAGTTTCGGAAGACGGGAAGGCCAAATCGAGCATGGCTGGTCCAACTCGAAAGGTCTGAGCCTCTATGTCGCAGGCGATTTGTTCCGTGAGGACGGATGGCGGCAATTGTCACCGTCCGAAGTACGACAGGCTTTTGCGAAGGCCGGATGGCGGAATGCAAAGACCTCGGTCTTCCTCAGCTTCGGATACGCGGACAACTGGCTTACCGGTAACGGCCTTCAGGATACGCGCTTTCTCGCGCAGAACTGGTCGAGCGTGAACAGCGTCCCCGACATCACCTGGAACCGTTCGCCGTCCTTTAATCTGAGCCTCAGCCACAACATGACGAGTCATCTCGTCCTCTCGGGAAACGCATACTTCCGCTACATCCGTGCCGACACCACCAATGGCGATCTCAACGACGATTCCTTTGGCGAATCGCTTTATAACCTGAGCGCCGGCGACATCGCCGCTCTTACTGCCGCCGGTTACCAGGGATTCCCGACGACCGGCAATGCCACTACCGAGCCGTTTCCTTTCTGGAGGTGTATCGCGCAGGGGCTCGAGCACGACGAGGCGGTCGAAAAGTGCGATGGCATCATTGGGAATACCTACGACAAGCAGAATAACTGGGGACTCTCCGGACAGTTGAGCTGGCTCGTCGCCGGTAATCGCATCACCGCGGGCGCTGTCTGGGATCGCAGCAGTACGATCTTCCAACAAGGGACGGAGTTCGCTTATCTCAATCCGGACCGCCTTACCTTTACGCCCATCGGTGTCTTCGAAGACGGCAGCACCAATGAGGATGGCGTCCCTGTGGATAACCGTGTGAATCTGCACGGGGGTGTCAATACTTCCAGCTTCTACATCGGCGACACCATCTCGCTGGGGAAATCTCTGGCCCTCACTGTGTCGGGGCGCTATAACCGCGCCGCTATCGACAATGTAGATCGGCTTCCGCTCGTCACCGACGGCTCCCGGGGGTCGCTGAACGGCAGTTACGTCTTCAACCGCTTCAATCCCGCCATCGGCTTTACGTGGGCAGCCCGCAAATACGCGAGCGTCTATTTTAACTACAGCGAAAGTAATCGCGCCCCCACGTCCATCGAGCTTGGCTGTGCGGATCCGACGCAGCCCTGCAATCTGCCGAATGCGCTGGTTGGCGATCCGCCGCTCAAACAGGTTGTCACGCGCACGTTCGAGGCCGGCCTTCGCGGATCGCTGCCTGATATAGGGGAGAACAACCTGCGCTGGAGCGCCGGCTGGTTCCGCGCCGAAAACTACAACGACCTTCTCTTTGTGGCCTCGGAGCAAACCGGATTCGGCTACTTCCTGAACTTCGGGAAGACGCTTCGCCAGGGGGCTGAAATCAGCGTTAGTGGTAAGTTCAAACACTTCACGCTCGGTGGAAACTACACGTTTCTCGATGCGACCTACCAGACTCCGCAAGTCATCGGCGGCAGCAGTAACAGCCTGAGCGACGGCGGCCCGGGGCAGGAGGGCAACATCAGCATCGTCCCTGGCGACCAGATTCCCCAGATTCCGCGAAACATGCTGAAGGCCTGGGCGGACTACCAGGTCACATCGAAGTTTTCCGTCGATCTGGATTTCGACGCGATCGGCCGCTCCTTCGCCCGCGGCAACGAAAATAACCTTGACCAGCCCGACGGACTCTATTACCTGGGAGAAGGCTTTTCACCGGGTTATGGAGTGGTGAATCTCGGGGCTCACTACCAGATTCAGAAGCGCGTTCAGCTTTTCGTGCAGATCGACAATTTGCTGAACCATCGCTACTACACGGCCGCGCAGCTGGGGCCGACACCTTATGACAATGCCGGGAATTTCATAGGGCGTCCGTTAGCCGCGCCGCCAGGTGAAGACTTCCCGGTCCGGAATTCGACCTTCTTCGCGCCAGGCGCTCCCATCGGCGCGTGGGGCGGACTTCGCTTCCGTTTTTGAGAAACTCTGTTTTGGGGTAAGGCTGATTCGCGGAATGACGGAACCGTTCACAAAGCCGAAGACGATTGTTTCCCTGGAAATGAAGGAAGCAACCGGAATCCACGAGCTTTCGCCAACGGAGCGGGAGGTTATGAGCTTGTTCGACGAAATGCGCAAGCCCCTGCTTCGCTATCTCGGCAGCTTTATGCTGTTCCCCGCCGATTCGGAAGAAATCGTTCAGGACACTTTTCTTGCCTTGTTTCAGCATCTGCGGCGCGGAAGAGCGCGTCATAATCTCAAGGGCTGGCTCTTCCGCGTCGCTCATAATCTGGCATTGCGGCGCCGCCGGGACGATCAACGGGATCGACAGAGCATGTCTCCGGTCTCGATTCAGCCCGATGAGTGCATCGCTGATCCCGGTCCCGATCCGGAGGCCCAGTTTTCGGATAAACAGACGCAGAAGACCCTCCTCGCGGTAGTCGAAGCCCTGTCGGATCAGGACCGCCGCTGCCTCTATCTTCGTGCCGAGGGTCTGCGTTATCGAGAGATCGCGGAAATTCTCGATCTCTCGATCAGTACAGTCTCGGTTTCCCTGGGAAGATCTCTGGCGCGCATCAGTCGCGCTACCGAAGGGTGAGTTATGCGTGACGATTACCATCTCTCCGATCATGAACTTCTGCTGGCATCCGACGGCGAGCTTTCGTCATCTGCCGCCTCGCGAGTGGAAGCGCATCTTGCGGCCTGTTGGACATGCCGGGCGCGCAGGCAGCAACTCGATAAAGCCGTCGTCAGCTTTGTCCGGACTTACCAGCGCGCGCTTGACGTCCAGGTCACGCCGGTGGATGGACCTCGCGCGCTGCTGAAGGCCCGCATGGGCCGGCTTGCGGAAACGCGGCCGAGCCGTTGGCAGGACTGGCTCCGTCATCCATCGTGGCGCTGGTCGTTCAGCGCTCTGGCGATCGCCGGTCTCGGAATGCTCTCCTGGCTTGTCTGGCCCGCGATTTCGCCGCCGCGCGTAAAGGCAGCGACATTCACGATTCCCAATGCCGATCTCACGCCCGGCGCCGCGGTATTGATCGGCCGTGAGGAGGTTTGCCGCGGGTCCGGCATCAAAAACAAGCAGGTCTCGCGTGCGATCCAAAGAGAAGTCTTTCGGGAATATGGGATTCCTGGTGCGGAGCCTCGTGCCTATGAAGTCGATTATCTGATCACCCCTGCGCTTGGCGGCGCGGACGACATTCATAATCTATGGCCCGAGTCAAACGCCACTACGGTGTGGAATGCGCAGGTAAAGGATGCGCTTGAGGATCATCTCCGCGACATGGTCTGCAGCGGCCAGTTGGATCTCGCAACGGCCCAGCGTGAGATTGCCGTGAACTGGATCGAGGCGTACAAAAAGTATTTCCACACCAACCACCCCCTTGGTGGGGCATATCGGAAATAACGCGCATTCCGGTTCGTGCGCGTATGTTCCGTTGGAACGATCGAAGGTCAGGTAGGTCAGCCATTCGTCGCGGCATTCGTGAGCGCTTTGTCGTCGACCAGCATCGGGCCGCTTGGTTTGTCGAGTAGCCCCCGATTCATGTGGTCTAATTCATGTGGAGAAATTGATGCTGAATCTCAGAAAAATAACTGCCGGTCTGGCACTCGCGGTCGCCGGTGTCACTAATGTTGCGATAGCCCAGACGCCGGCGCCGGCCGGGGCGAGTGCAGCCCCAACGCCGATGTATTATGCGTTTCCGCTGGAAATCGTTGTGAATAAGCCGGCCGCGGAAGTGTGGGCGCGCGTCGGTAAGTACTGCGACATTCAGGAATGGCTGGGTCTTACCTGCACGCTGACGTCGGGTAAAGAAGGCGAGGCTGGCGCAGTGCGGTCGCTGAACAACGGTGCGATTCAGGAGATCATCGTCGGGAGATCGGCAATGTCGTATACCTATGCCCAGCCCACGAGGCCGGGGCGTCCCTATGACATGTATCACGGCACGCTGGAGGCGCAGGCGCTCACCCCAACCACCACCAAATTGATGTATACGGTGGTTATCGACGAGGGTGTGCAGGCCGACGACGCCGCCCGGGAAGCGGACAAGGCCCGCCGCGCGACGCAGTTCAAAACCGCTCTGGACAATATGAAGATTCTGGCCGAAGGCGGCACGCTGCCGCCGCGTCGGGGCAGAGGCGGCCGTGGTGGTGGCCAGGGGAGAGGCCCGCAATAAGGCGTCGTCCTCTGTCCCGTGGTTGGTAAACGCGCTGTTTGTGGACACCCGCTCAGCCGGGAATGTCCCGCACGAGCGACCTTAATTCGCCTGGAATTTCTGTATGACTAAGTTAGCGACTGTGCTGCTTTCGGCGCTTCCGCTGTTCGCGCAGGGTTTGCCGGGGACGTGGCAGGGAACGCTGAAGATGCCGCAGGCTCCGCGTGGCGAACTCCGCGTGGTGTTCCGGATTTCAACCGCCGAAGCCGATGCGCTCAAGGCGCAGATGGTCAGCATCGATCAGGGTGCGCAGGCGTTTCCCGCGAGTTCGGTGACGCTGCGGGATCACGCGGTGAAAATTGCGATCCCAGGTATGGGCGGCGGCTTTGAGGGGAAGATGAGCGCCGACGGGAAGACAATTGCGGGAACATGGACGCAGGGCCAGGCGACGTTCGCGCTGACGCTCGAGCTCGCGACGCCCCAGACAGCCTGGGCGATGCCGGAAGCTGCCGAGAAGCCGAAGCCGATGGCGGCGGATGCCGATCCGTCGTTTGAAGTCGTCACTATCAAACCCACCAACCGGCGCGAACCGATGGACAAGGGATTCGGCCAGCGCGGACGCCGTTTCACCGTCATCAATGAAAGCGTCGCCGACTTGATCACTCTTGCCTTCGGTTTGCACCTGCGGCAGATGGCCGGCGCGCCTTCATGGGCGCAAAGCGAGAAGTTCGACATTGAGGGGACAGCCGACGGCGAAGGCGTGCCCAATCTGGACCAATGGAAGTTAATGCTTCGCAAGATGCTGGCCGATCGCTTCCATCTCTCGTTCCATATGGAAAAGAGGGAACTTTCGGTATATGCGCTCACTGTTGCGAAGGGTGGTTCGAAAATGACGAAAAGCACCAATCAGGACGGGCTGGCGGGACTGGGACTGCGCGGACTGGGTTCAGTGGTGGGCAGGAGCGCGAACATGGGAAACTTCAGGAACTTCATGCAGGGTTACGTGATGGACCGGCCTGTAGTGGACCAGACCGGCATCGAGGGCCGCTACGATTTCACGCTCGACTGGACGCCGGACGAATTTCAATTTTCGACGCAGGGGGTAAAGGCGCCGCCCGCGCCGGACAACGCGCCGCATCCGGACCTCTACACGGCAATCCAACAGCAGATGGGGTTGAAGCTGGAGGCGGTGAAGGCGCAGGCCGACGTGATGGTGGTGGACCGGGTGGAGAAGCCCTCGGAGAACTGACGATGGCCACATGCGCGCAATGCCCGATCCGTCGACTGTTCCCATTACTGATCGGCACAGTCCTTCTCTGCGCGCAGGCGCTGCCGACCCTTGCGCAGTCGCCTCCGGAAACCGCCGCCGCTTATTCTGTTGCCTACGTGGATATCGCACCCGCATCCAGAACCGCGGCGATCACCGCGATCAGGCAGTACAGGGATGCCAGCCGCAAAGATGACGGATTCCGGCGAATCGAGTTCTTCGAGCAGGCCGGACGCCCCGCACACTTCTGCATCATCGAAACGTGGGCTGACAACAAAGCCATCGAGACCCACGCCGCATCGGCGAACGTCAGGGACTTCCGAGCGACGATCGACTCAATGAGGCTGAGCGATTACGACCAGCGGCCTTACAAGACTCTGTCGCTGGGCGCTGGCCACGATGACGGAAACAGCCGCAACACATTCGTGATCACACATGTCGATATCGGCGGCCAGGGTACAAATGCCGCGGACCTCCTTCGCAAGCTGGCCGAAGCCAGTCGGAAGGAAGAGGGCAATCTCCGGTTCGATGTCTTACAACACACGATGCGGGCGAATCATTTCACGGTTATCGAAGGATGGCAGACCGCGAAAGCAGTCGACAAGCATGCGAGCGCCACTCACACAAAGGAATATCGGGACCTCCTTGCGCCAATCGCCGGTGGACCTCTGGACGAACGTATTTATAAAGTCGTGGAATAACCGGTCGAAGGTGTATGGGCGTACGTCGTAAATGACTCGAACGCTGCTTGGGTACGACAACCGCCCAGTCGATACCACCCGGGAAGCAGATAAGGGCCGCCGCGCGACGCAGTTCAAAACCGCTCTGGACAACATGAAGATCCTGGCCGAAGGCGGTACGCTGCCTCCGCGTCAGGGCCGGAGCGGCCGAGGTGACGGGCAGGGAAGAGGCCAGCAATAAGCCGTTGTCGCGCTTTCTTTCTTCGTGAAGCCGCGCGGCAAGAGTGACTTCTGCGGGCCGTGGATATAGCAACATACTGCTTGCCACCGTAGGGTTGCTGCTGACGCTCGACCCGAACAACTGCCGCGGGGCTTCGCTCAATAAACTTGAGTCCGGGAGACGATCGGATCCAGAATAAACAGTCACGGGATGCCCGACCCATCCCCGAACGAACTCCGAGGAATATCGTTTCAAGCGATGATCCGGTGCTTGACTTCGCAAAAAAATGGGTCCACCCGTTTTCGCTGAATGCCGTCTTCCCTGCGAGAATGATGGGGGATATGGCGGACAATTCTAGGAATCTCGAAGCACGCTTCACCGACTTGGTCGCACGAGTCTTCGAGCAGATGGAGTTCGATGTTCAGCGCGAATATCGTGATCAGGGTATTCGATTCGATCTGCTCGCCACTCGCGGAATTGAGCGTCTGCCGATAGAGATTAAGCTGTTTCGAACAGCAGAAATCGGCGCTGACATATTTTCGGACTTACTGGGTCACATGGGCAATGTGATTGCGGAGGGTGTCGGCGCAAAATGATAATGTCCTATTTGCGCAAAGTAGAAATGTCCTATTGACGGCCTTCAGGCTGGGGAGGTGCAAGAAGGACAACTACTGATGACACAAGCCGAGCGGGATCGACTGGTGGCCTTGAAGAAGGCGAA
>DATAXN010000059.1:0-37022 GCA_036273015.1 Bryobacteraceae bacterium | reverse complement strand
GCATGGAAAAGTGGAAATCCAAAAAGCAGGATTCCCACTTTCCCACGCTCGTTTTCTGTTTCCCAAATCCAAAAACGAAAGGAGAATCAATCCCGCTTGTTACCCTCATCCTTCAGGCTCATCTCAAGATTGGAAAACGCTTATCGGTAATTATCGGCAGGCAAACTGTAGTAGATTGGCGATTGCCGGTATGGAAATCACCGTCATTCACCACGTTGCGCTCACTGTCACCGACATCGAGCGGTCGAGAAAGTTCTACCACGAGATCCTGTCGATCGAAGAGATCCCCCGGCCACCGTTTAATTTTCCAGGCGCCTGGTTTCAAGTCGGCGATTCCCAGCAGGTGCACTTGATCGTTCACGGCCGCGCCACTTTCCGTCAAAAGCCACTCGACACGCGCGATGTCCATTTCGCCGTTCGCGTACCGAGTTATCACGCGGCAGTGGAGTTCCTCCGCGCGAAAGGCTACCGGGAGGATGCCGAACCTGACGATCCGTACTGCATGATCGTGCAGCCCCATCCCACCGCCGGGTACCCGCAGATCTACATCTGCGATCCCGACCGGCACGTTATTGAGATCAACTCCGAGCGCCTGGATTAACAGCGCGAAGCATGGAACATTCATGCTCGGGGTGGTGTCTCATTCAAAGCCGGGCTTGTAACCCATACCGGCACAATACAGACAAAGAGATTCACCTGTGAAGAGATGGATTCGGTTACCGGCGATCGCCTTGGTGCTGCAGGCAGGCGCGCTGTTCGCTCAGGACATCACCGGGACGGAGAAGCCCATGCCCGTGGATGCCAAACCGTCGTTCGAACTCGCTACCATCAAACCCAGCCCGCCGGACGCCCGGGGCGGCGGATCCGGAATGAACCCCGGCGGCCGCTTTACGGCGCGCAATTCGTCGCTGAAAGGCCTCATGCTTCTTGGATACGGACTTCATCCGAGCCAGATCGAAGGCGGGCCGACATGGTTCGGGACCGACAGATTCGATATTGTGGCGAAGGCCGATACGGCAGGCGCTCCGAGCAGAGCGCAGGTCATGATGATGGTGCAGAAGCTGCTTGCCGATCGCTTCACTCTCCGCTTCCATCGCGAGAAGAAGGAGCTTGCCATCTACGCGCTCACAGTGCGGAATTCGGGATCCAAACTCACCCCGAGTACAGGCGATCCCAACGGCCTGCCGACCATGCGAGGGAACCCACATGGGCATTTAACGGCTGGAAACATGACCATGGAGGAGTTCGCCATGGGGCTGCAGGGTAATGTTTTGGACCGGCCGGTGATCGATCGGACCGGACTTTCAGGCCGCTTCGATTTTACGCTGGACTGGACACCCGACGAGTTTCAGGCTCCAGGCCCTGGCTCCAGGCCCCCGACGCCCGACAGCGGAGCGACTTTCCCGAACCTGTTTACCGCTGTCAAAGATCAGTTGGGGTTGAAGCTGGAATCGACGAAAGGCGCGGTTGAGATTTTCATCATTGATCGCGTCGAAAAACCATCAGGGAATTGAGATAAACCGTTAGCCGTTTCCGCCTTCCGCCACACCTGCATTCGTATCCGCGTAAGATCGAAGATAGGCCCGCCGCGGGGAGGGAAGCCGCCATCAACTTCAAGGAGTTGGGAGGGAACCAAATTGTTGTCAAGACGCTCCTTTATGGGAGTTACTTCTATGGGGTTTACTACGGCGGCGGCCGCCACGGCTCTTGCGTCGCCTGCCCGGGCGCAGCGTGAGGAGACAGCGGCGCCGTCCCGCAACATCCCGCCGTCTATTGAGGCTCTCCCGCCCATGACGGGCCAGATTCGGCCTTTCAGCAATCAGGAACGCGAGGCACGCCTGGAAAGAGCGAGAAAACTGATGGCAACCGAAAAAATCGATGCCATCGTGCTCTCCGGCGGCGCATCGGCGCTCTATTTCGCCAACGTTCAGTTCGGCGGAGGCGAGCGGCTCTGGGCCCTTGTCATTCCGGCGAAGGCGAATCCCTTTATCGTGTGCCCGGCATTTGAAGAGGATCGCGCGCACGAGTTGCTAGCGGGCACCTCCTTCGCGCGTGCCGACGTCCGCACCTGGCAAGAGGACGAGAGCCCTTACGCCAGGCTCATTCAGGGCCTGAAGGACCGGGGTGTGACCCGCGGCCGAGTGGGCGTTGAAGAGACCATCAAGTTCGTCTTCGCGGATGGTATCGCCCATGCCGGGGCGCCGGCATTTCAGGTCGTCAGCGCCACACCGGTTACCGCGGGTTGCCGCATGATCAAAGATGCCCATGAGATCGCATGCCTGCGCCTCGCCGGACAGGCGACCATACGCGTCTACGAGGCCGTCTATAAAGCGCTTGAAGAGGGCATGACTCAGCGGGATGTGAACGCGCTGATTCAGGCCGGCTACGCGCGCGTCGGATTTTCCGGCGAGGCCAGCCTCAACATTGGCGAGTACACTGCGTCGCCCCACGGATCGCGGGCGCTGCAAACCATCCGCGAAGGCACTATCATCATGCTCGACGATGGATGCCGCGTCGAGGGCTACACTTCCGACATCACACGGACGTTCGTGCTGGGCAAGCCGACAGACAAGATGCTTGCGGTGTTCGAGATCGTGCGACGCGCGCAAAAGGCTGCGCTGGACGCGGCAAGACCAGGGGCGCCGAATGAGGTTGTGGACGCTGCCGCCCGCAAGGTCATCGTGGATGGTGGTTACGGTCCGGGCTTCAAATACTTTACTCACCGGGTCGGCCACGGGCTCGGATTGGAGATGCACGAGTGGAGCTACCTGGTAAAGGGCAACATGTACGGTTGGCCGGCGCGGCCGACGCTACAGCCCGGAATGATCTTCAGCGACGAACCGGGAATTTATATCCGCGGTGAGTTCGGCATCCGCCTTGAGGACGATCTGCACGTAACGGAGACCGGCGCCGAACTCCTCACCACGCCCAGCCCGTCGCTCGAACATCCTTTTGGATAGACACTCGTTCCGGGTGAGCCTCGCAAGCCGAAATCGGCGCTCCTACTTGCCGACCATCACGATGGTGAAGGAGCCCGGTATGGGAGGTGCGAATCCGCCCCGCCCGCCGCCTGGCGGAGGCGCGGCGGGCGCCGGCCCACGCTCCTGGCTCATGGTCAGGATGTGATTTGTCCGGCTGTCGAGCGTGAGCGTCCGAGCGCCATTCATCGTGTCAAGATTCTGCTCAACCTCGAAACTCGTCGGGCTCTTCTCTTTGACAACCGTCAATGTGCCGTTGCCGTGCGTGCTGAAAGTTTCCATTGTCGCCGGATTGAATACCGCGCCATCGGAGCCGCCCGCCAGCGGCAGGTTTGCCAGAATCTTTCCGTCCACCGCGCTCAGGATCACCATCATCGGCTGGGGCGGCTGGGCTGGAGGATTGCCCGAGACCGCGCATGCCGCGAACAGGACGTGGTTTTTCACGTCGATTGCCAGACCGTTGCACCGGCCTTTGTCGCCCAGCGGATAGTGAGCGACCGCTTTCATCGTTTTGACATCAACGGCTGTAACACTGCCCTGCGCATCCTGCATGACGACGTAGAGCATCCCCTGCCCATCGCCCACTGCCTGCTCGGGCACGCCGCCCAGATCGATAGTGCCAAGGACGGCGCCGTCTTTGGCGTCGATCACCGTTGCGTCCCTGGTTGGGTGACTGAAGACGTAGACCCTCTCATTGAACGGATCGAAATAGATACCATCCGGCCGCGCTGCACCCGCGTCAATGGTCTTGATCGGCATCATCGTCTTCGGGTCGAACATCGAGATGGGTTTGCTGCTGGTGAAGCCGTGACCGGACTTCGGGTCGACTGCTGTCCCCTGGCCCCCGACGCCGGTAATCTCGCCGACCAGTTGGAGCGTGTCGAGATTGTAGATCGACAACCGCGTCTGATCGGCCGGAGCCGCGTTGGGTGCTCCCCGGCGCGGGATATACAGACGCCGACCGGCGGCATCAGCATATATATAGTCCCAACCGCCTTCTCCTCCGACCCTTGCCGACCTGAGCACCTTGTAGGGGCCTGCTTGTTGGGCAAGGGCGGCTGCCGTGAGCGCCGTGATTGCTGCAAGAGTAGAGCAGAGTTGTCGCATTCGAGTTTCTCCCCGAATGAGTATACTCCGGCTAACCTCTATACCTATTGGCGAATGCAGGCAATCCGGCGTAGCGATGCGGATGACCGGAACCAGGCTTTGCGCAATCCTCCTCCGGCAGAGAATGGATTATGGCCGGCATCGCCAGACTTCCCTGCGACGAAGGCGCGATTCTCGCCGCTTCGTGTGAGCACCCTGCCGAAACGAACGGCCGCTGGATTCTGACCGCGACCATCCTGGGATCGAGCATGGCCTTTATCGACGGCACGGTGGTGAACGTGGCTCTGCCGGCGCTGCAAAAGGCCCTGGGCGCGAGCATGGCGGACGTTCAATGGGTTGTGGAATCCTATGCGCTGTTTTTGGCGGCGCTGCTCCTCATTGGCGGATCTTTGGGAGACCTCTACGGCCGCCGGAAAATCTTTGCAGCCGGCGTTGTACTCTTCTCCGCAGCCTCGGCCTGGTGCGGACTCGCACCCAATATCCTCCAGCTCATTGTTGCCAGAGGCATCCAGGGAATTGGCGGGGCGCTGCTTGTCCCCGGCAGTTTGGCCCTGATCAGCGCGAGTTTTCCCAGGGAGAAGCGGGGCCGCGCCATCGGGACCTGGTCCGGTTTCACGTCCATCATCGCGGCCATCGGCCCCGTACTTGGCGGATGGTTCACCGAGCACGGTTCGTGGAGATGGGTGTTTTTCATCAATCTTCCTCTCGGGCTCGTCGTTTTGCTGGTTGCTCTGTGGAAAGTGCCGGAAAGCAACGCCGGCAATCAGAGTCAGGGGTTCGATTGGCCGGGCGGCGTGTTAGCCGTGCTCGGCTTGGGTGGAGTCGTCTTTTCCCTGATCGAATCGATGCCGGTCGCGGGAGCGGTCGGGGCCGTCGCCCTGATTGCGCTGTTGTATTGGGAAGGGCGCGCGCCGTCGCCGATGATCCCACTCCGTTTGTTCCGTTCCGCCAATTTCAGCGGATCGAACCTGCTTACTTTGTTTCTCTACTCCGCGTTGAGCGGCATGCTCTTCTTTTTCCCGCTGGACTTGATACAGGTGCAGCGTTACTCGGCGACGGAAGCAGGGGCCGCTCTGCTGCCCTTCATACTGTTGATGTTCGTGCTGTCGCGCTGGTCCGGCGGACTTCTCGATCGATACGGGGCCAGGGTTCCCCTGGTGGTCGGCCCCCTGATCGCCGCCGCCGGATTCGCGCTGTTTGCACGGCCGGGTATTGGCGGTCCCTACTGGACGACGTTTCTGCCCGCGGTACTGGTGCTGGGGTTCGGCATGGCGATCAGCGTCGCCCCGCTGACCACAACGGTGATGAACGCTGTAGAACAAAGCTACGCGGGAACGGCCTCGGGGATCAACAACGCCGTATCCCGCATCGCAGGTCTGCTGGCCGTGGCGGTTTTCGGAGCGCTGCTCACCGGAGTTTTCCAGAGTACTCTGGACCGGCGCCTGGGCAGCTCCGGGCTGGCGCCGGCGGTACAGCAGGAAATCGAGAATCAGCGATCGAAGCTGGCCGCTGCCGAAACGGCGGACCCGCTCGGGCGCCAGGCGATCGGAGAAGCATTTGTGACTGGCTACCGCGCTGTGTTGTGGGTGGCGGCCGGGCTGGCGCTCGCCAGTTCATTGAGCGCCGCGGCACTGATAAGAACTGAGGGGAAACGCGTTCGAGCCACTACTTTGCAGCGAGACCGCTGACCACCCAATACAAGCCCCCGCAATCCATTTTTGCTTCAAACGAGTAAACGCCCTATAGTTTGCCGAGGTGAGAGCGGTCCTTTTCGTTTTCAGCGCAGACGTATTCCCCGATATCGCTGTCCGGGACCAGATCCATTGTGTATTTGATACTGAAGGGCATCGTGTACATTTTGGGGTCGTCCACCCCGACTTGTACATCCATGTGCCCGAAGTCCCGCCGCTGATACCGTTCCTGAATTGTCAGGGATTCGCTGTGAGGATGGCCGGATCCGTCGAGCCAACCTTTATCGTTGAATCCGACCGTATCGACCACCAGCGAATCGCCATCCCACTTGCCAACGGAGTACCCCATCCAGGATGGCTGCGGGTCGGGGGTATGCTTGCGGCCGTCCATAAAGATCTGGCGCACTCCGCCGTCGGCTTCCTGCAGGATGACGATAAGGCCTGGAGTCTGAATGAATTTGTTGGGAAACGGCAGGAGGCTTCCAAAGGGAATACCGGCAGGCAGGCACCGCGTTGTGGGATTCGCGGGCCCGCCATCCTTCATACGGTCCCGCGTGATTTGCGCTGCCTCGGGCCTGAGGGGAGCCTCATCGGGTTTGAAGTCCGCAAAAATACTGAAAAGGTATTTTGAAACCGTGCGGATGTCGTCGCCAGGGACGCTGAGAGTATCAAGGCCCGGCCCGAACAGGCGGGTCATTTCATCGAAAGGCGTGGGTTCCACCTGCCAGAGTCCGGAAAGGTCGGGCTTTCCATAGGAGGCTCGCGGCGAAGGAGCGTGGAGATTCGGTTTGCCGTCGCGGGTGCGGGGAATTCCGGGCGTGGGGTAGTGCAACCATTGTGCCGTCGCCCCGGTCGAGGCGACCGCGAACAGGATGAGCAGCCGATATCGCATTCTCGAAGCTCCAGACACCAATACTACAGCCACTCCGATAGATGATGGTGGGGTTCTTCGATGTGGCGATTCCATCGAAGACCGATCTGACAAAGGTGCTCGGAAAGCCATAGCTCGCCCTGTGGCGGCATTGCCCGCTGCCGCGCGCGCGTGTTCGATTTGTATCTTCTTAAACCGAGCCGCATCGGGCTGGCCGAACCCGGCAGAAAAGACCACACGTCTAAATAGGCAGGAGGTACATGCAATGACACCCAGGACACATCATTGGGCGCGCGGCGCCAGCCTTATCGCTCTTCTCGCCGGGCTGTGGCTCTTCTTTTCTCCATGGATCTATGGCGCGTTCGCAAATTCGAATGCCTGGAACAGCTGGATCGTTGGCGCGCTGATCTTCCTCTTCGCCCGGATCCGGATGAATCGGCCTGCCGAAACCGGTCTGAGCTGGTTAAATTCGATCCTCGGCATCTGGATCTTCATATCGCCCTGGGTTTACGGTTATACCGCAAATTCGGGCCGCGTCGTCAACAGCCTGTTGGTGGGACTTATTGTTTTTTGCGCCGGGATCGCAGGCGCAAATTCCGAGAGAATGAGTCACGACCGCACGTCAACGTCGATGTAAGCTGCTTCGCGCAAAAGCCGCCACCAGGGTGCTGAAGAAGGCTCCTTGCCACTCCTTTACAGTCGCGGTTCGGCGAAGCGGGTTAGTTGCTGAACCGCGTCAGCAAGCGGCAACGAAAAGAGCTTTTTAGCACCCTGCTGGTGTCCTGATTTGCGGCGTGGCGAAGTCTGTGAGACGAGGACGGATTGCACAAACGGCTCGTTGGCGTGACGGGCGGGAGTGAGCCGCGCGGTCGAATGCAGACCCTGCGCCACCCCTCGATGTCATAATCGAAAATCAACCCTCATGCCGATTCACAGCATGACCGGCTTTGCCCGAGTCTCGCGATCCACGCCCTTTGGGGAACTTACGTTATCGATCAAAACCGTGAACCACCGGGGTCTGGACATGCATATCCACATGCCGATGGAGTTCGACGGCGCGGAGCCCGCTCTACGGACGGCGCTGCGGAAGCGCGTGGCGCGCGGACATGTTCAGGTGCAGGTATTTCTGAAGCGCGCGGCGGGTCCCGCGGTTGCGAATGTCATCAATGAGCCTTTGCTGCGGTCGTGGCTGGAAGCTTTTCAGGACGCCGCGGGCCGCTTCGGCATCGATTGCAAGCCCGATCTCAATCAGGCCCTGCGGATGCCGGGCATGCTGGAAAGCGGCTCCGGAGCGGCTCCGGCGGAGATCGAAGGACTGGAGGCCGAGGTCCTTGCCGCGGCCGCGCTGGCTATCGACGAACTCGATGGGTTCCGTGTCCGTGAAGGTGACGCCATCGAGAAAGAAATTCTCATGCGGACCAACAGTCTGCGCGAACTGGCGAGCCGCATGGAGGACATCCGCAGCCGCGCGCTTCCGGCATTTCAGAAGCGCCTGCAGGACCGGTTGTCCGAGATGTTAGGCGGCTCTAATATCAACAACGCGCAGATCGATCCGACCCGGATTGCACAGGAAGCCGCGATGCTGGCCGAGCGCAGCGATATCGCCGAAGAGTTGGTACGGCTGAAGACGCATGCGGACCAGACCGAAGCGCTGCTGGCGGCGGAAGGGGAAACCGGCAAGAAGCTGGATTTTCTGCTGCAGGAAATGAATAGGGAGACCAATACGATTCTGTCGAAGACGGGCGGGTTGGGAGAAACCGGCCTGACCCTGACCGATCTGGGACTGGCGGCGAAGGCGGAAATCGACCGGATCCGGGAACAATCGCTCAACATTGAATAACGACATCGAATGACGACTGTCTTTATTATTTCGGCCCCGTCGGGTTCCGGGAAATCGACCTTGGTGCACCGGTTGCTGGAGGACGATAAGCAACTCGCTTTTTCCGTATCCTACACCACCCGGAAGCCGCGTGGGCACGAAGTTGGCGGCCAAGCCTATCATTTCATTGAACGTTCAGAGTTCGAGCGGCGACTGAAAGCCGAAGAATTTCTGGAGTGGGCCGAGGTTTTCGGCAATTATTACGGCACTCATACCGGGGTGCTCGAAAACGCCAAAGCACAGCACAAGGACCTCCTGCTCGACATTGACGTGCAGGGTGCGGCACAATTAAAGGAGCGGATACGGAATGCCGTCAGTATTTTTGTGCTCCCGCCGTCGCGGGAGATACTGGAGCAACGGCTTCGTGACCGGAGCCAGGACGCCGAGGAAACGATTCAGCGGCGATTGGCCGATGCGGCCGGGGAAATTCGCAATTACCGCCTGTACGATTACGTGCTGGTGAACAACGATCTCAATGTCGCGGTGGAAACCCTGAAGGCGATCGTTCGAGCTGAGCGAGTAAGACGCATCCGCATTGAGGAAAAGATCCAGCCGATACTGGACACTTTCGGACAGGCAAGCATGAACAAGGGAGTATAGAGAGTAATGACAGACGCACCTCCTCGCAATAACGCACACTGCTCGATTCCGGACGATCCGGATCAGAGCACCTACCGGTTTATCATCGTGGCCGCGAAGCGCGCCCGCCAACTGCAGGGCGGTCATCGCCCGGTGCTGCCAACTTCTTCGAAGAAATCGACTGTCATCGCGATGGAAGAAGCGCGGCGGGGACTCGTGAAGTACGAGATCCAGGCTGACATTATTCTGACGGAAATCCCGGCGGCCGAATCGTTTGAGTAATGCGCATCGTTCTGGGAGTGAGCGGCGGGATCGCGGCGTATAAAGCTGCCGAAATCGCCCGCGCGCTCATTCAGAACGGTCACGAAGTACAGGCGGTGCTTACGCGAGCCGCCGAAGAGTTCATCCGGCCGCTTACGTTCGCTTCGTTGACGGGCCGCAAGGTCATCACCGAGCTTTTTCCCTCCACAAATTCTTCGTCGGGCGAGTCTTCTTCTGGTGACGCCACTCTTTCGAGCGCGGTCGAGCATATCGGCGTCGCGCAGGAAAACGATCTTCTGCTGGTTGCGCCCGCGACCGCGGATCTTCTGGGGAAGTTTGCGCACGGGCTGGCCGACGATTTCCTGTCCACGATGTACCTGGCGTTTCGAGGCCCGGTGGTTTTGGCGCCGGCGATGAATACGGGCATGTGGGAGCACGACGCGGTTCGCGCGAACGTGGAGACGCTGCGGCGGCGCGGGCATACGATTGTCGATCCGGACGACGGGTTTCTCGCCTGCGGTACTTACGGGCCTGGCCGTTTGGCGGAATTGAACAAGATTGTGGATGCTGTCGAGCTGGTGGTTCAGCTTCGGGAGCGCGATCTGGAAGGCGAAGTGATTCTTGTGACCGCGGGTCCGACGCAAGAGCCGATCGATCCGGTCCGGTACCTTTCCAATCGATCCAGCGGGAAGATGGGATACGCGCTCGCGCAGGCGGCGATGGATCGCGGCGCGCGCGTGATTCTGATCAGCGGGCCGGTGAGCCTGAATCCTCCGTCAGGCACGGAAGTGATTTCGGTACGCACGGCGTCCGAGATGCGCGATGCGGTGTTCGCGAACCTGGAGCCGGCGACGGTTGTGATCAAGTGCGCGGCCGTGGCGGATTTTCGACCGTCGGTCGAATCGCAGCAGAAGATCAAAAAGACGTCGGCGCGGGTTTCGCTGGAGTTGGACCCGACGCCGGATATTCTGGCCGAACTGGGGCAAAAGCGCGGCGATCGTCTGCTGATCGGCTTTGCGGCGGAAACGGAGAATCTTGAGCGCGAGGCGCGGCGGAAGCTCGAGACCAAGAACTGCGACATGGTGGTGGCGAATCTGGTGGGGCAGGCTGAAACCGGGTTCGAATCGGATTCGAACGAAGTGGCGCTTGTGCTGCGAACCGGCGAATTTATCGAGCTGCCGCGGGCGTCGAAGCGGGAAGTCGCGGACCAGATCCTGAGTCGGATTCTGAAGCTGCGGCGCGCCGTCAGCGCCGCGAAATGAGCACGCCGGAATGAGTCCCGACGACCTTCGCCAGCGGCTCGAGTTCTATCGGGATCTCGGCATCAAACAGATTTATCGCCGCGAGGCGCCCATTGATCACCGCGAAGCACAGGTGGTTTCTGAAATGAAATCTATTCCTGCAGACATTCAACTACCCAGCCTGGTTCCGGATGGCGACACGCTGGAGCGCATCAGCGCGGATATCGGAGACTGCACGCGGTGCCGGCTGTGCAAGGGCCGCAATAAGATCGTCTTCGGAGATGGGGACGCGAAGGCGAAGCTGGTTTTTGTCGGCGAAGGCCCCGGAGCGGATGAAGACGAGCAGGGGATTCCTTTCGTGGGGCGCGCGGGTCAATTGCTGACGCAGATGATCGACGGCACGGCAGCGAAAGAAGGCATTCCGCTCAAGCGGAAAGATGTTTATATCTGCAACGTGGTGAAGTGCCGTCCGCCGGAGAATCGCACGCCGGAGCCGGACGAGATGGAAATCTGCGGGCAGTTCCTGTTTCGGCAGTTATCGGCGATTCAACCGAGGGCGATCTGCGCGCTGGGATCGACGGCGGCGAAAGCGCTCCTCGGCGGCAGGGACGGAGTGACGAAGCTCAGAGGCAAGTGGCATAAGTGGCACGAGATTCCGCTTATGGTCACTTATCATCCGTCTTATTTATTGCGGCCTTACAACCAGAACGCGAAGCGCGAATCTTGGGAAGACCTGAAGAAGGTGCTCCACTTCGTCTACGATTAAGGTAGTCGGGACTTAAGTCCCGATTACCGCAGTCCCGGTTACCTTTTGTAGCCGATTTTGCGCAGGAAGGCGTGACGCTCGGACGCCTGCTCGGGCGTTTCAACGCCTTTGGGCGACGATCCGTCGATCACTCCCATCACTCCGCGACCCTGTTCTGTTTCAGCAACGATCACTTCGACCGGATTTGCCGTTGCGCAGTAGATGCTGCAGACCTCCGGCGTCGACTGGATCGCCTTCAGGGTGTTGATCGGGAACGCATCACGCATGACCACGGCGAAGAAATGTCCGGCGCCGACCGATGTCGCGATCTCCAGCGCGGCTTTCTGAAGTTCCTCGTCATTACCCTCGGCGCGAGTCAGGCACGGACCGGACGCTTCGTTGAAGGCAATTCCGAATTTGATTTGCGGCGCCGAATTGACCATCGCCTCATAGAGATCTTCGACGGTCTTGATGAAGTGACTCTGGCCGAGAACGATGTTCGAGTTCTCCGGAACCCGGAGCTTCACGGCGTGCAGAACGACCTGTGAGCCGGACATTCGGAAAGCTGTCAGGATTTCGGGGCGGGTTTGGCCGCCGCGGCTTTTGCTCTGGTGACACCAGCCGATGCGGTTCCCAACATCTTATCGATCTCTGCGCGTATGTTCACTTCCTGGTGCGAAAGGAACGCTTCGTCTCCGATATATTGGCTGCGGATCGTGCCGGTTCTGTCGATGAAAACGAGAATCGGCACGAAGTATGGTTCCGTGGGAGGGAGACCCAGGAACTGGAGCACGGAGTCCTGATTGGAGTAACCGAGAGGATAGTTCTGCGCGAACTGCGCCTTGAATTGCTGGAGCCGGCCGGCTGCGCCGTTGTCGAATACCGCGCCGAGAACCTGGACGTTCTTGCCGGTATATTCGGCCTGTATTTTGGTCAGCAACTCGGAGGTGTGCTGGCAATGCGGGCAGGTCGTATACATGAGTGCCAGCACAATATTCTTGCCGCGATAGCCGCTGAGCAACTTCTGCGGACCGTCAATCATGTTGAACACAAATTCGGACGCCTTGCGGGGCACCGCGTCCTTCTTGGGTGCGCCCGTCGCAAAAAGTAATCCTGAAAACAGCGACGTGGCTGCTGCCACGAGTACGAATGATTTGCGCATTTCTGTTCCAGTTTACTTGATTTCCGCTGATGCCTGGGTCACGGCAGGTCGGCCAGTACGTAGCTCATCACGGCCATGGCGGCGGCGCAGCGTTTGAAATCACCGGGCACGATCTTGTCGAAGGTATCGGCCTGCGTATGGTGGTAATCGAAATAGTGGGTGCCGACCGTGCGGAGCCCGAAGGCTGGTACGCCATCCGCCATCAGCGGCTCAATATCGGCTTCGCCGTTGCCGGGCTCGATTTTGGCAGCATTGATGCGCTTGAGAAGGGATCCGACGGCAGCGGCCCGCTGCATCCAGTCGGACGAAAGTTTCGGTTGGGGCGCGTTGGGTTGCAGGGGATTGGACCCGCGCGGCCGCCGCGGACTGAGGGCGAGATCGAATCCGGTCGGTTTTTCCGCGCCGCCATCCATCTCGATCGCGGCTGTGTGCTTGTTTGACTGTGAGGCGGCCCAATCCCGGTAGGCGACGCCACCGCGCCCGCCGTTTTCTTCGTTGGTCCAGAAGACAACGCGGATAGTGCGGCGCGGCTGCAGGCCCAGTTTTTTGATCAGGGCCGCCGCTTCGAGCGCGGCGAGCATGCCCCCGCCGTCATCGTGCGCTCCCTGTCCGACGTCCCACGAATCGATATGCCCGCCCATGACGACAACTTCATCGGGTTTCTCGCGACCCGTGATTTCGCCGATCACGTCCGCGGAATCGGCGTCCGGTTCCGTGTGCGCCTCCATCGTCAGACGGACGCGAACTCGCTGGCCGGCGCGGGTGAGCGAGTGGATCCACATGGCGTCTTCGACGGAAACGGCAGCCGTGGGGATTTGGGGATCGGACGCGGAATACTGCATCGCGCCGGTGTGGGGATCGCGCAGACTGCGGGGTGTGACTGAGCGGACCAGTGCTGCCACGGCGCCGAGCCGGGCGGCGCGCGATGCTCCGTTGGAGCGATAGAGGACGGTTTGGCCGTAGGTAACAAACGGAGCGTCGTACAGAACGATTTTGCCTTCAACTGCGCGTCGGCCCAACTTTTCGAGCTCATTGAAATCGGAGACTGAGACGACGTCCGCGGTGATGCCGGCGGGAGGCGTGGCGATGCTGCCGCCCAAGCCGAGTATGAATAGAGGTTTCTGCAATGGCTCCAGCATTTCCGCCGATTCGCGGCCGCGCACCCAATGCGGGACCTTCACCGGGATTGTGCGTACGTTTGCCAGGCCGGCTTTCTTCATTTCGTCGGCGCCCCATGCGATCGCCTGGTCGAGAGCAGCCGAGCCGCTCAGGCGGTTGCCGATCCGATAGCAAAGGTATTCGAGGCGGTTCAACCCGGCCTCGTCCGCGAGGGCAGCGTCGATCAGCTTGTTGGCGGCGGCCTGGTAGCGGGAAGTATCGACTTTGTTGTCCGCCGCGGAGCAGAGCACGGCGAAGGCGGGGAGCAGGAGCGGGATGATTACGCGGGAGACTACCATCGCTTTATCTTCGCGCAAACGAGGGCCGCAAACGCAAAGGCAGAGAACCTGGCTAAAGTAGGCTAATGGCCAACGATCAGTCCGCAAACGCAAGGCGCGCGGCAATCTGGGTGGTGATCCTCGGTCTGCTCCTCTATCGGGTGTTCCATATGACTGCGGAGTGGCGGAATCACATCAGAGCGATCTACATTGCTTATTGGCCGCTGTGGGTTGCGGCCATTATCTGGGCTGTGTTTGCCATTTACTGGGAAATTGCGGCGAAGAACGCGGCTCCGGAAGCGCGTGCGGAGTCGGGCATGTCGCGAATGCTGCACGTATCCCTGGTGAACGTGGGGTTGCTGTTACTGTTCGTGCCGGTGCGGGGTCTGACCGGACGCTGGCTTCCAGCGACGCCGATGCTCATTCCGCTCGGTCTTGCCATCGAGTTCTGCGGGCTTCTGCCGGCGATTCAGGCGCGCTATTACCTCGGCCGCAACTGGAGCGGAAGAGTCACCATCAAAGTGGATCATGAACTGATCAGATCGGGGCCGTATCGCTTCATGCGGCATCCCATCTACACCGCACTTCTTTCGATGTATGCCGGTACGGCCGTTGTGTCCGGGGAGTTTCACGCGCTGATCGGCTTTGCCCTTGCGGCGTTCGCCTATTGGCGCAAGCTCCGAATCGAAGAGGAAAAATTGGCCGACGCCTTCGGCGCCGCATGGGTCGATTACCAACGCTCGACGCGAGCTCTTCTGCCGGGGTTATTCTAGACCGGTGCGCGTCGCCGGCGTTTTGCTCATACTATCGGCCCTGGCGCTGGGCATCTACGGCATAGACCGAAGCCTGTGGACGGACGAGGCCTGGGTAGCCAATTCCGTGATGTCCTCGTCGCTCTCCGGAATGTTCTACTACCCGAGTTGGCTGCAGACCACGCCTCCGCTGTTTCTTCTGTTGACGAGAGGCGTAGTCGATATATTCGGCCCGTCCGGTGTTGCGTTTCGGATCGTGCCGTTGGCGCTGGAACTCGCGGCTGTTGCGTGCATGGCGGTGGCGTCGAGCCGACTGATGTCTTTTCCGTTTGCATTCGTGGCCACGGCGCTGATGGCGTTCCATCCCACTGCCATCGAATATTCGCGCACGTGCAAGCAATACAGCGGGGAAATGGCGGCGTCGACGGCGATTCTTCTGTGCACGGCTCTCTATCTGCGGGATCCGGTCCGGCGGAGATTCTGGTGGCTGGTGGGAGCATTCATCGTGGCGCTGCCGCTGGCGTGGTCGAGCGTTTTCCTGCTGCCTGGGGTTGCGATCGCCGTTTTCGCGCGTGGTGGATTTCGCAGAGCGGGCTCGCTGGTATTGATTTCGGGCGGTGTACTCACTGTCCTCTATCTGGTGCTGATTCGGCAGAATCTCTCACCGGATCTGCGGGCGTTTTGGATCGAGAGCGCACAACGTCTGTCCCCGGGTTTACTGGCAGTGGTGATTCTGTGCCTGATCGCCGGCGTGCGGTTCCTTTGGACGCGTGAGTGGATGCAGTTTGTGGCGCTGCTTCCCTGTCTTTTGCTGGCCGCGGCCGATGCGCTGCACTGGTATCCAGTCAGTCAGCGCACGCGATTGTTTGTGGTGCCGTGCTTTTTATTGATCGCGGCGATGACTGCGCAGGATTTATTTGACTGGCTCACTCGCCGACGTTTGACGCCACGTTTAGTGGCTTCGGTGGCCTGGCTGATCGTCATCGCCATCGGCGCCAATGCCGCCTGGAAGCAAGTGCGCAATCACGAGAACCAGCCGATCGAAGATTTTGCCGACGCGATTCCATATCTGCGGCAGCATGTTGCGCCGTCCGACTTGCTGTTGGTGCATGCGTCCGTGATTGAAGGCTTCCGGCTCTATAACGAGATGGAAGGCTGGCACGAGCGCGCGATCTATGGAGAGACAGGCTGGCCATGTTGCAGGCGGGGCAGCGCGACGACGCAAGGCGCTTCCAGCGAAAAAGCTGTAGGTGAAGACCTCAGACGCATGATTCCGGCGGGGTTTTCCGGAAGGATCTGGCTGTTCTATTCCGGGCGACAAACCCACTGGACTTGGGCAGGTCTGGATGAGGGTCGGCTTTGGCGATCGCTCCTTTCTAATCGAGGCTGCACACCGGGAGATCACCGGGACCTCATCAATCTCACCATCACGGAAATGCACTGCTTCATGACTCGGTAGCGAGTTATAAGCCTTTACAGAACATTGGTTTAGATCGCAATTCGGTTCGTTTTGCAGAAAAGATTTGACAGGATTTCGATACTGAGTATACTGAGTATATACAGATGAACGGAGCCTTCGGTATTTCCCAATCCGACAAGCGGCCGATGTATCTGCAGATCATGGAGCAGATCAAACAGCGGATCGCCGTCGGGGACTGGGTTGAAGGCCAGGTGATTCCCTCCATCCGGCAGTTGGCCGCCGACATAGAGGTCAGCGTGATCACGGTCAAGCGGGCGTATCTGGAGCTGGAGCGGGAAGGCGTGATCGTTACGCAGCACGGGAAGGGTTCGCATGTGGCGACCAAACCGGGCCTGGCGGCGCGACTGCGCGAGCAGGAGATGCAGCAGCACTTGGAACAGGCTATGCGCATTGCAGCGCAACTGGGCATACGGTCCGAGGATCTGGAAGAGCGGCTGCGCGAGGCCGGTGATCGCCTGGCGGAAAAGGAAACTATATGAGCGAGTTCGCCATAGAACTGAGCGGCGTGGAGAAGAAATACAAATTCTTCACGCTCGACAAAATCGACCTGAAAGTGCCGGAAGGGCAGATTATGGGCCTGATCGGGCCGAACGGCGCGGGCAAATCCACGACGATTCGCATCCTGATGGGCCTGGTTCATCAGGATCGCGGCGAAGTCGAAGTGCTGGGTCGTCAAATGCCTTCGGAGCAGGTGGCCGCCAAGTGGGACATTGGTTTCGCGTCGGAAGATATGCGGCTCTATGACTTGCTGACGATCGGCTGGCACATGGACTTCATCCGGTCGATCTTTCCCGAGTGGGACGATGCTTATGCACAGATGCTCCTCAAACGTTTCGGGCTGCGGGAGGAACAGAAGATCAAAGGGTTGTCGCACGGGCAGCGCGTCAAAATGACGCTTCTGCTGATTCTGGCGCGAAGACCGAAGCTGCTGGTGCTCGATGAGCCGACGACCGGCCTCGATCCGGTGGCCCGGCACGAAATCCTGCGCGAGCTGACGGCAGCGATGACCGATGAGGGACGGACCGTGCTGTTCTCGTCGCACAACACGCAGGATGTGGAGCAGATTTCGGATCAGATCACGTTCATCGACCGGGGCCGCATTATCGATTCCATGGATAAAGAGCTGTATCTCGACCGCTGGCGGCGGCTGCGTCTGGAAGTGCCGCTGGGAATCCGGCTGCCGGCTCTGCCTGGAATCATTGAGGTGAAGCAGGAAGGCCGGTTGGCAGTCGCGACGGCCAATGCATTCGTGCCGGATCTTGCGAATGCTTATGAGAACGCCGGCGCGCGAATTCAGCGCATCGAGAACATGACCCTCGAAGAGATCTTTGTCGCGAACGTCGAGCACAGCCGTGAAGAAGAGGTGAACGCATGAGGGATTCCGTAGTCGGACATTTGATTTTGAAAGACTGGCGGCTGAATCGCCCGCTCATCGTCCTAAGCGTTCTGGGAGGACTGATCGCGTTGGTGATTGTGTCGTGGGGCGGCCAAACGCCATTTGTTCTCGGTGGCGTCTGGTTCTTCATGGCGTTGATCCTCATGGGGCATATGCTGCCGTTCGGCATTATTAATGAGAGGAAGAGGCAAAATCTGCCTTTCCTGATGAGCCTTCCGATTTCATCGATCCAGTACACGATCTCGAAGCTGATATCGACGCTGGGGTTATTCCTGATCCCCTGGCTGATGCTCTTGATTTCGGCGGGAGTGCTCATTGAGGTCCGGCACGTTATTCCGCTCGGCTGGATTCCGATGAGCCTGATTCTGGCGATTCTCCCTTTTATCGGCTTCGTACTGATTACAGCTGCCGCCCTGGTCGGTGAAAAAGAGGGATGGGGCGTCGCCGCCAATGTCGTCTGCAGTTCGTCGTATTGGTTTGTCTGGTATGCAATAGCCCGCATTCCGTCAGTGGCCGCGGGTTTCAACTCTCCGTTCCCGCTCTGGAATTCGGCGGTCCGCAATGTTCTGGCCTGCGAATTCGGCACAATTGTGATGATTCTGGCGTTGACGTTTTTCTTTCAGTCGCGAAAGAAGGATTTCATTTAGTAATCGTTTGACCAAACCGCGGTCCGGCTCAGGGAACCGGCCACCGCTTTAAAACACCAATTCAAACAGGAAAGGAAATGCTATGCGATACGTGTGTCTGATCGTTTTGACGATCGTTTTGACTATGCCCGGTTTGCTCTCCGCGCAGGAACCGGCGGCATCGGATGGAGCCGCGATTTATAAGGAGCGTTGCATGAAGTGTCACGACATGCCCGCGGCGCGCGTCCCGTCACTCACCACCATCAAAGGGATGACCGGCGAGGCCATTTATCTGGCCCTTACCAGCGGCGTCATGAAGAGCCAGACGGAGGGTCTCTCCACCGTGCAGATTTTCTCACTCATCGGCTACATTGCGCCGACCGGCGGAAAGCAGGCGACGGCTCCGTCCTTTACAGCCACGTGCAAAGGCGACGGGGCGCCTCAAGCGAACGCCGTCTCACCGGCCACCGTCTCACCGTCCAGCAATGCCGCGCAGTGGAATGGCTGGAGCCCGGGCGTGACGAACTCGCGCTTCCAGGATGCGAAGGCGGCGGGTCTTACAGCCGGCAATGTTCCGAAGCTCAAATTGAAGTGGGCATTTAATCTCGGCGATGTTACGCTGGCGCGATCGCAGCCCACGATCGCGGGAGGTCGCGTGTATCTTACGAGCCAGACCGGCGCCGTGTATGCCCTGGATGCCAACACCGGCTGCATGCATTGGGGATTTCAGGCCGCTCCCGGCCTTCGCTCCGGTGTGACCTTCGGGGAAGCCAATGGCGCACCGGCGGTTTTCCTCGTGGATGGGGGTGCGACGCTTTATGCGCTTAATGCACAGACCGGCGCGCTGATATGGAAGAACAAGCCGGTAGACCACTTCTCAACCCTGGGCACGGCAACGCCGCGGTATTACAAAGGTATGGTCTATGAGGGGTTCTCTTCTTTTGAAGAAGCGCTGGCGGGCGATCCGAAATATCATTGCTGTACCTTCCGCGGCAGTGTGGTTGCGCTCGATTCCGCCACAGGCAAAAAAATATGGCAGACCTTCACCATTCCCGAACCCGCCAAGCCGGACGATAAAACTCCGGCCGGAGCCCCTGACTCCGGTCCCTCGGGTGCGGGCGTCTGGTCGAGTCCTACGATCGATGAACAACTGGGCGTTCTGTACGTCGCCACGGGCGATAACTATTCCGACCCGCCCACCGATACCAGCGACGCTGTTCTCGCGATGGATCTCAAAACCGGCAAACTGCTGTGGTCGAAACAATTGACCATGGATGATGCCTTCAACAACAGTTGCGGCACGCCACAACTGACGAATTGCCCGAAAGAGCGCGGTCCCGACTTCGATTTCGGCCAGCCTCCCATTCTGGTTCGTCTCGGAAGGGGGAAACGGGCACTCGTGATCGCTCAAAAGTCCGGTATGGCGCATGCTGTTGATCCGGACCAAAAGGGGAAGATCCTCTGGCAGACACGCGCGGGCGAAGGCGGTCCGTTGGGAGGCAGCCAGTGGGGCTCGGCTTCGGATGGCCGTAACGTTTATGTGGCGATCTCCAATCCCGGCATCGGCGTTGTTGCCGACCCGAAATTGCCGGCGGGATACCGCATGACGCTCGATCCGATGAAAGGTGGCGGGCTCTCCGCGATCGATCTCAGGACGGGCAAAATCGTTTGGAGCGCGAAACCGATCCCCTGCGCCGCCGGCAGGAGCGACTGTTCTCCGGAACAGTCGGCGGCGGTGACGGTGATTCCGGGCGCGGTCTTCTCGGGTTCCGTGGATGGACATCTGCGCGCTTATTCGACGAAAACGGGTGCAATTCTATGGGACACCGACACCGAGCGCGAGTTCCCGACGGTGAACGGTAAACCCGCGCACGGCGGCGCAATGGATGCTGCGGGCCCGGCGGTCGTGAATGGAATGGTCTTTGTGAACTCCGGCTATGGCCAGTGGGGCGGCATGGCGGGGAATGCATTCCTCGTCTATTCGGTAGACGGAAAATAGTCGGCGTGCGAAGCGAGGTTCGCGTCAGGTGACGCCAACCTCTGACAGCCAACCTCTGACAATATTCTCCGCCTCCGCGGTCTGATACGCTAAGTTCCATGCGTAGGGCAGCCCAGTTTGCTCTCACAGTACTGACCGTCCTTCTGTTGCTCAGGCCGGTCGAGTGCTTTGCGGGCATGATGACCGCCAAAGCCGCGGACTGCTGCGCGAAAGGCAAATGCCTTCCGACTGCCGGTGCGGACGAGTGCTGTAATACTACCGTTCCGTCCGGCAGCCAATTTGCACCCGTAAAGCCTTCGCACATCTGTCTGACTCAAGGCCCTGGATTCGTCGGAATAATCGGCATTCCTGACGTGACGCGGCAGTTCCCGGCCATTATCCGGGCGAACTTCAATCAATCGGCTTCCCCACCGGACTCCCCTCCCGGTTTCAACCGCAATCTCCCCCTTCTGATCTAGTCGTTCCGGCTGCACTCTCAAATCCCGTCTGCGATTGGTCCGTCCCCGCATTGGCAGGGCGCTGCAACGGCGTGCCGACCCCTGCACGCGGAGAGCCTTTGACGTTTGATCTCGCCCGGAATTTCCGGAGGCGAGGGAGAGGATTTTTCACTTCTATGATTCGAAGGAAGGTTTTATCCGCCTGGTGCATGAGCGCGGCGCTCTGGGCGATTTACGGTGACACCGTCCACGCGGACACGATTGCGTTTGAATCGCCCGCGAAGTTGCACCGCCTCCCGCGGAAGCCGATTATCGGCACGCTGGTAATCGACGAAGCGGGAATCGAATTCCACTCCCCGAAAGCGTCCCACCGTTGGTCGTACGAGGAGGTAAAGACATTTGATCTCACAGGGAGCGCGGAGTTGACTGTCACAGACTATGAGAATCGTCACTGGCATGAGCCTGGTGAACAGCGGTTTCGCTTCACGCTGACCAAACCAATTCCGCCGTCGTTGGCCGGAATGTTGGCCGCACGCGTCGGCAGGCCCGTGACGAACGGCGATCCCGAACCCAATCCCCCGTCGATTGCCGAGATTCCGGCACATCGGCGAGATCGCTTCGGTGGAAGCAACGGGAGCCTGCGATTCCGCGAGGACGGAATCGACTACCTCACTGCAAACGCCCGCGATGGTCGCGCTTGGCGTTGGAGCGACATTCAGACCATCGCAAGTTCCGATCCCTGGACGTTCCGGGTCGCAGGCTACCGCGAGATCGTCGAATTCGACTTGAAAAAACCATTGGCGCCGGATCTCTTCAACCGCGTTTGGGATCGGCTCTATGCGGACGGTCTGAATATCGTCCCGGAAAGTCATGGTGACCATCGATGAACCCTTACCGTTCTTTGATCGGAGTATGCTTCCTTCTGTTCGCGAGCGCCGCAGCCGTATCGGCCGCGTCTCTGGCCGCGCTGCTCGATGAGGCTGCGCATCGCAATCCCGACATCGCCGCGGCGTTGAGCGCCTGGCAGGCCTCAACACAGGTCTCCAGCCAGGTGTCTGTGCTTCCCGATCCGCAGGTCACCGTCCAGCAGTTTGCCGTCGGAAGTCCGCGGCCATTCGCCGGGTTCAGCAACAGCGGCTTTGCTTATGTCGGGTTCGGCGTTTCGCAGGATATTCCCTGGCCGGGAAAACTCCGCTTGCGCTCCGAAGCCGCGGACCGCGATGCGGCTGTCGGCAAACAGAAATTCGAAGCCGCCCGGCGGGAAGTGTTCGAGCAAATCTCAGCTGCTTACTTTCAGATCGGTTATCTCCGGGAGACTCTGACAGTTCTCGAACGCGACCAGGCGCTTCTCGATCGGATAGAGAAAATCGCGGAAGCCCGATATCGCCTCGGACAGGGGAATCAACAGGAAGTCCTCAAAGCCCAGTTGGAAAAAACGAAGATCCTCAATGAAATTGCTCATCATCACGGCCTGATGGACAGCCAACAGGCTGTTTTGAAGAAGCTGCTCAATCGGTCTCCCGGCGAAGGAGACATCACGGTCGATGAGGTTACCGAGACACCCCTGAATTACACCGCCGATGAACTGATGGCCCGCGTCCGAACCGAAAATCCCGACGTGTCCGGCCAACAGGAGGTGGTTCGAAAACAGAGCCTGGAAGTCGAAATCGCCCGCAGGGACCGTTATCCCGATTTCAATGTTCAATACATGTGGCAGCACAATGCGGAACAGTTTCGTGATTACTACATGCTGACGTTCAGCGCCCGCCTGCCGATTTATAGAAAACGCAGGCTCGATCCGGAGTTGACCCAGGCGGTCGATGAACTCAATCGCGCACGGCGTGAGTACGAAAGTCACGTACAGCGGGCTTTCTTTGATATCCGGGACCAGGTCATCTCCGTTGATACTGCCTCTCAGATGCTGAAGATCTACCGCGAGGGTTTGATACCCCAGGCACTGGCAACTTTCCGCGCGGGTCTGGCCGGCTACCAGGCCGGAAACCAGGATTTCGAAACTCTCTTATCCGCATTTCGCGACGTGCTCGGCTTCGACGAAGAGTATTGGAAATCGCTGGCGGACCGCGAGACGGCGCTCGCCCGGATCGAACAAATCGCCGGAGTAAGGATTCACTGATGATGCGCAAATATCAGATCGCATTCTTCGTAACTTTGATATGTGCGCTGGGCCTCGGAGGCGCTGCGGCATACCTCTGGTTTCATCCTCGACCGGTCTCCTCGGCAACAACAGGCGCCACCACCGCTGCGACCACCCCCGCGCCGGTCGCGCCCGCGGTCTCCGATGAACTCCAGACGCAATCGGGCGAACCAAAGCTGCTGCCGGTTCAATTAACCCCACAGCGCCTGCAGAGCATCGGCGTGAAGACCGGGGTGGTCGAGCTCAAGTTGCTCAACGACGAGATTCGAACAACGGGAAGCATTGAGGCGGACGAAACTCGTCTCGCTCATGTTCAATTGAGGTTCTCCGGCTGGATTCAGCAGGTCTTCGCGGACGCGAAATACCAGGCCGTTCAGAAAGGACAGCGGCTTTTCACGATCTACAGCCCGGAAATCAGCGCGACGGAACAGGAGTACCTGATGGCTCGTGAGGATCGGGACCTGCTTGGCCGCAGTACGGTTCCCGGTGTTGCCTCCGGCTCCGACTCCCTGCTCAGCGCCGCCGCCGAAAGATTGAAGCAATGGCAGGTGCCGGAAACCGATATCGCGCACCTGGCCAGCGGGGGGAGCGCGCAACGGGAAATCGAGATCGATTCGCCGGCGGCAGGCTTCATTACGGAGCGCACCGCTTTCCCCAGCGTCTACGTTCAGCCCGGCACGAATCTGTACACAATCGCCGACCTCTCGACAGTTTGGGTATCGGGCCACGTGTTCCAAAGCGACATTGGCCGGGTCAGGTTGGACGACGCCGTTACCGTAACAACCGATGCATGGCCGGGCAGGCGCTTTGCGGGCCGCGTCAACTTCCTCTACCCGGAGGTGGATGAGACGACTCGAACGATCAGGGTGCGGGTCGAAATCCCGAATCCCGATCTGAAGCTCGCCCTCGGAATGTTCGTGAACTTCAATATCGCCGCGCCTCTCGGCCGCCAATTGACGATTCCCGCGTCGGGAGTGTTTCAGACGGGCCTTCACCAGATTGCCTTCGTCGATCGCGGTGGCGGATATTTTGAGCCGCGCGAGATTGAAACGGGCGTTCACGCGGGTGACGACGTCGCCGTTGTGAAAGGACTGAAGGCGGGCGAGCATATCGTAACGTCCGCGAACTTCCTGATCGATTCCGAAAGTCAGATACAGGCGGCGATGGGTTCTTTCGCTCCTCCGCCGCCCGGCGCGGGTGCAGCCGCGGCGATGAACGGACAAACCGGTCGGATTTCGATCGACTACTCGTCAACCCCCTCGCCGCCGCAGCCCGGAAGCAACGCCTTTCGGGTCAAACTCACCGGGAGTGACGGCGCGCCGGTGCCGGGTGCGCAGGTCACAGTCACTTACTTCATGGGCGCAATGCCGGCCATGGGGATGGCGGCGATGCGAACTGTGGCGACACTCGCGGACAAGGGCGGAGGCATATACGAAGGCCCCGGGCAAGTGCGGATGGGAGGCTCGTGGCAAGTCACGGTTGTCGCAAGCAAAAACGGGCAGACCATTGCGCAGAAGCAGCTTGACGTCAACACGGGGGGAAAGTGATGATAGCCCGCTGGATTGACTGGTGCGCGCGAAACCGCTTCCTGGTGTTTGCGGCCACGCTCGGTCTTGTTATGGCGGGAATCTGGGCGATCGCGCGCATTCCGCTCGATGCCCTGCCGGACATCTCCGATGTTCAGGTGATCGTGCACACCCCGTGGAACGGGGAGCCGCCGAACATCATAGAGGACCAGGTCACTTACCCGATCGTCACATCGCTTCTCGCTGCGCCGCGCGTCAAGGGTGTCCGTGCGCAGACGATGTTGGGCGACTCCTATGTCTTCGTCGTTTTCGAAGATGGCGTCGACCTGTATTGGGCGCGCTCGCGAGTGCTGGAATACCTGCAGCAGATTCAGGGCCGGTTGCCCGCGAATGTTCATCCCACCATCGGGCCGGACGCGACCGGAGCGGGCTGGATCTACGAATACGCCATCGTCGATCGCAACCATCGCAACAGCCTCGCCGATCTGCGCAGCCTGCAGGACTGGTTCCTGCGGTATCAACTGGAATCCGTTCCGGGCGTTGCCGAAGTGGCTGCCATCGGTGGATTCGTCCGCCAGTATCAGGTGCGGCTCGATCCGGACAAACTCCGCGAATACAATATACCGCTCCAGTTGGTCATCGACCGCGTTCGCGACAGCACGAACGAAGTGGGCGGGCGGCTGCTCGAAATGGGTGGCGCCGAGTACATGGTTCGCGGTGTGGGCTATCTGCGTTCACTCAACGATCTGGAAACCGTCCCCGTCGGCAACAAAAACGGAACGCCCGTGCTGGTTCGCGATCTCGGGAGCGTGAGCTTCGGCCCCGACATCCGCGAAGGCGTCGCCGAATGGAACGGGTCAGGTGAGACGGTCGGTGGCATCGTCGTAATGCGCTATGGCGGGAATGCCCTGAACGTAATTTCGGGAGTGAAACGGAAACTTCAGGAAGTTTCGGGCTCTCTGCCCGCCGGTGTCGAAATTGTGAGCGGTTATGACCGGTCAGGTTTGATTCTCGACTCGATTGCAACTCTTCGGCGGGACCTCGTCGAAGAAGCGATCATTGTCAGCGTCGTCATCGTCGTATTCCTCTTTCACTTCCGATCGGCGTTCATTCCGATCCTCACTCTGCCGATTGCTGTCGTCGGCTCGTTTGTTCCCATGTATTACCTGAATGTCAGTTCGAACATCATGTCGCTCGGGGGGCTCGCACTGGCGATCGGAGTTCTGGTGGACGCGGCTATTGTGATGGTGGAAAACGGCTATCGCCATCTCTCCGAAGCCCAGCAGGCAAACGATCCGCGCGCTGCTGTGGCGCGCGGTCGAATGCTCATTCTTCTCAACGCCGCGAAACAGGTTGCGCCGGCGATCTTCTTCTCCCTGCTCATCATCGTCGTCTCATTCCTGCCGGTGTTTCTGCTGGAGGCGCAGGAAGGACGCATGTTTCGACCCCTTGCGTGGACCAAAACACTGGCTGTCGGGTTCTCATCGTTGCTCGCCATCACGTTGGTTCCGGCATTGATGCCTCTGTTTATACGCGGCAGGCTGCTTCCGGAGTCCCGGAACCCCATTTCGCGTGTCACGCAGGCGCTCTATCTGCCGGTTCTGCGGTTATGCCTGCGATTTCCAAAGACAACTGTCCTCCTGAATCTGGGTTTCCTTGCCGTAACCCTCCCACTCGCTCTGAAAATGGGAAGCCAGTTCATGCCGCCGCTGTTCGAAGGCTCGTCTCTTTACATGCCCACAGCCTTACCGGGGATTTCCATCGGTCAGGCATCGCAGTTGCTCCAGGAGCAGGATCGCGTCATTCGATCCTTTCCGGAGGTGGAAAGCGTGTTCGGCTCCATCGGCCGCTCTGACAGCGCTACCGACAATGCTCCCCTTGACATGTACGACACCACGATCATGCTGAAGCCGCGAAATCGGTGGCGCACCGGTATGACGCAGGAGAAACTCATTGGCGAAATGGATGAAAAGCTGCATTTTCCGGGACTCTCCAATACCTGGACGATGCCGATCGAGAACCGCCTCGATATGGAGCTGACCGGTATCAAAACGGCCGTCGGGATCAAAATTCAGGGACCGAGTCTCGAAGGGATCGAGCAGACAGGCGCTCGTATCCAGCAGATCCTGTCCGGCATGCCCGACATGCGATCGATCTTCTCGGAGCGCGTTGCGGAGGGTCTCTACCTGAATATCGAGGTAAATCGCGCCGAGGCGGCGCGCTATGGGCTGACCGTCGGAGACGTGCAGCGCGTGATTACTTCCGGCATAGGCGGTGACACTGTGGCCGAGAACGTCGAAGGACGGGAACGTTACCCGATCTCGGTACGCTATGCGGGCGACTTTCGCGATACGCCGGACAAGCTGAGCCGCGTCCTGGTCGCGACGCCGGCCAACGGGCAGATTCCGCTCAGCGACCTCGCGAAGCTGTCTTTTTCGAAGGGACCGTCCATGATTCGGGACGAAGACGCCGCTCTGACCGGCTACGTTTATATCGATCTCAACACCAAAGACTACGGTGGCTTCGTCGAACGCGCGGACCGGCTGCTTCGCGAGAAACTGACGCTTCCACCGGGCTACACATTCAAATGGTCGGGCGAATACGAGTTCGAGCAGCGGGCGCGAGAGAGGCTGAAGATCATTTTGCCGGTGGTGTTCTCGGTGATCTTCCTTTTGCTTTACATGGTGTTTCGCTCTGTCGCCGAGGCGGTGGTCCTTATCTTCCCCACGTTGTACGCGTTGTCGGGCGGACTGCTCCTGCAATACTGGCTCGGCTACAACTTCAGCGTTGCCGTCTGGGTCGGCTATATCGCTCTGTTCGGCATTGCGGTCGAGACCGGTGTGGTGATGGTCGTGTACCTCCACGAGGCGCTCGACCGGAGATTGCTGTCGGAAACTCCGGTTGACGCCCGCGGCATTCACGACGCTGCCATCGAAGGCGCTGTGCACCGGCTCCGTCCAAAGCTTATGACAGTGGCCGCGGTGCTGGCCGGTCTTATTCCCATCCTGCGCGAGTCGGGCGTCGGCTCCGACGTGATGAAACCGATCGCGGCTCCGATCGTCGGCGGAATGGTGACATCCACGGTGCATGTCCTGATTCTGGTTCCGGTCTTTTTTGTGCTGATGAAGAGATATGCGCTCCGGCGCGGCACACTACGAAGCTCTCAACAGAAGGATGACGAGGGGTAACTGAAGAACTTGTTGGGGTTGTGTTCCGTGACGGTGTTCGGGGCAAAGCAAACCCGGACCGGTCTGCCGGGTAAATCCTGGGAGATCCTTCCCACGTTGATGGCAAGTCATCTTCTGATGCCGGTCCTGATCCGGGTTGTCTGGCAGTTTAGAGCAGTTTCGCAATAACTGTAGCGCCGGCGGTCGGAGCCGCCGGTGGGGTTAGTCAGGTAAAGCCGGCCCCGGACCGTCGGCGCGGAATTCGGAAGGTTTGCTGAACCGTGACCGTGAGGGAGCGGCAACGTGAACTTCTGCAACTAAGTATCGGCCGTTCACGCGAAAAACACTCAATGTTTTGTTGAAGTTGACATTCTGAGATCACAACGGTGGTGTATAAGGGATGCGTGTGGGGCAATTGGGCGGTAGTGAGTGCGCCATGTAATGTGGATAAACCTCCAACAGACAGTCACAGTGTGGTGGAATTTGTGAGAAAACGGCTTCAATTTGAGCCCGACGATCGGCAAATCGAGGTATTGCGGTCGGGCGCGAAGCGGGGAATTCTGAACTGCACTCGGCAATGGGGGAAATCGACAATCGCGGCGGCAATGGCGGTACATCGGGCATATACCGAAAAGGGATGCACGGTGCTGGTGGCCAGTCCGTCGGACCGGCAGAGCGGCGAGCTGGTGCGGAAAGCCGAGCAAATGCTGGAGCGGGCGGGAATTCCGACTCACAGCGACGGGAATAACGACATCTCGCTGCAGTTGCCGAACGGGTCGCGCATTGTCGGATTGCCGGGGAAGGAAGGCAGGGTGCGCGGCTTCTCCGCCGTGTCACTGCTGCTGATCGACGAAGCATCCCAGGTGGAGGACTCAATGTACAAGGCGCTGCGCCCGATGCTGGCGATGAGCGATGGGGATTTGTGGCTGATGAGCACGCCGTACGGCAAGCGCGGGTTCTTTTACGAATGCTGGGAGCACAGCGGACCGGAATGGCTGCGGGTCAGCGTGAAGGCGACGGAGTGTCCGCGGATTGCGGCATCCTTTCTGGAAGAAGAGCGGCGCGAGATGGGCGCGGCGTGGTTTCAGCAGGAGTATATGGCGGAGTTTGTCGACAACGGTTCGGCCGTGTTCGCGCGGGACCTGGTGGAGAGGGCAATCGACCCGGAAGTGGAGCCGCTGTGGATGTAGCGGAGTTTCTGCTGGTGCGGAATGTGGAGAATTTCCGCAATTTCTTGTGTTGGTTTTTGTATTACTAGACCTTGATTTCTTTGTTCGGTGCGACGATTTCAAGCGGCAAGGGTCGTAAGTTGCTGAGAGGTAGTGCGTTGCGCAGATAGGATGGCATTGATCCGAAGTCTGCCGTTGTCGCTGACCAGATAGCGATGGGTGTGCGGGAGTTTGCGTATGATGCCATGGGCGCGAAGCAACCTGAGCTTGCGGCTGACGACTGCGGAGCGGCGTTGAGCCTCCTGTTTGGTTGCTGGTGGTTCGGCATAGAGCAGGGCCTGCAGGTCGCGGTTGCGTAGACCGTTAATGGTGAACTCGCCGCGGGCGATCGCCCGCAGCAGTTCCAGATCGCCGGATTCGAAAGGGTGGAATGCCCGCACAGGCCGGCCATTCCACCGCACCCGCTTTTCCAGCGGAGCGGTAATTTCCCGCAGTGTTGTGGTGTCGTCGACCCGGGCCAAAGCGGTGCAGTAACGGTCGAGGGCCTTCTGAGAGACCTCCGCCCTGCGATGTAAATCGGCAACGCCGGCGCGCAGTTGTCGCCACTGCATGGGTCCTTCGTCCTGTCCGGCTTTGTGACGGAAGACGCGGAACTGGCCGGGCGCATTCATAGTGATTTCCGGGCGCAGCACGGCGCCCTGTGGGGAATAGGCTTTGTCGTAAAGTTTGATCGAGTTCTTTCCCAGCCGGTGTTTGATCCTCACGCCTTCGCTGCGAACTTTCATATCGCTGACCACTTCATGCGCGGGGCCCAGGGCTTTTCCCCGGGAGGAAACTTTCTTGTCCATGAAGCGCATTACATCAGGGCTGGAGAAGCCGACCATACCCAGATGAATCAGTTGCGGATAGAGGCGCCGGAGTTGCTCGGAGTCGCGAAAGACGATATCCATAGCCCATTCGCTCTGGAAAGCGGTCCAGTAGTAGTTCATCGGATAGTTGGCGGTTAAGTGCGGGAACAACGGGTGAATGCGGGATGCGCAGGCATTCAGAGCGGCTGTCCAGTCCGTTTTCAGTTGCTCGTCCATCAGAGCCTGCGCGCGACTGAAGTCCTCAATCCAGGGAAAGCAGTTATCGTGGCGCTGGTAGCGCATACCGGCCTGATCCATCTGTCGAGCCAGCCAGGCACGCCCGTTCATGTAGACATAGAGAGCGAAGGGGAACCAGGTCTGGAGACGCGCGCTCATGAAGCCAAACACCTCGTCGATCCAGTAGTGGTAGACAAACAGGCACTGCCGCATGCCGCGAAGCAGATGAAGTTTCCGCGTCTCCCGGTTGCCGACGACTCGCCAGGTCAGGCAGGGCTCAACGGCTGTGAGAGCACAAATGGGCCCGCTGGTGATGCCATCCTGCCGAGCGATAGCGCGGGCGATCTCCTCTTTGCTCTCTTTGCCGTTGTTCAGGTAACGGATGGGACGGCCCGCAACCTCCATCGGCGCCAGAGAAGCTCGCTTGACCTGCTGACTGACGTCACTGACGTGCTGAGCGTAATCCTTCCAGGCAATGCCGTTGGCCCACAGATATCCCTTCATGCCGGAATCGTGGATCAGCGATAGGTTCCCACGGAAAACAAGTCGGTCGAAGCCGGTGACGACCCCACTGATCTGATCACTGTATCGGGAGGTAAACTCGTTCACGGCGTTTCCTTTTCTCGTGTGATGTGGTTCTCGATAAACAACATCGTACGGGAAAAGTGAAACGCCGTTCTTCTTCAGTTTGGTTGCGGCTCCGCTGCTCTGCGGGGCAGGCCTTCCGGCCTGCGGACAAGCTTCTGCTCGGCGTCTTCGGATCCCGGAACGCCTCACGCTGATTGCGAAATTGCTCCGGTGGTGGAGCATCTGCGGGAGATGGTCGTCCGCCCGGAATTACGGCGGCAATGCGCGCTGGTCGTCGATGGGACCGGATTGGGCGGCCCGTAGTCGAGATGCTGCAAGGTGCGGGGCTGGGATATTTTCAGATGGCCCGATCTTTCTCGTAGGTCGCCCTTCGTCGCCTGAGCACATGACGTTCGCGGTTGACCTGCCCGGTAACATACGCCAAAAGACGAACCCAACGATCGCTTCTCATGGGGATTGTTCATCATGCCATGTGCTGTGTTTTCAATGCGTGATTATTGCTTTGACTATACGGTCAGTTCACCAGGCGCGCACCTCGATAAAGTCCTGCCCGAACTGCGACCATTACGGTCTCATCTCATCATTACCGACTTGAGAGATTGCGCGGTTCTCGCAATACGATCAGGTCATGGCGTAACAATATGTCTAAGTTCTCGAACACCTGCGCTTGCGGTTGAGTACGCTCACCGTACATCAAAACTTCCCCCAGAGGAATTGGGCAGCGAAGGCAGATGTGTTCGAAAAGTGAACCGACGTCATTATTAAACCTAACATTCCGACCTGCATGGAAAACTTCGACATCGTTCTCGTTCGACGCTCGATGAACGGTCTCCGCGATGAGGAAACGAACCATTGGAATCACTTCCAGCGTCTTTGGTGCAGCGGAAATATCGGAGAGAGCGCTCCACGGCAATCCGCACTGTGCCCGTGGATCAGAGATGACGCGCATGTCATTCAAAAAGCCTCGTATCACACCAGGTCCTTCAGCAATCTTAGAAAGTTCATGCAGAATCATTGTCAAGCATCGGCTTTGGCTGTCAGCATCTCCAAAAATGGGATAATCCATTCTCATCTTCGGAACGCTGTTTAACTCATCCACTAACCGGTACACTACATCCAGCGCAGTCGGGTTCCGAAACATCATTCTAAGGTGAAATTCGGCTCCGCCATCTGTCGTTTCGCTATACCAATATCCTCTGGGTACATAAAGCAAATACCCACTCGCAAGACTTGTCTCCCATGCTGGACTACCTGCTGGCTCCGGAGGTAACGATACCTTTGTGGCGAATGGCGTGGTCGGCCCATATATACGCCACAACGTAGCGCCTGAGACCTGCAGAACAAACATGTCATAATCATTCCATAAAAGCTTCCCTGCCGATTTCTGCAAGCAAGTGACAAATAAATTTGCCTGTACTGGCACGGAGAGGTCCTGCTCGACGCCACGACATAGCTCTGACACCGTCCGCTTAAGGGAGTCAGCGGAGTCGATTACGAGGGTAGCGCCCTCGCGCAGCTGGCGGTTGACCTCCAACAGGCGCAATCGCGGGTAGCCACTGGGATCGTCAGTCTGGTAAGTGTCCGTAGAAACCTCTACGCCGGCTTTGTACAAGCGAAGCCGCGGGCTGATAATGCCAGAATATGTAAGAATGCCGCTTATGTCGTCCCATGATAGGATGTGTTTCCATTTGTCCGGCGCGCTACTTATCAGCAACGCAAATTTGCCCAGGAAGTCACGATAAAAAGATTCTGTGGATTGAGGGGCCAGCAAAGCACTAAGGTTCCAAGTGTCCATTTTAAAATCTCCTGCGAACGTCCCGGCAAAAGCTTATCAGTCACCTTGAGTAGCGCCATTCACGCCTGCGCAAAACGTGCGAAAGGCTCTGAGGCGACGGTACGGAGCCTCCATCCACTTTTCTACGGCCTCGTGGACCGCGCTCGTGGCTGCCTGACGCTTTCGCTCGCTATCGTTAACGAACTTACGGTGTCGAGCCTTGGCGTCCTGAGTTAAACACTGTTCAAGCCGCAGACGGCCGGAGGCGGAGAAACACAGCCCAAAGCGTTCCGCGACCGCCAGGATGGTGGTGAGACAAATATCTTCGTAGTCAAGGACGGTACACAATGAATCGATGCAGGAGAGCGCGGCTTCACATCCCTCCCCAAGCGTTTCAGCGCAGACTTGGATCATCGCCTCGTCGCTAGCCTCGGAGCTAGTAACACCGCGTGTCATGGGGAGCGTCCGTAATCGGCTTACAACGTCCACATTTTTAAGCTCATAACGTTCTGTAAGCCATTCGGCGACGGGGTTCAAGTTGGATACAAGTACCTCGACTGGGTTCCTGACTATTATTAGACAGGGCACATGGGGCCACGCAGCGCGCAATGCTTTGAGACTTTTGAGGCCGGCGACGCCATATTTGATTACAAGCGCGTTGGTTTTTGCAAGAGCGCTCGTTCCAAAAATCTGGGCGCTTGCCCGCAAAACGTCCAGCCCTATCCTGGACCAGTGTGGCGACAATGAAGCGGCTACATCTGCTCCGAATGCAAATGGCTGGGCCTCTCCTAAAACAGAGACACTTTCTGCTTCCTTTAGCGCATTTAGCACTAACGTGGATCCACACCGTGTCATGTGAACTATCAGGCCGCAGGGCGTAAACCGCGGGTGCTCGCGGTCGGCTATAGCCAACAATACGTCGAGGTCTGTCTCGTGTTCTCGCGTGTGAAGCCTGCTAACCGCCAGATTAAAGAAGGGCGCCGTGAAAACACTCGCATCAGCCAGCTGCCATCGTACCGTGGCATAGCGGCCTCCTATTCGCACTGGTATCCACTGCAGCGTATCGTCCGAATTGGGTGGTAACACCTTGTCACGAAACATTCAATCCCCTTTGGTCTTCAGCACGCAACCTATGTTGCATAGGTTATCCAAAATACAACGAACTAAGGCAATCGACAGCAACTAAGCACCGACTCCAGAACGATAAATGAACGGAGAGTGGGATCGTCCCCTTCAGCGCCTCCCGCGACACAATCGGGGGGCGGAATGGTAACCACCGGAGAATGGCTGACGAGAGCTCGCGGTGCTGCAAGCAAGGTCGAGTAGATTCTTCCTAATTGCTTGTAGGTGACGGGTCCGCGCTATCAATGATAATTAGGTCGCTCTGAAGTTTCTCCAACTGTAGCTTAAAACCCAATTGCTCCTGAACCGCCTCGAAAATCGTCGGTCCCCGAGTATCAGCAACAGTGTCTGGACTCACAATCGCCGCGGCCCGTTGGAGGAAGCGATCATCCGCCCAGTGTAATTCGAAAGAGTATTGCCCCTCCAGGTGGGTCGAATCCTTTACAGAGTGATCCAAAACGGATGATAGTTTCTCCGTAAGGTCGGCAACTGTAGACCTTGGCAGCGCGAAGCCGTGATTAGTCCTCAAAGTACCTGCCTGAGCCTTAACAGCTAGATCTTGTAATAAGGCAATTTCGCTCCGGCGGAGCGCCTCCATCTGCTCGCCATCGTTCCCAAGCTCCGGCGGTGGTTCGGCTGGCTTGAGCTTCGGGCCGTTCTTTGCCACCGTCAAGACGTATACTCCGGATACCCTACTCTCTCGATGGAGATTAAGTCGGAAGCGTTCGATCAGCAATTGCTGAAGCATTAATCGAAAGGTCTCCATGTCGGTTCGCTGTGGCAACGTAGCGACGACTTCGTAGAGCCGCTCGTCAAGCCAGCGGGGGCCGCTAATCTGATCATCTTTAACATTGTAGGCTCGCGCCAGCAACATCTTTAGAGTTACGGGGCTGTAGTTGATTCGTGTTGGGTTGCTGGTGCCGGGGCCGCCACGAAAGCGCCAAAAATCGACGCCGTGCGAGTCGATTGGCAATCCATTTATTTGATTCGACTGCATAGATGCCACTGGCTTTACTGAAGCAACATCAAATGAAGGAGTAACTTCTGCCGCGCCAGCGTTCACGGTCAATGCGCAAATAAAGAGAAAGACGACCGAAACAGCGTTACACGACCTGCAAAGTAAATACACAAATCGCCATAAAGTCTTGGATGTCTGTGTAGCTAGCCGTGACATACGGAGGTAACTTTTGCGATGACCTCGGCTTGCCTCGCCTCAGATAGCAGTCCAACCCACAAGCCTTGTACTCGTCGGGCACCATCATGCAAAACTACTGTGGGCGTACCCGTCACGCCCAGATTAGCGAAGTCCACCACTTCTATTTCGTCTACTGAAAGATTATGCCCACTTAGATATGTCTCTACCTCCTCAGGAAGGTCATGGTCTTTCGGAGCAAGTGCGACCAGCTTAATGTTGCATGAGTCCGGCGACTTTAGAGCAGCGAGGCGTTGATAAAAAGCCATGCTAGCGGTACAGAAGTGGCAGTCCTTCGAAATAAATAAAGTGACAGTTCCTTTGGCGCCGCTGAGAACCGAGTCCGGTAGAGGCATTCGCTTACCCAAAAATTTCTGGGCCAACGTCGCTTGTGCAACAGGAACACGCGGGGTGAAGCGGTCATAGATATTCGTACTTACGACAGCGACCGCAGCCAGGATTACCGCAATATTAGCTATCTTTTCGAAGGAGGACATAACAAAAATTGGTTAAGCCATATTGTTTGTCTTGTTTCGGCCGCCGACGGACATAGATGCTCCGGTCGCTTTAGCGGAAAGGGGTTGCTTTGTCCACGAACCCGTGCCGTTGCAGGCCGCAGGTGAGCACCCGCTCCGGAGTAGCAGTCGGGCTCTACAAGGCGGGACAAGTTTCGCCAGTGTCCCAAGCTCCGTTCTGGCATCTCCATCCCCAAAGGACACAACCGTTAGGTGCTGTTAGCGTGCAATAGGTGCAGGAGCCGTAATGCTGACAGTACATAGTCGCAAACGCTTCCTGGGGATGTGACAGCGTTGCGAGCGCTGCGATCATTGCGAGGTTTCTGGCTAGTGGCAAGCGATTCATGCTCAGAGCGTACAGCAGAGTTGCTGGAGTGTCAACGAAAAACTGAGTGAGGTCAAACGCAAAACAGTAGAGATATCCGCTATTTGTCCGGGCATTTGCGGAAAATGTGTTAGTCGTCCTGCGCCGGTGAAGCGGAGACGGGCAATGCACGTGAGCGACTCGATGCGAGGAGTAGCTGGCCGGGGCTCATCGCGGGCGTTATGACGAGCGCCCTCCTACCTGCGCGTTCTTCCCCGGATCGGAACCTGCTGCCGGGAGGCGCCAAGGTCCGGTTCCGGGATGGTTTTCGAATCCACATCGGACCGATAGATTCCGCCGTGCCCGGCTCCGCTTCGAGGTGCGGCTTACGAAGGTTTGGAGACCAGCGAAATTAGCGGATTCAAAGGCTGCCGGGCCGGAATCATCTTCGTCAACTGACGAAGATAGGAAAATAGGTGCCAGCAATCGGCATCAACGCCCGAAATCCAGCCTATCAGGGCAAAGTTATGATGATTAAAGAGAGCAAGCGGATGGAATGTGCTTTAGATCAGGACGCAAATATTCGCATTGACCTGCCGATAATCTTGATTTATAACGGATGTGCACTCAAGACCGTTGAAAAAGGGTGCGTGTGCATCGACCATGAAAAGCCGTGGAAGACATGGTGCCTACAAAAGATTGCGACAATTCTCCGGGGCCAATTCGTCCAGCCACATGTGCCTCGTATTTTGAAACGATCCTTTTGGCTCTGGATCGAATCCGGCTGGACGGAGACACCCAGGGACGGAAAGTGGTCGAAAAAGGTGTCGTCGAGGAATATGCGTCCTTGATGGCCGAGGGTTACGAATTTCCCCCTGTGAGAGTGTGGTTCGACGGTGAGCATTATTGGTTAGCAGACGGCTTTCAACGGGTTGCGGCCGCGAAGCGAGCTGATCTTGAAAATATTAAGGCAGACGTCTTTAATGGAAGTCTTCATGACGCACAGTGGGACAGCTATAGTGCTAATGCGAAACACGGGCTTCGGCGGACGCGTCTCGATATCGAGAACATAATTAGGCGCGCACTGAATCATCCTTTTGGGGCCTTCTCCAGCAACACCACTCTGTCGAAGCACTTGGGCGTGCCTGAAGCTACGCTCCGGCGCTGGCGCAATCGCCTGTCTCCACCTGGTGAGAGCGTTTCAAGATTAGTGGCGCGCGGCTCTGCCAGCTATACGATGAAGACGACGCGGATTGGAAAGAGCGCCGGAATGCAGCGCAATCGATCGAAGTCGAAAGTCCATCTCCTCGAAGAGCTGTCGGAGATGAAGCGGCTCGCAACGCCCGACGCCAGGCGCATTATTAACATCATTGTGAATTGGATGACCAACGGGGCAAAGGGCTCCGAATGCCTGGAAGCTATCGAGAAACTGCTGCGCGGGAATCGATTACTAGAACAGCGTAACGGCTTGGAGACCAGAGTCGATTCTTGATCCTCGATATTACGGTGTGACCTGCCCCCACTAAACTAAGCCAGTCATAATTTGGAAAGTTCCTGAAAAATGAAAGGAAGGGACTTTCGAGATGAAGAAGGCGAAACACAGTGAAGAGAAGATCATCGGCGCGGTGAAACAGATGGAGGCGGGGCAATCGGTGAAAGAAGTGGCCCGGGAGATGGGCGTGACCGACCAGACTCTGTACAACTGGAAGTCGAAGTACGGCGGCATGGACGTGAATGACGCGAAGCGGCTGAAGGCGCTGGAAGATGAGAACCGCCGGCTTAAGA
>DATAXN010000058.1:0-11312 GCA_036273015.1 Bryobacteraceae bacterium | reverse complement strand
CCCGCATCTGCTCCAGGCTCAGGTGCTCCCCGTTCTTCATGCTGATTAACAATCCACAGCATCCGTTGCTCCTCCCTTCAGGCTCATCTGGCATTGGAAACCGATAGCCCCTTTAGGCTCATCTGGCATTGGAAAAGACTCCCTCTCGTAACGTGGTTGGTGCGGCGATAGCCTGTTGTTCGCGCTCATACGCGGCAAGCAGTCGGCGCTCCTCGGGCGTCGGTTCGCGGGGTTGAGGCATCTGCGCCACCACCGACTGTGCGGGAATTGGGGCTTGCCGAACGAACACCTGGCCGCTCTGAGGCTGGTTCACCTGGGCAGACTGCAAATCGCCTGGCGGCACCAAAGTTCCCGAGTCGATTGGGCGTAGCTGCGGCGAGTTCGGGACATTCCCGGACGGGACGTCCTTGGCGATCTCTGCGCCGGCCGCCGTGGCGGGCGCGACATTGTGCGGCATGCTGCCCTCGGCCAACGTCGCGACCTGCCGTTGCTGACGTTTGTAGCCTCCGTAGGCGAAGAGTCCGAGGATGATGGCGGCGATCAACATCAGTGTTCCGGCGGCTCGTTTGCTGACGCGAACGGAGCGTGGAGGCCGCGGATTCAAATCAAGGCCGCTGGGTGCATCCATCGGAGCGGATAGGGTTTCAGCTTTTTCGTTCACGGTCGATCTCCACCTTGCGCGCTTTCTTTCCACTGCCAAGAACCAATTCAGCCTTCTCGAACAGGCGGTCGACGATGTACATGTCGTCTTTCACGCGATAATTCACCATCTCCTGTTTGCCGTCCGCGCCGATCACAACGAGGACCGGTGCTTCCCTGTTCTTGGCCGTTTCGCTGATTTGGATGTACGTCTTCTTGCCATCGTCGAAGACACGGACGGGGCGGATGCTGTCATCACCTTTTAGCCGGTAGTTGAAATACATCGATTCCACCGCGTTCGGCGGCAGTTCCGCGATGCGGGTCGCCTTATTCTGCTGGTTCTTTTGCTCCGCCAGATGCTGTTGCCATTTGCGTTCGTTTTCTTCGTCATCCGGATAGGCGAAGGCGACACGCGCCACGTAGTCATCCGGCTTGGAGAGCAACCGCAGGTAGTATGCGCGCCGGTCGGTGGTGATGAGCAAATTCGTATCGAGACCGGGACCTTGCGGCTTAAGAACGATAACGGACGTTGACGATGCACCGCTGCCGTAGAGGGCCGGCGAAAGGTTCCAGCGGACGGAATCGCCGATTTGTGGTTCGCCAACGAGCTTCTCGCCCGATTGCAGTTCAATCATGCAGACCCGAAGTGGAGCGCAAACGACCGTCGGAAGACCCGCGCCGTACGAATACAGAACACGCCCATCACGGCCGACGGCGGGCTGATTATGTTCGGACATCCACTTTTCGCTCATCTGGACGGCCTCCTGCGCCGTTTTCGTGAGCTGCACGTCCGTCTTCGGCTTGAACCCGGCCGGAACTGCGGACTCGCCACTTGCCGGTGAAGCGGGCGCAGAAGCCAGACTTGGATTCACTGCCCGCGCGCCGCCTTGAAGAGAATTCGTCTCCTGGAGCGCGTTGATCTGCGCACCGAAATCATAGCGGTCAATAAGATTGTCGTTTGCGCCGGACGGTTTGCCTTTTGGTTTCTCCGGCGGAAGCCGCTTGGCTTGTACCGGGGGAGCGGGAGAATTCTGCGCGAGGAGTCCGGCAGAGATTGCCGCGGCAATTGCGATCGATTTGAAAAAGTGCATTGAAAGATCCTTTCGTTTCTAGAGAACCTTGCCCCAACTGGCGTTCGTAATGTAAATGCCGAGAGGATTGATGCGCGCCATCCGCTCGTCAGTCGGAGAATTGACTGCGATGCTGAAAGCGGCTTTCCAGTGGTCCTGACCCTTCACGGCACCGTAGAGATCTCGAGTCGTCTCGACCCACTCCACCTCGAACGTCCGTTCGCTAGTCGGCAAGACTGAACGGACTTCGACGCTAACGGTTTCTGCGGCGGCCCGTTTCTGTGGTGGATCGGCCCGGTAGAACTCGCTGATAAATGCCTGCGCCTGGCCCCCGCTGGCGATGTGGGCGTAAACGCGGTCGATGGCTTTACGCTGGGCAATCCCATCCGTCGTCACCGTCCTAAGATCCTCGACCCAGTTGAAAAGCGTGGCGCGCTTCAATCGGTCGTCAGTTGGAGACGTTTCTTCCGCAGAGCCGGCCGCCGCCGTTCGTCCGAGGGAGTCCATAGCGACTACAAAAGGAACGATATGCGATTTAGTTGACAGACGAATCATCCCGCCGACTGAGCCGAGGGCGACCAGCGAACAGAGGATCGCCATGATTCTCCAGTTACGTTCACGGCTGATGAGGTTGCCGTACCTTTCGTCCCACTCGCGTCGCGCTGCGAGGTAGGGATTGTATTCGCTCTTAGTATTCTTCGGCTCAGCTGTATCGGCGTGGGCCTTCTGCGAAATCGGAATGGGTTCTTCGAGTCGGACTGCACTGGTCACGGTTGGTCTCCTTTATTCGTTGTGGTCGATGTTTAGCCTCGGTGGCGTTGCGTGCGGGCCTGAGTCAGGAGGCACCTGGGAAGCGATGCGCCGATGCATGCCCGTTAAATTCCTGGCGGCATCGCTCATCGGAGCGGCAGGTTGGGATGGCGCACTGGGAGCTGTCGGTTGCGAAGGACCGCTAGATGGCGGCGACGGTGGAGTCGTTGGAGGAGGAACTGTGCCACCGCCGCCCTTGGAGCCCGCCGAGGCGAGCATCGCTGACGAGGAACCAGTCCCAGCGGAAGAAGAACCCGCCGCGCCGGCCCCACCCGCCGCTCCGGATGACAACAGCGCCGCGCCACCAGCGGCGGCGCCAACCGCGCTCAATCCTAAGGAGCCGACAGCTACCGCCCCGCCGGCGACGAAGGCACCCGTTGAGACCAGATCTCCTCCGGAGAGTGCCGGCGAACCGCCGAGTACGGCAGCGAACAGCTTGGGGATCTGCCAGCACAACATCATGAAGATGATCGATGCACCCATGATTTCGAGCGCCGACATCGCCGGGCTCGCGTTGGAGGCGATGTTTTGGGCATCGGTCATCCAATCGACCGAGAGGTTCATGCCCGTGCCGATCAGCAGGTAGAGAAGCATGATCTTGACACCAGTGGCGACGCCGAGCCCGATGTATCGCTCAACGTATGGAGCTGTCCACCGTGATCCGCCGAAGCCAAGGAAGATAAAACCCGCCGCCACGATGATGTAGCTCTCCACCATCGCGACGACAAATTGAACAGTGATCGCGATGAAGGCCAGCGCCGTGATGATCCCCGTGAAAATCATCGCTAGCGAGGTACCAAGATTGGTAAAGAAGGCTGCGGTGCTCGATGTGGCCATAAGGGCACCGGCAATGTCGATGCCCCGCGTGAATACGTCGCTGGGAGCCATCGGTCCCGTCCCGGACGCGGTTTGGCCGATCAACTCGAAACTGTCCGTGATGGCTGGAATCCAAGTGCGGCCGTATATCAGCAACGCATAGAACGCACCGATCCACATCAGCTTTCGGATCAGCGCCGAAGTCCAGGACTGCATGTCGGATTTCTCCAGAAGCATTACAGCGGCGCTCCAGGCGAATTCAATAGTGGCGAGCAGACCGAAAAGCGTGTTGGCGTAGGGCCACACCATCGTGAACCAGGTCGTTCTTTGGTTCCGATATTGATTCAGAATCGCGCTGGGAGCTTTAGCTTGGGCATGCGCCAGAGGTGACAGAAGGACCAACACGGCCACCGCGCCGAGCAGTAAGTGTATGAATGTTCGATGTTTAATGATTTTCTGCCACATGACACACATATCCCTTCCGCGCTGATGATCGAGATCAGTTCGGCGTTAGGCTACTTCCAGCCGGACTGGAACTTCTCGGGATCGTCGGACGGCTTGCGCACCCATTGCGCAATGTTCCGAGCTGCCACGCAGACGCGGCCTTCGGTGGAGTCGGTCCACTGTGCCGTAGCCTTTTCTCGAACCGGTTTGCACATCGCGTCGACAACTACCGCGCAGTCGCGATGCTTTCCAAACCAGTCCTGAACAGCCACAGCGGACGTGTCTCCCAACGGACCCGCGCCGCAGGCTTCCGCCTTTTGCACAATCGGGCTGGGCGGTTCTTTGGAAACCGAACACCCGATCATGGTCAGGACGGCAACCACGATCAACGTTGACTTCATAGCCCTCACTTCCAGCCGGATTGGAATTTTGTCCCATCAGACACCTCCGGCGTCCACTTGAAAAACCTTTCTGTCGCGGCTTCGCCCGCCGCCTGTTTCTGAATCATTGCTGCCTGATAGCTCTGTTTGCTCGACATGTCGGCCATCATCAGTTCCCGCAGTTTCATCAACTGCTGAACCTGCTGTTCAGAGATCTGCCCCATAACCTGAAGCGCCTCCAGTCTCCCGTCGCTGGTCTGAGCCATCGATCGCAACGACGTGAGAACGGATTGTTCATTCTGAAGCTGTTGCCCTTGAAGCCCAGCCGCGCGAAGCGCTCCGAGGGTAGTATCCAGGGACGTTTGTGACCAGCTTCGATATTGAGTGAAGTAACCCGTGCCTGTGTAGCCGTAGCCTGGAAATCTTGCCTTGAACTGCGAATCGAGATTAGCCAGCGAATACGACAGCGCCTGGCCGCCCTGAACAATCGAAGCCAGCGCGTTGAGGTCCGAAGAAATTGGGCCGAAGACCTGGCCAGGAAGAATCTTGCTGTTCTTCAGCATGTCCGCCGTTTGCTTGACCGCCTCGGCGAGTTGCTCGGCCTGACGCAGGTACTGCATGATCAACTGCGCATGATTCAAAAGCTGGGTAATTTCGGTGGCAAACGCTCCGGCTCGGGCGGGCTGAGGGGTCTGCACAGTGAGCGTGAACAGAGTAACGGTGGCGATTATGCTTTTGCGCATGGGTGGCACCTTTCAATTTCGTTCTGCACTTTGTCGTAGTAGTTCGCCCAGCCGTCCAGGCGTTCGTCCTTTAGCGCTCTCGCGCGGACCCGGAGCCACTCACTTTGCCAAGTGTTCGGCAGTTCGGTTTGAAGATCTTCAACCAGTTGCCGTTCTTCCCGGCCGTTCACGCCAACGAAGGAGAGCGCAACATTGTGAATACCGAGGGAAATTAGCCTCCGGCCCAGCGGAGAAATCACGTAATAGTGCTGCTTCGGAATGCTGGTTTGGAGGATGTCCAGTTCACGGGAGTTCAAGCCGACCCGGTCGTAGAATTCCTTCGACGCCGGATTCTTCGCCTCGCCGTTTGGGAGAAGAATCTTGGTCGGGCACATTTCGAGAATGACGTCGCTGATGTCGGAGTTGCAGATGTCGCTGAGATTCTGAGTCGCGAGCAAGACGATTCCGTTCATTCGTCGCAGCGTCTTCAACCAGTCGCGGAGCCGCTCCCGGAAGACATCGTTTCTCAGATATGCCCACGCTTCGTCGAGCGATACCAACGTCGGAGAGCCGTCGAGTCGTTTTTCAATCCTGCGGAACAGGTACAGGAGGACCGGGATCACGGCTTTGTCGTCGAGTTGGAGCAGGTTTTCAGTTTCGAAGGTCAGGAACCGGCCGGAAGTGAGAACGTCTTCATCGGCATCGAGCAGTTGCCCTAACGGACCAGACAGCGTGTAGAACTGGAGCGCCTCGCGAACGTCCAGATCCTGAACGTTGGCGCTGAGTTCGGTGAGCGTGCGTGACGGCGACAGACGGAGTTGCAGCAGGGCCTGAGTGAGAGCGTTTCGATGTTTCGGTGTGACGACCAGGCCATTGAGGCTGCATAGGTCTTCCAGCCACGTCACCGCCCATGTCAGATCGGCGTCCGAATCGATTTCTCTCAGTGGGCAAAAGGCGAGATCGGTCTTTTCCCCAGCCAGATCGTAGAACTCGCCCCCGGCCGCTTTGGTCAGTACATATAGGGAGTAGCCTTTGTCGAAGGCTAATACCTGCGCGCGTGGATAGCGGAACCACTGTGCCGCGATCAGGCCAAGGGCCGTAGACTTGCCAGCCCCGGAGGGTCCGCACATTAGAGTGTGGCCGAGGTCAGCAACATGCAGGTTGACCCTGAAAGGCGTAGCCCCAGTAGTGGCGGCAAAGAGAAGCGGCGGGCTGTGTTTCGGCATCAATCGGGAGGGGTTTTCGCGAAGGCCTGCCCAAACCGACGTGATCGGCAGAAGATCGGCCAGATTCAGAGTGTGGAGAAGGACGCGGCGGACGTTTCGGTATCCGTCGCCAGGCAGACTGCCGCGCCACGCCTCGACGGCGTTGATGGTTTCCAAGCGACAGGCGAATCCGAGATTCTGGATCTTCTTCATGACCAGTCGCGTGTTTTCGTGCAGCCGGTCGAGGTCTTCGTCGAAACAGATGATGTTGCTCGAATACTGTGCGAACTGGACATCGCCCGACGCGGCTACGCCCATTGCCTGCTCCGCATCGTCTGCCATGGATTGCGCGTAGATATTGATCGCGCCGTTGTGAGTCTTGAGCACTTGATCTTTGAAGCCGCGGATTCGTGAACGCCACTTGCGGCGGGATTTGTCCAGGAGGCTCCGTGCCTCCTCTGGGTCGAGGAGAATCGCGCGCGTGCTCCAGCGATACTCCATAGGCAGAGAGTCGATTTCGCCGAGAACGCCGGGGAAGCTTGACTTCGGGAAACCATCGAGGGCGATCACGCGGACGTGTTTTCTGCCGACGCAAGGTTCAATCCCAGCGCAGAAGTCCTGCGTGGCGAGCAATTCGTTCAAATACACCGGGATATCCGGAAGGGTGAAGGGATGGTCTTCGCCCCCCACGCAACGGCGAAGATACCTCAACAGCTTGTCGTGAACTCGCGGGAAACCATGGTCATCAATGAATTCATGGCGCGTGAGCCGCGTTGTCTGGAAGAGCGCCGAGAAAACGTTCTCAAACATCTCCACTCTTGATTTGAATCGTTCGAGAATTTGATGAACAACACCGGAACCGACATCGCCGTTCCGGCCTTCGAACATCCATCCCTTTACCTTTTCCTCCGTCTCAATTGGCGGAAGGTATGTGAGCGTCAGGAAATAATCGCTTTCGAAATGAGCGCCTTCGTCCATGAACTGTTGGCGACGCTCGTCATCGATCACCCGCGTCACTGCATGAGGGAAAGACCCGTGCTCCGGGTAGCCAGGAGCGCGAGAGCGAATCAGGTCTGCGTTCAGCATCCAACCGCTGCCCAGGCGAAGGATGGAGTTCAAGCGGGCAGTCAGCGCGTGCATCTCAGAATGCGTGGCTGAATGCATGTCGGGACCGCGAAATGACCAGCCAGCGAGTAATGACCCATCCTGTTGAAGCAGGATGCCATCCTCGATGAGTGCAAAGGGCAACAACAGATCGGCCAGACCTCGAGCGCTCGATCGATGTTCGGTGATTCGCATAGTTGCCGTTACCTCCAACCACTTGGCGTCTCGGTTGTTCGACCATGAAGACCACTCTTTGCTGGGTAGAACTCGGCGTACCGGATGTGGCGGAGGTAGACGGGACGAAGCAGCGGGTCGGCCTTCGCCATGCGCTGCAACGCCCCTATTGAGCCGATCCACAACACCACCGCCAGACCGATACCCCACCAGGACGCCAAGCTGAATGCGAGGCCCCCGGCGATCATCACCATTACGAGCACCAATTCGCGGTCGCCACCAAGCAGGAGATTTGGCCGATTAGCTGATTGATGGATCATGATCTCTCTGGGTTTGTCGGTCGAGTCCATAACCTAAATCACCGCCGCAGTCACGCCGAACGCGCTGGACAACATGGGCGCCGCGAATACGAGAACGGAGACCACGAGACCGATCATGCAGGCCCGGCGTCCAAATTCAGTGAGTTCACCGCCCCACAGCATTGCTCCGCCGGCTATCGCGATGCCGATCAGACCAATTGCGTACGCCACAGGGCCAGTGAGCGAGGTGGCGATTGCCGTCATCGGGCGTTCCCACGGTAAGGTGCCCGCCGCCGCCGCGTTCGCCCGCGCGGCGAAAGCATAAGCGAGCGCAAGAAGGGCCGAAGCTCGCATTGCAAGAATGCGAGCCGTCGACGCTCGAAATAATTGAACCTGCTGTCCATTCATTAGATAGTTCTCCTCTTTCTGTCACACGAATTCGACTTGATACCGGCCATCGGAATAGCCGATAACGAGCGCCACTTCTCTGACCTTTCGCCCAGCCTTCAGCTCGGGTTCCTGATCAACGAAGACCACCAAATCCACCGCTTCAGCGATTAACGTTTGCTGTGGAGCGGATGTAGCCTCTGCCACAAGGCTTTCGAGACGGATGAGACCGCTGAGGGCATCGTTGGCGTGCACTGTGGCGGCACCGCCTGGATGCCCGGTATTCCAGGCCTTCAACATCGTGTGAGCCTCTGCGCCGCGGACTTCACCGACCACAATCCGCGTGGGTTTGAGCCTCATGCAGGCGCGGAGACAATCGAGCATCGACACGTTCCCGACCGCGAGTAAATCGACGTGATTCGGTACGGAGCACTGAAGCTCCGTTGTATCTTCGATGGAGACGACGCGATCATTTGGGGCTACTTCTGCCATCACATCAAGGACGGCATTAACAAATGTGGTCTTGCCGGAGCCGGTTGCTCCGACCGTCAGAATGTTCTTTTTCCCAGCAACCGCGGCGCGGATGATCTCCGCATGATTGAGCCCGCGCACATCTTCGATAAAGCTGTCCCGCTTACGAACGTGATTCAGCGGGTCGGCCTTGCAAGTAAGAATTCCTGCCTGTTCGTACTCGGCGAGCGAGAAGATTTTCTTTGGCCGCAGTCGAATCGCGAAAACGGGACGGCGCACGATGGGCGAAACGATACCTTCGAAGCGGCTGCCATCGAGAGGGAGTTCGGTTTCAAGAACCGGCCGCTCATGGTTCATTACCGTACCCTTCCAGGCGGCAATGGTATTCAAAGCACTCGCCGCTTGGGCCGGAGGCATGAATCCAACGTGTTGAAAGCCCTGGCTCATCCGTTTCACCCAAAGCGTGGAATCAGGATTGAGGACGATATCTTCGGTGGTCTCATCGTCGAGCAACTCGAGTACCGTGTCTCCAAGTTCGCGCCTCAATTTGGCTTCGAGACGGCTATGTTGTTCATCGTGCGTGAGGCCAGGAATTCCTCTTGATCGCTCCGCAATTTGTGTGGTATTTATTGGCATCAGGGGGATATTTCCCTCTACTCTGTAGGTCGCCTCGGCTCGTGGCCGTGACAGAGTCTTCAGTAAGTTTTGTTGACCGAGGACACCACCATGGCAGTAATCACCATTCCCTACGACTACAACGAGATCACCCATCCGACGATCGTTCCGATCTGTATCGCCGACACGGATGAGAAGGGGAACCTTGTTTGTCCCGCGTGGATTGATCACGGTGTTGTGCCCGTCGTCGACCGGCTCGTCAAGATCGCTGAACGTCTGTTATTAGACAAGTACAGGGCTTCGGAAATCACGGAGTACGCGGTGCATTCGCTGTCGCGGAAGTATGGCGAGAACGTCGGTGACCGGCCAGCCGTCAGGGTCTTGAATCGCGCTCGATTGCATGCCGAAGACCTTCGGGTCGGCGGAAGGCGCGCAAGGCGGAAGTACGATGTTGAACTGTTCGTCGAGACCCTCGATTCGTTGGAGGATCAGTACGATCTGCTAGCCGACCTGGAAGCCAAGCAAATGGTGGATGTCCTCGTCGCGCACCTGGACGTCCTCGGGCTGGACAAGGTGAAGGAACTGGTTCCATGGATGCTGCGAAACGCCGAGGGGCATGAACTCTCCAGCGAGTTCGGACAGAAACGCAATACGATCACCACGCGGTTTTATCGCGGGATGCGCAAAGCAGCCAAGGCGGCAGGCATTTCGTGGTACTGAAACATTACCGATGGGCCTTTAAGGCCCCTGCCATCAGTGCCATAATGACATGGACTGATGCCGCCTGAAGAGGCCCCCGAATCCAAATTCGACAGACTCAAGAAGCAGCTTCAGGACTCGATCCTCAGAGATTATCCGAATCCGGAACGGAAAGGATGTCCCGGTGGCGCGGTCCTGCGAGAGCTGGCTGAGCGTCCATTGGACCAAGCTGTCGAAAGCGACCCGCACTGGCAACACATTACGCACTGTTCCGAGTGCTACCGCGAGTTCCTCGCTTTTAACAACGCGTTCCGGCAACAGGCTAAGGTTCGCCGGATTCGCGTCGGTTGGGGCGTGGCGGTCGCCGCGATCGTAATCGTCATCGCCGTGCTGGTTGGGATTAGGCAGGGCTCCCTTTTTCAGAAGCGCCCCCAGAATGCCGAACTCGCATGGGTAAAAAGAACGGTGGTCGTCCCTTCCACGAACCGCTCCGCCGATCCAGGAGACCAGAAACCGATCTACCTTGAGCGGCTGCCGTTGGAACTGACGATCGAACTCCCCGTTGGAAGCAAAGCTGGCGCTTACGAACTTCAGCTGAAGATGAACGACCGCGCGGTGGTTTCAACCGGGGGCACTGCCGAGATCCGGAACGGTACGACAGCATTCGCCGCCAGGATCAATTTGTCGCAGCTTGAACCCGGCAGCTATTCAATGGTGATACGCCAGGTGCCGCTCGATTGGAATCTCTATCCAGTCGTAATTCGCTGACTCGGTCCTTCGAAGTTCTGCCGATCCTCGTCAGAGTGTTTCCAGTCGGCAATCTCATCAAACCAGCGCTGTAATTCGACATCCCAGGCTGACTGCCGCGCCCCCGATCCCGGCAGCAGGCCGGGCTGCTACGTCCCTTGATCGGCTTCCGCTCGAATCATTTGTCCGCGGAAGTGGTGTGCGCAGTGAGTCAAGCGGCGGCCCTTTTATTCGGGGAGACCGCCCAGGATTTCAACGACCACTTCAGAGGGAGCAGGTGGATCACCTCGCGACGAGTGGAATCGGTAACCGGCACGCAGTTGTGTCAGATGAACTCTGTTAAGATATCGAACATCTGGGGCAGCCACGAACTCTCCCAGCCGGGGAATTCTGCCCCACTTTCATCTGGGAATATCCTGAAGCGTGAACAGTTTCTTAAGGAGCTAGAATGTGGAACCGAAGCAAGTCCATCCGCACCGCAGCCCTATTGGGTGTTCTGGCCCTCACTGTTCCGGTCTTCTGTGGCCCGATTCATGATGCCGCAGTATGGTGACTTGGCGAAGGTTCAATCGCTCCTCAAAGGCAGCCCTCACTAGTGTCCGGTAAAGTACTTTGCGCGATCCCGCAAGCTGTATGTCCTCAATGGATTGGCGGCGATCCGGCTAAAAACGATTTGAACTGAAACCGGGAAAAAATCGAGCAGAATGGGCTCGCCGGGCCGCCGCTGCAT
>DATAXN010000057.1:0-43063 GCA_036273015.1 Bryobacteraceae bacterium | reverse complement strand
CCCGCATCTGCTCCAGGCTCAGGTGCTCCCCGTTCTTCATGCTGATTAACAATCCACAGCATCCGTTGCTCCTCCCTTCAGGCTCATCTGGCATTGGAAACCGATAGCCCCTTTAGGCTCATCTGGCATTGGAAAAGACTTAAAGCAATAAAGATAAAATAATATGGTTAGTAAAAGTACGTTTGTCCACCGTCGACGGAGGAGGTCTTTGATGTTTCGCCTACGAATAGCTTGTATTTGTGCGTTGGCTTGTTTTGCCAGTGTGGCAGCACGCGCCGACATCACCATGACCGAATGTTTCAGTTCGGCCCCGAACGTCTACGGTTCTCCCAGTTGGAACGGGTATCTGACGAACGCCCTCGCGGGTATTCAGAACGGATGCGTCGCCACTGGAGATCCGACTTCGCCCACGTACTATCAGAGCGGGTCGACGTTTCAGCCCGGCCAGTTAATCGTGACTGACTACAACAGCTGGGATGGAGTGGCTAGTCCCGGCGGCGCATTCAGTCAGGAACTCGGCAACCGCCTGCATGATGGCCTTTTTGTTACGGACAATGGCAACAACGCAGATCAGTTTTCGTTGTCCGAACTCACCTACAATTTCAACAGTAGTGACCCCGGCGACTCGCTGGCATATGCCGGCAGTTTCGATGCCAGCGATTCCTACAGCACGACTCGCGTCGGAATTATTAACAATCCCGACGGCAGCCAGACATTCGTTACCTCCGGGTCGGCGACGCAAAAGGTGGATGAGTTAGTCTATGTGGGCGTCGGGAATGCGCTTTGCTCCGGCTCTCCGGACGATTGCGGCGGCGGATCGTTTACCTCCATCGGCGACCTCGTTTCGTATGTGGAAGCGAATCAGCCTTTCACCGTGACCAACACTTATTCGCTGGTGGACGACAATGGAGACACCCTCGCGTCCGTCACGAGCGTGGCGCAGGTTTCCGCGACTCCCGAACCTGCCGAGTTGCTGCCGATTAGTGGTATTTTCCTGGTTCTCGGTTTTGCAGCCTGGGGACGATACCGCACCCTCCCGGCCAAAGCGTAAATTCCGGACGGCGCGTGACCTTGTGAAATCGGTCCCGCGCCGTCTGCTTCCCGCAGACGCGAATATTCCTGTTGCTGAACTCGTCCGGATCAAACTCTGTAAGTATCTGCCCGCCAGTTCTTCACTGATTTCTTGATATCCGCCATCGAGAGGCCTTCGTCCGCGGCCTTGCGCGCCAGCGCGACAAACTCGTCGTCGGAAGCAAAACGGAGCCCGATAATCTGAGGCATTTTGAGGCGAGCGTCAAGGAGCTTGCCGGTGAGCGCGAAATGGCGGAGGTTTTCCTCTGCGCGAATGGCCCGGTCCTGCGCCTTCAGCGGGAAAATACGGCAGAAGAAAAACAGCAGGATCAACGCGACGGCAACCATTACGAGCAGACCATCGGTAGTCCGCTGGCCACTCACGAACATGTGCTTGTAAAAGTTCCACAGCGAGCCGAGGAAAGTCAGAACGATCAGCGCGAACAAAACACCGTGGAATAAAGGAACGACCCGCGCGTGCTTCGCATAGCTTTGTTCTTCCATCGTTGCGGCCCTCCCTGGGCCTGTCTGGTGATTATAGACACAAAAAAGGCGACACGAGATTCAGCAATCCCGCTACGCTGATAACGGAGATTTACTATGCCCGGAGACATGCACCGCATCGCAGCGGAAATGCACGAAAAGGCTGCGCACGCCCATCGGATCGCCGCCACCCATCACGGCAAGCAGGATCATCTTTCCGCCCATGAGTTGTCCCGGCAGGCGCTGGATCATGCGACGAAAGCGTTCGAGCAGTCGCAGGAGGCGCACCGTATATCCGCCGAAACAGCGGGCAAAACCGAAGAGAAATCAGGCTAGATCGAACTTGGTCTGGTGCAGGAGGGCGTCGCTCTTCACCAGCACCGATTTGCCGAGGATCTCTTCGATCTCCTGCAGATACGAATTGTGATTGCTCTTGAGGAGTTTCGCCACTTCCGGGTTGACGCGCAACACGAGATTCGATTGCTCGGTTTCGAGCGATTTGCGCATCTTCTGTGCTTCCTGCAGGATCTCGCTTACGACGGTGCCCACGCTCTTGATATAGCCGGCGCCTTCGCAGTACGCGCAGGGTGAACACAAGGTTCGTTCGAGAGACTGTTTCACGCGCTTGCGCGTAATTGCCACAAGGCCGAAATCGTTGAACTGAAGGATCTTGTAGGGAGCGCGATCGGCTCGCATGGAATCTTCGAGCGCCATCATTACTTTCTGACGATTCTTGCGCTCGTCCATGTCGATGAAGTCGACCACGATGATGCCGCCCAGATCGCGCAGCCGGATCTGACGCACGATCTCTTTGATGGCGTCAGTGTTGATTTTGACGATGGTGTCTTCCAGACGATTCGACTTGCCGACATATTTACCGGTGTTGATATCGATCGCGACAAGGGCTTCTGTCTGGTTGATTACGATGTAGCCGCCTGACTTCAGCCAGACTTTCGGCCGCAGAGCCTTTTCGACTTCCGCGGTGATTCCGAATTCATCGAAAATCGGGTTGGATCGCGTATATAGTTTCACGCGCCCGACCAGCAAAGGCTGGAATCTCTGGACAAAGCTCAGGATGCTCTCATACAGCTCTTCGTTATCCACCCATATGGTTTTGAACGAGGTGGTGAGCTGATCGCGCAGAATTCGCTGAACGAGATCCAGATCGTGGTGCAGCAGCACCGGCGCGGGCTTCTTCTCCGCTTTCTGGCGCATGTCGAGCCAGAGGTTGTAGAGGAAGTGCATGTCGCTGCGGAGTTCTTCTTCGCTCTTGTTTTCGGCAGCGGTGCGGCAGATAAATCCTCCCGGGACTCCCTGGCGGTGTGTCTGGAGAACACGCTTCAGCCGCTGACGTTCTTCATCGGAAGGAATCTTTCGCGAAACACCGACGTGTTCGACAGTCGGCATATACACAACAAATCGACCGGGCAGGGCAATGTGCGATGTGATGCGCGCGCCCTTCTGTCCGAGGGGCTCTTTGGCGATTTGAACGATGATCTCCTGGCCTTCCTTGAGAAGGTCGGAAATGGAGGGAAGGGGTGTGCGGTCGCGTTCGGGACGTTCTCGGCCGCCGCGCTCCTGCTTCGATTCCCGGCTTTGCTCGCGGGAGTGTTCTCCGGACTCTGTCTGGCCCCGTTCCTCGCGGCGTGGAGAAACGGATCGGTTCTCGCCTTTCAGGTCGCTTCCCGGCTGCTGCTGGCCTTCTTCGCCCGCCTGGCCTTCACCGGGCTGGCCGCCACGCATTTTCCGGCGCATACGGCGCGATACGCGGTGAGGATAACGGTGTCCTTGTTCTCTCAGCGTGGCCGTCAGGCTGGTGGGAATACGCGCCGGTTCCGGACCTTCTTCTTCGGCGGCGCCGTCAGCGCTCTCCGGCGACACCGTCCCGTTCTCTTCGAATGCTTCGGCGGCCTGGGTGTCCGCCGCTAACTCAGCTTCGGCAACTTCAGCGGCGCTGAGGCCGTCATCGTCATCGTCATCATCGACTTCGGCAGCAGCAATCAGGACTTCGGAGACTTTTTCAAAGTCACGAGGCTCGACTATTTCGACTTCAACTGCCGATGCCTCGGCCGCAGGCTCTTCTGTTGCCTGCTGTTCCGGCCCCGGAGAGCTTACCCAGGAAGCGACTTCACCGAATCCGGCCAGCGGATGCTCACCCGGCAGGGCCGATTCCACTTGCAGGGTTTCCTCAGCTCCCGCCTCGTCATCCGGCGAATACTTGGCAAGCGATTCGCCCGGCAATACCATAAAATCCGCGTCAGACTCTTCGGATTGAAGGGCTCGCGAAGCAATTGCCGGCTCTTCATCGCGCCTCTCGTTTTCAGCCTCTTTTTCAGCGGTGCTCGATGCCTCCGCCCGTGGCGAAAAGAATTTGGAGTCGGGCAGACTGCTGCCGCGCCCTCCGCGCCGGCGACGTCCCCTGCGACCGCGGCCGCCGCGATCCCCGCGACCGTCACGATCCGGGCGGCCATCTCCCGTATCCGGTCTCCGCTCAGGACCGGGTGTCGGGGCAGCGGCGGCAGCGGGAGTCGCGCCTTCCGCGCCGGCAGTCTCGACGCCGGACGCGTCTTCCGCCGATGCAGCAGCTTCCTTTCGCTCCGGCCTCTGTCGCTCAGCGTTGCCGCCCCCGCCGCCGCGCTCCATCTTGAGGACTTTTTCCTCAACGGTGCTCACCACCGCGTCGTACTCCTCGTTGTCCTCAAAAAAATCGGAGACGTAAAGGAAGGCGTCGCGGTCAAGACCGATGTCGACGAATGCGGACTGCATTCCGGGCAATACGCGTGTGACGCGGCCTTTGTGGATGCTTCCCGCTAAGGAATATTCTTTTTCACGTTCGTGGAACAACTCGACAACCTGGTCGTCTTCCAGGATTGCCACTCTTGTTTCATGCCGTCCCGCCGAGACGACAAGCTCTTTGGACATTCATCTCTCCCGTTGGGCTCCCTGAAGAGCTCTCACTGGAGAAGAATCCCGACCCGAAAAGATGCTGCTGCCCTGCGTAAGGATTGTGCCGCCTCGTCGCGGAGGATTTCACACAACCGAAAGACCAATAACTTTCTCACGCCGGCCGGAGGGTGGAGTACAACTATGTCTTCAGCGAACGTCTTTCGTCCACTTTTGCTCGACACCCAGCATCGGCCTTGGGAAACCGCTCCCGTTCGGAAAACCCTGGGCGACGTCGCTTAGGGCTGATCCGAGAGTCTTCCAGGCTCCCAACTTCAATTTAAAAGACTTTTCACTACCCTGCTAAAGGACTCCGGAGACGCCGCCGTCTCCTCACGTCCGTGACCACTAATTCCGTCTGTAACGCCAACCAATTCTTTCGACAACTCAGTTCACAAATCTGCGAACCCTTACGCTGTTCACCAGACCCAGCATCAGAAACGTCGACCAGATGCTCGATCCTCCATAACTCATCAACGGCAGCGGTATGCCGGTCACCGGCATTCGACCCACGACCATTCCGACATTCACCAGTATATGAAATAAAAGCAGCGCTCCGACACCCATGCAAATGTACATCCCTGCGCGATCCGGCGCAGTCTGCGCATTCTGGATGATTTGCATGAGCAAAACGAAGTAAAGAACCATGGCCACCATGACGCCGATGAACCCGTGCTCTTCGGCGAAAGCGGAGAAGATGAAGTCGGTATGCGGGACAGGCAGGAAGCGCAGTTGGGTCTGGCTGCCTTTGGTGAGGCCTTTTCCCCAGGTTCCGCCCGCGCCCACCGCGATCTTCGACTGAATCAGTTGATACCCGGTCCCCTGCGGATCGCGTTCGGGATCCAGGAAGCTCACGATCCGGGCCTTCTGATATTCCTTCAGCGAAAGGAAGCCAACCGGCAGCACAACCAACGCCACCACGCCGATCGCCAACCAGTATTTCCAGGGTATCCCCGCCAGGAAGATGCCGATCGCAAGAATCGGAAGATAGGTGAGCGCCGTACCGAGATCCGGTTCCTTGGCAATCAAGGCCATCGGAACCAGGACCGCGGCGCCCATCTTGAGCAGGTCGCGCAGTTCGAGCTCATCCTTCTGCAGTTCCGTCAGAAAGCGCGCAACAAGAAGAATAATCGCGATCTTGGCGAACTCGGAAACCTGCAGGTGAATCCCGGCCGGCAGGGCAATCCAGCGCGTCGATCCGAATGCGCGTTTGCCGACGGCCAATACCACCACCAGCAGCGCGATGGAAGCAATGTAAAGTCCGTAAACGTGCGACATCAACGCGTGATAGTCGAGGCTTGTTGCAATCAACATCAGCAGAATTCCGGCCACGATATAGGCGACCTGCTTCCACCAGGAGCCCTGCCAAACGGTGTCGTGAGTCGCGCTGAAAATCTGCAGCACGCCGAGCACGCAGATGATCATGACGATAAAAAACATCGTCCAGTCGAAGTCTTTGATGCTGACAAACTGAAACATCTATCTGGTGATCCCGGTGGTATTTTCGCCGGCGTTTTTAACGTCCGTGTGCGGCATCAGAGCGGAGGCGATCGCATTGGCGGGGTTCGCTCTCTGCATCTGTTTGGCGGCCTCGGCTTCCGCCACGCGGATTTTTTTGTCGAAATAGGCCTTCAATACATCGCGCGCGGTGGGCGCCGCATATGCACCCTGGACCCCGGAGTTTTCCCAGAGCACGGACACGACGATTTCGGGTTTCTCGCACGGAGCGTAGGCGACAAACCAGGCGTTATCCTTCACGTCTTTGTGGGCACGCTCATAGTCGGCGGAAGCCACCTGCGCGGTGCCGGTTTTTCCGCAAACTTCGAGCCCCGGGATGCGGGCGCGAACGCCGGTGCCGCCCTCGTTGATGACGCCGTACATGCCGGAAACCACCTTCTTCACATTATCCGGATTGAGCGCCCACTCGTGCGGCTTTTCCGTTGCGGTGCCCGATAACAGCATGTGCGGCGTGTGCCAGACTCCCCCCATGGCCAGTCCGCCCATTGCCCGGGCCAGTTGCAACGGGGTGACGGTAGTCTGGCCCTGGCCGATCGATACCGAGATCGTCTGGCCAAGGTACCACTTCTGGCGATAATTGCGCATCTGCCATTCCGGCGAGGGCACGATACCGCTTTCCTCGTTTGGCAAATCGATGCCGGATTTGGCGCCATAGCCGACCTGATGCGCGTAGAAGGCGAGGTTGTCGATACCGGTTTTGTTGCCAACGCCATAGAAATAGGCATCGCAGGAAGCTACGATGCCGCGATGCAGCGTAACATCTCCGTGCACTTCGAGGCATTTATAGAAATGCCCGTAGAAGCTCGCCCCGCCGGCGCAGTGGAACATGGTGTTTTCGTCGATGCTGCCGCTTTCGAGCCCGGCCAGGGCAACGATTGGTTTGAATGTTGAACCTGGGGCCCACTGCGCCTGAATCGCGCGGTTGAGGAGCGGCTTGCCGGGGTCGCTGGTGATTTCTTTCCAGTCCTTCGATTTGATTCGTACTGCGAACTTATTGGGATCGAAAGTCGGCTGCGATGCCATGGCGAGAACCTCGCCGTTCTGCGGATTCAGCGCGACTACCGCGCCGCGATGTCCCTGCAGCGCCAGTTCCGCCACTACCTGCAGATCGAGATCGATTGAGAGTTGCAGATTCCGGCCCGGCTTGGCTTCCTTTACGCCGAGCACTTCGCGTTCCCGGCCGCGGTTATCCACCACGGACTGCCGTTCACCATCGACGCCCATCAAAATGTCGTTATATTGCTTCTCGATGCCCGTTTTGCCGATGATCTGCCCTTGGTTGTAATTCGCGTAATCGGGATTATCGAGCTCCGATTCGCTGATCTCCCCGGTGTAGCCGATCACGTTCGCGAGCATCCCGTTGTCGGGATAGAGGCGGCGCTGCGATTCGATCAGTTCCATTTCGGGGAACGTGTCCGGATCGCGATGTGCTTCTACGAAGGCCAATTCGGCAGGCGTTAACTCCTCTTTGACAATGATCGGCTCGTATTTCGGACGTCTTTTATACCGTGCCAGTTTGCGCACAAGATCGTCATAATCGAGATGCAGCCCGTCGGCGATTTCGTGCAGGTGGTCCTGCCGGAGATTTTCCCGGGAAAGAATCAGGCTCCAGCTCGAATGATTGTCGACGATGACGCGACCGTCCCGATCGAGAATCTTTCCGCGGGGCGCCACAATTGGTAAAGCCTTGATTCTGTTACGCTCAGCGCGTTCATTGTAAATTTCCGGGCTCTTGATCTGCAATTCCCAGAACCCGGTTACGAGGAACAGAAAGATAGCCACCGCAAAGTATTGGAAAGCCGCCATTTTTGCGGAGGCAAAACTGGGATCGTCCCGGAGTTGAATCTTATCCGGGCGGGTCTGGGGCTCGAGATGGTGTTCGAGAGCAGGGAAGCGCACTATAGCGCCGTCACTTGTTTCAGATTAGCAGAAAGCGCGGAAAGCTGGTATATTGATGCTGAGACGGCTGGGGAGTCACACCCAGCCGCCTTCGGATAATTCTAAAGATCGATTTCGATCTTGAGTTTCGTCCGTCTCGTCCTGAGAATTATCAGGATTACGATCAGCATCGTAAGAACCATCGGTGGGTCCTCTTTTCTGCCCCACGATTTGCAGCCCCGCTCTTAATCAGCGGGGTTTTGCATTTTATGTGGAGCTCGAACGGCTCCGATGCAAACGCGACCCTGCAAACGCGGACAGATGCCCCGATTATTGCGTTTCACTGCGGCAAAACGATATTGCCCTCGTGGGATTTGAGGTGTATGCGCCCTATCGCCAGCTCAGGGTCAGCAGACCAGATCTTCGCGAACGATTTTGAACCCGTCCAGATTGCCCAACACCGTCAGCGCGACATTTTTCTGATCGAAGAACGTTTGCGCGACCCGCTGCACGTCCTCAGCCGTCACCTGTTCGATGCTTTCAGCCAGTTCATCAAGTGAGAAGAAGCGACGAAAGTGCATCTCCTGCCTCGCCAGATTGGACATTCTGCTGGAAGTCGATTCAAGGCTCAGCATCAGCGATCCTTTGAGATGGTCCTTCGCGCGGCGTACTTCCTCGGCTGGCGCCAATTGCTGCTTGAGGTCGGTGAATTCCCTGAGGACCGACTCCACGACTTTTTTTGCCGATTCCAACGATGTGCCCGCATACACTGACAGACACCCCGTATCGCTGTAAGGGTTAAGGTCCGAAAACACCGCATACGCCAGACCCTGCCGCTCGCGGATGTTCTGGAAAAGCCGTGAACTCATTCCGCCGCCCAACATGGTGTTGAGAACGTAGCAGGTGAAACGGTCCTCATGTGGGATCGGATAAGATGGCACCCCCAGGCATACATGCACTTGCTCGAGTTCCTTCTTCGACTTGAGCGAAATTCGCGCATGTGTGGCGGGAATCGTTTGCGGCGGTTCAGGCGTTGCTGTCGGAAGCGCTTCAAATCGTTCGCGCGCCAGATTGACCAGTTGATCGTGTCCCAGATTTCCGGCGGCGGTGATCAGAAGATTGGATGGCGTGTAGACTCCGCGATAGTAATCCCGAACCGTCGCCTGATTGAAGCGCTTGACGGTCTCACGCGTACCCAGAATCGGTTTGCCAAGCGCATGGTCCTTCCAAAAATTCGAGGAAAAAATCTCGTGAACCAGATAGTCCGGGCTATCGGCGTCCATCTTGATTTCTTCGAGAATGACACCCTTTTCCTTCTCGATATCCTCTTGCTGAAAAGAGGGGTTCAACACGAGATCGCTCAGCACATCCATGGCGATCGGCAAATGCTCGTCGAGCACCTTGGTGTTGAAGCAAACCATCTCTTTTGCGGTAAAGGCGTCGAGGTTGCCGCCGATCGAATCGACGGATCGTGCGATGTCCTCGGCTGATCGGCTGGTCGTACCTTTGAACAGCATGTGTTCGATGAAATGCGAGATGCCGTTCTCATCGGCCGTCTCCCGGCGAGAGCCTGCCGAAACCCAGATTCCCACCGAAATGGAACGAACGTGAGTCATCGCTTCCGTAATGACTTTGATCCCATTCGGCAGAGTGGTGGTCAGGATTTCACGTTCCGGGGAATTTTGAGTGGCTGACAAAAGTATGAACCTGCTTAATTTGTACCATTATCCGTTCTTTGACCGGTGCATCGCGCAGCATTTCCGATCGTCATAAATATCACGTGCTACACTCGGAGATATGCCGCAAGCTATTGTAGGAATGGAGCTTAACGAATTGCGGCAAGTCCTGCCGGAGGGCCAGCCGGCGTACCGCGCGGCACAGATTTATCGAGCCGTTTACCGCGAGAAAATCGGCGATCTCTTCCAGATTTCCACATTGCCGGCGAGTGTTCGTACCGAACTGGCGTCGCACGCCGAGTTGGGACTTCCGGAATTGGACCGGCGCTACGATTCCGCCGACGGCACCCGGCGATACCTCCTGCGCCTGAGCGACGGGCGCACCGTGGAAACGGTCCTGATGCCGGAGGGGGATCGGGACACGGTTTGTATTTCGAGCCAAGTCGGGTGCCCGGTGGACTGTAAGTTCTGTATGACCGCGCTGATGGGTCTGGAACGCTCTCTCACGGCCGGCGAGATTGTGGGTCAGGTCCTTTTTGTGGCGAGGGACAACGGTTTATTGGCGGATAACAAGCGCTTTAACATCGTAATGATGGGCATGGGCGAGCCTCTGCTGAACCTGCCCGCCGTTCTCAAGGCCACGCGGATTCTGTGCGATCCGGAAGCCGTGGGGATGAGCGAGCGGAGAATCACGGTGTCGACATCCGGCATCATCCCGAAGATTGCAGAACTGGGAGCGGCCGAGGTCAGGCCAAAACTGGCCATCTCACTGAATGCTTCGACCGAGGAGCAGCGCCAGCAATTAATGCCCATCACCCGTAAGTGGCATCTCAAGGACCTGATGGAAGCCTGCCGTGCCTACCCTCTGCGCTCATGGGAGAAGCTGACGTTTGAATATGTGTTGCTCGGTGGGTTGAATGACACGGACGCGGACGCACGCCGCGTCGGAAAGCTTCTGGCCAATCTGAATTGCAAGGTTAATCTGATCGCGCTGAACCCCGGTCCGGGCATCCCCTTCGAAACGCCTGCGCAGGAGCGGGTGGCTGCGTTCCAACAGGAGATCATAGAGCGCGGGATCCCCTGCTTCATTCGCAAGCCGCGCGGGCTCGACATATTCGCCGCCTGTGGACAACTGAAACGGAATGACGCGTGAAAGTTGTCGTTCCGCACCACGTAACAGTCGACCAGGCGATCCAAATTGTCGATCGCTCCGCGGACAACCTCTTCGAAGGCGCGGCCGGTGGATCGGTGGAACTCCTGGATCGAAAGCGAAGCTGGAACGGACCCATCATGGATTTTTCCCTGACGGCGCGTCTTGGCTTTATCTCACTGCCCATCTCCGGTACCGCTGTTGTCGACGATGTCAACGTGACAATCGATTGCGAACTGCCCGCACTGGTAAAAACATTCATCGGCGAAGACAAAGTCCGCGCCGGCATCGAACGCAAAGTGCGCGGCATGCTGGCTGCCTGAGTTCCAACGGAATCGGTCGCAGCTGACCAATTGACCTGCCCGAACGGCTGATTCGCTTTTGCCTTCCGGCGCGCCATGCTTAATGCATGGAATCAGTAAACCCCTTATCGGAACTTTCAAATCGACTGGCGCAAGCCGTCGAAATCGGCCAGCAGGCAGTCGTGGCCGTACATGGCAGGCCGCACGTTCCCTCCAGCGGCATTTTGTGGCAACCGGGCGTCGTGGTCACTACCGATCACACGCTGCGGCGCGATGAAGACATCACCATTACTCTCCCGGACGGCCGGGACATGCCCGCATCGCTGGCGGGCCGCGACGGCGGCACCGATCTGGCCGTACTTCGCCTCGGGGAAACCGTTGGCGATGCAGCGAAAACCGCTTCCGAAGCATCCATCAGGACAGGGAGTCTTGTTCTGGCGCTGGGGAGACGGGGTGCAAACGGTATCAGCGCAAGTTTTGGCGTAATCAACGCCGTGGACGGACCGTGGCGGACATGGCGCGGCGGCCAAATCGAGCGTTTCATTCGTCCTGATATCAGTATTTACACCGGTTTTTCCGGAGGCGCCCTGGTCGATGTGGAGGGCCGGATGATTGGGTTGAATACCTCTGGGCTGACACGTGGCACCGGAGTAACGATTCCGGCTTCTACAGTCTCCCGGGTGGCCAATGAACTTCTGTCCCGCGGACGCGTACGCCGCGGATTTCTCGGTATCGGCATGCATCCGGTGGAACTTCCCGGCGGCCGTCAGGGACTCGTGATCCTCTCGATTCAGGCCGACGGACCTGCCGCTCGAGCCGGAATGCTGATCGGAGACGTGCTGTTGGCGCTCGATGGCGATGCTGTTGTTGAGCCTGACGCCGTGCAGTTGCACCTTGGGTCGGATTCCGTCGGCAAACCGATTCAGGCTGAAATCCTGCGCGGCGGGACGCCCGTCAAAGTTGAAGTGACACCGGAGGAACGGAAGTAAGCGCATTCCGGCAACATGATCAGAGTGTTGATTGCGGCGTCTTCACCTGTCGTCAGGGTGGGACTGACATCGCTTGTCGGAGAGACCGGCGAGTGTGTGGTTGTCGCTTCCGTGAGCGCCCGAGAGGTTGCGGAAATGACCTCCGAGCTGCAACCCGATGTCGTCCTCTGGCAAATGGCGCCCGACGAAGACGCCGCCGCAATTCTGCGCCTTCTGAAAGCGCAGAACATCGTTCTTCTGACCTCGAATGCCGCGCTCGACCTGATCAGGGCGGGTGCTCAGGGAGTGTTGCCCCTCGACGCTTCCGCCGAACAAATCAACATCGCGCTTCGGGCGGCGACCGCCGGCCTTGGTGTTTTTGCCCCTGACCGGCTGGACGTGCCAACCGCTCCCCGGAATTCCTCTCCGCTCACCGCACGAGAGACCGAAGTGCTGCGGATGATCGCGGAGGGGCTTGCGAACAAGGAAATCGCCTGGCGGCTGGGCATTTCCGACCACACCGTCAAATTCCACGTGTCCGCTTTGCTGGGTAAATTGGGCGCGGGCAGCCGCGCGGAAGCGATCGGCGCGGGAATCCGGCAGGGCGTAATCATGCTGTGACGGCGGGCTTCCGATCTGGGCTTTCAATCCATGATACGGTGGTTCTTTCCACCCCAATAATGGATTTTGACCGGACCGTTGCGCGCCTGATCGATCACACTATCCTCAAACCCGAAGCCACGCGGGAAGAAGTGCGGCAGGTGTGCGCTGAAGCCCTGAAATTCGAATTTGCGAGCGTCTGCGTGAACCCGTTCTGGGCGAAATTCGTCGCCGCGGAACTACACGGTTCGCCTGTCAAAGTCTGCACAGTGGCCGGGTTTCCATTAGGAGCAACTACTACTGCCGCGAAAGTTGCCGAAGCGCTGTCTTCTGTACGGGATGGCGCGGAGGAAGTAGACATGGTGATCAATATCGGCGCACTTCGCGGTAGCGAGAGAGACGTCGTCAAGTCCGACATACTGGGCGTCGTAGCCGGATGTCATGGCCATGGAGTGATCGTCAAGGTAATTTTGGAAACCGCTCTTCTCGACGATGTCCAAAAAATGCTTGCCTGCAGGCTGTCACAGGACGCCGGCGCCGAGTTCGTCAAGACCTCTACAGGATTCGGCAAAGCGGGCGCCACCACGGCCGATGTGGCGTTGATGCGCCGCACGGTCGGGAAATCCATGGGAGTAAAGGCGTCCGGAGGTATTCGAACGCTTGCCGATCTGCAAGCCATGGTGGCCGCGGGCGCGAATAGAATCGGCGCCAGTGCGAGTGTTCGGATTGTCGAAGAAACCATGACGAACCAGGGCGGCGCAAGCACGATGGAAGGGAGCTGAAATGGCAGCGCCTCGCGCCAAACCGGCCGTACGGTTCCGCGAACGCAGCGATCTGCTCGACTTTCTCCTCGAAGTCGCGACTCTCACGTCGGAGACTCTCGAGCTGGATGAACTGCTTGCCAATGTTGGTGGGATCGTGCGTCGTGTCATCCCCTACGATCTTTTCGCCATTCTGCTGTTCAACGAAAGAAGAAAGGACCTGCGCATCCGTTATGCGGTCGGCCACCGGGAAGAGGTGGTGCGCAACCTGGCGCTTTCGTTAGGTGAAGGCGTTGTTGGCGCCGCGGCCGAGGGCCGCCAGGCAGTCCTTGTTTCAGACGTAACGGCGGATTGCCGTTATCTCAGCACGTCCGACGTGGTTCGAAGCGAATTGAGCGTGCCGATGATTGCCCGCCATCGCCTCGTCGGCGTCATCGACGTCCAGGCCATCCGTCCGGACACCTTTAAGGTCTACGACCGGACGATGCTGAGCCTTATCGCCGGACGTGTCGCCGCCGCGATTGACAATGCGCAGCTGTACCGGAGAGCGGAGCGGCAGTATCGAACCATTCGCACTCTTTCGCGCATCTCCAACGAATTTGCGTCGATTCTCGATCTGGACGAACTTCTGAGCAAAGTGGCGTCAAGCGTCCGCGGCCTCATCAACTACGATGCTTTCAGTATTCTGCTGGTGGACGCCGCGCAGCAAGCCCTTCGCCATCGATTCAGCATTCGCTTCGACCAGCGCGTGAACCTGGACAACATTCCCTTGGGAAAGGGAATCACCGGCGCGGCGGCGGCCTCGCGCGAAGTCGTGCGCGTCCACGACACCACGGCGGATTCGCGTTATATCGCTTCACATCCCGGTGTGCGTTCCGAGATTGCCGTGCCTCTGATCGTGCACGATCACGTGATCGGCGTGCTGAATCTCGAGAGCGAGCGCATTGGATACTTCACGGAAGATCACGCGCGCACGCTGAGCCTGCTGGCGCCCTCCGTCTCGATTGCCGTGGAGAATGCTCGCCTCTACAACGAGATCGGCGAGCGCGAGCGGCGCATGCAGGAGGATCTCAAGGCGGCGTTTGAGCTCCAGACGGTATTACTTCCTGCCGAGGCGCCTCCCGTGCAGGGCCTGGAAATCGCAATCGGGTTGCGGCCGGCGCGCGAAATCTCGGGCGACCTTTACGATTTCTTCGAGCATTCGGACTCGCACTTCGCCATTGCCTTTGGCGACTCCAGCGGCAAAGGAGCCGCTGCCGCTCTCTACGGCGCCATGGTCAACGGACGCATGCGCACTCTCGCCCCGCGCCGCCGCAGTCCGGCCGAGCTGATGAAGGCCCTCAACGACGCGCTGGTGCAGCGCAAGGTGGAAGGCCGTTACGTTACTCTCCTGATCGTGCTCTGGCACGCGCATTCGAAGGTCTTGACGATGTCCAACGCGGGCGGTTCGCCCCCGATGATCTGCCGGGATGGCGACGTTCTCAAGGTGCAGGTGGAAGGAGTTCCGCTGGGGTTGCTTCCCGATCGCGAATACGACGAAGTGACGTTCCAGACAAAGGAAGAAGACCTGGTGATTCTGTTTTCCGATGGCGTTTCCGACCACCTCAGCCCGACGGGTGAAGAATATGGACGCGGCGCGCTTGCCCGTGTAGTCCGGCGTTGCTGTGACCTCACTCCCCAGCAGGTCATCGATGAAATTTTCGCCGATCTCGACAACTTCAATACGGAGAGGTTCGACGACCAGACGTTGATTGTGATGCGGGTCAAGTCGTGAGAAAGGCCTGATGTTTCGTTATTCCGCGGGGAAACTCTATTCCGAACAAGTGGACCTTGCCGCGATCGCGGAGGCTGCCGGCACGCCATGCTACGTTTATTCGTCGCAATCCATTCTCGACGCCTGGCACGCCTATGACGACGCGTTCGGCGATATGCCGCACATGGTTTGTTATGCGGTGAAGGCGAATTCCAGCCTGGGCATCCTTTCACTGTTGGCCCGCGAGGGCTGCGGCTTCGACATCGTGTCCGGCGGCGAGTTATACCGTGTCCTGAAAGCGGGCGGCGATCCGTCGCGCGTGGTGTTTTCCGGTGTCGGCAAGACCACCGCCGAACTCGAACATGCGCTGAGCTATGGCATCTGCAACTTCAACTGTGAGTCGGAAGGGGAACTCGCGGAGCTGGATGCCATCGCGGAGAAACTGGGTGTAATAGCGCGTTTTTCATTACGGGTGAACCCCGACGTGGACGCGGTGACCCATCCCTACATCAGCACCGGGCTGCGCGATCACAAATTCGGCATCGATATCGGCGACGCCCCTGCGATCTATCACCGCGCGAAAGCCTTCCGGCATCTGCGCGCCAGTGGAGTGGACTGCCACATAGGCTCGCAGATCATCGATTATTCATCGATTCTCGAAGCCGCGGGAAAGGTACTGGCTCTGATCGAAACCCTCCGGACGGATGGGCATGAAATCGACCATATCGATCTCGGCGGAGGACTCGGGATCGCATATCGGCCCTCGGAAGATGCGCCGGCTATTCACGATTTCGTTTCCGCTCTGCGCAGCCGCATCAGGAGTGCCGGCCTCACGGTCATGATTGAACCCGGACGTTCAATTGTCGGACAGGCCGGAGTGCTGCTGACGCGCGTGCTCTATCGCAAGCGGACGCCATCGAAAGAATTCGTGGTTGTCGACGCGGCGATGAACGACCTCATTCGCCCCTCGCTTTACCGCGCCCATCATGACATTCTGCCGTTGAATCAGGCTCACGGCGCTGGCCTTGTTGCGGACGTCGTCGGACCGATATGCGAGACCGGCGATTTTCTCGCGCGCGACCGCGAGATGGGGGATGTGCAGCCCGGCGACTATCTCGCCGTCTCATCCGCCGGAGCGTACGGGTTCGTGCAGGCGTCCAACTATAACTCGCGTCCGCGCGCTCCCGAGGTGCTCGTCGACGGCGACCGATGGCGGATCATCCGTGAACGCGAGACTTATCAGGACCTGATCAGAGGCGAGACGATATGAGCGGAACCTCTGCGCAATATCCAATCGGCAAATTTCACGCGCCCGATTCCGTTACGCCGGAGGACCGCGTCCGATACATCGAAGCCATCGCGTCCGCGCCGGGCAGACTGCGTTCCCTGGTTCTGGGGATGTCAGCAAGCCAACTCGACACCCCGTACCGCGAAGGCGGTTGGACCGCCCGGCAGGTCGTCCATCATGTTCCGGAAAGCCACATGAACGCATATATCCGCTTCAAGCTGGCGCTCACCGAAACTGATCCGGTGATCAAGCCTTACGACGAAGCAGCGTGGGCTCAATTAGGCGATATTGCCCTCACCCCGGTCGAGACATCGCTTGTATTGCTGGAGTCTCTGCATCAACGGTGGGTGATTCTGATGCGCGCTATGTCAAACGAAGATTGGCAGAGACGATATATTCATCCCGAGTATGGCCGAACCCGGACGCTCGAGTACACTCTGGCGCTGTACGCCTGGCATTGCGACCATCACATCGCCCATGTAAAGTCGACAGCCGGGTAAGCGCCGCCGTTTACTCATCTTCTTCCTCTTCTTCGTCGTCCTCGGCGGCATCCCGGGCTTCTCCGCCTTGTTCCTCTTCCGGTTTTGAATAGTAATACGTGTACTTGCTGTACAACTCACCGGCCCGGGCGCCGTTGGCAACGATGCCCAGCACATTGTTTTCGCACAATGTCTGCATGGCGCGGATCACGCTGTCGTAAGTCGTCGATCCGATTCGCACCACAATCAGCGTGCCGTCGGTGAGTGTCGAAAGCAGGTTTGCGTCCGCCGAGAACAAGAGCGGCGGTGTGTCGAGGATGGTCCAGTTGAAAACCTTCCGCAGCCCGTCCAGCGTGTATTTGACGTGACGCATGTTGAGCAACTCGAGAGGATTCCTGACTGCCGTACCGGCCGGCAGGAAGTAAAGGTTCGACCCCTCAATCCTGCGGACGCATTCCTCGAGGGGTTTTTCGCCGGAGAGGAAGTCGGAAAATCCGGGCGCGCGTTCGCACTGCAGCAGATTGTGGACGACCGGCCGGCGCAAATCGAGATCGGCGAGCAGAACCGGCGTCTCGAGTTGCGCCTGCGCGATCGCGAGATTCACGGCGGTGAAACTCTTGCCCTCCGCCGGCGATGCGCTGGTTACCACGATCGAATGCAGATCCTGCTGGCTCTGGAGATGATTCAGGCGCGTGCGCAGGCTGCGAAATTCTTCGGCCGGCAACTCCTGCGGACGTTCATTATTGATCAGGTGAGTCTCGGGCGCGGGGTGGAAAGGAATGACTTTGCAGCGCGAGAGAAAATTGCGCCAGTCGACATCGAGTTGTGTTTGTTCCGCTCGCACGAGACCGGTCCGGGAGCCATTGGGGACATCGACCGGCGCCTGCTGTTCCGGGACACCGGCTTCATCGCTCACCACCAGCGATAACGGATCGTTATTCGGAGTCGTCGCCGCATCGCCCCCGGCCTCGAGCAACTGCTCCGCCCGGCGCAGCGCGTCATGCACGCGGCTCATGCGGGTTCTCTTTCAACCGATTTCCGGGAAGTGTTCATATCTCCGATACGCGATCTAAGGATGTGTCGTTGTCGAGTAGTAATAGAAGGATGCGCTGACCGCCAGCAATCCGACGATAACGGCAGCGGACCACGCGAGATAAGCGACGCGGCGCTTGCGCCGCACCAACAGCGTATTTTCCAGCAGCGGAATGCTGCTGAGCACGGGAAGATTCGTATACGCCCGAACGTCTTTCAGGTTCTTGAGAGAGGTGTCCTTCGCCTCCCGTACACCGGCAAACGCGAGACCCAGGATAAACGCGATTCCGGTGCCGGCGCCCACAATCAGCCATCGATTGGGTTTCGTGGGCTGCGTGGGCAGGGAGGGCGGATCCAGCACTTCCAGTTGCTCGCCCGCCTTTCTCTGAAGCATTTCACCGCTTTGTTCGGTCAGTCCCTGTACGCGCTGTAATTCCTGGTATTTTTCGGCGGCGGTTCTCTGATTCGCCTGCATTTCGGCGTAGGTTGCTTCGATGCCGGACGTTGCGGCCAGGCGGCCCTGATAAATGTCGAGTTGCTTGCCGTTTTCGGTTTGTTTCTTCAGAAGATCGCTCCGCTCCATCTCTTTTGTCTTGATCAGGGTGTTGACCTGATCGATCTGACCCTGTAACTGAGTAATGGATTGCGCTTCGGCGAAGTTTGTGGGTTTCTTCCCGGACGTCTGATTTTCCTTCGCGGCCGCCTCCAATTTGGCTTGCTCCTGGTCCTGTTTCTTCTGCAGCTTGTCGCGTTGATCGTAGATGACCTGCAGCCGATTTTTGGCGTCCCGTACATCCGGATAATTTTCGTTGTAGGTCTTCAACATCTGCGCCAGACTGGTTTCGGTATTCTCGATAGTCCTGTTCAGCAGCAGCAGTTGTTCGTTCTGGCGCGCAATCGGTGTGGAGGGAGAAGCAGCGGCAGCATCCTTATCGAACATGCTGTACAGCTCCATTCGGCTGTGGAGATTCTGAAGCTGTGTATCCAACTGCACCCGATCCTGCGCCAGACGATTCATGGAATCGTTGATGGAATTGGATTGCTGCTGCAGCGAAGTCAGATAGGCGATGTTGACCGTGGACTGCTCCGGCAATTTCCCCTGGTTGTCAATTCGAAATTTGGTCAACTGTTCGTTCAGTTGGTCGAGTTTCGCCTTCGACTCGGCCAGTTGATCGTGCACATAGCTGTTTTCCACCTTCTGTACGGTGTTCTGAGTGTTCTGGTTGGAATCCTCAAACTTGGTGACGAGAGCCTGCACGGTCTGCTGCGCCTTCAGCCTATCGGGATAATAAAACTTGATGGAAAACGCGGAAGTGCGTCTGGACAGATCGCCGCCCACCGAATCGATCTGGATCTTGATGTCCCCTCGCATCTTTTCGATGACATCTTCGAGCGGCTTCGATGCCAGGTCCGATTTGTAGAGACTGAGCCGGGGATCCTGAATGAGGGCGGAAAGACTGGTGCGGCTCAGAATTTCGCTCTGCATCTGACTGATGCGGTCGTTCAACAACTGGTTGGTTGTTGTCTTCACGATGCTTTCGGAAATCTGTGGCGGAGTGATCTGCATCTCCGCGGACGAAACGTAGACGTTCGGCAGCGCAAACGCAATCACGCACGCGATCACGATTCCTGCAAGCGTCGGTCCCACAATCCAGCCGACATGGCGTCGCGCGATGTCGATGTAGTCCTCGAGATCCAGCGCGCGCCGCGAAATCGCTATGTAACCCGATGCCGGTGAAACGGATGCTGTCATCGCAGTCGAGACTCCTTGCTTCCTCTCGAAAAATTCGAACCCCGGCCAGGCTTAAGGAACAAAAATCCTGTCCATGTTCTCAAGCACAATGTTCTCTTCCAGGTGCTTGCCCTTGCTCACATCGTTGTAGTTGAAGTTGAATTTCTGCGTGCCCCGCATTACATAGATCTTCTTCAGGTTTGCAAAATCCCGGAAGCCGCCTATGTTGGAAAGGGCGTCCATGATCGTCGTCTCCTGGATCAGCGGGAACTCTCCGGAGTGGCCCACTTCGCCATAGACAAAGTAACGTTTGCTGTGCACGGCGCCAATCTGAACGTTTACTTCAGGAGTATTCAGAAATTCCTTCAAACGCTTCACAAGCACATCTTCCAACTGCGTCTGGGTTAGTCCATCGGCTTTGACTTGGCCAATCAATGGCATGGACATCATTCCGTCCGGACCAACATCGAAGGCCCGTGAAAGGTTCGGCTGGTTCCAGACGGTGATCACGAGAACGTCCAGGGGTCCGATTACGTAGGGCTTCCCTGCGGTGGTCGCAACGGTTTTCTCGCCGGGCGCTTTTTCCGGCTCCGCCGGTTTTGGGGTGGAATCCGCTTCGGGCGCCGCGGTCGCCGCGGTTTTGTGAGCGACCGAATCCGCATTTGTTTGTATTGAGTTAGCCGCGGCTGGGGCTGCCGCCGTCGATGCCCGCGTGGCTGCCGGAGGAGCTCCCGATGAAACTGTGGCGGCAGTCTGCCCGCAACATAGGGCGACCGCACAGACAAAAGCGAAAACGATCTTGAGCGACACCTCTTTAGATCGTATCAGGCAAAACGAAAAGAAAGAATATACTGGCGTTAATGAGCGAGAGATCAACCGGGCGATTTGTATATTTTCTGGCAAAAACGGACCCGGAAACCTATCCGGTGGACCAACTCGAACGCGACGGACAGACCGTCTGGGATGGCGTCCGAAATCCACAGGCTCTGCGAGCCATCCGCGACATGAAACCAGGAGATCGCGTATTTCTTTACCATAGTATGGGTGCAGCGGCGATTGTCGGCATTGCGGACATCGTGGGTGGCGGGCGCAACGACCCCAAAGACCCGAAGCTGGCCGTGGCCGACTTCCGTTTCCGCGGCCGCGTTGAACCTCCGGTCACCCTTCACGAAATCAAAGATTCACACCTGTTCGACGACTGGGCGCTGGTTCGCCAAAGCCGCCTTTCCACCATGAAAGCGCCTGACGACTTCGTCAAATGGATGAAATCGAAACGCCCCAAAGCTAAAATCTGACGTTTGTCGTACCTCTGCCAATTTCGGTTCTCTACACCATCCGAGCCCGGCAGATTCCAAAAATGGAAACAGCTGCAGCAGTGAGTATGCTAAGTTTATTGTTTTCAGCGGATAAGTTTAGATCGCGTTACAATATCCTGGCATCGAAACTGCATTGAGTACACGAACACACAGGTGTCTTCGGGACGTCGGCCTCCAACCTTTCGATGCCGATTTCCGGGTCCGCCCCGCTGCTGACAACCGATGCTTCAGGAACTGAAATTTCAGCTCTCGACGGCCGTTCTGACCGTGCTGACAATCGCGGCGGCGATTGCTGCGTCCCTGAACTATCAGCAGATCCAGAGGTTCCGTCTTCCGGATGACGGCGTCATTTGGGGAGATCAAACGGGGCCAACCGGGTTACACGAGGTTGTGGCGTTATCCGTAGCTCCGAACGGTCCCGCCGAGCGAGCCGGTATCCGCGCTAATGACGTTCTCAAATCGATCCAGGCGGCGCCGATCGAAGACACCAGCGATGTGCCCCGCAGGCTCGCCTATGTCGGCGCCTGGGCAAAAGCATCGTATGTCGTCCGCCGGACCAGCAGGGGTTCCGCTGACAACGCCGCGGTCGATGTTCCGGCGACGGTGATCGTTGCCGAAGCCGCTCGGGGTGTGGCGATCACCTGGCAATACGTGGTGGGACTGTGTTACCTCGCCATTGGCCTGTTCGTGTATTTCCGCCGCGGAAGTGCATACAAGGCGCGGCATTTCTATATCTTCTGTCTGGCTTCCTTCATTTTTTCCTGCTTCCATCGCACCGGTAAGCTGAACGGCTTCGATCAGGTGATCGATTGGGGTAATTTCATCGCCGGCTGGCTGGCGCCCGCTTTATTTCTTCATTTCTGCCTGACGTTTCCGGAGCCGCGCGCCTGGTTCACGCGATCGGTGTCGAAGCGCGGTCTGCGCTGGATCTCGGCGGCGCCTGTCCTCTATCTGCCCGGAGTAATTCTGACAGTGGTAGCGGCCGGGTTCGCCACGGGCTTCCTCGTCTCGCCGGGAAACTCGTCGCTTCAGGTGCGCGAAGTCCTGGATCGCACGTGGATGGGCCTTCTGACGCTGACTTATTTACTGAGCGGCCTGGTGCTCCAGCAGGGCTACCGGAAAGCGGAGGATCCCGTTATCCGTCAGCAGTTGAAATGGCTGCGCAACGGGATGCTGTTCGGTTTTGCGCCCTTTGCGGTCCTGAACGCCATTCCCTTTGTCCTCAATCTTCCGTTCCAGCCGTGGATGAACTACGCGGTGGTTGCTCTGCCTCTGATTCCGCTGACCATCGCAATTGCCATCGTGCGCTACCGCTTGATGGATGTCGACGTCATCTTCCGCCGCGGTTACGCGTATACGCTGGCAACCCTCCTGGTGCTTGCCTGCTTCTATGCCGTCGTGTTTTCGCTGGGCAGCCTGGTGCAGAAGAACTTCAAGGATCTCGGCAACACCGGCCTCATCACGGTCATGTTGGTAGCGACATTCCTGTTCCAACCGCTGCGCAACTGGATTCAGGAACGGCTGGACCGCTACTTCTACCGGGATCGTTACGACTACCGCCGCACCCTCATCGAATTTGCCCGCGAGCTGAACTCCGAAACCGATCTGGACCATATGCTGCGGTCCGTAGCCGATCGTCTGATGCAGACCTTGTCGATCCGGCACGTAGCGTTTTTCCTGGCAGAACCCTCCGACAGTTCGTCTCCCGATGCACCGCCGGAGTCTCAGCCCGCTTCGCCATGGCGGCTGCGCATGTCCCTCGGCTCGACCGCGCTTCCGCTGCATTCGCCCGCATCGCTCGATCTGAGTTTTCTGGACTGGCCGCAAAGCGCTCCGTACATCTTCTTTGAACGGACCCGCTACCATCTGGATGTCATCGCCGGAAGTTGGCCAGCCACGGTTCGCGAAACCATTGCGGCTCTCGATCTCAACTATTACGTCCCCTGTACCGTTCGTGGCCGCACGATCGCATTCCTGGGCGTAAGCCGCACCGAGAAGGGCGAGTTCCTTTCCAGCGATGACGTCGAACTGCTGCAGACCTTGTCGAACTATGTCGGCATCGCCACGGAAAACGCCAACCTCTATCGTTCGCTGAAACAAAAGGTTGGCGAATACGAACGGCTGAAGGAATTCAGCGAGAACATCGTCGAGTCGATCAACGTCGGTATTCTGGCCGCCGGTTTGGATGACAGAGTCGAAAGCTGGAACACCCAAATGGAGCGGTTGAGCGGCATTGGGCGCGCCGATGCCGTCGGCCGCAGGCTCGCGGAGCTTTTCCCACCCGCTCTGGTGGAACAGTTCGAACGCACCCGCGGCGAGATGCGCATCCATCACCTCGACAAATTTGCGCTGGATACCCGAAACGGCGAATCCAGCATGAACATTGCGATCGCGCCGCTGGTCTCGCGCGAGAACGAGCAAATCGGGCGTCTCGTGATCTTCGACGATGTTACCGACCGCGCGGAATTGGAGCGTCGCCTCGTGCAGGCCGACAAGCTCTCAAGCATCGGGTTACTCGCCGCGGGCGTCGCGCACGAAGTCAATACCCCGCTGGCCGTGATCTCCACCTATGCGCAGATGCTGGCCAAGCAGGTGGCTGAGGACGATCAGAAATCGCGCATCCTCGAGAAGATTGCGCGCCAGACCTTCCGCGCCAGTGAGATCGTCAACTCACTTCTCAATTTTTCGCGCACCTCAACGTCCGAGCTGACTGAGGTGCAGCTCAATCGCGTAATTCAGGAAACTCTGTCGCTTCTGGAGCATCAACTCAAGAAGGCGGGTATTGAAGTTCGATTGACGCTCGACTCCCATCTCGATCCCGTGAAGGGAAATCCAGGCAAACTTCAACAGGTATTCCTGAACCTGATTATGAACGCCCGCGATGCCATGGAGCCGCGCGGTGTTCTCGAAGTGATCACACGCGCCGGGACCGGCGCCGAAAACGGCGTCGTGGTCGAAGTTATCGACACCGGCCACGGTATCGCACCTGAACACCTGAGCCGTATCTATGACCCGTTCTTTACAACCAAGTCCGCCAAAAAAGGTACGGGTCTCGGCCTTTCCGTTACTTACGGAATTATTCAGGAGCACGGCGGGGCCATCGAGGCCGTTTCACGTCCCGGGGAGGGCACATGTTTCCATCTGGAGTTTCCAGCGATCGGCAAAGCGGTCCAGGTCTGATGACGCCGATGCGTGAAAGAATGAGCGGCGGCGGCCCCAGGGGTCGCATTCTCGTCGTCGACGACGAAACCGAGATTAGAGAAAGCCTCGAAACCCTGCTCGATCTCGAAGGCTACCAGGTGGACCTCGCAGCCAACGCCGCGGAAGGCGAACGCAAGCTGGAATCCCGCGCCTACGATCTTGTCCTGCTCGATCTGATGATGCCGGAGAAATCCGGTATGGAAATGCTGCGCGACGTCCGCGAGAGAGATCGCCACACGCCGATCTTCATGATCACGGCTTACGGCACCCTGGAGGCGGCCGTGCAGGCCGTGAAACTCGGCGCAAACGATTATCTCGCCAAACCCTGGGACAACGAAAAGTTACTGATCGAAATCGACAGGGCCATTGCAGGACAGCGCCTGATTGACGAGAACACCCAACTAAAAATAGCTCTCAAGCAGCGCTACAGTTTCCCCAACATCGTAGGCAAGAGCGACCGCATGCTGCGCGTTCTCGATCTCGTAGCGCAGGTGGCGACGAGCCGTTCCACCATTCTCATCACCGGCGAAACGGGAACCGGAAAAGAACTGATCGCGAAGGCAATTCATGCCAACTCGCCGCGTGTCGAGCATGCATTCGTCGCCGTCAACAGCGGTTCGCTGCCCACCGATCTGCTCGAATCGGCTTTGTTCGGGCATGTGAAGGGCGCATTCACCAGCGCCATCCACAACAAAAAGGGCGCTTTCGAGGTTGCCAATAAAGGCACGATCTTCTTCGATGAAGTCGGCACTATCGGCCCGGAGACGCAATCCAAGCTGCTGCGCGTAATTCAGGAGAAGGAATTTACGCCGCTCGGCTCCAATGACGTAATGAAAGTGGACGTACGGATTCTGGCGGCAACCAATGCCGATCTTCGCCGCATGGTGGAAGAGAAGAAGTTCCGCGAAGACCTTTACTACAGGCTGAACGTGATCAATATAAATCTGCCGCCGCTGCGTGACCGGCGCGAAGACATTCCGCTTCTGATCCAGCATTTTCTGGATAAGTTCTGCAAGGAGAATGAGAAGTTTCTGGATGCGGGTAACCGCTCTCAACTGCGATTCGAGCCGGAAGCGATGCAATTGATGCTTGACCACACCTGGCCCGGCAACGTCCGCGAGCTCGAAAATGTTGTCGAACGGGCAGTGGTCCTTGCCGCGACCCAATTGATTCCACTGGACGTCCTGCCGGATTACCTCCTGCACGCGGGTGGTATCCGGCTGCGGCGCAGCGAAAACGGGGCGTTGCCGCCCGACGCATCGCTGTTCGAAATTGTCGCGGACTTCGAACGCCGCACCATCATCGACCAATTGGAACGCTTCAACTGGAGCCAGACCGACGCGGCCGAACAGCTGCGTGTGCCCCTTTCGACGCTGAATCAAAAGATCAAGCGCCTGAACATCGATGTGAAAAGGCGCGGCGAAAAAGCGACCTCGGGCGCCCAGTAAACAGGCGGTGGAAGCAAAGCGGATGCGCATCTTCAGAACGATAATGATTCCGAATCGTGGTGTAGAATCCATACAAAGTGGGCAGCCTTGGTTCTCAGGACATCCGTTCGACATCTGTCCGCTCCGCTCCCGGTCATCGCAGTAAGCGGCTATACCGTCCTGAATTAGACGCTCTCCGCCTTTTTGCCTTTACCGCCGTGTTGATCCATCACGGCGGGGGTCGGCCGGGCAACTTCGTGCTGATCCGGAGCGCGGGTGGTTTCGGCCTTTCACTGTTCTTTCTCCTCAGCGCGTACCTGATCACGCGTCTCCTCCTTCGGGAAAGAGAAGACTGGGGAACGGTTCACCTGAAGTCTTTCTATATCCGCCGTATTCTCAGGATTTGGCCACTGTATTACGCGGCTCTTCTGGCGGCAATCTTAATTGGCAAGATCCCGCCGCATTTGTTTGCTGTAAGCCACCGGAGTATTGCAGGGTTTGCTTTCTTCGTTATGAACTGGCTGCCGTATGAACTGGCTGCCGTTGATTCAGCCGGGGCTTTGCGGGCCGATGTGGAGCATTTCGGTGGAAGAGCAGTTCTACCTGGGTATGGCCGATCATCACCAGACTGCGGGGACGGACTTCCGTGCTCGCTTTTTCAGCAATCTTCGTGGCGGTCTCCGCTGGAACAATCTACGCTTTGGCCTCCCGAACATGAATGCTTTGGTATAACACCTTCGTTGAGTTTCTTTTCTTCGGAACCGGCGCGCTCCTGGCCGTTGCCTTGGGCGACAGACAACTGAAGATTCGGCCGTTCTGGCGCCTGCTGCTTTTTATCGCGGGCATTTCCGCGTGGGTCATTGCGGCGGGAAAAGGAGGCATAGGTACCGACGGGGTGCCGGGCCTGACGCTTTCCCGCCTCTATATTGGCTATGGCGCGGCAGACGTCGGGTGCGTTTTGATCTTCGTTTCATTTCTCGGCATACGCTCCGTTCCCAGCGGTATCGTCTACCTCGGGAAAATATCCTACGGCCTCTATGTATTTCACTATGGGATGGTCAAGCTTTCCGTGTGGCTTCTTTCCCAAACCATGAGTCTTCGGGCGATGTCCATGTGGAAGATTGTCGCTTTGGACGGCCTCGCCTTTGCCTGCTGTGCGGCGTTAGCATCCGTTTCATACCGATTTCTGGAGAAGCCGTTCCTGCATATCAAAGACCGATTCGCTTTCGTGCCCTCACGGCCCGCCGGATGATACCCTCGGTCTGATTACCGAAGCAGCCGTATATATGGCGCGGTGATACAATTCCCGCTTGCGCCGGTATCCCGCGGTACCCTGGATCCTTCCCTTCATAGTCTTCTTCGGCCTTCTGGCACTTCAGCAGGCCGTTCCTGTCCCCGCATGGCTGCGCTTTGTGGTTTCGATGGCGGCCATTCTTGCCGTTTCGCGACCTCCGTTGCGAGGAGGTCCATCGAAGCCGCTGCTCAGCATTCTGGTGGGAGTCGCGGTATTCGTGATTTGGGTGGGGCCCGATGTAATCGTCCCCACGTGGCACCACTTCATCCTCTTCGATAACCCGATCATGGGTCATCCCGCTGGAAACACGCCGCCGGCGTCGAAGAACGATCCGGTCTTCCTTATTTTTCGAATCGCGATCAGTGTCGTCGCGGTGCCGATTCTCGAAGAACTGTTCTGGCGCGGCTGGTTGATGCGCTGGATTATCGACTCGAACAATTTCGAAAGAGTCCCGCTGGGAACTTTTCAGGCCATGTCCTTCTGGTTGGTCGCAATCCTGTTTGCATCCGAGCACGGTTCGTTCTGGGACGTCGGCTTCGCGGCAGGAATAATTTACAACTGGTGGATGATCCGCACGCGCAACGTCTGGGACTGCATTATCGCTCATGCCGTTACCAACGGAATTCTGGCCGCTTATGTGATCGGTGCGGGACAATGGCAGTACTGGCTTTGATCCTGCACGAATGATTCAATTAAGCGCCGCCGGGAAACGCTTCGGACCCAAAATTCTTTTTGAAGACCTCAATTGGCTGATAACGCCGAAGGAGCGTGTCGGTATTGTCGGAGGCAACGGAACCGGGAAATCCACCCTCCTGAAAGTGCTCGCCGGAATCGAGAGTCTTGATTACGGTTCCATCAATGTAGCGAAGGGCATCCGGGCAGGCTACCTGCCGCAGGATGGCATCACGCTCAGCGGGCGCAGCGTGTTTGACGAATGTCTCGCTGTCTTCGCGGAAATTCATGCCCTGGAAGCGGAACAGCAGGATCTGGCGCGCCGCATGTCGGAACTCGACCATTCGACTCCCGAGTATCAGCAGATTGCCGAGCGCTATCACCATGTGCAATCCGAAGTCGCGGCCCGAAATGGGTACAACATCGAATCGCGCGTGGGTGCAGTTCTGTCCGGACTGGGCTTCGGGCGGGAAGACTGGCCGCGCCGGGTCGAAGAGTTTTCGGGCGGCTGGCAGATGCGAATCGCTCTGGCGAAGCTTCTGCTGGAAGAGCCGAATCTTCTTCTGCTCGACGAGCCCACCAACCACCTGGATCTTGAAGCCCGGAACTGGCTCGAATCGTATCTCGAAACCTACCCTCACGCCTTCGTGCTGATTTCGCACGATCGCTACTTTCTTGACGTTACGGTGTCGCGTATCGCCGAGATCTGGAACAAGCGCGTATGGTTCTATACCGGCGGATATTCGAAGTACGAGCAGCAGAAGACCGAACGCCGAACCCAATTGGAGGCGGCTTATGCGAACCAGCGCGACCGCATCGAACAGCTCGAGGCCTTCATCAACCGCTTTCGTTATCAGGCAACCAAAGCCAAACAGGTGCAGAGCCGGATCAAGGAACTGGAAAAGATCGAGCGCATCGAAGTTCCTCCGGATGAAAAGACCATCCATTTTCGTTTTCCCCAGCCCAAACCCAGCGGACGGATTGTCGCGGAATTCAAAAATGTGGCGAAGGGTTACGGCGAGAAGCTGGTGTTCTCCGGCGCATCCTTCCATATTGAGCGCGGCGACCGCATCGCGCTGGTCGGCATCAATGGGGCAGGGAAGTCGACGCTCATCAAGATCCTGTCGGGCGAAGAGCCTGTAACCGCCGGCGAGTTCGAGACTGGTCATAACGTTACGACGGATTACTTCGCTCAGGATCAATACAAGGCGCTCGATACCGAATCGGCCATCCTTGACGATTTGAGTACAGTAGCTCCGCGGGCGAATAACACCGAGCTTCGCGGCATTCTCGGATGCTTCCTTTTTTCGGAAGACGACGTGTTCAAGAAAATCGGCGTCTTGTCGGGCGGCGAACGAAATCGTTACGCTCTCGCGCGCATGTTGATGATGCCGGGCAATTTTCTCCTGCTTGACGAGCCCACGAACCATCTCGATATGCGCGCCAAGGATGTGCTGCTTACGGCGCTGCAGGAATACAACGGCACCGTGGTGTTCGTATCGCATGATCGCTACTTCATCGACAAACTGGCAACGCGCGTCATTGAAGTTGTCGATGGCGCTGTGCACGATTTCCCGGGCAACTATGAAGACTACTTGTGGCGGAAGAATGGCGGCGGTTCTCATCCGAATGGCTCCGCTTCCGCGAACCTCGTCACACCGAATACCGCCGCAGCGTCGAAGAATGTACCGGCAGCGCGGTCGGCGAACGCTCCCCAGCCGAAGAATGGCGCGGTAACGGAGAAACCAGCCGAAAAAGAAGACAAGCAACGGCGGCTGAATCCCATCAAGTTTCGGCAGATGAAACAGCGCCAGCGCGCTATCGAAGACGAGATCACACGGCTCGAAGTGGAGATTGCCGACTTCGAGCAGGGTCTTTCCGCATTCCAAAGCGCCGAAATGAGCATCGAGATCGCGGGCCTGCTGGAATCGCGTCGTCAGGATATGAAAAGTCTTCTCGCCGAGTGGGAAGAAGTGTCCACCATACTGGAGGCAAACAAATGAAGCTCTACCTTTCCGAAAACGATGTCCTCTCCTGCCTGTCCATGTCGAAGGCAATCGAGCTGGTGGATCATGTGTTTCTTCAACTCGCCGAAGGAAAGGCCGTGAACCATCCGCGTCGCCGCGTGATTCTGCCGACCGGCGCGGTTCTTCATTACATGGCCGCCGGCACTCCCGAATACTTCGGGCTGAAGGCATATTCCGCGCACGCAAAGACCGGAGCGCATTTTGAAGTTCTGCTTTACCGCTCCGCGGATGGAATGCCTCTGGCCACCCTCGAGGCCAACTATCTCGGTCAGATTCGCACCGGCGCCGCTAGTGGTGTGGCCACGAAGTATCTGGCCAGAGAGAACGCGAATGTCGCGGCGATCATCGGAAGCGGTTTCCAGGCCGAAACTCAGCTTGAGGCCATCGCGAATGTGCGCAAGCTGAGCGAGGTGCGTGTCTGGAGTCGGAAGTCCGAACGTCGTGAGAAATTCGCCCAACACTGCGCGGAGAAATTTAGTTTGAACGTGAGAGCGACGGAGACCGCGCGTGAGTGCGTGGAAGGCTCCGACATTGTGGTGACGGCAACCGCCTCGAAGGAGCCGGTGCTCGAGAGCGATTGGATTGCGCCGGGAACGCACGTGAATGGCAGCGGGTCGAATTGGGCTCAGCGCCGCGAACTTCCCACCGCGCTCGTCTATGAAAAAGCCGCGCTGGTAGCCGTGGATTCCATAGAAGTAGCGAAACTGGAATCGGGAGACTTGCTGATCCCGTTGACTGAACCGGGAAGCCGCTCGTTCCCCGGTGTGGAGCTGGCCGAGATCGTTGCCGGAAAACGTCCCGGGCGCACGAGTGCCGATCAAATCACGATTTTTAAATCAAACGGTCTGGCGGTGGAAGATATCGCGGTAGCGGGGTATGTCTACGAAGAGGCACTCCGCCGGGGGTTGGGACAGAACCGATAACGAGCCGGCTTATTCCTGCGCGGGCATCTGCTGTTCGACGTCCCGCCAGGCACTGATCTTGAGTCTGCGGCAAACCCAGCAGAGCGGCTCCGCTGTTCCCATAGATGTTTCCGCGCTGCACACCACGCACTTCGCCGGGGCCTTACCGCGCTCCGTCATCAGCGAGCGCTTTGCGCTCTCGAGAATTTCCGGTGAGATTACCGGTTCCGATTTGATCTGCGGTTTGCGTTTCATGTGCTTACCTCCACTATGTCAGATACATCACGCCGCGACAACCCGCGGTGCTGAAAATTACTCACCCTGCGTGGGGCCAATATAACACCCGCCCATCGCAAGTCGCGTCACGGTTCCGTGGAGGAAGATTTGGCTGCGGCCAGGTAGCCGTCAATCTCTTCGAGCTTCGCTTTCACCTTGTCTCCATCCTTCGCGCTCGGCGAAAGCTGCAGATAAGTTCGCAGGGCTGCACTGGCGCCCGCGTAATCCTGTTTGTTGATCAGAATTCGTCCCAGCACTTCGTTGGCTCGCGGGTCGCGATCCTGCAGAGGCAGCTTGAGCGCCTCTCTCGCATTCTTTTCGGCACGCTCGAAGTTCTGCACGTTGAAATCGGCGACGGCATCCTCAAGCCAGAGGCGGGGGTAGTCCACCGGATCCAATTGCAATGCCCGATCCAGATAACGAGCCGCTTCCGGCCAATTCCTGGCGCGTGAAGCCATCCTTCCCAGCTCCACATACGGCTCAACCAGTTTGCCGTCGGCGTCGATGGCTTTTAGAAAAGCTTCCCGGGCCGCGCTTACTTCACGCTGTCTAATCCTCGCGCGGCCCAGATCGAGCCAGGCGTTTGCATATTTGGGATAGATTTCAACCGCCTTTGCCAACTCTTTCTCCGCATCCGCGGGTTTGTCGCTGCGCAGCAGATGCACTCCCTTTTCCCAGGCCTTTTTGGCGTCCTTGGGAGCATTCAATGCGCTGACGCTTACCGATGTTCCTTCCACGCCGGCGATCCTGTGCAGTATGATGAGCCCGAGATCGGGGTTGTCTGTGGTCCGATGGCCGCTGAGGTCCAGTCGCGATGAACGAAATCCGGGCGCATCGGCGACCAGCTCGCAACCCAGCATGCGGTCGGCGCCACCCCGCTGACCGCTCGTGGCAATTTCACCTGCCGCCTGCATCGCGTTTCCCCGCGTCGATTCCGAGGCATCCGACAGCATTCCCGCACCCGAGCCCCACTGAAAACTGAAGTGCCCCGAGGGATCTGTGTATGCGACAGCGCGTTGCGCGCCGGCGCAGACCCTGTCGATGACGATGATCGACTCCGGAGCCGTGCCTTCGTCCATCACAACCCGGCCGGAAATAAAAACCGGCATTTGAAATTCGGGGAATTGGCCCGGGATACCGGTCGGGTTCGGCGCATTTCCGGCTCCGAGAGTGGACGTTGCGCTGTTGTTCGTAAGAGCGGGATTGATATTTCGCTGCGCGGTCAGATTGGGAATTACGAGGCTCAGGGCTGCAAAAAAGCCCAATCCGAAGCACCGTAGCGCGCGCGGCATCTGTTCCCCGTCAGTCAGCTCGATTATGGCACAAGAACGATCCGTGAATTTTATTCGGTAGTGTCATCCGGACACGCCCCGGTCGGCTATCATGAGGCGAGATGTCGATTGCACCGCTGCCGACGCCTTTACAGCACTTGGGCGGTCGCCGGTTCGCGTTCGATCCTCCCATTCGCAATCTGGAACCCAACGAGTGGCTCTATCGCCGCGCCACATGGTCGGAATGTCTTGTGGCCAATGCGCGATCGGGAGAAGAAGTATGGATTCCGCGCATCTTTCTCGGGGACGTTTCCCGGGTGGACGAGCCGCTCATGATCGTTGGCTTGAACCGGGAACTCGAATGGCGCTCAGGCGCAATCATTCCCCGCCAGCGCATGGTAATCGAATTTCCGGCCGCCGCTTACGGCAGGAAGGCTGTCAACGACGACGGCGTGGCGCGGCACCCTGCGCATAAAGCTCCGGTAATCAATATTCGCCTCGAATCCAAACCTGAAGTACGCGCCTGGAAATGGATCGGCGTTGCCGCCATCCTGGGTGCGGTCGCGTTCACCATCGTCGCCGACGTCACACGGCAAGCCCAGTCGCATCAGCGCGCGGATCTGTTCCGGGGCTATCGATCCTATCTGGAATTGAATGCGAACGACGACTATTCTTCCGTCGTGCGCAAGCTCGGCGCTCCCGCCGGATCCGTTTCCCGCAACACCGGCCCGCGCGTGTTTCGGTCGCTTGCATATCCTTCGCGGCGCTATTCGATCGTTCTGATGGGATCGAATGAACAGGACGTTCAGTATATCGGCGCGCTCGATCCGCGGGGCAGGATACTCGACGTTGTGCGGCTCCGGGACGGGTCTTCGAGCGAGCCGCTTCTGCATTCCGGGATGAGCCTCTCCACGTTGCATTCCCTCCCTTCGTTCTGACCAGCCTCAGAATGAACCACGTCCTGCGCCCTCTCGCGGTCTTCTTCTTTTCTCTCGGCGGCTTCGGGCTCCTGCTGCTGAGTATCATCGATTCTTCTTTTCTTGTCTTCCTGCCGCTTGGCAATGACCTGCTCGTCGTTGCGCTGACTGCGGCCCATCGGGAGCGGATGCTCTACTACGTCCTGATGGCTACGGCGGGGTCGGTGATCGGCATCGCTTTTACCCACTGGGTATCCGCCAAGGGCGGACAAAAAAGCCTGGAAGGGAAGGACAAAAGCAGGCGCCTTGCCTATGTGGAGAGAAGGGTCAACGAAAACGCCGGGATCGCGCTCGCGACGGCCGCGCTCATGCCGCCGCCTTTCCCGTTCACTACGTTCATTGTCGTCGCCGCAGCGTTGCAGTATCCGCGGCGAAAAATGCTCCTGATTGTCGGTGGATGCCGCGCTCTGCGATTCGCAATCGACGGAACGCTCGCCCTGATCTACGGACGACGAATCGTTCAGATGGCACAATCGCCCTGGGTGCAGAACTTCGTCATGGCGATTGTGGCGATTTCGATCGCCGGGAGTGCCTACTCGATCTGGAGTTGGATTCGCAAAAGCCGAACGCGAAGCTGACTCCAACTCCGGCTACATCTCCATCAGCGCGCGATGTACCAGGTGAATGCTGATGGCGCCTTCACCGACGGCGGATGCAACGCGTTTCACATTGCCGGCCCGGACATCTCCCACGGCAAACACTGCCGGCAGGTTGGTTTCCAGCATCAGAGGACGGCGTGTCAGCGACCATTGCACTGTGCCGTCGCCAGCTCCGGGGTCATCCAGATCCCGGCCGGTAAGAATGAAGCCCTTCTTGTCGAGCGCCACGCATCCCCGCAGCCATTCCGTTTGCGGAGACGCGCCGGTCATCATAAACAGATGCCGGATACTGTGCGTCGAAGCTTCGCCGGTCTTTCGATCCTGCCACGTGATGCGTTCCATCTGTGCATCGCCTTCGAGCCGGGTGATCTCCGTGTTCAGATGCAGATCGATCTTCGGATTCTCGGTGAGGCGCTGAATCAGATATCGCGACATCGTGCTCGACAGCTCCCCCGAGCGGACCAGCATGTGAACCTTCGCGGCCGTGGTACCGAGAAATACAGCGGCTTGTCCCGCCGAATTTCCGCCGCCCACGACAGCGATCTCCTCGTTGGTACACAACTGCGATTCGATGTAGGTCGCGCCGTAATATACGCTGTTGCCTTCGAACTTTTCCAGATTCCCGATCGCAGGTCTGTTGTATTGAGCGCCGGTGGCAATGACAATCGCTCGCGTGGCAAGCCGCTCGCCGCTGTCCAGCACCACATGGTATGGACGCCGATCGCAGTCGATTCCGACGACCTTGCGCGCGATCATCATGTTTGCGCCGAATTTCTGCGCCTGCGTCAACGCGCGGGCGGCGAGTTCCTGCCCTGAGACTCCGGTTGGAAATCCCAAATAGTTTTCGATCTTCGAACTCGATCCGGCCTGCCCGCCGGGAGCGCGCGTCTCGATCACCAGGGTGTCGAGTCCTTCCGATGCGCCATAAACAGCTGCCGCAAGACCGGCCGGGCCCGCTCCCAGAATGATGACGTCCCTGACATGTTTGACGTCAACCGGTGCGTTAAAGCCCAGACAGTTCGCGAGCTCCTGAATTGACGGACTGCGGAACACATTTCGCCCGTGACAGATGACCACCGGGACCTCATTGGGTTTGACTCCGAAACGGTCGAGCAGCGCCTGTGATGTTTGGTCCTCGTCGAGATCCACATAAGTGTAGGGATAGTTATTACGGCCGAAAAACTCACGCAGCTCGAGTGTCTTGGCCGAGTGTCGCGACCCCAGCAGAATCGCGCTGCCATAGCCGCTCCGAATGAGCTCGAGCCGTCGCAGGATGAACGCGCGCATGAAGATGTCGCTCAGTTCCGAATCTTTCGCGACCAGCGACCGCAGCCCGTCGGGGTTGACTTCCAGAAATACGCCTGGTTGAGTGACTCGACCACGCACCAGCGATCGTTGCCCTGAAATCATGTTGATCTCGCCCGTGAATTCGCCTGGGCCATGGGAAGCAACGGCCCGCTCGCCATCGAGACCCGACTGCACGATCTCCATCGCTCCCGAGAGAAGCACGAAAAACGGTATCGATGTCGCCTCCGGCTCGAAGAGAATTTCACCGGCCTCGACGTGCCGTTCAGTGGCCGAAGGGCGAATGCGATCGATCTGCGCCGGAGTCAGAACCGGAAATGACTGGGTGCGTGGATCGAGTACGCTCGGCGGGAGGGAGGACATTGCTTTCATTCTCACATCCCAGAGCGCCGTTGATTTCGGTGCTATCCGACTGTCAGTTCTACCCAGCCCGGCAACGTCGCGGGCTTGTTCTTCAGAAAAACCACCCGCCGCGTCTTGGGAAACGGCAGGCCCGACTTGATCGCGCGCTCATAGTAGGGAAGTGTTGCGAGCACATTGCGATGCTCCTCAGCATTTTCTCCTTCGGCCCCGATGACCGCCGACTTACTTAAGAACCCGGCGCCCCAACCGATGGCCAGCAGGCACCCGCCCGCCGTCCTTGTCGCCGCGAGTTTCCGTTGCAGCTCCGCGACGGACTCCCCGAGCCCGGTGAGTCCCGTCCACCCCGCATACTGCGCGTGCAGTTCGAGCTGTTTCTCCGCGTAGCGGTTCGCCGCATCGAATAATCGCTCGCGCGTCACCGGCGCGCTCCACCGCAAAGACTGCCGCACTTCCTCGCGATTCAGAAACTCATTCTCGCGCCACGTTCCCTCGAACGCCGCGCCCGGATCGGCCATCTCCGCAAACGCCGGCGTGCCGTCCTCCGGCCGCTTTCCCTCGGCGGCGCCTCGGCCAGCCTGCTTCCATCCGAGCGCATACTGCTGTGGTCCGCGCGCGGTCAACGTCGCCAGCCGCAACATGTACACGCGGAACGGATCCCGCGACCGCGGCCCGGAATCTGTTACAGAGATAACCCGCATCCGGTCGGACCCGCCGCTGCCCGAAGCCTGATGTTCCACATGCTCCGCCGGACGCCGCGAAGGACGTTCGCCGGTTAATTTCGCCGCCACTTCTTTGATTGCGGACGGCTTCATATTTGCAAAGACGAACGCGGTCCGCAGAGCGCCTTTGATGGCGGCTCCTGGCAGAAACGGACCGGCATTCGTTGCCGCGAACGTCGGAATGCTCAGGCTCTCGGCCTGCGCGCGCTCCCAATAGGGCGTGTACGCGGCGTCTTCAAACGGAATACGCCGGTCCGCATAGTTCTGCGCAAATCCGCCCCAGGACGCAAAGTCGAGCTTCGTTGCTTTGTGTAACTGAGTCAGGTAGCCTTCCAGACGCGGACCCTTCGAGAGCAGCTTGAAAATGCGCGGCTGATCGAGCACATTCACCTGGTCGCGCCACACCATATAGTCGATCGGCGAAAGCTTGTCGCCGTTGCCCACAAGCGTCGGGGTCAGCACGGTGACCTGATACTTCATGCTCATGCTTCGACCTCCAGCGGGACGGGCACCGCCAACGCAAAGCCCGCGCGCCACGCCGGATGCGGGAATCCCTCGGGCGCAACGTCCACGGCGCGCCCGCGCAACGACGGCGCCATCAGCACGGAGCCTTCTTCGATCATCCGCACGTGCTTTTTCCTGGTCGATGGTCCCGCCGCGCTGTCCGTCCATCCGGCGCGCGTTACTGTCGCATAATCGCCGCGCGACCAGTCGACGGCATCGTCCGTGTGCGGGGAATAAAGCGAGAGCATCCACCACGCGCCGGCGTGTCCTTCGCCGAACAACGATGTCGCATCCGAAAACTCCGGTTCACTCGACCGTCCCCAACCGCGCGATCGCTCGCCACCGAACCCGGAATCCGCCAGCAGCCGGAAAGCCGATTTCACGCGCGCTTCCCACTCCGCATCTGCTATGTCGATCAACCCCCACCAACCTGCGTTCGGCGCGAACTCGAGACAAGCGGTTCGATGGGGTTCAGTGTTTCCGGTGAGGCGATCTACCGCCGCGCCCGATCGCATTACCACTTCGAACGGCGCGGTCAAACCTGCCGGGAGCAGGCATTCGCTTGCGCCGTCCACCGACCAGCGCGATTCGTTGACGACTCCGCGCCGCGCAACTTCTACCGGAACCAACTTGGCGGCGGTTACATAGAGTTTTCCCGCGCCCGAAGGCGGCCACGCCGTTCGCGGCGGAGGCAAAAGCCGTGTCTCTCCGACAAAGGGAAATAAGGAACTGAAGCGGACGGACGGAGTTGCTTCTGCGCGTGCCGTTGCATCCAGCCATGCGTCAAGCCAGCCGAGCGAACTCATCGCATGAGTGACCGCCGAGTACAGCGCGTCGCTGTGATAAACGCTGTCGACCCGTTCGCGATCGCCCGCGCGATGCCCCGCGCGCCACGGACCGGTCGGCCGCAGCCTGATCTCCATCAACATGCTAGTCTCGCTTCTCGGTTAGTTCCTGGCGGCCTTTCAGTTTTCCGGCGAGTCCGGCCGGCTCGAAAGCCGGCTGCAGGCCCGAAGGCCTGCCCCACAATTTTTGGTCAGGTGTTAACCGGGACATGACACTAGGCCGTGAGTGAATCGCCGATTTCCTGCACCTTGGCCTGCAGCGCCGCGAGATCGGCGTCGGCCGCGATCTCCCGCTCCGCCGCGCCCGAGGCGTAGTAATCTTTACCGCGCCAGGTCATCTTAAGGTTGTCGAAGCGCACTCTGCCGCTGCCGCGCGATCCACCGCCGCCCAGCGCATCGTCCTCCAGCAAACGCAGTCCCTGCATCACAAGGGCAGGCAAAGCCGAATCCTCCGCACAGAGAATATCGAGCACCATTCGGACCTTGAAACGCGCTCCGGCGGGCACGCGCTCCAGCGTGCGGGGGTTCGCCTGCGAAGTGATGCGATCGATCGCGTTCTCGCTCTTCACTTCCGTCAGTTCGTCGTCCAGACTCTCGCGCATCTGCGGCGTAATGCTCTCCGGGATCAGCGGCGCGTCGAACACGCTCAGGCGAGCCGGTGTCGCATGGTTGCTCTCGATATCACCGCCGCCCACCTTTTCCATGCGCCCCGGACTACGTCCGAAGAGAATACAGATTTCGTCGTCGGGCCGGTCGCTCTGGTGAATCCGCACTTCCTGGCCCTTACGCTTGGAAATAAAAACCAGCTCCGAAGGCACCGCCATGCCGGTCGATTGCTCCAGCAGCGCGCGGATTCTTCCGCGCAGCGTGCTGCCCGGCACGTAAGGACGGCCATGCGCGTCTTTGACCACCGGGTTATCCGCGCCACCGATTTCGAGTGAGCCTTTGCCCGCGCCTACGTGAAGACCGGTCTCGCAGTGCATCTCGCCTTCGAGGATCAGCTTGCCGATCAGTTTCAATTCTGTTTGTGCCGTGTGAGCGCTCATTGCGTCCTTTATTCGTTGTAAACGTTACTCGTTATAAGCAACGATCGCTTCGAAGAGATCGCGGAAACGTTCGTAGCCGCGCGCTTCGTTTTTGCGTGTCACCTGCAGCAGCAGCCGCTCGATCTGGTCCAGACTGCGCAAACCATGCCGCGCGATTGTGTAGGCAAGCCGCGCCCGCAGCATCACAAACTCGTGCTGGCGTTCCTTTTCCGGGATACGCGTGGCGCGCCGCACGGCGTTGTACAAGCGCCGCAGCGTGCTGCGCGTTCCCGAATCCAGATCGCGCATCCGGCTGACTACGACGTGCGCCTGATTGTCCAGATACAAACTGTCGTTAATCAGCTTGTCGAGATCGATCTCCGGGGGACCATCGAAGCGCCGGTCACCGCCGCGGTCACCGGGACGCCGATCGCCATGGGGCCTGTCGCCACCTCGCTCACCGCTTCGTTCACCGCCGGGACGTGGCGGCCGATCTCCCCGATCCCCGCGATTCCGATTCCCTGGTTGCTGTCCTGCCTGCTGTTCCGCCATCTTGACCCCGCCTGATTAGCACCTATTTGATATCACAACGACGCAGGATGCCCATCCTGCACCACTGACGCGGCTGAAGCCGCGTGTACCGATTTTGGGACACTACATTTCGTGAGGCGGACGATCGTTTTCCGTCGTCTGCCTTGTATATTCACGAGAGGACAGGCCACAAACGGCGATGGCCTGCCCCACGCTGTTCTTTTTCCAATGTCCCTATATCTCGTGGACACATCATTAGTCTTCCGCCAAACGCGCCCATTCGAGAGCGATCAAACCCTCCGGCCGCAGCTTCAGCCGTCCCCGCACATTTCGTCCCGCCATCTCTTTCATCAGATGCGCGCGCAGCTTTTGAAACTCTCGTTCGCGGCGGCTCGCCACCCGCGCGAAACGTCTTTGGAAACGCAGCGCCCGCGCCATGAGACGCTCTTCATCCGTATTTTCCGGCGATTCGACCTTCCTATACAGGTTACGAAGCTGCGCCAGAAACTGCCGACCCGCGCGGAACTCCTCATTTAAATGAAGGAGCGCTTCTTTCAGATCCGCCGCATCGTTCAGTTGTTTCCACTCCAGCACCCGGCCGAGGATATGCAGACAATCCTTGTCGCTGGCGCGCGCAATTTCGAGATCGCGCGCGCAATCTTCATAGGTGCGGGCCAGCGATGCGCCCGGCTCGGCGATGGTCAGCGCCATCGTGATCGTCTTGGCTTCGGCGCCCGGGAGCTCTTTGAGGTTCTCCTCGGCGAACCGCGAAAATACGCGCTCCAGTTCGCGCGCGAATCCGGCCAGCGCATCCCACGATCCGTAAACGGCAAAATCCGAAGCGCCCGAATGCAGGACGGTCACGCGCTGAAAGTATTCGCCCTGCGAGCAGAGCAACTGAATTTCGCCTGCCAGAAATTGCTTGTAGAGCATGGAAAGATGCACGTGTTCTTCCACGCTCTGCAGCCGCCGCATGCGCGTTCCGTAGTCGTCGATTGCGCCGCGCAGCACGCCCCACAGCCGTTGACCGCGGGCACGCCGAGCCAGCTCTTTCGTCGACGCGAAAGCGTCACCGTTGCGCGCGCCATGTTTGGTGATCGGGATCTCCGCATCGCTACCGACATCCCACCGGTACGTTCCGCCCTCTGCAGCGAGCAGAGCAGGGAAGTCGAAACTCCAACCGATTGCGGGAGCATCGCGCAGGTCGCGCGGAATGCGGTCCGCACCGGGTCCCTGCGCCGGGAACGCGTCGAAATAGCCCTGCGTGGCGGCCCTGGGCCTTGTGCCCTCGTTCATTCCGTCCTGCAGGCGCTTGCGGACGATCGTCCAATCGCCGAGATTTTCCGTGGCGCTCCAGACCAAGCTGAGTTTTCCATTGCCGATATCGCCCAACGCCTGCGAAACGCGGCTGAGAAACTCACCCGCCGCTGCCGCCCGCGTCTGATCCGGCAGGATCACCACGAACCGCTCCCCACCCGATGAGCCGAGCATCAACGGAGGCAGTTGGAGTTCTGCAAGCAGCGCACGCGGGATCGCTTCCCCCAGAAGCACAAGCCACATCGAGCGCGCTTCAAACGCACGATTGTCTTTATCGGCCGGCGACGCAAGCAGGAAATCGTCAGTACCCAGCAGCTTGCCCTGCAGAAGGATCTGTGCGGACATTTCGAATCCTTGAGTTTAGCCTGGGGCGGGTTTCCGGCTGGAATTCATGCCGAGAAAAAAGCCGAAAAGCAAAAACGGGCACGGATTAACACGGATAAAAGCGGATTTGAAAAATTCAAAAATTCAGTTATGCGGCCTCCTGGTGGGGGATGAAGCCGGATTGTTCGGCGATTTGGGCGGCTTCGAGGGGGTCGTGATGGGTCGGATCGGCGGCGATTTCGGCGCTCGCATAAACGAACCCATTTCCGGCCTGGGGAGATGGCAAGTCTTTCGGTTGCGTGGGGTTATTGAGACCGGGAGTTTCGCGATTTACTGCTTGACCCTTCGCGCTTTCGCGCTGAGTCGCTTCCGTTTTCTCACGTTCGCGGCGTTCGGCCTGGAGTTCTCTGAGCTGGCGGAAGGTTTCCTTTATGGTGCGGTGCAGGCGCTGCTCGTAGATGCTGAGGTTGACGAAGGCCTTCGAGTGGTCGCGGAAGGCACGGGCGGCGGTCATCACACCGCGGACTTCGGGATCGGAAATGTCCAGGTTGTCGGTGTCTTCGTAACGGCCAATGCCGAGCATGCCGTCTTCGATGGAACGGATGCGGTTGATGCGCCATTGATTGTCGGCGATGGTCTGAGCGAACTGGCGTTCGACCGGAGTTTGCGCGTCGAGGCTGTCGACGATTTCCTGAGAGAAGGCTTGATATGCAGCCATGTCTTCGGTGGGGAGCACGACGACGCGTGCGGTAAGGCCGTGGCGCAGGGCGTTCATGCGGGAGCGGGCCTTTCCCGGCGGGGTGGTGGGTCCTTGGGACTTCAGTGCATTCAGACGATTGGCTGCGTATTCTGCTGGTGACGGCATATTCGTAAGGTTCTCCGGCTTGGTTATAGCAGGCGGAAGGAGGGCTGGAGTGTTAAGTAATTGATTTTGTTGGCAAAATTGGCGGTGAACGCCGGCTTTGCCAGAAAGTGGCCTCGGCCCATGATTAATTGGGCAGAATGGGGATTTTATGGGCAACGGGCGGGTGTAGGTGTTTTACTTTCAGGACTGTTGCTGATCTGCCCGCATCAGAGTCTTCTCTTCAAATATCGTGAGGCGTTTATTGCACCGCAGTGTTCCATAGAACCTACGTTCCTCTTTAGGGCACGGACCGAGAGGACCGGTGTGATTAAGGTCTCCGTTAATCTGTACCGTAAACGTGAGATCACCAGATTCCCATCCTGCGAAGTCCGCTTTGGCAATATCCCACGCCATACTGTCCACTGGTTCCCTGCCCGGAAGCAGTCGGTAATCTGGCCTGAAATTAAATCTTTTTCCCGCCATTCCTCTTCCCTCTGGGAGAAACTCAACAAACGCGTCCTTGAGGGTTACAGGAAACTGAGTCCGATTAGCTACGACAAAGAAAATGACGAATTTGTACGGGCCATCTTCGAACCTTCTGCAGGAACTGTCCCACTTCCCATAATCGACCCATGTTTGATACGGGACAGCCATCAAATCGGCCTGACGTTTTACCTCCTCAAGAGTTTTCATCGCAGCATTCAATTGCTCCGACATGAGATCAACCTGACCCTTCATCAGGTCGGTCTGTTTATCCATCGCTTGTCGCTGAAGGGCGGCAGTTTCGGCGCTGGATTTAGCGGCCTCGGCGGCGGTCTTGGTTTGCGTCAACAAACCCTCGATGTAACCTGCCTGCCTGTGCATCTCGGCGTGGTGGGATTTCAGGACATCCCACTGGAGAGCGCCGACACCTACCAGCAAGCCGGTGAAGATCGCTATCAGAAGATCGGTCCAGTTGAAATCAGACTTAGGTATGTTGACGTTTACAACCACAGGCTGACTGGACGAATTTGGCGATGCTGGTGTGCCCTGCTGTTGTATTTTTGCTCGTTCGGTGTTGGCAGCCGATTGATCGACAGCGGCAGGACGAGGATTGGCCGGTTGGTTCCCGCGCTCGCTGGATTGCTGTTTTGTGTCTCTCTTTTCTTGTTGTGCGCCTCCGCGCGCAACTGGAGTCTGGGATGGTGGCTGTGACTGCGCAAGCGGGACAAATGCAACAGCGAACAGCGCAAGGACCAGTTTGGCCATTGCGCTGTTTTACCACAGTCTCAGTTCCAGAACGTCGGCGCGATGCCGAGTTCGTAGATCGAATGAACAAGCACGCTGAGGTTATGGCAAATCACCTTGCACAGCAGTTCGTTGGTTGGGCCGTCGGTTTCTTCGATCTGACGGACGCGCCAAACTTCGCCTTCAGCATTGAGAAGGTCGATTCGACGTTGGACCGCTTATGGTATTTCGCCAGAAATTCCGTCCGGTTGAATTGATAGAATTGGAACATTCTGAGCCAAAGCTCCGAGCCAGTTTCTCCGGTTGTATTACTCCTGAATAGAATCACTCTTGTCCAAGACAGGTTTTGGGAAATTCCCGTTTTGGACAGGCGAATGACGTCTCAGAAACGTTCCCCGCGAGTTGAATAGCTCCCGGAACCCCCTCAGGGCGGCATTCCGGCAAATTTGGCGCTGGGGTTCAA
>DATAXN010000056.1:0-28185 GCA_036273015.1 Bryobacteraceae bacterium | reverse complement strand
CCCGCATCTGCTCCAGGCTCAGGTGCTCCCCGTTCTTCATGCTGATTAACAATCCACAGCATCCGTTGCTCCTCCCTTCAGGCTCATCTGGCATTGGAAACCGATAGCCCCTTTAGGCTCATCTGGCATTGGAAAAGACTTTCGTCGCCGTGTGCGTTTGTTTTCTGTTATGATTAGCGGCGAAATGCGAATGAAATCCACCGTTACTCGCCTGGCGTTAACTGCCGCGGCGTTGCTGACGACCTCCTCAGCAGTTCTCGCCCAGAGCCTGGACTTCGAAACATACCGGACACGCGTCGAGCCCATCTTCAACAAGAAGCGCCCCGGACATGCGCGTTGCGTCGTCTGCCACGAAGCGAACAACAGCGCGTTCCATCTGCAGACCATTGCCCCGGGCAGCACCACCTGGACGGAAGAACAGTCACGAAAGAACTTCGAAAATGTGTCGCACCTGGTCAAGCCGGGCGACCCCGCCGCCAGCAAACTCCTGATCCATCCGTTGTCGCAGGATGCAGGCGGAGATGAATTCCACGGCGGCGGCCGGCAGTTCGCTTCTCAAAAAGACCCGGATTGGATGGCTATTGCGGACTGGGTCCGCAAAGCGAAATAGCCGCTTACGGAATCACCACGGTGCCATTGCGCTTCGGCACCTCGCCCACCGGAATTCGCGCCACTTCTTTGCGCGTTATGGTATCGATCGCCGATACTGAGTTGGCGCCCGAATTGGCGATATAGATCATCTTCGAATCCGGTGTGAATGTGATCCAGTCCGGCACCGCTCCTGTCTTTACGTACCCCTGTACTTTCAGATCGGGCAGCGAGTAAATAAAGACCGCGTTCGCGATCGAACTGTTTACCCAGAGCGTCTGACCATCCGGAGCTACGCCAATGCCGTGGGACGGCGCACCGCCCTCAGCGTGACCGCCGCCGGGCTCGGAAGGCAGTTTGATCCGCTTGACTTCCTCATGCGTCTTAAAATCCACCACGGCGAATCCGTTGTATCCCGACAATTGGACAAACAACCGGCTGGTGGAACCGTCGGCAGCCTTCTCAAAGGCAATCGGACGTACGCCCAAGTCGAAAGGCAGTTCCCATACGGGCTGGAGCGTCTGTTCGTCGATCACGGTCAGTATCTTTCCCGCAACCGAACCGGCGAGCGCGTATTTTCCATCAGGCGTGACATAGGTGTTGTGGACCGCGCCCTTCACCGGAATACTCTTGATGTTCTTGAGCGCTGCGGTGTCGATCACATCAACCGCGCCTGGCGCTACGGCAATGGCAACGAACAGCCGCTGTCCGTCTTTAGAGACGGAAAGATTGTTCGGATGCCCGCTGAGTGGAATCTTTTTGATCACCTTGCCGGTCTTCGTATCGACGACCCAGACGTTGGTCTCCGACTCGCAAGTGATGTAGGCGCGTCTCCCGTCCGGTGCGAAAGTGACACCGTGAGGCACCTCGATGTCTTTGATCGTTTGCACGACTTTGTTCGTCGCGGGATCGATGACGTGCACCTCATCGCCGGCGCTGTTCGTCTGGTAAACACGAACAGATGTGGCCAGCAGGGGCAGAGCAAACAGAATGGAAGCGTACTTTACGTATTTCATAAGCCGCGCCCAGTCTATCATTTAAATCCTGGACCGCCCGATTAAATCACGACTGTTTCGCAGCGTTGCACGCGCCGATCGTTCTATGAAAGAATCCCTGCTGGAGGCGGACCGGTGTGAACAGGCTGATTTTCCGAGTGTTTTTGGTGGGGTCGGCCATTGCGTCCGCCCTTTGCGCACAATCCACCCAGTCCCTGGGTACGATCTTCAAACAGCCACCCACGGTGACCGGGCCTGCTCCGCATTTCAAGGACGGTACGCCGGATTTGTCAGGAGCGTGGATGGGTGGCGGCAGCAACGCGGGTGATATCTCGAAAGGTCTGAAACCGGGCGAAACCGTCTCCATGCAGCCGTGGGCGGAAAAGGTTTTCAAGGAACGGCTTGCGAAGGACGATCCCGAAGCCAATTGCCTTCCCTTCGGCATTCCGCGAAGCGCTCCTTATCCGTGGCGCCTCGTGCAGACTCCCACTCACTACTTCATCCTCTTCGAAGGAAACATCCACAGTTACCGTCAGATCTTCATGGACGGCCGTAAACACCCGAACGACCCCGACCCAACCTGGTACGGTCATTCCATCGGCCATTGGGAAGGGGAGACTCTGGTGGTCGATACGGTCGGGTTCAACGACAAGTTCTGGTTCGACAACCTCGGCCACCCACACACCGAAAAACTGCACACGATCGAACGCTTCACGCGAACCGATCTGGGGCACTTGCGCATGGAGGTCACCATCGACGATCCGGGCGCATATAGCAAATCCTTCACTACGGTTGGCCAGGCGCGTCTGATGCCCGGCGACGAACTGATGGAATACATCTGCAACGAGAACGATCCGGATCAGGGACACTACGTCGGTCCGGCTCGCCTGCCCACGGACGGCTTCGAAATACGCCGACCGGCCGCGAACCCTCGTTAGGCTCTTCGGAAATCATGAAATTTGTAAAAGCCCTGACCCCGATCAGCCTGGCGCTCGTCGTCGTGCCGATGGCATTTGCGCAGCACGGCGTTTCTCAGCACACCATGTCCACCCGCGAGTTCTTCTACGTGGGAGGCCATTACACCAAAGACGTGATGGCGGGACAGATGTATGTGGAAGTGCTCCGTCCCGCGCGCGTAACGCGAAAGTATCCACTCGTGTTCTTCCACGGCGCCTCGCAGACGGCCACCAACTGGCTGGGCACGCCGGATGGCCGGCCCGGCTGGGCAGACTACTTTCTCGCGCAGGGTTATCTTGTCTACCTCGTCGATCAGCCCGCGCGCGGCCGCTCCGCCTGGCATCCCAAGGTCAATGGGGCGCTGACGATCCTCACTCTTTCCGATGAGGAGAACCGATTCACCGCGCCCGAAGTCGGCGGCTGGTGGCCGCAGGCGAAGAAGCATACGCAGTGGCCAAGCGACAGCCCGATGAAAGGACGGCGCGGCGATCCCGTGTTCGACGCGTTCGCGGCAACGCAGGTGGAAGGCCTCGGCAGCAATGTCGAAACCCAAACGCTCGTGCGTGACGCCGGGACGGCGCTGCTCGACAAGATCGGCCCCGCCATCGTCGTCACGCATTCGCAGTCCGGCACCTTCGGATGGATCCTCGCCGACAGCCGCCCCAAAGCCGTCAAAGGCATCGTCGCTATCGAACCCTCCGGTCCGCCGTTCCACAACGCCATCGTGAATGAGGACAAAGCACGCGAGTGGGGCGTCGCCGACATCCCGCTCACCTACGATCCCCCGGTTCACTCGCCCGCCGATCTCAGCGCCGTTCGCGAAGACAAAGCTGACGCTCCCGACCTCACGGTCTGCTGGAAGCAATCCGACCCGCCGCACCGCCTCGTCAATCTGCAGGGCATTCCGATCCTGGTGGCAGTGACTGAAGCCTCGTACCACGCGCCCTACGATCACTGCACCGCGAAATACCTGACACAGGCCGGGGTGAAAAACACCTTCATCCGTCTGGGCGATGTCGGCATCCACGGCAACGGCCATATGGTCATGCTGGAAAAGAACAGCATGGATGTGGCCGCCTTCCTTCAAAAATGGATCGTCGCGAATATCAAATAAAAGCGCCCGATCCTAATTCGCGATCGAAATTGTCGTCGCGGCGGATGCCGTTCCCCCAATCGTCAGTATCAGGTTCCGGGTTCCCGCGCTAACCTGCGGGATCACGAAATTCACCTGATAGCAACCCACGAGGGTGGGAGTCAGCCCCGTGTAATTCACCTGCGTTGCTGTCTGCGCGCCGACCAGTACCTGGACGCTCTCCGTTACGGGCGAGAGTCCGAGAGGCGAAGCACCGCCGGTTAACAGCGTTGCTCCGGCAGGCAGCATCACAGGACCACCCCCGGTGAAGTAGGCGACTACCGTATCGCCCACATGCGCGGGAGAAGACGGGGTATTCACACTGAGGTTCTGATTCACCACCACCGCCTGGTTCGTCGGGTACTGAATGGCAATTCCGGGTACGGCCGTGGGCGGTATGGTGACTGCCACAGTGTTAGTCGTCGATGAGCCATTTTTTACCACCACCGAAGCCACTCCAGGCTGAATGTCCAGGGGCATCTGTGCATTGATCTGGGTCTCGCCGGCATAAAAGAGCGGCGCCGGCTCGCCGTTTACCGTGACGGATGTTGTGAGTAACGTTACCGGAAGGGGTATTTTCGTGGCCTGAGCCGTTCCGGTCGCCAGACTGCTGCCGTAGATGGCGAATATGCTTCCGGGCGGCGTGCCGCTCGCTACGCTGCTCGAACCATTCACCACCGCCAAGCCAGGATACGTGAAGGTCGAATGTCCGCTGGCCGAGTATTCCGATGACAAATTCGCAATGTCGAAACCGATGTTCGATCCGTTCGCGGACGTCACAGTGAAGTTGACAGTCCAGCTCGCGCCGGCAGCATCCGTGACTGTGGCAGTTCCTGTACACGCCGATGTTACGGAGTATTGCCCGGTAACATTGTCCGGAGTCCCGGTCCCGTTGGTTGAAACGGTCCAACTGCCGGTCGCGTCGCCACGCCCGTCAAGCTGAAGAAGTCCGGAAATGCTGTCGACGACGGAAATCGAACCCGAGCCGGCCCCGACGCTGCCGGTGTTGCCGCTGCCGCTGAACGCATATGTCCCCGAAATCGAACTGTTTCCGCAGGAAACAGGCTGCTCGGAGCCGCTGCCGGACAGAGCATATGTGCTGTCACCGCCCGTAATTGCATAGCTCTTGCCGAGGTTGTAAGCGATGAGGGTGAAAGAGGCGATATCTCCGCTGGTCGTGTTCAACGTCCCCATGCAGTTCGACCCGAGTGTGTATGTGCCCGACAGCGCTTCGAGGAGGTTCTCCATCTGATTGTTATTGGTCTTCAGAGACATGGTGACGTTGCCGGCTCCATCGAATGTTGCGGTTCCGATGCTCTGGAACGTTCCGGTCAGAACTCCGAGGGCCGTCAGACTTCGCCCTGTCATGACCAGTGAGCGGACACCGGTCAGCGTGGAAACGGAACAGGGTGCAGTCGTTGTCTCGGTTCGTCCGCTGCCGGTGAACATCGCGACTGGAGTGGTCGCGTTCAGGATGAAGTTCGATCCATTGGCCGTGGTCACAACGAGCTGGAACGTCCAGGTGTTGCCGGAAGAATCGATAAGGGTGGCGGTTCCGGTACATGACGATGCGACAGAATATGTACCCGTTGCATTGGTCACGACGGCGGCGCCGCTCGCCGCCACCGACCAGTTCGCAGTGACGGCGCTCTTGCCATCGAACTGAAGCAACCCGGCAACATCGTTTCCACCCACAACAGCGCCGGATGTCAGAGCAAATCCCGAGCCGTTGAAGCTGTAAGATCCCGTCAGCAGACTCGCGCTGCAGGCGGCTGTCGGCAGTAAACTGCCGCTGCCGGTAAATGTATAAGTGCCGTCCTGACCAGTGACCAGAAAACTCTTGCCACTGTTATAGGACGACAAAGAGAAGCTCGCCGTGTCGCCGGCAGTGAGATTTAATACGCCAACGCAGTTCGCCTGCAGGCTGTATGTTCCGGACAGGGTCTGCGCCACACCGAATGTCGGGTTGGTATTGGTGGTCAGGGAAAAGGTAACCTTGCTCAGACCGTCGAACGTCGCTGTCCCGATTCCTTCCGATACTTTCGAAAACGCCAGCGAAGAATTAACGTCGCGCCCGCTCAGCGTCAACGAATAGGTCCCGGAGAGAGTCGCCGAGGAACAAGTCCCTCCTCCTATCGTCTGCGCCATGACAGGCGTCGCCGGCAAACACAATAAACACGCGATCATCGCACCATGAATTTTCATCTGCATACCTTTCTGCCCTCCGATCGGGTCAACACTGCACGAGCGCGGTTAGTTGCAATCCAAATTCCGAAGGACGGCGCAATTGCGAAATCAGGGTAATCGAACGCACATGCATATCAGCAGATAATTGTGATGTGGGCGAGGACAATATCAGAGGGGCAGTCCCGTTCCTCCGTGTCTCTGACAGGGAGCGGTTTCTCTCGGAAATTAAGAAGCTGGTGCCGAGCCGGCTGCTGAAAAAGCTCTTTTCGTTGTCGCTTGCTCACGCGCGCGCTTCAGTAAATGCTTCGGAATCGGCGCCCGCCTTTCCGAACCGCGACTGTGAAGGAGTGGTAAGAAGCCTTTTTCAGCAGGCCGCTAAGATCCTGCTCCTGTTCGCCGTCGCGTGCTCCCTGAATGCGCAGACCGCCGCGAACGTGCTTGTAGTGGTGAACCGCAACGACCCCACTTCTCTTCGGATCGGCGAATACTACCGGGCGAAGCGTGCCATTCCGTCGGAGAATCTCTGCCGGATCGAAACAGTCACCGATGAGAATATTTCGTGGAAGGTTTATGAATCGGAGATCGAACAACCGATCGCCGAATGCCTGAAGAAGGGCGGCCTGCGGGAGAAGATTCTCTACATAGTCACCACACTGGGAATGCCGCTCAAGATGGCGGAGGGCGAGGGCGGGCTGAGAACAGAGAACGCCGCGGTCGATTCCGAACTGACGTTGCTCTACGGCAAGATGAAAGGGTCGACGTACCCTCGCGCAGGTCCGGTTCGAAATCCTTACTTCGGAGAACGTGACGCTCCTTTTCGACATCCGGCATTTCCCATATATCTGGTAACGCGGTTGAGCGGGTGGAATTTCGCCGAGGTACAGGGAATGATCGACCGCTCACTGGCTGCGCGCAATCGTGGCAAATTCGTGATCGACACCAAGGGACCCGCCGACAGCAAAGGCGATAACTGGCTCCGCACGGCGGCGCTGCTGTTGCCTGCGGATCGAGTCATTCTGGATAACACGCATCAAATGCTGTACGGCATGAAGGACGTGATTGCCTATGCGAGCTGGGGCTCCAACGACTCGGCTCGAAACCGCAGATTCGTGGGCTTCGAATGGCTCCCCGGAGCCATCGTGTCGGAGTTTGTTTCCACCAACGCGCGATCCCTCAAACAGCCTCCCGAAAATTGGACCTTGACTGTTCCCTTTGACGGCTGGCAGCAGAACCTGGCTACGGACTATCTGCACGAAGGCGCTACGGGAGCCGGAGGAAACGTGTATGAGCCTTATCTGGAAACGATTGCCCGGCCGGACTACCTTTTGCCCGCCTACTATAAGGGCCGGAATCTGGCGGAAAGCTATTACCTCGCGATGCCGGCTCTGAGCTGGCAAAACATCGTGCTCGGCGATCCTCTGTGCTCGCTGGGGAAGCCATAGCAACCGGAATTTTGATATATACTGGCGCTCGAATGCGTGTCGGCTTTCGCTCTATCAATCGCCGTGAAGCAATAGGTGTGCTGGGTGCGGGCGCTCTTGCCGCCCGAATCACCGCCGCAGCCTCCGATTCTCCGCTTCGTTTTACAGCGCTGGATCACATCGAAATCTCCGGGCCCGACTCGGCGAAGTCGGCTGCCTTTTACGCGCGGGCGTTCGGTGGCCCCGTCTGGAAGAACAACAAAACCAACAGGCGTTATGTGAAGCTCGGGCCCAGCTACATTGCTATCGAACAGGGCCGTGAACCCTTCGGTGTGGATCACTTTTCCGCTGGTATCGAGGGATACCGGATCGCGGACATCCATACCTTTCTGGAGGCGCGAGGCATTGCGTACAGAGACTATCCGAGCGGGAAGGATCTCAACGTGACCGATCCCGACGGAATTCATGTACAGCTCTCGGAGGACAACTCCTGGCGTCAACTGGCAACCAACACGGCGTCTCCGGAAGCGGGAACTTTCAGCGGTGAACCTGTATTCCAGCCGACGGGCCTCGATCATATCCTGTTGAACGTTTCCGATCCGGAGAAATCGGCAGCGTTCTACGAAAAGATCTTCGGTCCGGTCACGCAGCGCAATAACAACCGCATCTGGTTTCAGGCCGGAAGATCGCGTATCGGCTTGTTACAGACGCCCGCAGGACAGAAACCAGGAGTAAACCACTTCTGCGTAGGCGCAGCGTCCTTCGATTACGGCGCTGCGGTAAAGAAGCTGGAAGCGATCGAAGCGCGCGTCGAGAAACCCGAAGCCTCCGACGCGACGGAGTTCCGCGATACAGATGGGCTACTGATCCAGGTTATGAAGCCCCGGGCGTAAATCAGGCCCGGTTTTTCATCGCGACTGTAGCTTTTGTGATCTGCGCCAGCGAAGGCGTTCCGCATTGCCGCATCGCCAGTTGTAATTCGCCGCGCATGATGTCGAGAACACGCTCGACACCAGCTTGGCCGAAGGAACTTAATCCCCAAAGATACGGCCGGCCGATGCCGACGGCGCGCGCCCCGAGCGCCAAAGCTTTGATGACATCCGACCCGCGCCGGAAGCCGCCATCCACTAACACCGGGATGCGTCCGTTAACCGCCTCCACAACTTCCGGGAGGGATTCGATGGTAGGCTTCAACGTCTCCATCGAACGGCCGCCGTGGTTGGAAACAATAATTCCGTCGACACCGTGCTCAACTGCGAGCTTCGCATCTTCGCGGGACTCGAGGCCCTTCAGCAGGAACTTCATCTTCGTCGTTTTCTTCACGCGATCCACAAAGTCCCAGGTCAGCGAGGGGCTGTTCATCTGGAAACCCGTCATGTCCAGACCCTTGAACATGGGCCGCGCGGAAAGATCCGAGCCGGGAGCGCTGTTGTGGCATTCGTTGCAGGCGCGCTTGTCGGCGCGCCGGGCGCGGTTGTAGGTTTCGGTGTTGCGTCCGCCCAGCAGATCGACCGTAAGAGCGAGCGCCGGACATCCCGCCGCTTCCACCCGTTTAATAATGTGTTCGGCCTGCTCCCATTTGGCGGGCGCATAAAGTTGGTACCAAACCGGACCGCCACGAGCTTTGGCAATGTCTTCATAGCCCACTGAAGTAACTGTGGAAAGAATCTGTAAGGCGCTTTTCGCCTTCGCGGCGCGCGCGGTCGCCAGTTCCGCATCGGGATGGAACATGCGCTGCGCGCCGGTCGGACAGATGAAGATCGGGAAATCGAAGGTTGTGCCAAAGAGGTCGACCCGTGTATCGACCTTGCTGACGTCGATCAGCCTGCGCGTGCGCAGTTCGATGTGCTGAAAACCCTCTCGATTGGCTTTGAGCGTCAGATCGTCGTCCACACCCGAGGCCATGTAACCGAAATGCGCCATGGGCAGCGCGCGGCGCGCGGCATCTTCGAAGTCCATGACGCTGAGGGCGTCTTTCGGACTGGTGAGAGGGCCAATGTCGAAGGCCGGCTGCGGCATCTGCCATGCCGCCGCGGGCAGTGTGGCCAGTGGGCTTGCTGCCAGAAACTTCAGGAAACGCCGGCGATCTCTTTGTTTTGGGGAAGACATTGTTTTGCGGAAAACCTCTGGCGGGCAATTATATCAATTTCGCGAAAAGACCGATTCCGGAACGTCGTTCACCGGAACGTCGTTCGCTGTTACACAGACGATACAAACTCTCAATGCGCTGTTCATCGTCCTGTAAAGCGATCGAACCTACGCTGAGGAATGGCATTCGAATCATTCCCCTCGAACCGTTTGCCAGCTCCTCTGGCGAGCGCCGTCAATCATTTTCTGCAAATCGACCGACTGGAAGACCTTTATACTCGCGCCCAGGCGGAGCACGGCTTTGTGCGGAGGCTGTTGGACGATCTGCAGGTCCAGGTCAACGTCAGGGATTCCGACTTCGACAAAATTCCACGTACCGGCCCGGTAGTCGCGGTCGCCAATCATCCTTTCGGCATTCTGGATGACGTTATGCTGGCCGACCTGTTGACGCGCGCGCGGCCCGACGTCCGTATATTGACCAACCAACTGCTGAGCGATCTGCCGGAACTGGCGCGAATCTGCATCTTTATCGATCCCTTCGAGCACACCGTTTCCGAACAAAGAGAGACGCGCATCGCCAACGGAGGCACTCTGAAGCAGGCCATTAAACACCTGCGCGGCGGCGGGATGCTGCTGATATTCCCGGCGGGCGAAGTTTCGCATTTCGATCTGAAAAAGCGCGCCATCTGCGATCCGGAATGGAACACGACTGCCGCGCGTCTGATTCGGGTAACGAGGGCCAAAGCGCTGCCGATCCTGATTCGCGGGGCGAACGGGATTCCCTTCCAGATGCTCGGCATGGTCCATCCCAAATTGCGTACGGCGGCCCTTCCCGTGGAGATGTTGAACAAACGCGGAAAGTCGGTGGAGATCAGAATCGGAGGAGAGATCGCGCTGTCACGGATTGAAGCCCTTCCGGACAATGAGCAAGCCACGCGCTATTTGCGGCTACGCACGGAATTATTGGAGCGCCGCGGCGTTTCCGAATTGCGTTCCCATGGAGAGTCGCTGCCGGTCGCGCCGGAGACACCGCTCGATCTGCTCGCAAACGAGATCGCGGCCTTACCCGAAGACTGCCGTATGGAAGATACCCGCGAGTTAGCGGTGTACCTTGCGGAAGCGCGGCGGATTCCCCTGGCGCTTCAGGAAATCGGACGGCTGCGCGAGATCACATTCCGCGAGGCAGGCGAAGGCACTGGCGAACCCACGGACCTGGACCGTTTCGATCCTCACTATCTGCATCTCTTCCTTTGGAACAAAGAACGGCGCGAGATCGCGGGCGCTTACCGGATCGGGGAAGTGCCGAAAATACTGGCTCGATTCGGGCATAAGGGACTCTACACCGATTCCCTGTTCCGTTTCAAATGGGGCTTTTTCTCTCAGCTGAGCCCGTCGCTGGAACTGGGGCGGTCGTTCATCCGGCCGGAATATCAGCGGGCGTTCGCTCCACTGCTGCTTTTGTGGAAAGGCATCGCCGGTTTCGTCGCGGGGCATCCGGAGTATTCCACATTGATCGGCGCTGTGAGCGTGAGCAACCAGTATTCGCTGGCGTCACGCGAGCTGATTGCGCGCTATTTCGAGAAACAGAATGCGGCGGGCCCGTGGCGCGATGCTGTTCGCGCGCGGCGTCCGCTGCGGAGGAACGCGGTCCGGAAATGGGAGATGGGAGCGCTGTGCTCGTTGCTGCCGGACGTGGATGACCTGTCTGCGCCCATCGCGGATCTGGAGCCCGACGGTAAAGGCATCCCGATTCTGGTGAAGCAGTACGTCAAGCTGGGCGGCAAGCTGTTGGCGTTTAGTGTGGACCCGCAGTTCGGCAACACCCTCGACGGCTTTGTAATGGTCGATTTGACGCGAACCAGCCCTGAGATACTGGCACGCTATATGGGTAAAGACCGGGCGGGCGAGTTTTTCGCCTGGCATCGCACACCTCACCCGCGCGTGGCATAAGGCTTATCCACAATCCGAAAATTCCCGTGGATGTCTCAATGTAAGATCACGGCATCTAAGATCAAAGAGGGGCAGCATGGCACTGCGATTCACCACCTCTTATCTTGACGATTCCCTGTCGTTGTTCCACTATTACAAGAGCCTGGCGGAACGAGCGATGGCTCAGTTAAGTGACGACGAGCTTCTCGCAGCGCCGGACAGCGAGAGCAACTCCATTGCGGTAATCGTCAAGCACCTGACCGGCAATATGCAGTCGCGCTGGCCGGAGTTTCTGACCACTGACGGAGAGAAGCCGGGCCGCGATCGAGACGCGGAATTCGAGAATCCGGCCCGTACCCGGGAAGCACTGCTCGCGGCATGGGAAGCCGGTTGGCAATGTTTGTTCCATGCATTGGAACCGCTGTCAGACGAGGACATGTCGCGCACGGTGACCATTCGCGGGGAACCCCACTCCGTCATGCAGACCATCAATCGTCAACTCGCTCACTACGCCTACCATTGCGGGCAGATTGTTTTTCTTGCGAAGCATTTCCGTAGCAGCGAATGGAAATCGCTGTCCGTTCCACGCGGGAAGTCAGCGGAATTCAATCGGCGCGTGGGAGCCAGCGAAGCCAGCCAGCGATAGAGCGCCAAGCTGACATACGTTCGGACATGTGGCTGCCAGCCGCGCTCGTCCGCTACGGTGCAACGCGCCTGATATGCGCATGTCCAGACGTCGCAACTCGTAGTCCTCGTATATTCGGAAATGCTCTAAGCCTTCCGCGTAAACAGGTCGAACGGCTCAAAGTCGCCCTTGAGCAGTTGGTGCGTGTCGCGCAGACCCATCCAGCCGGAGATCATCGTTGCATAGACACGCCGGAAGTCCGTCGTATGGAGCAGGTTGTCGCCCGCATCGAGTTTAGTCAGGCTGGGTACCACGCCGTACTGACCGCCCTTGACCGGCTTCCCCGCGACGAACATCAGGTTGGCGGTTCCGTGGTCCGTACCGAGGTTGACGTTTTCCGGCACTCGCCGCCCGAACTCCGAGAAAATCATTACGACCACATCGTCCGCGCGCCCGATCCGCTCCAGATCCTTCAGAAATGCTGAAACAGCATCCGACGCATAAGTCAGCAGCCGCTTATGGACGTCACCCTGGAATACATGCGTATCAAAGGCGTTGTTGCGGTAAGAGGTGTAATAAAGACGCGCGGGCATACCGGCGTCGATCAGCGCCGTTACTTTGGGCAAGTCGAGTCCGGTGATTCCATAGTCCACCGGCGAGTGATATTTTGCCCAGGCTTCCCGCACCAACACAGATGCGTCCTTCGCGCTGCGGGCGGTGTCCAAAAGGAAACGCCGCGTCGGATTATCGACCTGTGGATTGTCGGGAACGGAGTCAAGGACCGGCTTTTCGTCGTAGAACTTCTCCTGCGAAAATTTGTTCGGATCGTCAAACACGACGGGCACATGCTTATGGCTGCGGACGGCCAGCGATTGCCGTGCGGCGATATTCACCAGGAAATTCGGCGGTGCATCGGGAGCAAGCGAATCCGCCAGACGCCCAACCCAGCCATACTCCTCGCCACTGTTGGGAGCGGCCGTATGCCAATACGCCATCGACGTGAAGTGCGAGAATGACGGATTATCGTATCCGCAGCCGTGAACGATGGCCAGCCTGCCATCTTTATAGAGGCGCTCGAAACCGGCCATACCGCCGCTGAAGCCGAAGTGATCGTCGATCTTACGGACCTGGTTCTTCGGGATGCCGAGCATCGGGCGGTGCTTGTAATAAGCATCGTCTCCGTAAGGCACAAGAGTATTGAGGCCGTCATTGCCGCCGGAGAGCTCCAGCACAACGAGAATCTTCCCGTTCCCTCTGGCCTCGCGTGCGAGCTGCGCCGCGGCCTGCCCGAACACCGGCACGGGAATCGATGCGCCCGCCGTAACGCAAACACCGTACATTCCGGCGCGCAGGAGATCCCGCCTGCTGGATTTCGAAAACGAAAAACGATTATTCTTCATGGCAACCTCTTTAACTCAGTTGATACTCGGGCTGGCTCATGATCAGATGCAAAAGCAGCCGCAACGAGTACTCCATATAGGTTTGAGCCGCGGCAATATCGGAAGTGCCCAGCTCTTTGTTCAGAAAAGCCACAAGCTTTTGACGCGTACTGTCGCTGGGCGTCACGCTCATGAAACGATGAATCAGGTAATCGACAACCTGAGTCGTATCTTTTAAGTTCTCTTTCAAAACCATCCTGCTCAGATTCACCTGGGCCGTGTCGCGAGGAATGGCCTTGACTCTCTCGATCGCCATCTGCGAGCCGCGGAAGCTGCCGTACCGCGTATTGAATTCCTCATCACGGTCCGCGTTCAGATTGGATTCCGCGCGCTCGCCGCTCTTCGAGTCGTCCTTCGTAGCGGTGGTGATGTCCATGCCTTCCCGGATACGCTCGGCAACTCTTCGAATTTCCCCGCCTCCGGTGAATCGATCGGGCGGGAGGAAGCTGATATCGGGGAACAGGACGTCGCGCGCAAAGTTAGCGCGCTCCAGCAGCAGGCCCGGCGTAATCCAGCTTTGGCCCTGTGCCCAACCGGCAACCGTTGGAGCCGAGAAAAGCTGTTGTCCCAAAGCACCCGTGGCCGAGTTGAAATCCGGAACACCGGGCACGTTCGCGAGCCCCATCTTCTTATATGTCGACACCGCGAGTTCCACCGGCCCCATGATCCGCGTACCCACGGACGCCGGACTATAGAAATCGCGCGAAAGGAAAATCGTCTCGAGCAGCGGAGCGATTTCGTAGTGATTCTGCCGCAGCACCGATCCCAACTGTTTCTGCAGCTCCGGCGAGAGATCTTCGCGCACGAAGAAACGATAAATCCTGCCGGCTATGTAATCGGCCGTGGCGGGCTGCTCCATGATGATGTTGACGATGTCCACTCCGTCGAAGCGGCCGGTCTTGCCGAGAAATGTTTTTTCACCGTCGTCATGCTGGTCTTTGTTGACAACGAATTTCGTATCGACATAATTCCAGCCGGTGAACGCGCGCGCTGCCTCGCGAATGTCCTTTTCCGTGTAATGGCCCACGCCCATGGTGAACAGTTCCATGATTTCGCGCGCGAAATTTTCGTTGGAAGCGCCCTTGACGTTAACGCCGGCATCGAGGAACGAGAGCATCGCCGGATCCTGCGCGACCGCGACGGTGAGTTCGCGGAAGTTGCCGGTTCCCTGTTTCTGAAATAGTTCGAGCTGATTGAGAAGCTTGCGGTAGTCGCGAACTTTGGCTTCGTTCGACACGAAGTGTCCATGCCAGAATAAAGCCATCTTTTCCTGCAGGGGCCGGGGGCTGGTCAGCATCCGGTTGGCCCACCAGTAAGCGACACGATTGGTTTCGAGGGCGCTGGCGCGCAGCCAGTAAAAGAACTCGTCCACGATCGGCTGCAAACGGCGGTTGCCGCTGGGCTTGACCTTGATACCCAGCGCCTCGCCCTTCTCTTTGGCAAGGTCCGTGACGGCGGGGCGGCTGGGCGGGAAAGGCTCCAAACCCGGATCATGGATTCCGGAATGATCGAAGGGAGGCAAATGACCGTCGTCGGTTCCCGTAAAGCGGACCAGACGGGCAACTGCCTGGGCGGGCGTCATCGCTGCCAGCGCCTTGATTTCCTCTGGTGTTCCGCCAAATCCGGCTCGCTCGAGCAGGTGGGCCGCAAAATCGTAATTCCAATCGGCGGCGCTGATGGGCGTCAGATCGTTTTGCCATTTGGCTGGGCCGGCCGCCTGAGCTTCCGCAGCCGCCGGATACGCCGTTATCGCCCCGGCAAACGCCAAAATGGCGCCCCAGGATACCATTCTTTGAAGCATGTTCGAACTCATCCCGATATTACCTGAAATTGGGGGAACAAAACAGCGTCTCACGCGTACTCCTTAATTCACAGGAGGTCGATTTTGCTCCGTTTCCTGGCTGTCGCGCTCGTCTGCGCAATGTCAGTTTATGCCAATGAAACCGACGAGAGTGTTCGGAAATCGGTGCCGGTCTCCTCGGCCACGCATTTGAGGCTGAACACCGAACTCGGCTCGATCAACGTCCAGCCGGGCGCGGGGAAGAGTGTCGACGTGGAAGTCCACTTTCGCGGGGACCCGCCGTCCCGCCGCGAGTTCGACCGGATGCTCCATGATTTCTCGCTCAGGGTGACTCAGCAGGGCTCGGAAATAAGCGTCGACGCCGCATTTCTTCACGGCTGGGAACCGCTCCTGTCTTTCCTGATCGACCTCCCGTTTTCCGGACATCCGATCTGTCACAACTGGCGTTGCCTCACCTATTCCAGCTGGCTGCGCGAGACAGAATTTCGTATCTCCGTACCTCAGCAGTTCAGCGCCGATGTCTCGACATTGGGAGGCGGCATTTCGGTTGTCCGTCTGAAAGGCGAAGTAACAGCGCGTACTTCAGGCGGCTGGCTCCGGTTCGACGGTATTGAAGGCGCGGTAAACGGCGCCACCTCCGGCGGAGGCATTACGATTACAGGTGCGAGAGGCAGATCATTTGTGCGGACGTCGGGCGGCCCGATCCACGTCTCGGACTCCGACGGCGACGTGGATGCGTCCACCAGTGGCGGGCCGATCGCGATTGACGGTGTTTCCGGAAGCGTCAGAGCGCGCACCTCAGGTGGATGGATCGACGCACGCGATATCGCCGGCGCGATCGATGCGTCAACGTCCGGCGGTCCCGTAACGGCATCGCTGCGTTCGCAACCGCAGCATGAGTGCCGTCTTTATACTTCCGGCGGCAACATCAGCCTGAGCCTGGCGAGCAATGTTCACGTAAATCTGGATGCCTCCACCAGCGGCGGATGGGTTTCGACGGACTTCGACGTTCCTTATCGGGGCGAAAAGCCCCACAACGAGCTTCGCGCGCCGATCAATGGCGGCGGGCCAGTGCTCTACCTTCACACTTCGGGCGGATGGATCAACGTGCATCGCGCAGGTTGATTATCATTGCTCTTACAGATGCCTGAATCCGCTGCACCCGAAAAACCGTTACCCGAACCATCTTTACCCGAACCATGGATGAGGGGCATTGTCCCCGGAATCGACCCGGTAATCGGACATCTTCTGCGGGCCGGCGAGCACATTCGCGAGGATCTCGAACGCACCGTCGCGCCGCTGAGCAGGGAGCAGCTTTGGGCCAAGCCGAACGGGATGACTTCAGTCGGTTTCCATGCCAAACACCTCGCCGGAAGCACCGAACGGCTCTCGACATACCTCGAAGGCAGGCAGCTCAGCGCGGAACAGATTGCCGCGATGAAAGCCGAGAGCACAGGCGAAGAGTCCGCGGAGCAATTGATCGCAGCCGTGCGGGCAGCCCTTGCGCACTATGAAGAACTGGCGCTCTCTCTGAAGCCGGAACATTTCGGCGATCTCCGCGAGATCGGCCGCAAGCGTCTGCAGACGACCGCGATCAGCGTGGCTATCCATATCGCGGAACACGGACAGCGGCATGTAGGTCAGGCGATCAGCGCCGCGAAACTGGTGAAGGCGCAGCCGCAGTGACGCGGGCGTGCGCCGACGTTCTGCGGGAGATGCGCGCGCTGGCCAATCCGGCGGCGCTTGCGGGCATGGCTCGTTTTGGCATCGATACTTCATCCGCACTGGGGCTGAGCGTGCCCACCATTCGCACGATTGCCCTGCGTCTCGGCAAAGACCAGACACTTGCGGAAGAACTCTGGGACTCTGGTGTCCATGAGGCGCGAAAACTCGCCAGTCTGTTGGCGGATCCCAAGCTGATGAAACGTTCCACCATGGATCGGTGGGTGAGGGACTTCCAGTCATGGGACGTGTGCGATTCGTGCTGTTGCGACCTCTTCGACCGCACACCGTTCGTGTGGCAGAAGATTCCCAAATGGGCCGCGAGCAAGAGCGAATACGTCCGGCGCGCGGCGTTTTCCACTCTGGCGTGCGCAGCGGTGCATGACAAGGCTGCGCCGGATCGGTATTTCCTCGATGGGCTGGCGCTCGTGGAAGAATACGCTTTCGACGATCGGAATTTCGTCCGTAAGTCGGTGAATTGGGCGCTCCGCAATATCGGAAAAAGAAACGCCCGGCTTTTGCCGGCTGCGGTTGCCTGCGCGAAGCGCGTTCAGGCGCAGGGTTCCCGATCCGCACGGTGGATTGCCGCCGACGCCTTGCGCGAATTCCGCCTGAAATTCGGATCAGTTTCCGGAACCAGTCACAATAGCAATCAGTGAATATCGCCGGCTTGAATATCACAATAGATGCCCGGCGCATCCGCGATTTCGGCGTCGGCACATATATCCGCAACCTTCTGCAGGCGCTGGCCGCCGCAGGCACGGATCACCAGTATCATGTGATCTGTTCACCGGAAGACGCGCGGCGATTCGAAGACCTGCCCGCGAACTTTGAAACTGTCGTTCATCGGCGGCGCGATTCTTCGCGTCTGGATCATTTCGACCTGCCCCGGCTGATTCACGGGCTGCGCCCGGACGTCACCCATATTCCGTTCCACCGAGTCCCGCTCCTGCTGGAAAAGCCCTACGCGGTCACGATTCACGACTTGAGCAGCCTGTTTTATGACGAGGCGTCGGGAGCACTGCACCATGTCCATGTGTTTCGTCTGCGTCGAGGCCTGGAGAGAGCGGGCGGTATTATCGCGGTCTCCGGCGCGACGCAGCGCGATGTAGTGAACCTGGCGCCGAAAGCGGCGGCGCGCGTTCGGCTGATCTACAACGCACCGGATCCTCTTTTCATGCAGCGCACGGCTGGCGGACCACAGGACACCGCCCGCGAGCGGCATCGGGTCCTCGAGCGCTATCAGATCCGGTATCCGTTTCTGCTGTACGCCGGATCGATTCGTCCGCAGAAAAATATTCCCCGCCTGATTGAAGCGTTTGCGGTGGCGCGCAGCAACCTCGAGAGCCATAGCGGATTCCGCGATTTGAAGTTGATCATCATCGGCGATGAAATTTCGCGGCATCCCGACGTAAGGCGCGCGGTAATTCACAGCCGCGTGGAGCACAGCGTCCGCTTCCTCGGTTTCATTCCGCTCAACACGCTGCGCGTTTTCCATGAGCTTGCAACTGCTTTCGTATTTCCGTCGCTTTACGAGGGATTCGGTCTGCCTCCTTTGGAAGCCATGGCCTCCGGAACACCTGTAATCGCGTCGGCTGTCAGTTCTCTGCCGGAGGTGGTAGGAGGAGCGGCGATGCTGGTGAATCCCGAAAACGTGTTCGACATTGCGCGCGGAATCACGGAAGTTCTGCTGAATGACGGGTTGCGGTCGGAGTTGATCGCCAGAGGCCGGAAACAGGCCGCCAGTTTCAGCTGGGGTCGCACCGCCGAGGAGGTTCTGAAACTCTATGAGGAATTGGGAGCAAAGGGACGGAAGCGGCGCAATGGCGCTTGACTCAGATCGTCCGTTCCTCTTTTTCGACTTCACTTTTTGGACACCGGGTTGCTCGTTTCCGGGTGGATGCGGTGCCGACCGCAGCTCCCTCGAAAGGGAATTCCGAATTTGAGGAGAAGTTTTAATATGGCAAATATTGCAGTCGAAAAGGTTAAAGGGAATGGGCAGGCTCCCACTTCCCCTGACAAACCGAAAACGCTTTCAGACCGGATCCGGAAACGCGCGTATGAAATTTTTCAGAGGCGCGGAACGGATGGACGGGAAATGGATGACTGGCTTCAGGCCGAGCACGATCTGATTTTCGCTCCGGAGTCGGAGCTTCTGGAGAAAGATGGAAGATATGAAATCCGGATCGCCGCACCGGGCTTCAAGGCAACAGAAACAAATGTGACGGCGCTGCCCGATGCGGTGATTGTCTCCGCGGAATCGAATCATAAACATGAAGAAAACAGCGCGGATGTGCACTTTTGCGAATTCGGCTCAAGAACGCTGTTCCGCAGACTCAATTTGCCGGCTCAGATCAACGTGGATCGAGTAACGGCAAATCTCGACGACGGGATGCTTCGCATCACAGCTCAGAAATCTGAAAATCAACAACGGGTTGCAGCCTGAACACCGGCGAAGGGCGATGGCCCCGTGCGGCATCGCCCTTTTTGCCGGAAAGTATTTACAGGACCGGGCAGCTTATTCCACAAACAATTGCTGAAAGCGATAGGCCAGCGCTTTATAGTCGCCGCGTGAGCGCCTTCGATGCGGCAAACGCTTCAAGAAAAAGGCGTCACGATCTGAGCCCATCGCAGGCTGCAGGCGAGAAGGGTGAGTGCGCAGTCGTTCTCCGTCGCAACGGTTTCCGGCCAATTCTCCGATTCGCTGGCCCGGAAATGCCAGTAGTTGAAGTTAAGTGTAGAGTCCTTAAAATCCGCAGAACCGCAGCTTGTTGGTTGCGGGGGAAGGATTTGAACCTTCGACCTTTGGGTTATGAGCCCAACGAGCTACCAGACTGCTCCACCCCGCACATCCATCCTAGCGTGGTGTCACCTGATCGTCAAATCTGAACGGTTGTCCGGCGATTTTGTTTATCGGCCACCGGCCGCGCGGTTAGCCAGACGGCCGCGGATCTGATTCATTACGTCCGCCGCCAGAAATGGTTTGCGCAGCACCGGGAAGTCATGTTCTTCGCAGATCGCTTCTTCCTCGGGCGCCAGCATCGAGCCGGTCATCATGATGATCTGCAGGTTCGGAGCGATTTGCTTCAACTGCTGCGCCAGTTCGACGCCGTTCCCGTCGGGCAGCATGTAATCCAGCAAAGCCGCATTCGGTCTCCGTTTTGCCACCATTCGCCGGGCTTCCCCTGCGCTTTCGGCCGCCATCAATTCCCAGCCGGATTCGGCCATCAGCCGCTCGAGAAACTGCAGCAAATCGCGGTTATCATCCACCAATAAAACGGTAGGATGCGAAGGCGCAGGCTCTTCGCCATTCAGTATGGCCCGCAAAGTCAAAGACTCCTGATTGGCCTCGATCTCGACGCGGACGCGCGATCCGGGTTCTATCTGGTTTTTCGCTACGAGCGTTGCAAGAGGCTGCGTCAGGTTCTTGTGAATCGTGCGCTTGAGTTCCCGCGCCCCATATTCCGCGCTCGTTCCGTGTTCGATCAGCCACTGGCGCGTTTCGAACGGCACTTCGATCGTGAAGCAGCGGTTCCCGAGGCGTGTATTTACATGACTCTGAAGGCCCGCAATCTCATGATCGGTAATGGCCGAGAACGATTCCGCATCCAGCGGCCGATAGGTGATCACGTGATCGATGCGGTTGATGAACTCCGGTGAGAACTTCTTGCGGACCGCGACCAGCGCAATATTCTGTAGCTTCTGGGTCAGTTCCTCGCGCGTTCCGCCTCCACTGGCGGATGCGAAACCAAACGCCGGACTGATCTCCCGCATCATTTCCTTCGCGCCGAGATTGCTGGTCAGGAAGACAAGGCTCTTTTCAAAGTTGACGACTGAATTGTCTCCCAGACGGAGTACACCTCGATCCAGCACGCCCAGCAACAGCCGCGTGAGTGACGGGGCGGCTTTTTCGATCTCGTCGAACAAAACCAGGGACAGTCCGCACTTATCGCTGGCGACGCTGGTAAGTTTCTGCGGAGACAACATGGGCTGCGTTTCGCGATGTCCCAGGTATCCGGGAGGAGCACCGATCAGTTTCGCTACTTCGTGCTCCATCTGGAACTCGCCGCAATCGATCTTGAGAACGTTCCGGGCGCTCCCGTGAAGCGTTTCGGCGAGAGCCTCCACCGTGCGGGTCTTTCCCGTACCGGTCGGACCAAGCAGAAGGAATACGCCGACGGGCCGATTTTCCGGCGCGAGGCCCGCCTGGAACATTTCGATGTACGGAACTATTACGTTGATGACATTCGGCTGACCCACAACCTTGGACGACATGAGGGAGGTCAGATCTTCCGACGGTTCTGCAGTCTGTCTGCGGGCGCGAGGGCCCGCCGCACTCTTTGGTCGCTCCGTCATATAGGTATGGCCTAATTATACGAGCGGGAATTGAATTCCCCGCAAAGGAGGACGTGCTGAACAGACCGTTGGGTGCGGCCATCTTAAAGATTTCCAAGGGCAAAGAGCCCAATACGAATTATTTGATCCGACGGTGAACGCCCTCTCGGCAGGTGAAAAAAAGGGAAGGCGACCCTTCTCGAGCTACCGGTGGCGGAAAGTGATGCGGCCTTTGGTCAGGTCGTAAGGCGAGAGTTCCAGGGTGACTTTGTCACCCGCCAGAACGCGAATCCGATTGCGCCGGAGGCGGCCGGCCAAGTGCGCCAGAACCACCCGGTCATGCTCCAGTTGAACGCTGAACAAACCACTCGGAAACTTCTCCAAAATCGTTCCCGTTACCTCTATGCTGTCTTCCTTACTCATTCCACCTCTCGAATCTCAACCATCGGTCTGAAAATCGGACTGGCGCGCCTCTTCGGACGGGCCAGCCCGATCCCCCGGCGATCAGCCGGCGACCATCTCCACGTTGGATGCCTGTAGACCTTTCGGCCCACGCGTCACTTCGAACTCCACACGGGCGCCTTCATCCAGGGACTTGTATCCATTGGATTGAATGGCTGAAAAATGCACGAATACGTCCTCCCCCGATTCACGCTGGATGAATCCGAAGCCTTTGGCCGCATTAAACCACTTCACTGTACCTTTCTCTCTCATTCCCTACCCCTTCAAGAATTCACAGCCGAGCGGATGCCCGAAAATGCCAGGGAACCGAAAACAATAACAGGGCTGCCGCATTTAGCGCCGCGCAGCCCTGTGAATGATTGCGATTTTTAGACACCTGCCGGGAACGATCAGCTATTCGTTGAGTATAACCCGGCGCGACGCGGGATGTATTTGTAGTCGCAGGTTTCTGCCTGACGCCTCCCGGAATACGGATCGAGCACGTCCGTCTGGCACAACGATTGCTTATCAGGGCCGTCAGGAGGTTCATAACCTATGAAATCGTCTCTTCCGTTAGTTTTCGTTTTGGTTGGCGGGCTGGTGGGTGCGGGATGCGCCACAAAGAAATTTGTCCGTCAACAAGTCGACCCGGTAAGCGGAAAGCTTGACCAGGTAGCCACAAAGAGCGATCAGCAGGGTCAGACCCTGGATCAAACCAAGCAATCACTCGATCAAGCCAAGCAATCACTCGATCAAACCAAGTCCACCGTCGAGGAAGACGAAACGAAGCTGAGCGCGACCAACGAGCGAGCAGTTTCGGCGGGCACTCGCGCCGATGACGCCGGCCGAAAGGCCGACCAGGCCAATCAGGGCGTGAGCGATGTGAAAAGCCAGCTCGCCAGTACAGTGGCCAATCTGGATGACTACAAACAGGTAGCCGAAACCACGGTCAACTTCAAATTCAACAGCGACAAGCTGAACAGTGACGCGAAGATGGCACTCGACCAGATGGTGACAGACCAGAATCACTACAAGCGATTCTTCGTTGCAGTCGAAGGCTTTACGGACAAGACCGGCAGTGCCGACTATAACGAAGCGTTGAGCCGCCGCCGCGCCGACGCAGTGGTGGAATACCTCGTCGCGCAACACGACATTCCCATCTATCGAATTCACATGGTGGGATTGGGTGAACAGAAGCCTCTCGAAGACGCGCGTAATCGGGCAGCCAACGCGAAGAACCGCCGCGTTGAAGTAACACTGTTCAGCGCCGATCAGAGCCTGGCGCTGAATAGCAGCGCTCGACCCGCAATCGGCGGCAGCGGCCCGGCAAGCCAGCAATAACGCCTCACTTTTTGCCGCCGAAAAGGGGAGCCCCGCCCGCTCCCTTTTCGGTCGGTAGTGGGGTCCTGCAGTTTCTTCTCTACGGCAACCTCGGGAGGTCACCGCCTTAGCCGTGTAAACTGAAGAAGACACTGCAAATGTTCCGGCGCGGAGCTTTTTTTCCGGAGATCTGCAGAAACTTACCGTCGGTATGAATTCTTTGCCCATGTTGCCGTCGCTGTTGGTCGCGTCCGCAATGGACCGGTTTACACGCGGCCTGTTCGACGACACTTTCGCGGGCATACACCAGCTTTCCTGGTTCGATTGGGCGATTCTCGTTCCTTATTTCGGCATTCTGGCGCTCCTGTCGATCTACGGCCTCCATCGATTTGAGATGATTCGTACCTACTTCAAGCACCGCAGGAATGCAGTTGACGAGCCCCCGGTCCGTTTCGAGAAACTGCCTCGCGTCACGATCCAATTGCCTCTCTATAACGAACGCTACGTGCTCGAGCGTCTGATCGATGAGACGGTAAAGGTTGAATATCCGCGCGAGCTTCTGCAGATTCAGGTGCTCGATGACTCGACGGACGACAGCCACGAGTTCGCCGATGCGCTTTGCCAAAAATACAGCAACATGGGGTATCCGATCGAGTATCTCCATCGGACCAATCGCGAAGGATTCAAAGCGGGCGCCCTGCAGGAAGGGCTCAAGACCGCGACCGGCGAATTTGTTGCCGTTTTCGATGCCGACTTCGTTCCTCCGGCCGATTTCCTGATGCGCACCATCCACCATTTGGCGAATCCTCGTGTCGGCGTGGTGCAGACACGCTGGAGCTATCTGAATCGGGATTTCAATTTCCTGACGGAAGTGGAAGGCCTTCTCCTCGACGGGCATTTCATCCTCGAGCATGGAGCCCGGTCGAGAGCGGGTTATTTTTTCAATTTCAACGGGACTGCGGGGATACTGCGGCGCGAGATGATCGACGACGCGGGCGGCTGGCAGCACGACACGCTCACGGAGGATTCGGATCTCAGCTACCGCGCACAATTAAAAGGCTGGAAGTTTGTCTATCTGCCGGGACTCGATTGTCCTTCCGAATTACCGGTTGAAATTCACGGCTTTCAGATCCAGCAATTCCGGTGGGCCAAAGGCCTGACGCAATGCGCACGGAAGCTCCTGCCGGATCTGTTGCGCGCGAAGATTCCTCTCCGCGTGAAATACGAAGCCGCCATGCATCTGACTCCCAACATTTCCTATCCGTTGATGATGGTGATTTCCGCGCTGATGCTGCCGGTCATGATCGTACGCTTCTACATGGGCGTCTGGCAGATGATGCTGCTCGATTTTCCCCTGATCGTCGCCTCATTCTGGTCGCTGTCCGCGTTTTATGTGATAGCGCAGAGGGAGTTGCACCCGAAGACGTGGACGCGGTCAATTCTGCTGCTTCCAATGCTGATGGCAGTTGGGGTCGGGTTGACTTTGATCAACACCAGAGCAGTGCTTGAAGCTCTGTTCGGAGTGAAAAGCGGTTTTGTGCGCACGCCGAAGTATGCAATTGAAGGAACGCAGGCAAAGCGGCTGGCGACGAAGAAGTACAAGCGCAAAAGCGGGTGGCTGCCCTATTTCGAACTGGCGTGCGGGACCTATTTTCTGTACATGTGCTGGTTCGCGATCAGCACGTTCAACTACCCAACGCTGCCTTTCCTGATGCTGTTCGTCGGCGGATATTATTGGGCCGGGTTCGGCACGCTCTATCAGGAATACCAGGACAGGCTGCGCTATAACCGCCAGCACCGCCTGGAGTTCGAAACAGCCCGATAGACCCCCGCAACCGGGCACGTGATCCGGCGCGCGAAAAGGTCCCATGCAGACTCTGTCCCCCCAATTGGTTCGTGAGGCCGCCGTTCGAATCCGGCCGCTGGCCCGACGTACTCCCGTGATGACATCGCGAAGCATCGACGAGCGCGCTGGAGTTCGAGTCTTCCTGAAGTGCGAGAACCTGCAGCGCAGCGGCGCCTTCAAGATTCGCGGCGCATCCAATCTGATTCTTTCGCTGCAGCCCGAGCAGTTGGATCGCGGCGTCGTAGCGTTTTCCTCCGGCAATCATGCCATCGCCACGGCGATGGCCGCAAAACACGTCGGCACACAGGCAACAATCGTGATGCCGGAAGACGCACCGCGTTCCAAGATGGAGCCGACCCGCGCATTCGGGGCCCGGATCATCACTTACAATCGCGCGCTCGACGATCGCGAGGCGATGGCCGCGCGCGTGCTGCAGGAAACCGGCGGCACTCTGGTCCCTCCCTACGATCACCCGATGATCATGGCGGGGCAGGGCACAACAGCGCTCGAACTTCTGGAAGAAGCACCGGATATCGACGCACTGGTCGTCTGCATCAGCGGCGGCGGCTTGCTGGCCGGATGCGCAACGATCGCGAAGTCGATCAAAGCGGGCATACGAGTTTTCGGTGTTGAGCCTGAGCAGGCCAACGATACCGCGCTTTCCCTGGCGGCCGGCGAACGCGTGACCATTCCTCCTCCCGAATCGATCGCGGACGGGCTACGATCGCCCGCGCCCGGCGTCCTGACTTTCCCGATCCTGCAGCGTCATGTTGAGCGTGTCCTCCTGGTGAGCGAAGCCGAGATTCGCGCCACAATGCGAGTCCTTCTGGAGCGATTGAAAATGCTTGTCGAACCGAGCGGTGCTGTGGCGCTCGCGGCAGTGCTTTTCGGAATGCTTCCCCGTGAAATCAGGAGCGTCGGCGTGGTGATCTCGGGCGGCAACGTGGATCTTGATTTTCTGAAGACTTTGTGAAGTCGCTTCGCGGTCTCACGGATTGCCGCAGGCAGACGCCTCGATGTACTGCCCGTCGAGAGCACGCAATTTCGACGTTTCCATCCGGCCTTGTTCCGGCTCGACCAGCGTAGCGGTCGCACGATCCGAGTAAGTGGAATTGACCGGGTAATCGATCCGGACAAAGTATTCCCTGCCCGGCAGGATATCGACTCGGATTCCGGTGGGATCGTCCGTTGTCGCGAAGACGTGCCAACCCGCCGAAACCTTTATCGTGTAGACGCGCCCGTTTTGCATTCTCGCTACCGGGAAAGCATCACATGACACCGTGGGATGCCTGGCAGTTCCAACGGTAAGCCGATAACGATAGATACGAACCTTCGCCGGACTCGGTACCTGCGCCGACAAGACGAGGGATGCTATCACCATCGATAAAGGCAGCAGCATTTTTTGTTGAGGATTTCGTGCGTGTCTCATTCTGATCATTTTCAACTTTAACTGAATCTCATCGCGGTATACGCCACGCTGCGAACCGGGCCAGGCGGACTTTGCTGCTAATGCATTTTAAGGGTTCTGTCGATACCACCACGGCGGAACTCCTATGAGAAACATTTTTTCGGGACATGCGGCTTCATTACCAGGGCAGCCAGGTTGGACATCTCCGGAATCATCTGCGGGAAGGGCATCGAGATGCTTCGGCAATGCATCGGCGCTGTCGCGCCTGTTTCTGCTCTGTACCCTCACTATGCTGTTTTCGGGAGTGGGAGCAGCTCAGAATTCCGCCAGCACCGCGGGCCTGGTCGCGTATCTGCCCTTCGATGAAACGTCCGGCGGCGTTGTTCACGATATGAGCGGCAACGGCAATAACGGGACCCTGACATGCAGCGGCTGCACTCCCCTGCCTGCCTGGACCCTGGGAACCCGCAACGGAGCACTGAGTTTCTCGGTGCCTGGAGATTTTGTATCCGTTCCGGATAGTCTGGGTTTGCGGCTGACGAACCAGTTCACATTTACTTTCTGGGCGAAAATACCGGCGAGCGTCACGAGCATTGCGTATCTGGAGAAGGTGACCGGAGCCGTGATCGGTCAGGGGTCGGCAATCAGTAACGGCTATCTCATCGCGACAGGCAATCCGGGAAACTTTATTTACATAAATCTATACAGCAACAGTAAAGAAACGGCCCAATGCAGTACTGCAGCGGGAGCCGTGCAGGGTCAGGTGTGGCGGCACTATGCCATCACCTATAACGGATCCGCCATCGTAATTTACGTTAATGGGGCTCAAAACGTCCAATGCAACGTCAACGGCGTTGCCGGAACGGATGCGACTCCTCTTTCCATCGGAGGCATCAATCCGATCAACCCTACCGGAATATTGGATGAGGTCCGCATCTACAATCGCGCGCTTTCGGCGGGTGAGATCGCGAACGTCTATAGCGATCCCGGGCTGTCGAACGTTTCCGTAGTGGTCAGCCCCGGAACACAGATAAATCTGACGGGATCACAGTCGCAGCAGTTCACGGCGTCGGTTCTGGGTACAGCGAACACAGCGGTAAGCTGGTCGATCGATCCGCAGCTTGGCTCTATTTCAAACAGCGGTCTGTATGCCGCTCCGCCTTCGTTTGCTACGCCGCAGTCCGTGACGGTGACAGCGACCAGCATCGCCGACTCCACGAAGTCCGCGTCAGCCCGGCTTTCGCTGGCACTGCCTCCAACACTTGCAACTTTTTCGTTGAATGAGCTGTTCGGCGCAACGTGGCGGGATCAGCCGATCGAATTCCGTTACGACGGATATCGGCCGCCGGCGGCCACCACGCGTATGATCGGGCCGGCAGGCGTCGAGGTACCGTACCAGTGGGTTTCCTCCTGCTCGGATGCCACCGCGGTCAAGGGCTGTATAGCGATCCGAAACAATCTTCCGCCGAACAGCAATTACACATGGACATTGCAGTCCGGAATACCGCCCGTTGCAACCCCTGTAAATCCGGTGCAGCTGAAACAGGTGGGGAATAATCTGGAGATCACCAACGGGCTGACCGGTGTCCGCATCGTTACCGCGGGCGCCAATCCCAGTCCGTTCAGTCTTGCGCCGATTCAGGGCATTCAACTGACCGATGGTTCGTGGACAGGCGCGGGCGCTTCTCCCAATCGACTCTACGCGCAAAGCGCCGGCTATAGCGGAAACGCGGGTGAACCCCTGAACACACCGATATCCTCCGCGAAGAGTTACACGGTGAGCGTGGTCGATCAGGGTCCGTTGAAGACAGTGGTGACGGTGAACTACACGTTTAACCGTCCGCAGTACCTGATTCCGGGCGTGGTGGTCATCAACAACGCGGGCACTGGCCATTACACGATGACGGTGACGCTCTATGCCAACTCGAAATCGGTCCTGTTCGACGAGGAC
>DATAXN010000055.1:0-110574 GCA_036273015.1 Bryobacteraceae bacterium | reverse complement strand
CGCTGAAAAACAGCGCATCCTGCTTCGCCCTGCGCTTGCCCATCGCCATACTGCTTATGACGTCTGAAACATTTCAGAGGTCACATGTTGGAAACGAAATCGGGACTTTTACCACGGGCTGCTAAGGAAGATATAAATGTACCGTCGGCGGTCGGAGCCGCCGGTGGGGTTAATGAAATAAAGCAGGCCCAAGCCATCGGCGCCGTCTCTGCCCGATGGCGAAACGGCTCTGGTGTTTGGACCGGATCTACTTATTCTTCGAGGCTTCTTCCTTCTCGGCTCGATCGCGCGAATATTGGGATTCGGTCGAGCTGGCCAAGGCGGGCGATCCGGCATCTTTCGCTTCGCCGCCGGGATACCCGGAAGAAGAGACGCCGGTCTCGGTCTGGTGCTTACTGCCGCCGTTCGGCCCGGTAGAACTGGTCCCGCATCCCATCAAAAAACCGGCCGTGAGCAGCGACGCTATCCCTATGATTGTCCGAAACATCCTTTCTATCATTGCCGAACCGGGGCCCCGGAAGCAACTGCCGAGCAGGGATCTCCGATTCGTCGGCCTAAATCCTGTAACATTAAATTGGTCCTCCAACCCACATCATATGGAAATAATCCCTTGACTGGCACAACATCTTGGGTCAAGATTGCAAATGCGCCACAACTTGACTACGGCGGCAGGAGCGAAAAGATGGCCCAGGCAGCGACAGCGAAAGCAACCGAAAATGCGATAATAAAAGAGTTGCAGGTAGAGCACTCTCCGGAACCGAAACACGCCGGGGTGGAATTCCCCAAACACTTTACGGCCCGTCTGGAAGCCGGCAAGACTCCCTATGATGAGGTGCAGTGGGAGACCCGCAACGCCACCATCGGCAACGATAAGGGTTCGGTAATCTTCGAGCAGCGCGACATCGAAGTCCCCGCGGACTGGTCGCAGACCGCCACCAACATCGTCGCCAGCAAATACTTTCACGGCAAACTCGGCTCGCCGGAGCGGGAACGCAGCGTGGCGGAACTGGTGCATCGCGTGGTCGACACCATCGCCGACTGGGGTCTGGCCGACGGCTACTTCGCCACGCCGGACGACGGCGAAAACTTCCGCAACGAGCTGGCGCACATGATGCTGCACCAGAAGGCCGCCTTCAACTCGCCGGTCTGGTTCAACGTCGGCGTCAAAGAATCCCGCGGCTACGGCTGGTTCTACGAAGAGAGCGGAGACAAAATTCGCAAGATGACCAATGAAGCCCGGCCGCAGTGCTCGGCCTGCTTCATCGTTTCCGTGAAGGACTCGCTCGAATCGATTCTCGACCTTGCCAAGACCGAAGGCATGCTCTTCAAGTGGGGCAGCGGCACAGGCTCCAATCTCTCCGCTCTGCGCGAAGAAGACGCCATCCTTTCCGGCGGCGGCAGGGCCAGCGGACCACTCTCCTTTATGAAAGGCTTCGATGCCTTCGCCGGTGTGATCAAGTCCGGCGGCAAGACGCGGCGCGCCGCGAAGATGGTGATCCTCAATGTCGATCACCCCGATATCGAGCGCTTCGTGTGGTGCAAGGCCAAAGAAGAAAAGAAGGCCCACACGCTGATTGAAGCCGGCTACGATTCCTCGCTCGACGGCGACGCCTACAGTTCGATCTTCTTCCAGAACGCCAACAATTCCGTCCGCGCCACCGACGAGTTCATGGAAGCCGTCGTGGAAGATCGCGACTTCTGGACCAAAGCCGTTCACACCGGCGAGAAGAAAGACCGCGTGCGCGCCCGCGATCTGATGAAGCAGATCTCCGAAGCCACCTGGCAGTGCGGCGACCCCGGCATGCAGTTCGACACCACCATCAACCGGTGGCATCCCTGCAAGAATACTTCGCGCATTAACGCTTCCAACCCCTGCTCGGAATATATGTTCCTCGACGATTCCGCCTGCAATCTCTCGTCGCTGAACCTGATGAAGTTCGTGGGCCCGAACGGCCAGTTCGACGTGGAAGCCTTCCGGCGCGGCGTGGATACGCTGATCGTCGCCCAGGAAATTCTGGTCGACAACGCTGCCTATCCCACGGAGACGATCGCAAAGAACTCGCACGATTACCGCCCGTTGGGCCTAGGGTTCGCCAACCTTGGCGCGCTGCTGATGTCCTTTGGCATTCCATATGACAGCGACCGCGGCCGCGACTATGCGGGCGCCATCAGCGCCGTGATGTGCGGTCAGGCCTACCTGACCAGCGCGCGGATCTCCGAATCCACCGGACCGTTCCCAGGCTACGCGAAGAACGAAGAGCCATTTCTCGAAGTGATGCGCATGCACCGCGATTCGGTACATGGCATCAATCACCGCAACATTCCGAGCGACCTTTACCAGGGCGCGAAGAAGTGCTGGGAAGAAGCCTATGAAGTCGGTAAGAAAGCCGGCTACCGCAACGGTCAGGTAACGGTAATCGCGCCCACCGGCACCATCGGCTTCATGATGGATTGCGACACCACCGGCATCGAGCCCGATCTGGCGCTCGTGAAGTACAAGAAGCTGGTCGGTGGCGGCGTGATCAAGATCGTCAACAACACCGTGCCCGCAGCCCTGATCAAGCTGGGCTATTCGCCCGAGCAGGTCGAGGCCATCGTCAGCCACATCGACTCCACCGGAACCATCGAAGGCGCTCCGCATCTGAAGAACGAGCATCTCGCTGTCTTCGATTGCAGCTTCCGGCCGCAGAACGGTACGCGTTCCATCCACTATATGGGTCATCTCAAGATGATGGGCGCGGTGCAGCCGTTCGTTTCGGGCGCGATCTCGAAGACCATCAACATGCCGGAAGAGTCGACGGTCGAAGACATCATGGACGCCTACACCGAGAGCTGGCGGATGGGCCTGAAGGCGGTTGCGATCTATCGCGACAACTCGAAGAAATCCCAGCCGATGAGCTCCGGCGCGGGCAAGACCGCCGAGAAGAAGGCGGCTGCTGCCGCTGCGCCCGCAACGAAAGAAGTCGCGGTTGCCGAGAAGGTGGTCTACCGTCCGGTGCGGCGCAAGCTGCCGGACACGCGGCAGTCGATTACGCACAAGTTCTCGATCGGCGGCCATGAAGGCTACATCACCGTGGGTATGTTCGAGGACGGAAACCCGGGCGAAATCTTCGTGACGATGGCGAAGGAAGGCTCGACGATTTCGGGACTGATGGACAGCTTCGCGACGTCGGTGAGTTACTGCCTGCAGTACGGCGTGCCGCTGAAGTTCCTGGTCGATAAGTTCGGCCATGTGCGCTTTGAACCGAGCGGCTGGACCGGCAACCAGGAAATCCCGTACGCCAAATCGATCCCGGATTACATCTTCCGCTGGCTCGCGGCGAAGTTCCTGGGCGTCGAGTACGCGCCGGCGAATGAAGCGGGCGAATCGACCGCGTTAAGACCGACCGAGGTGAGTCCCCAGGAGTCGCTTCCCTTCCCCGCCGTGGCGACCGACGCGCCGACGTGCATGGAATGCGGCGGCCTGATGACCCGCAACGGCAGTTGCTACAAGTGCGAAAACTGCGGCGGCACCAGCGGCTGCAGCTAACGGTGAACCACGCTCGTTCGACGCGCCACACAGAGAAGACTCAATCAATCACGACCTGATCAAACCCGTCCTTAGAGGCCAAACGCACGCGTACCGATTCGAGGAGAACATGGATCATCTCGCCGATGTCTGCCACGATTACCATCTTGGGAATTCTAGTTGCGTATCTGACTAAGAAATAGACCCGCAAGACGGCCTTGTCGGGAAAGTTCAAGCCATGAAAGATTGCTATACTTCCGGCAGATGGCCTCGATCACTCTGAGCCTTCCGGACGATCTGGCATCGCAAATCCGGGCCCAGCAGCAGCTCCCAAAAATCCTGGAACTGGGTCTCCGGGAACTCAATGCCGGTGGACAGTCCGGTTTTGACGGCGCTGCCGACTTTCGGCTCGGGTGTCGGAACTAATCGAAAAGAGCCGCGCCCGGCGAGATGACGCCCCGGGATGAAGAGGAGTGGGAGAGATATGAGTATCTCGAACACCTGGTCCGGATGGCGAAAGCGGCTGCGCAACTAAGACTCGCGCCTTCTGCGGGCGATGCCTGAGATCGAAGCTGCCCTTCGGCACTTTGTGCGATTACGGGCTGCCGGTTTCTGCGAATATTGTCCTATTTCGGAACAGCACACGTTAGCCGAACACGAGATCGATCATGTGATCTCAGCAAAGTACGGTCGGTGAAACAGTTATCGAGAATCTCGCCCTGTGCTGCGCTGTGTGCAACAGATTCAAAGGCAGCGACATTGCTTCGATAGAGCCTTCTGCGGATGAACCGGTCAACAAGAATCAAAGAACGTCGACTCCCGCGGCATTGACACCGTACGAGTGGCTGCGGTTACAAGCGAGACCGAATTCGGCACACAGCCAGTGTACACGACGTTCGTGTACACTGGAATCGTATGAAAAACGTTACTCTGAGCGCCGATGAACACCTGATCGATCAGGCGCGCCGGATGGCCCAGTCTCAGCACAAGACGCTGAATCAGGCTTTTCGAGAATGGCTGGAGTCTTACGCGCGGCCCGAATCCGCGGTGGAACGGTATGAGGCACTGAGGAAACGCCTTGCTTATGTCGGGGACGGACGCAAGTTCACGCGCGCTGAGATGAATGAGCGCTAAGGTATTTCTCGACACGAACGTATTCGTGTATGAAATTGATTCCAAGGCAGCGAAAGTCAAACGGCAGATCGCGCATGAACTCATTCTGGATGCCCTGAAAGAGCGCCGCAGCGTGGTCAGCTATCAGGTGATTCAGGAATTTCTGAATGTGGTGACCGGAAAGTTTTCATCATTGATCAGCGCTTCCGATGCCCAACAATACGTGAATGCTGTTTTTGAGCCGCTGACTGTCGTCCAGTCTTCGATTGAACTATTTGGTGAAGCGCTTGGAATCCACACGCGTTACCAGCTTTCCTGGTACGATTCTTTGATCGTCGCAGCGGCTTCGGAAGCGAACTGCACCGTGCTCTACTCCGAAGATCTGCAGCATGGGGCAAAGATCAACGGCGTCCGGATCGAAAATCCTTTCCGGGCCGGCCGTTAGAGCGCCGCGCGCAGGCGGTCCAGATCTTCTTCCGAATTGTAGAAGTGCGGTGACACGCGCAGGTTGCCGTGGCGGGCGGCGACGACGATCCGTTGCTCCTGAAGCTTCTTCGCCAACGCTGAAGCGTCGCGGTCCGGCCAGTGAGCGGCGAGGACGATCGTGTTGTCGTTCATGATCGACGCGCCGGATTGACGTAGGATGTCGGCGGTCATCCCGGCCAGTTCGAGGACGCGCTGCTCAATGCGTTCGGGACCGATTTCGAGCATCATCCGCACCGACTCGCCCGCCCCGTAAATCGAGGGGAAATTCAGCATCCCGCCTTCGTATTTCTCGGCGGCCTCGTGCGTCCGAGGGGCGCCATGATGCAGTTCGTCTACATCTCGCCAGCCCTTGTCGCTGCGCCAGCCCATCACCGACGGATGGAGCGTCCGCCGCAGCTCCGGCGCCACATAGAAGAACGTCGCGCCGTTGGGACAAAGCAGCCACTTATAGCCATCGACCACGAACATGTGCGGCTTGACCGCGGCGATATCGAACTTCAGCGCGCCCACGCTCTGCGTCCCATCCACATAGAGCAACGCACCGGCGCGGCCCGCCAGATGGGAAACGAATGCCAGATCCGGCCGATAGCCGTTCGAGTAGTTCACGGTGCTCACCAGAACGGCGCGGGTGCGCTCGGGCAGCGCGTTGATCTCGTTCATCTCGACCAGTTCCACTCCCTGATCCGCAAGTGATGCTGCGCCGTAATACTGATTGGGAAACTCATCCCGCAGCGTGACGATCCGATCCCCTTCGCGCCACTCGATGCCGTTCAGGAAGAGCGAGATCGCAGCGGACGCATTCATGGCGAACGCGATGTCTTCGGCCTGGCAGTTGATCAACTGTCCGATCAACGCGCGGATTTCATCGACGTCGTCGAACCAGGAAAGGAAGTCCGCACAGGCGGTCTCATCGCGCCGGGCAAAGTGCCGCTCAACCGCGGCGCGCGTCCGGATGGGCAGTTGACCGAAGGTCGCGGTATTCAGAAAGGTGCAGCCCGCGAGCGCGGGGAATTGAGCGCGTATGTCGTTCCAGGTCACGTCGGCCAGTTCATGGCACTCCGTTCATTTGCCCGACCACACGGCGGCGGCCAACTCATCGTCGATCGCTTTGCGCAGGTCGGCGACGACGTCCGCCACAGGCACATCGCGCGAGGAACGGCTCTTGCGAGTCGCTAACTCGACCGCGCCCTGCGCGAGCTTCTTGCCGACCGTGACACGGTAAGGTACACCGATGAGATCGGCATCCTTGAACTTGACTCCGGGGCGCTCATCGCGATCGTCATACAAAGCATCGATGCCGGCAGAGAGGCAAGCCTCGTAGATGCGACGCGCGGCATCCCGCAGCGCGGCATCGGCGTTGTTCACCGGTGTCACGATCACGGCAAACGGAGCGATAGGAGCAGGCAGGGCCATGCCGGCATCGTCGTGATTCTGCTCGATGCAGGACGTCAGAATACGTTCGATCCCGATTCCGTATGACCCCATGATGGGCGTGACTTCCGCGCCGTTGGCGGCGAGAACGCGCAGCCCCATCGTGTCCGAGTACTTGTAGCCGAGCTTGAAGATGTGCCCGATCTCGATGGTCTTGTGAAGCTCCAGGGTCGCGCCGCAGGACGTGCAGACATCGCCCGCGCTCACCTGCCGGATATCGAAGAACGAAGGTTTGAAATCGCGCCCCGGCGTGACGTTGCGCAGATGGTGGTCGTTCTTGTTTGCGCCGGCGATCATGTTGCGGCGGGACTGCAGTGCAACGTCGGCGAGGATCGGCATATTGGTGATGCCGATGGGACCGAGCGAGCCGGGGTCGGCGCCGAACCAGTCGTTGATTTCGTTAGGATGCGCAGTGCGCACTTCTTTTGCCGCGCTGCCCGTTGTTGCGCCGACCGCGGCCGCGAACTTCGTCTCGCTCAACTGGTGATCGCCGCGCAGCAACGCGAGCACCGGCTTGCCGTCCGCGACCATGACCAGACTCTTCATCTGCGAGGTCTGCGGCAGATGCGTGAACTCCGAAACCTCGGCGATAGTCTTGCGACCCGGCGTATGGAACTCTTCCGGCGACGCTTCGGTCTCGGGGTCTTCAATCGACGGTTTAGTCGGAACCGAAACCGCTTTCTCCAGGTTTGCCGCATAGCGGCAGACCGGACAGTTGACGACGAGATCTTCGCCGGCGTCCGAAGCCACCATAAACTCCATCGACTGGCTGCCGCCCATCGCGCCGGAGTCCGCTTCCACCGGAATCACATCGAGGCCGCAGCGCGCGAAGATCCGGCGATAGGCTTCGTAGTGCTTCCGAAAGGAGACGTCCAGGCCTTCGGCATCCATATCGAAGGAATACGAGTCCTTCATGAGGAACTGACGGACGCGCAGCAGGCCCGACTTGGGACGGGGCTCGTCGCGGAACTTGGTCTGGATCTGATACCAGATCTGCGGCAGTTGTTTGTAGCTGCGCAACTCGCCGCGCGCCGTCACGGTCATGATCTCTTCGTGCGTCATGCCGAGGCAAAGGTCGCGGCCGAAGCGATCCTTGAGGCGGAACATGTTATCGCCCATGACGTCCCAGCGGCCGGACTCCTGCCAGACCTCGGCCGGGTTGAGAGCAGGCAACAGGAACTCCTGAGCGCCCATCGCATCCATCTCGGAGCGGACGATCTGCTGGATCTTGAGCAGCGACCGCTGCGCCAGGAACAGGTAGCTGTAGATGCCGGCGGCAAGCTGCCGGATGTAGCCGGCGCGCAGCAGCAACTGGTGGCTCGGGACCTCCGCCTCGGCAGGGGTTTCGCGCAATGTCGGTATGAACAACTTGCTCCAGAGCATAATGAAGGGGAAAGTTCAGTGTAACAATGCAAGCAGTGACCTCCTTCCTGAATCGAGTCGCAATCGCATGCCTGAGTCTGGCCATGCTTGCCGGATGCGCGGCGCCGAAACCGCCCGCGAAGGAATACCAGATGCACGGCGAGGTCATGGGCCTCGACGCCCCCGATCACGTGGCCACGATCAAGCACGAGGCCATTCCCGGATTCATGGGCGCCATGACGATGGGCTATCCGGTTAAGGACCCCGCCGAGTTTTCGACGCTCTCAGTCGGCGAGCCGATCACCGCGACCATCTATCAGAGCGGGGACGATTTCTGGATCGGGAACATCCGGAAGGCGGCCAAGTAAAGCCGAGCTATAGCCGGCCTGAAACGAATTTATGGATGAGGCTCGATATCAGCGTCTGATACTGCAAACCCTCTTCCAGTGCTTTCTTTTGGAGCGCCTCCAAATCCCGGCATGAGAGGCGAATGTTCACGCGCCGGTCTTTCCGAAACGTAGCTGCTGCAGTCCGCGGATTGAACGCCATTCCCCTTTTCCACCGAATCCAAAAGCTCTTTCTCGCCAGCTCGGAATGACGGCCGCGGAGCATTCAATTTTGCACGAGCGCTTTGGCGCAGCTCCGCGCCGGGCAGAAGCCCGGCGGCAGGGCCGAAGCCCTGACCCCACAAAATAACAAACACATCGTCCTCAGTGAGCCATGGAGGGGGCGCCCTTTTTCGGGCGCACGCCTTTCATGAAAATGACGATGACGCCGCAGACGAGGCAGGCGATCGCGAGTAAACGGAAGACGTCGACGTAGGCGAAAGCGGAGGACTGGCGCTCGAGCGTGCCCTGGAGCAGGCCGTAGGCTCGCTGGTCGGCGACTACCGGTCCGGCGAAGCGCGACATCGCGCCGCGCGTGGTGTCGAAAGCCTGACGGAAGGCGGGGTTGGTCGGCGTCAGATTCTGGACCATCATCGCCCGATGGATTTGCTGGTGCCGGATCACGAGGGTGTTCACCATCGAAATTCCGATGCCGCCGCCCACATTCCGCATGAGGTTGAACAAGCCGCTGGCGTTGCCAATCTGCTCGTTCTTCAACGTGCCCATGGTGAGAGTCGCGAGAGGAACGAAGACCATGCCGGTACCGACGCCGCTGACGATGATGGGCCAGAGAAGCGTGAGCGGGGAGATGTCGAGGGTGAGGTTCGCCATCCAGATACTCGACCAGCCGAAGATTATGAAACCGACGATGATGAGCCAACGGTTGTCGAGACGCCCGGTGAGGACACCGATCACCGGCATGATCATGATCGCGCCAATGCCGCGCGGACTTACCGCAATCCCGGCCGCCACCGCCGTATAACCGAGCAAGGTCTGATAGAAGAGCGGCAGCAACGTCACCACGCCATAGATCACGCCGCCGAACAAGGCAATCAGCAGACAGCCCAACGCGAAGTTACGATCCCGAAATATCTTCAACTGGACCAGCGGCGCCTTGGCGGTCAACTCGCGGACCAGAAAGCCGATGACCGTGGCGAGGGTTACAAACGCGGTCCAGCGCATCCAGGTGGGGCCAAACCAATCCACTTCCTGTCCCTTGTCGAGAATGATCTGCAGGCAGGCGAGCGAGACGGCGAGAAGGCCGAGGCCGATGGCGTCCATTTTGCCCGGTTTTGCATCCTTAATATAAGGCGGGTCCGTCACGAAGCGCGTCAGCATCAGGATGGCAATTACGCCGATCGGGATGTTGATGTAGAAAGCCCAGCGCCAGGAGTATTCGTCCGTCAGCCATCCGCCCAAGGTGGGTCCGAGGACTGGCGCGACGACTACGCCCAACGCAAAGACCGCCATGGCCAGACCACGCTTGGCGGGAGGAAAGCTTTCGAGCAGGATCGCCTGGGACAACGGCTGCAGCGCACCGCCGCCCGCGCCCTGCACCGCGCGCGCGATCAGGATCATCGCCAGACTGGTGGAGGCGCCGCAGACAAATGACGAAACAGTGAAGATCACAATACAGGTAATCAGAAAACGCTTGCGCCCGAAGCGAATCGCAAACCAGCCGCTGGCAGGCAGGATGATGGCGTTCGCAACGAGGTAGCTGGTGAGCACCCACGTGGCCTCATCGGTGGTTGCGGAAAGGCTGCCGGCGATGTGCGGGAGGGCCACGCTGGCGATGGAAGTATCGATGACCTCCATGAACGTGGCCAGCATCACGGAGACGGCAATGAGCCAGGGGTTCACCATGCGGTCTCCTATTCGGACTCCCGAACAGCGGTAATGGATTCCGGAAAAATCGAGCCGGTAGGATGGTAGCAGGCCGATTTCAGATGCTGGGAATTCCCTGGCGCATCTGGCTTTCGGTGGCGGGAGTGACGTCCGCGATGATCGGCGTGCATTGGGACATCTCCTGGCGTCGCTCGATCGGCCGCGACACATTCCGGACACCAGCGCATATCGCGATCCAGTTGTGCGGTGCGATCGCGGCGATCGCTTGCGGATATCTCATTCTCCGGACCACATTCAGCCAATCGGAGTTGCGGAAAGAGTCGGTCGGCGTGCTGGGATTTCGCGGACCACTGGGCGCCTTCATTTGCGCCGGGGGCGGTCTGACGATGGTGACCTCCGCGCCTTTCGACGACCGGTGGCACAACGCGTACGGACTGGATGTGAAGATCCTGAGCCCGCCGCACGTGGTGCCGGCGGTCGGCATGGTTGCGGTGGAGATCGGCGCGATGGTTCTGATTGCCGCACGCATGAACCGATCGGAAGGGCGGACCCGGAAGTATCTCGAATGGCTGTTTCTCTACGTCAACAGCATGATCCTGGTGGCGCTGCTGGTGCTGGTTCTGGAGTTCACGCACCGCGTCTTTCCGCATACGGCAGTTTGTTATCGGGCCATCTGCATTCTGACACCCATTGTGCTGGCGCTGGCGTCCCGTGCGACTCGGGTCCGCTGGCCCGCGACCATTGTGAGCGGAATCTATACCGCATTCCTGCAGGGCTTCCTGTGGATTCTGCCGCTTTTCCCGGCTCAACCCAAACTGGGACCGGTGATGCAGGACGTGAAGCAGTTTATTCGGGCCGGATTTCCGCTGCTGATTCTGTACGCGACCTGGGCGCATGGACCATTCACCGCCCCGGACGGGTCGATGTGCTGAGTGGCATCGGGATTCAGCGGCGCCACAGGATCGGGTGGTGGGACGTAAGCCTTGCCCCATCACGGCGTTGGCGATGGCGCGTTTCCCACACTGCATCCCCGCCCTGTGGCTTCCTCACCGGCCGCGGCCTGTAACGAAACCGCTGCGCCTGTTATCCTCGACCAAGGCATGACTAAAGCGGGGTTCCGTGCACAGACCGTATTCTCCCGGTGGAGGGCCGATATGAGAATTCCGGTTTCCGCGCTCGTTATCCTGTTCTGCGCCTGCGCAACCGCGCATGCGAGCCTCCTCATCAATTCGACGTTCGACTCCTCCATCAGCACCAGTCTGAACGCGGCTGTGATCGAGGGCGCCATCGAGTCGGCGATCACGGAAATCGAATCGAATGTCACATCGACCAACAATCTGACCGTCAGTATCTACTTCAATACGATGACCAGCGGCTTGGGCGAGAGCGACACCACTGTCGACGATTTTTCGTACGACAGCTTCTACAATGCCCTGAAGGACGTTGCCACCCAGCCCGATCAGCTCATCGCATTGGCGTCTCTCGGAACGGCTCCCACGAGCCCGCTTTCCGGCAATCCCGTCGATGGGAACCGCCAGGTCCAGATTACTTCGGCCGAAGCCAGGAATCTCGGATTCAGCGCCTTGCCAGGGATCGGCGCCGGCAGCGGCACATACGATTCCGAAATCTCCCTCAATACGTCGACCACTTCTCCGCCGGGCTCCCTGAACGGCAACACATACAGTCTGGAGGCCGTGGCCATGCACGAGATCGACGAAGTGCTCGGCATTGGCGGCACGGGGTCGACGCTCACGGGCAGCGGAAGCCTGACCGGCCCGGTCGGCGACCTGGACCTTTTTCGCTATTCGGCGGCGGGCGTCCGCAGCTACTCCAATGCACAGACGACCAGCCCTTTTTCCTACTTCTCCATAGATGGCGGCACGACTGTCCTGTCGTACTTCAATCAGACCACCGGCTCGGACTTCGCGGACTGGCTCAGCAATCCTATTCCGAACGGCTTTGGGGTACAGGTGCAGGATGCGTTCGGTCAGCAAGATACGAATCCTTCGCTCGGTCCCAACGAACTCATCGCGTTCAATGCGATCGGCTACCAGCTCATCGCGCCGGAGCCGCCGACCTCGGCGCTTGCCGGGCTGGGACTAGCATTGGCCGCTGTGCTTTTTCGTCGACGCTTACTCGGCTCCGTGTAAAGAATCCGGGGACCGAGGATCGGAAGGCAGATCAGAGGTTCGGCCCGGTAGTGGTGCGCCTCATTCCGATCGCGACAAGAGCCCAGGCTACGGTCAAACATCCAAAGGACGCCACAACACTGGAAAGGCCTTCCGAAAGAACCAAACCCACGCGATGGATGCCGTCCAGGTCCATGGCCTTCATCATGCCAACCGTGCGGGCAGCATTGGCAAGAGCCAAAGCAAAGCTGTACATCGCCGAGAAGATGCCCATAAGTGTCAGGGGCCTCATCAGGAACAGCAGCCTCTCGCCGGGGCGCACGGCAAACCAGGCGCCGAACACCATGGGTACGATGCAAATGAGCAATCCGAGCAACGCCCCATTACCAATGCCAACAAATCCTCGCATATCAATCTCCTTACCTTTCCGTCTCCGTTACACCTGGGAATAACGCCGACGCCGGAGAAATGTGACAGTGTCACGATTGAGGACGAGCGGCGTTATTGTTCGTATGGAGCGGGATTTCGAAGTCGCGCTTGTGGGACGGTTGCGAGCCGGGGACCTGACCGCTTTCGACGCGATCTATGACGCCTGGAATCCGCGGCTGTTCAGCTTCCTGCTGCGCATGACGAAAAATCGCGCCATTGCCGAGGATTTGCTGGAGGAAACATGGTTGCGGCTGGTTTCCGGCGGAGAGGGGCTTGCTGCCGCGACTCGCCTCGGGCCCTGGCTGTTTACCGTGGCACGCAACCTGTTCCTGAGCGATTACCGCTCCAGAGTCCGCGAGCAGGCATGCGCACGCGACCTGATCTCGCTGTGGCCTGGCGGGTTTTCACGATCGCCGCACGACTCCGCCTTATTGCGTAAGTTCGAGGAACGGCTGGAAGCAGCCCTGGCGGAAGTGCCGCCTGTGTATCGCGAGGTACTTTTGCTGGTCGGTTTTGAGGGCCCTCGACCCGCGGATGCGGCCGCCGTCTGTGGCATCACACCGGAGGCGCTCCGTCAACGCCTGAGCCGTGGACGCGCGCTGCTTGCACAACGATTGAAAGCGAAGGAACTGTCTCGCGAGACGGTTTCCGAACAGGTGAGCATATGACAGAGAGAGACGATTCCTTACTCGACGCAGTCGCTGGTTTGCGGACCATTGCGCCGGATGCGAATTGGGAGAAACGCATTCGCGCCCGCTGCCATTCGCAGATCGCCCGACACGAAGAAAAACGAGCGCAGGCGACCGTGCGCAGGCTGACACTCATCGACCTTGCCGCTGTGGCGTTTCTGGTTGTCTACTTGTCCACGTTTCTGCGCGAAGCCGCCCGGTTAGGCGGCTTCCTGTAGCGCGTGGAACTCAGTTATCGGACGGCTTTTCGACTTTGTCGATCACCATCACCGACACGTTTGTTCGAGTCTTCTGTATACGCAACCCGAGCTGCTGCTCCATCGCGGAATAGAGGTCCGGCGGCGCATCGGCATCCGGCGTGGGCGGTGGCCCGGGAGGCGCGGCCCCGCCGAAGGGACGCATGCCCGGATCGGGAGTGAACTTGAGGATGAACGAATAGCGTGTATCTCCGAGTCCCGTCTGATCGACTACCGGAAGATCCATGAATTGCGCCTGCATGACGCTGGCAAACTCAGCTATTGTGGCGTTCCGGATATTGAAGCCGCGCTGCGGCATGCCCCCGAAACCCGGCAGTGGAAGCTTCACGTTCTCTTCCTTCTTAATCTTCTCGCCCCCTTTTACAATAGTGACCGCGTAAGCCGGCAGCTCGCGTTTGTCGTTGTGGAACTTAAGGCCGAAGCGATCGACGATCAGCTGCTGCATCATGACCTTCATTTGCGGCAGGCTGGCCATTCCGGGCGTATCGGGTTTGGCAGAAACGTCGAACTTCTCGGTATCGAACCATGCCGGAGCGTTGATGACCTGTTTGGGATGCAGGTCGTAACAGAACTTCATCAGGTCCGCCAGCGTTGTGTTCAAAGTGTTGATCATGCCGCTGGGATTAATGCCGATCCCCCAGCCCGGACGCGTGGGATTCGATGGCTTGATCGTCGCGACCTCAAATTGCGGCTTCGCGTTCGGGTCCATCATCTTCGGCGGTGGCGGAGGCTCCGGGATGGTCCAGGTAGTGGTCGTTGTAGCCTTCACCAGGACGAGCGGAATGGGTGCGCCCTGAGTAAAGGTGCCGTTAATCGTATTGCCGTCGCTGCTGAGGGTCCCCTCGAAGGCGCCGCTCATCGTCGGGATATTGATTTTGATTCCCTGCCCGCTTGTCTTTACCGACTCCGCTTTGATCGGCGTCGGGTTCTGGTCGATGCTGTAGAGGTCGGCAGCCAGCATGTCCTTGTCGTTCGTGTGGATTTTCAGGACAACCCGTAACTCGCCGTTGGGCGCCTGCGGGATCTTGAGTCCGCCCTGCCATGTGCCCGTGAAACTCTGCGCGAACAGTCCGCTTCCGGACCCGGCCAGCACTGCCAGACAGTAAATCAGCTTTCTCATCTGTAAACTCCTTTTGTATGTCCGACGGGATTGAAACTTGCTAATCCCGGCTGTGGCGCCAGACTAAACTGCGCAAGCTATAGCGCAGAAATCTGCATCGCGGTTCTCTGGAAATGCGGACTGCCAACGAAAATACGGTCGGCATTATCAATCCGTTCCCACTATTTTAACTTTTTGCCTGGTCAGAGGAATCTGTGGGTCACCGGTATGTTCGAATGCAGGCCGGGAATTCGGCTTAGGTGGCCGGGAATACCGGACTCAGCCTTTTATGCTCATAGCCAGTTGGCTTTGGAATTAGCTCGCCTCCTTGGTAAACGCTACGGCGCCGCTCGCGAATAAGTATACGCCCACGTCAGCTGGCGAGTTTTCGCGCGCTATCGGCTTTCCGGTCGGGCTGAGTCAATCGGGCTTGACAAGGGGACACGGCGGCACCATAATCGTTAATCGATATATCGTTCTTCGTTATGCCAAAGCGAAAGCTTGATCCATTGCCCTCGGCCGCCTTTAACATCCTTCTGGCCCTGGCAGATGAAGATCTTCATGGCTATGCCATTATGCGTCAAGTTGAGCAGCAGACATGCGGACGTGTGCGATTGGGTCCGGGGACTTTGTACGGGTCGCTCCGAACACTGCTGGAAGCGAGTCTGATCAGAGAACTGCAAGGTAGCCCCGGCTCGGAGGATAGTTCAGAGCGCCGTCGTTATTACCACCTGACGTCGGACGGTCTCAAGCTGGTTCGATCGGAGGTGGAAGCGCTGGCCCAGACTCTCCGGATTGCTCGGGCCAAACGCCTGTTGCGAGGAGCAGATGTCTGAGAAGCTCTACGCTCTCCTTTTAAAGCTCTATCCGGACCATTTCCGCCGGACATACGGCGACGAAGCGCTGCGTCTGGTCCGTGATCGGGCACATGACGAAAAGGGATTTATTTCCGGTTTCCGTCTTTGGCTGGATTTGCTGGTGGATCTCGCAATATCTATGCCACGCGAATACAGCAAGGAGTCAACACAGCCAATCGTATCGGCACAGCCCGCAAACGGCGCCCCTTCGTTTGAGCTTCTGGCCGAGCGATCACTGAACCCGGCCGTGCTGTTTCTGGGTGGCATGTTATCAGCGGTGTTGCTCTGGGGATGCGTCACTTTCGTTGGACACAGCCGGACATTCCCGGTATTGTTTCGGGATTCGCTTTCGCTGCAATGGCTTGTGCAGAGCGATCTGGCCCTGGCTCGGTCTCCCACCGAACAAGGTGTTCGCAATTCAACCGGCCGCGCGTATTCCGCCACTCTTGGCGCGTATAGTTTCTGCATGACCGCACTCCGCGACATTCCGAATAATTCATTACAACCACTTTTTACGTTTAACTTTACGGCTCCCGGTGCGTCCGGGGTCGCACTAATCGATGGAAAAATCGTCAATACATTTAAGAACGAACAGCGTCTCTCGATTCGCGCGGATGTGTTTGCCGGGGATCACCAGTTTGTCCTGCATCTGGACAGACCTGTCGAGAATACGTCGATATCCAGTAACGAAGATTTCCAATACTGCCCAACAAAATAGGGGAGGCCGCATCATGACGGGACGATTGTGTTCACATACGACCAAGCGTGAAGGCTCACTCGCGTGGGTTTGGTGGTTGGCGACCGCGGCGATCGTTTCGTGCACGGCGATAGCTGGAATGGCTCAGGTCTCCGCGACGCCTGCTTCCACCGGAGCCGCAATCGCCGGTGCGAAACAGCTGGCGTTTGAGGTCACTTCGATCAGGCGACACACCGCTGCGAGTGGCCCGGTAGAGCGCGGGACGGCGACGCCGGACGGGTTTCGTTCGATCGGTCTGCCCATATTCAGCATCTTTCAGATGGCATATGCACCGCCGAACCAGCGCGGAATGCTTCGCGGAGACCTCATTGCGGGAGCTCCGGGTTGGTTGTCGGACGAGCCCTATGACATCGTGGCAAAGGTTGACGAGGCAGACCTTGCCGACTGGCGGAAGCCGGAGATGAAGCAGCCAATGCTCCGCGCCATGCTTCAGGCGATGCTGGCCGAACGATGCAAAGTAGTCGTGCACCACGGGAGCAACGAGGTGCCGGTCTATGACCTGCTGGTAGCGAAGGGCGGCCCGAAGTTCAAACAGGCGGAGACTGAGGATACGGTCGAGCTAAAGCAGACGCACCCCTCAGGAGGAATTATGACCGGCACCGGCACGATGGCGGTGGAGGGCCCGAAAGGAATACAGTTCTTCTACGCCCTCCGGATGGCGATCCTGGCGAACACTATACTACCGAGCGTTGCGGACAGACCGGTAATAGACAAGACGGCCTTGACGGGGTATTACGACCTTGCGCTCCCATCGTCCGCCCTGCGACCACCGCCGCCTACTCCTCCAGGTGTGTCGCAGCCGCTCGATGCGCCATCCCCACCACCTCAAGATGAATCGATCTTCGCAGCGCTGGAGGCGTTGGGGTTGCGGCTGAATCCGGCGAAGGGCCAAGTGGAGACGTTGGTGATCGATCACGTGGAGCGACCGTCCGACAATTAGCCCGGCAAAAGACGAGCCTCGAAAATATCGCCGTGGAAGCAAGTGCGGCTTGGGATGGCTGTGGCGCGAACCGTGCTCGGCGATTAGCCGCGCAGCGTTTACCGATCCCTGCCGACGGCGGCTTCGTGCTTCTTGTAGTGGGCTTCCATCGCAGCATTCGCGTTGGCGATGGTGCGCAGGGTTTCCAATACCGCGTCCCACTTGGCGCCCGGAATGGCGAGGTACATTTCTTCGTCGGGCAGGCCGGTGAAGGTCCGGTTTCCTTTACAGCCGAACGACACCGCCGACGCATCGGAATTGATCGCCATGGGGACCACCGCACAGCCGGGCCGTCCCAGCGCGGGCGTGGCGATGTTTCCGACACCGGAGCGCAGGGCGGCTTCATAGATCAACATCATCGCGGCGGGACGACCGGCAACGACGACCACATCCGCGCGGAATTTACGATCTTCGGCCGGGCCATAAGCGACGTACTTCGGTGTGTTTGGGAGCACCGGAATCATGGGCACTTCGGGCATCTGCAGATAGCCGCTTTCAACCATGAAGCCGATCGTGTCATTCAGGGCGTTGGCGCGGAACGCGGGCTGCGGAATGTTGTGCGTGTAAGCGCCAACTGCGCAGTTGTAATGGTCGGCCTGAACGGTGTAGAACGCGCGGCCGCTGCCGGCTTCGCTCCAGAAGGAACAACCGGCCGGGACCGCGCCGCCGTTCCACTGCTCGAGGCCGGCGGGCGCCTCGTCGAAAAAGCCGATGGCGATGGGCGCGCGGGAAAGGCCGAGGGTTTGCTGTAAGCTGCTCATTTTTTGAAATTCACTATCTCCTTGAATTCTTCGAGCGAATTATAGACGATCGGGCAATAGGTGGCGCGGTCCACCATCTGCCACATGCGGCTTTCGAACGAGCCGGCGCCGCGAATCAGATGCGGGAAGTCGCGGCAGGTATCGGGGCGGGCTTCGTAGATGGTGCAGTCGTTGCCGTCCAGAAAAATGCAGCCGTTTTCGCGGCGGCGCAGGATCGGTTCTTTCTGCTCGAAGGCCGAGCTGGTGGTGTATTGTTCGACGAACTCGCGCGGCGAGAGGCCGAGATGGCGCGAAAGGCGGGCGATGTCGCGCAGGGTGACATCGGTCTCGGCCACACGGCAGCAGTTGGCGCAGGCGCGGCAGTCGATGGCGGATTCGATCTGCTCGGCGATGCGCCGGAAGCGAAGCTCGGGGAAATTATGCCGCTTCAGATGGCGGCGGAACTTTTCGTTCTCGGTTTGCTTCTTCTCGCCGAGCTGCCGGATCTGAACCAGATCGGTAATCACGCATCTTCAGAGTAGCCAATGGAGCTTGCGAGAATGAGCAGAGCACAAATGGCCGCCACTGATAACGCGCGCTGGGACCAGTCGTTCTTCGGCCATCCCCGTGGACTCTCCACACTTTTCTTCACCGAAATGTGGGAGCGTTTCAGCTACTACGGAATGCGGGCCCTGCTGATCCTCTTCATGACGGCTTCGGTCACAAAGGGCGGTCTCGGATTCCCCACTTCCAAAGCCGGCGCCGTTTACGGCCTGTATACCGCGATGATTTATCTGTTCAGTCTGCCCGGCGGATGGCTGGCGGACCGAATCATCGGCCTGCGGCGCGCGGTGCTGTGGGGCGGCGTGATTATCGCACTCGGCCACTTCTCGATGGCTATCCCCTCGCTGACAACGTTTTACCTGGGGCTGGCTCTGATTGTGGTTGGAACCGGAATGCTCAAGCCGAATATCAGTACCCTGGTCGGGACGCTGTACAGCGAAAATGACGCCCGCCGGGACGCCGGATTTTCCATCTATTACATGGGCATCAACATCGGCGCGCTGATTTCGCCGCTCGTCTGCGGATACCTCGGAGAGAACATCGACTGGCATTACGGCTTTGGAGCCGCGGGCATCGGCATGACACTCGGCCTGATCCAGTACGTCCTGGGCGCCAAATATCTGGGGAAAGCCGGAGTCACCGGCAGCCGGACGAAAGACGATTTCCGCCTCCTGCGGCGGGTTCTGACCGGCTCGCTGATCGTGATCGTACTGGGAGCAGCTGCGGCGTTCCGGGGATTGATGCCGTTCTCCGCGGAAGGCATTTCGGACGCCTTCGGCGTGATCCTGACCGGAATTGTGATCGCTTTCTTCGTCTGGTTGCTGACGGCGAAAGGATACTCGACGGTGGAACGACGGCGCTTCTGGGCCATACTCGTGTTGTTCATTGCGTCGAGCCTGTTCTGGTCCGCGTTCGAGCAGGCCGGTTCGACTTTGAACCTGTTCGCCGAACGCAACACGAACATGCATCAGTGGGACGCTCCGCTTTGGGGACTCTTCCGCGCCAGTTATTTTCAGTCGTTCAATTCGATTTTCCTCATCGCGCTCGCTCCGGTCTTCGCCTGGTTGTGGGTGAAACTGGGCCGCAACGAGCCTTCCAGCACGAGTAAATTTTCCTGGGGACTGGTTTTTGTCGGACTTGGTTTTGCGATCCTGATCCCGGTTGCAAATGGTACGAACGTGAGCCCCTGGTGGCTGACTTTGACTTATCTGCTGCATACGATCGGAGAGCTCTGCCTCAGCCCGGTGGGTCTGAGCGCGATGACGAAACTTGCGCCCGCGCGAATCGGAGGACTCATGATGGGCGCGTGGTTCCTTTCCATTTCGGTGGGCGACTTCATTGGCGGACGTCTGGCTTCCGTCTATGAGACGTTTCCGCTACCCCTGCTCTTTGGGATCGTCGCCGGATTCTGCATCGTCGTCGGTGCACTGTTGGTCTTCCTCATCAGGCCCATGCGGCGGCTCATGGGCGGCGTGAATTAACGTGCAAGCGATTTGGGAGAAGTATCGGGATCAGTTTCCGGTCACCAAACGGCTTGTCTATCTGAATCACGCAGCCGTCGCTCCGCTTTGCCTGCGGGCGGCGGACGCGATGCGGCATCTCGCGGAGGACGCGCTCGATTTCGGCAGCGAGCATTACCAGCAGTGGATGGATACCTACGAGGGGTTCCGCGTGGCCGCCGCGCGCATGATCAACGCGAGTCCGCGCGAGATTGCCGTGGTGAAGAATACGTCGGAGGGTATCGCGACAGTTGCTATGGGCATTCGCTGGAAACCGGGCGATGCGGTGGTCGCGTTCGAGGAAGAGTTTCCGGCTAATTTTTATCCGTGGAAGCGTTTGGAGGCGAGCGGCGTGGAGGTGCGCTGGCTGTCGATCTTCGACGATCCGGATCGCATCGATACGGCGTGCAAAGGGGCGCGGATGCTGGCGATCAGCTACGTGCAGTATCTGAGCGGATACCGGGTGAACCTGGAAGCGATCGGCGAGATCTGCAGACGACGGGGCTGCCTGTTCGTGGTGGATGCGATTCAGGGAATGGGAGCATTTCCGATCGATGTGCGCGCGGCGAATATCGATGCACTGGCGGCGGACGGGCACAAGTGGCTGCTGGGGCCCGAGGGATGCGGCGTTCTGTACGTACGGCAGGAAGTACAGGATGAAATCGAGCCGATGGAATTCGGATGGACCAACGTGGCGAAGTATTACGACTATGCTTCGCGCGACATGGCGCTGCGTCCGGATGCGGGGCGGTATGAGTGCGGGACGCTGAATACGATCGGATGCTATGGGCTGCGGGCGTCGATGGAGTTCCTGCTGGAGGTGGGAGTTGAGAACACGGCGCCGGCGGTGCAGGCGCTGGGAGATCGTGTTTGGGAAGGCGTAACGGCGCTGGGATTCGAGACGCTGGGGCGGCGGTCGGCAGAGACGGGAGCGGGGATTGTGAGCTTTCGAAAGCCGGGCGTCGAGAGCCAGGCGATTGTGCGTAAGTTACGGGATGCGGGAATTATTACGGCGCCGCGGCAGGGCTGGGTGCGGTGCGCGCCGCATTTTTATATCGCATCGGAGGAGATTGAGAGGATGTTGGGGGAATTGAGAAGCGTTTAGGAAGGTCCGCGCCGCGCGGAAGCGCGGCGGCAGGGCCGAAGCCCTGCCCCACGTGCCGATCTATTGAATATTCAGGGTGACGGAGTTGGCGGTTTGGCCGTCGACGGTGAGGACGACCGGAACTTCGCCCGCGCCGGCCAGGGATTGTGGCACGACGATGTCCAACTGATCCAAGCCTGCTTCGGTGGGTTGCGCGCCGATGTACAGAATCTTTGCCGCTGCGCCTCCGACTGTTACCGCCGCGCCCGCGGATGAACTCAGATTGCGGAATCCCGTGCCGTAGAGAGTGACCGCGAGTTGGTCCGTGGCGGCTCCGAGGCTCATGGGCAGGGAAACGCACGCCGGATTGCATTGGAACACGGTCACCGGCGTGATCGTGCCGTTGGCCGAGTACAAGGCTGCAGTGGCTGCGGCAACTCCGTCGATGGGGTTCGCTGAGTAGAGGCCTGCTCCGATGGTGTCGATCTGCGCAGCACCAGAGGATGAGCCGATGGTCACGGTCGCGACGCCGGGAGCGGTTCCATCGGGCACGATGAAATTCACCTGCGTCGGTGAAACGTATTGAACGGGGGCAACCTGGGTTACGCCCGCGCTGTCGGTAATCACTACCCTGACGCCTCCGAGTGTTGGCGGAAAGTCTGCCGTTGAGGCAGTGACGGGCGCCGCGGCGAGGCCTGTTCCGTATGCGGCTGCGAACGATCCGATGCCGAGGCGCGGGTAACCATTAGCGGACGAAGAAGTCTGAATCAAAGCGGCGGCGGATGAGGATTGATTGCCGTTGGAAGTTACGGAAGTCGACGTGGGGGTGAGGAGAGGCTGCGCGAAGTCGGCCTTGTATTGAGCCAATGTTTCACAACATGCCGGCGTAGTGAATGCGTTTACGTCGGGCGCGAGTCCGAAGCCCTGAATCGTGTTGCCTGTGAGCTGCGCGCCGGCGACGCTCTCGATACGAATGCCGGAGCGCGCGGCATTGGTGACGCGGTTTCCCGTCACGGCGATATTCGAGTGCGGGCTGCCGGTCACCTCGGCGTTTTGCGAATTCTGGGAGACGGTGTAAATCGACGCCGCGGCGAAGGTGACTCCGTGCGATACGTTTGCATAGCCGATCGAGCTGTCGACGAGGTTATTTTGAATGGTGATATTGGATGATGGGCCGGCATCCGTGTTGTCCGCGTTGAGCTGCTGAACGAAGATGCCGTTGCTCGAAGTGCGCTGAATGTAGTTGTCGTGGACGGACACGTTCGTCACACCTGCGAGCCAGACGCCGCGCGCAAAAACTCCTTCCTGAACCGTGTTGTATGCAACGACCGAGCCGCCGCCGAGTTTCGTGGGGTCGGTGTCCACGATGCCGAAATTCGCGGCAAGGCCGGTGATCGCGCGATCCAGCGTCAGGGTGACCGTTTCTCCGTCGGTCAGAGTCTGTTGCGCGTAGGCGGGAGTCTCGGAGGAAATGGTGGCCGTTCCAACGACCGCCGCCGTTACCGGGTTGATGAACGAGACGGAGACGCCGGGAGGAAAGGGCGATCCGAAGCTGCGCGATACAGTGACTGTCGTCCCGCTGACCTGCGTGACATTCGCCAGCCACGGGGCTGAGATTGCGAGGGCATCGTCGCACGTGCGGCGCACGATGTTGTTGGTGAAAATGTTGGCGCCCAAGGCGAAGCTGGTGTGGATTCCGTCGGCATTGGTGCTGATGAGCCGCGACGTGCCGGGTTCGGGGATGACCTGCACATGGTCCGCCGTGGGTCCGTTGGTGCGGCCGAAATAGAGCCCGATCTGACCGCTCGAATAGATCGACACGCCCTTCACGATCACGTTTTGGCCGCTCACGATGTCGATTGCCGGGGGCCCGGAACGGTCACTGAATACGACGGTGTCGCCGGACTGGATCGCGGCGAATGACGCGGGAGTGGCCCAGGGATCGTTGACGTCGGTAATGGAAATGACGCCGCCGGAAACGGGACGCGATGCAGTCAATCGCCCCACCTGCTGAATGGGAATGCCGTTGTGGAAAACGAACATGAAAATGGCGTCGCTGCCGTCCGACGCGCGGTTGACGTTGAAGGCGGTGGGGTCCTGATAGCCGGGGATCGCCTGGTAGGTGAAGCTCTGACCAGCGGAGTTCACGGACGCCACCGTCACTTGGGTGAAGGGCAACTGCTGATAGTCGACCGCGAATTTCTGCAGCGTCACGTTCGTGCAGTTCGTGCATTGAATGGCGGAGACGTTGCTGAAGGCGAAGAGCAGCAGGGAGTTCTGAAAATCGAGAGTCAAGTTCGACGCGCCGTTGATGAAGACGTGGGTGTTGGCGTTGTGGAGCGAAAGAAAGTAGTAAGTTCCGGGGTCCGCCGTGAGAGTGGCGACGCCGTTTTTCCCTGCATAGGCAATTGCGGCTTCGAGCAGGGGGCGGGAGTCGAGAGAGGGCTGGCCCGGTGTCATGTTCGCGGAAGCGATGTCGTTGGCGACCAGATCGTGGGAAAGGTTGAGGGTCGTAGTTTGCGCTGAAGAGTGGAAGGCAAAACCCGAGAAGAGGGCGAGTGCAGCCGCGGGAGATCGAAGGGTCATTGCGTTTTGAATTATCCCAGACGCCCGATGGATGCGGCCGATTTGAAATCAGCCGGAAAGCTAAGCCCTTCGTGTTTTACCTCCGGAACATCACGTATGCGTGAGGAGGCGGAAACCGCTTACATCATTTCAGGTCTCGGAATTGATCGAGAGTAATACCGAGCTGGGCAAGTATTTTATGGAAAAGCGGCGACCCGATTTCGTTATCGCCGTGTAATGGTATCGTGACCGCGCGACCATCGGCATGAATCCACCTCTCATTGAATCCACCTCTCATGGCTGCCGGTCTGGCGGCGTCTTGAGAATCCGAGGCGCATGGCAGCGCGACGGAATTCCTCGGCACGGGCGCTAGGCATTCACGATTGCAGTGTTGTCCTTAGGCAGGTTTTGTCCTTTGTCGCGGAATTCGACAGCGATCATTTCGAACACCTGTTCGAGTTCGGCCAAGGCTTCTTCCCGGGTCGGCATAAGCGCATAACAGCCTTCAATGGCGGGAACTTCCGCCACCCAACCTTCGGGCTGGTTGCGATACAAGACTACTCTGTAGTCGTCGAGACTCATGTCGTCTTCATTTTATGACGGTTTGGCAGTCAGGCATATCAATCACGGTTTTCGAAAAATAATGATGTGCTGTTCGGGCAGCACTTCGATGGTCTTGTCGAAGCGGTAGCCCTCGGGCTCGACTTCGGCGCGAACCTGGGCTACGGTCATTTTGTGCTCCGGTCGGATGGGCACTGCCGGGTCTTCGGCGCGGTATTCGAGGAAGACAATTCGTCCGTTGGGCTTCAGCGATTCGCGAATTCGATCCAGCATTTTCTCGGGTTCGGAGAATTCGTGGTAGACGTCGACCAAGAGGACGAGATCGACGGAATTTTTGGGGAGCTTCGGATCTTCGGGCGTACCGAGAACAGGGCGCACATTGTTGAGATGCCGGATGCTCATGTTCTTCGCAAGCAGATCCAGCATGGGCTGCTGAATATCTTCGCCATAGGCAATGCCTTTGTCGCCGACACGCTCGGCCAACCGCCAGGTGAAGTAGCCGACGCCCGCGCCGATGTCGGCGACCGTCGATCCTTTTTTGATGCCGATGGCCGCGAGGGCTTCATCGGGGTGCTCTTCGCTTTCGCGTTCGGGGCGCGTCAGCCAATCCGCTCCGGCGGCGCTCATCACGCCCGCGATGCGGCGATGCGTGATGGGATGGAAATCTTCCGCCGAGCAGACAAAGGCAAAAAGAAGAAGTACGCACGTTGCTTTTCTGAAGCGCGCACAACGCCCTGCGGGCTGTGCGCTCAGTGCTTTTCTGAAGCGCGCACAACGCCCTGCGGGCTGTGCGCTCAAAGCCCGGCTTTTTTCCATAGTTCATTCACCCGCTGTTTGACATCCGGCGACATCCGAAGCACTTCCGGCCACGGCCTGGTGAACCCCTCACCGGGCCACTTTTGGGTCGCGTCGATCCCCATCTTACTGCCGTAATTGATCAGGCGGCTCGCGTGATCGAGCGAGTCGATCGGTCCCATGGTGAACTGGATGTCCCGTTCGGGATCGATGTTGTTGAGCGCACGCCACGCCACTTCGCTGACATTCTGCACGTCCACATCCTCATCCACGACCACGATGCATTTGGTGAACATCGCCTGGCCCAGTCCCCAGATGGCGCTCATGACTTTACGCGCGTGGCCGGGATAAGACTTGCGGATCGAAACCAGCATCATGTTGTGGAAGATGCCTTCGGCAGGCATGCACATATCGCGCACTTCCGGAATCTGCAAGCGCATCAGAGGAAGAAAAATGCGCTCGATCGCCTTACCCATATAGAAGTCCTCCATAGGCGGCGGACCCACGATGGTAGTGGCGTAGACGGGCTCTTTCCTCTGCATGATGCAGGTCACGTGGAAGACGGGGTATTCGTCGGCTAGCGAATAATAGCCGGTGTGATCGCCGAACGGGCCTTCGGTGCGAAGCTCTCCCAACTCCACGTAGCCTTCGAGAACGATTTCGGCATTGGCGGGAACTTCGAGATCGACGGTGTGGCACTTCACCATCTCAACCGGACTGCCGCGCAGGAAGCCGGCGATCATCATCTCGTCGAGATCGGGAGGCAAGGGCAGGATTGCCGAGTACATGGTGGCGGGGTCGGAGCCGATCGCGACGGCCACATCCATGCGCTCCGGCCTGCCATCCCTGGGCACAATGCTTTGGGCAACCCGACGGCGGTAATGCTCGGCGCCCTGCTTATGGGTCTGCCAGTGCATTCCGGTGGTGCGTTCGTCGAAAATCTGCAGCCGGTACATGCCGCAGTTGCGCTTGCCGGTTTCGGGATTACGCGAAAACACCATGGGAAGCGTGATGAACGGGCCGCCATCTTCCGGCCAGCAGGTGAGGACGGGATAGTCGTAGAGGGAGAAGCCTTCGGTTTTGACGACTTCCTGGCAGGCCCCTTTGGACACGATCTTCGGGAAGAACGCGCCGATCTCGGCCAGTTTCGGCAGCATTTTCAGCTTATTGATCAGGCCTTCTGGCATGCGCATCTCGAGGTATTCGACGATGCGGCCGGCGATTTCCTCAACCGAATCGACTTCGAGCGCAATTTCCATGCGCCGCATGCTGGCGAACCCGTTGATGAGCACCGGGATTTTGGAGCCCTTCGGGTTTTCAAACAGCAGCGCGGGGCCGCCGTTTTTCACGGAGCGGTCGGCAAACTCGGTGATTTCGAGTTTTGGGTCCACTTCGATGGAAATGCGTTTGAGTTCCTTTTTTTTCTCGAGGGCTCGGATGAAGTCGCGCAGATCGTCATATGCCATGTCGTGTACCCAACAATACTGACCGATCTATTATGATTGCAAGTTCAACAACATGACGAATCCATTCGCAGCCGCGCACAACGGACCCTTCGGCCTGTGCGCTCGGACTGCACTCATCACGGGCGCCAGCCGCGGCATTGGACGCGCCTGCGCTCTCGCCTTGTCCGCGGGAGGGGCGAGGGTGGTGCTTGCCGCTCGTCAGGTGGAAAAGCTGGAGGAAGTTGCGGCGGAAGTTCGCGCAGCGGGCGGCGAAGCGTATGTGGTCAGCATCGATTTGGCCTCGCCGGATTCCATTAAAGAAGCGTTTTCGAAGGCGTCGAAGGATTTCGGGCGCATCGACATTCTGGTGAACAACGCCGGCCTGACGCGCGACGGACTGGCCTTGCGACTGAAGCGCAACGATTGGGATATCGTTCTGCAGACGAACCTCTCGGGTTCGTTCTTCTGTATTCAGCAAGTGCTGCCGGCGATGGTCCGCGAGCGGTGGGGCAGGATTGTGAACATTGCTTCGGTGGTGGGCGAATCCGGGAATGCGGGGCAGGCGAATTATGTGGCGTCGAAGGCGGGGCTGATCGGATTGACGAAATCTCTCGCGCAGGAATTGGCGTCGCGCAACATCACAGTGAACGCGGTGGCGCCGGGATTCATCGAAACCGACATGACGGCGTCGCTGAGCGATGAACTGAAGGCGAAGATCACCGAGGCGGTTCCGCTGAAGCGAATCGGCAGCCCGAATGACGTTGCGGCGGCAGTAAAGTTTCTGGCGGGGGATGATGCGAGTTACATCACCGGTCACGTGCTGGACGTGAACGGCGGGATGTACATGCGGTAGGGTGGCGGTCGCCGCCGGCCGCAGGATGTTATTCGCAAAGACGAACCCATTTGGGGAACAACCCATTTCAATTGACGGGTTTGCGCTCATTCGAAAATTCGAACCCATTTTCTCCCCATTCATTCTTTATTCACCGCAAACCTTCCGTTCCGTGCAAACCTTCCGGCCGTTTCGGCTCCGGCTGGGATGTGATTCGCAAATTCAAACCCACTGACCGCGGTTGTGTCGTGCTGCGGCCAATTCCTGGGGATAAGGCTCCGAGCGGAGGGCCTGACCAACCCTGCATGCAGATCGCGGGGCTAAGCTCGACAATTGCGTCCGGAGCTTTGAAAAAACAAACCCAATTTGGTACGACATCCTTTCACTTTGAGATTGCGTGAGCCGGAAACCGGTCCGACGATTTGTTCTACCACGCGCGACGGGCGAGATTGCGGATTTTGGTTATAAGGGATTGATTCGATGGAGACTGGGAGTTGTGACCGCTCGCGGGAGGGGAGGATATTGAGTAGCGCGTCAGCGAATCGACGTAACTGCAAGCTGCGAGCAAATTTTCTCCGCCAGCCGATTATCGATCTCTATGTGGCGCGGGACGGGGGCCTTTCTGCCGGTCGCCGGGTTGGACAGAATCGTGTGCCTTGAGCCTTCACGGTCAACGCGGCAGCCGTGCTCCGTCAAATGGCGCATCAGTGCATGACGTTTCACTAACGAAACGTTCCCGCGTGGACCGAAAGCGGAATCAATTCGACAAGGTCGGCTTCGGCCTGCACGTCAGGGTCGGGGGTTGGCAGGGGCTGTCCGTTTTCGAGCAAGTCCTGGGCAAGATCCTCCATGGCGCCCGCGATCATCAGGCGGGCATCCGCGAGGTCGAAGCCCTGGCTCATGGCGCCGGAAAAATCGAGCGCCTCAGCTACGACCATCTCGCCGGCCTTTCGCGGCATGTGGAAGGCAACGTGGTACCGAAGCATATAAGTTATGGTAACGAATAACAGGATGTTCTCGCAGGGAACCGGGCTCGGGTTGGGCTTTTCAATATACAAACCCCGAGGCGGGCTGGGATAATCTCGCTGGAACGTTTAAGGTGCATCTCGGGCTGAAGGAGTATGCAAAGCTTCGCGAGGAGCGGGCCTAGCTGTACGGTCGTCCAGTGCCCCTCGCGTGACTGAGCTTGGCCGTAAGGTCGGCATTCTCGGGTCCGTTGGTCATGCGTGAACACGATCCAGCCGTTCGCCGCCGCGAAATCGATGATCTCGGAATCGGCGGCCCCGGGCTAACCGACTATTAACCAGTGGACTGCCCCGAAACCCTGTTCGGTCAGAAAGGGAACCCAGAGCGGGCTCGGGTTCATATCGATCAGGAATTTCATGCGGCCGGCAGCGGCACCTCGATTTCTTCGACGCGCCACGCGGCATATGCCAATGCCTGACGAATGTCCTCATCTTCGAGATACGGATACGCAGTCAGAATCTCGCTGAATGTGTGGCCCGAGGCCACCAACCCCACGATCATTCCGACTGTTACGCGCATTCCGCGGAGGCAGGGCTTGCCTCCCATAACTGTTGTGTTTCGCGTAATTCGATCCAAGCCGGGCATATAGCTTCAAATTCATTTTAGACAAAGACACGCTATTTGGCCGGGGTAAACCTTCCGATCCGCCGGTGCGTCCGGCTTAGGCACGCCCGCGATTTATTCTTACCGCCCGCGACGGGCAGGATTGCGGATTTTGGTTGCAAAGGGGTTTGATTCGATGGAGACGGGGAGTTGTGACTGAGAAGGTTGGCTTCGGCCCTCGCGGCCTTCACGTGGGCGCCGGCAGCCCCATTTCGCGTTAGGATGACTCTTAAGAGAGAACGGCCATGAGTCTTAAACTGATTGGGATCGTCCTCGTATCCGTTATTGGATTCGCTCAGGCTCCCCCGCCCGCGCCTGACCCCGGTAATCTCTGGCGCATGATCAGGAGCGCGCTGATAACCCCGACCGGAGACAGGTATTTTCAGCAGATCAAGGACGCCCAGATTCCGCCGGAGCACCGGAGATTCAGCGGTAATGTGGTTTCTCAAACATCGCCGAATGAACTCATCGTGAAGGTCGATAATCCTGTCGGGGACGCAATTCTGCGGCTTCCGATCGCAGTGAAAAGACCCGTCGCCGTCGATGCGCCTGTTCATTTCGAAGGGGTGGTGCGTGCCTATTCAAGCAATCCGTATCGGCTTACCATCGAGGTGTTACCTGAAGACATCGAGGGCTTGTACTAACTCAGCATCTGCGCTTCGAGCCAGGACGGGTAGCCTCACTGCGTCAAGGTCCATTGTCAGAAATGCAGCAGCCTGACAACACGTCATGCTGGATTACAAACCGGCGCAGGATGCCTCCCGTCCCACAGAGCAGCAGCGCCGCAACCAAGTCACCGGCGACAAGATCGCCGGCGGTACAAATTCTTCGTGGGCGGCAAGGAAATCAGATCTTCAGTACGTCGAAGCTCCCCGGTTAATCAAGAACCAGCCTCGCTCGCTGGAATCGCGCCATGCCGGCAAGTAAGAGCGCGATGTCAATCATCAGAACCACGCCTGCTCCGGCCAATACCAACGCAGCCGGGGACCAGGCAACCAGAATCCCGCCGAACCAGAGTTTCCACGCGTCCGGCAGCATGTTGCCGCCGAAAATCACTCCGAGGAACAAAATCGTGAACCCGACCATCAGCGTTTGCTGTGCGTGCCGGACTGTGGCGGCATGCAGGGATATCAGGACACCCGCCGTAGCCACCACGCCCCCCACCAGAGGAGGACCCAACAACAGGACGAGCCAACTTGCCCAATCGCGATAGAGCAGGAGATGGCCGTCCCAGTTCGCCACATTCACCGTGATCGTGCCGCAGAGCACGCACAGCATTGCGACCAGCCACCCATAGGCGAGGGACGCGGCTATCTTGCCAAAGAGGATTGCCCGGTCGGAAAGGCGGGTAGCGAGCAGCGTTTCGAGCGTATGGCGTTCCCGCTCGCCGGCGAACGAATCGGCGATGACAGCGGTTACGACCACCGCCGAAAAGAACGAATAGATCAGCAATTGGGACGGAGTGAAGAATCTTGCCGGACCCATCCGCAAAGGCAGGAGGATTCCGAGGAGTGCAACCAGGATGAGAGGCCGATAGCTTCCGGCGCCCCCGGCAGACCGTTCGAGAACGATCTCCTTCCACTCCTTCCAGAAAACCGCGCTGAAGTCGGTGCTCGTCATTTGGGGTCTGCTTCCATTAGTGCGAGAAACACGTCCTCAAGGCTTCCCTGGCCGCTGCGAACTTCCTCGACCTGACCACCTTCGCGCACGATCAGGTCTACGAGCGGCGCGACGCCAGCACCTTCTTTCAGTACGAGTGTCAGCCGGCCATTTTCGAGAGACGCCTGCGAAACCGACGCGTGCTGTCTGACTGTGGCGAGTACGGCATCGGAAAATCCCCGTCCGCTGATTTCGGCGCGCTGGCCGCCGCCGCGCGAACGCAATTCCGCCGGGCTGCCGACCGCAAGCAGCTTACCCTCACGAACCACAGCCACCATATGGCACAGCTTCTCAGCCTCAGCCAGATTATGGGTCGTCAGAAAGATAGTCGCTCCCTGGCGCGAGGCGAGCCCTGCAAGGTCGTCCCGGAGGGTTGCGGCGGCAACAGGGTCCAGGCCGGCTGTGGGTTCATCCAGGAAGACAAGCGCCGGGTTGTGCAGCAAGGACCGGGCAATGGCCAACTTCTGCTTCATGCCCCGGCTCCACTTAACCGCGGCTTCCTTTCGGCGTTCCCACAAATCGAGATGCGTGAGCAGTTCCCGGATGCGCTCCTCCAGCCGCAGCCTCGGCATGCGCGCCACGCGCCCGTAGAAACGCAGGTTGTCCTCCGCGCTCAGCCTTTCGTAAAGGCCGGAGTGTTCCAGCAGCGCTCCGGCGCGGCTGCGGATTTCATTGCCCTGTGTACGTGTATCGAAGCCGAGTACCGAGGCGCTTCCGCTCGTCGGTTCGATCAAGCCCAGCAAGAGGCGGATGGCCGTCGTCTTTCCCGCTCCGTTGGGGCCAAGGAAGCCAAACACGGAGCCGGATGGAACATCGAGGGTCAGAGTGTCGAGAGCTCGAACCTGTCCGAAAGTACGCGTCAGCCCTTTTGTCCGGATTGCAAACTCTTCCATTTTCCAGCTCTTCCCGAAGAATGCCACGGGATGCTCTCGCGGTTTCCAAATCTATCATTGTCGATGTCAGGTAACCAGGTAAGAGCGCGGCGGTCGTTTGGAATTCGGGGAGAGACTAAAGCATTTTCACAGAAGGTACAGACTCACTGCGTCAATCTGGCCAGGATGCCGCCCTGCCCCACAGTGCAGCAGCGCCGCAACCAAATCACCGGCGACAAATATCGCCGGCGGTATAAACTCTTCGCGGGCAAATGCTCTAAGGCGCCAGATCGATTTGCAGGATCTTCAGTGGATTGAATCGCCCCCCGGGTTTGATTCGTCCGCCCTGGACCTTATCCAACTGCGTGTTCGCCATGAAGTAGAACGCGCCGTCGGCGATGGCGCCGGTGGTGATTCCGTCAAACAACGGGTTGCGGCGCTCCAGAACGTCGAATTTCTCGATGCCTCGTCCGTCGGGTGTCAGCCGGTATCGAATTACCCGAGGCGTCATGATGCCGTTCTGAATCGCTATGAGACTGCCGTTGAAATATGCCAGACCGTCAATGGTTCCGAGACAAAGATCCGACGGATGCGCGATGGCGTGAGAGGATTTCGATGCCACATCCACGACTGTGACGCCGTCCGGGAAGCCGGCGACATAGAGCGTTTTGTCGTCGCTCGAAAGCGCAATGCCGTTGGCGGCGTCCACCCGGAGTTTGGGATCGAAGACTTCCAGACGGTTCGTTTCATGAGAAACCCAATAGACGGTGTTGGCGCGGGAATCGGTGAGGAACACGTCTCCCTTCGAGCTGATTGCCAGGTCGTTGAACAGATGCATTTCGGTGTCGCGGCTTAGCGTGAACTTGCGGATCAGGTCGCCGCCGGGGGCTTTGAAGTGAAATAATCCCGATTCGCCGGTGGCATTGCTGACTACCCAAACGGTTCCGTCGGTGGGATCGACCTTGATTCCCAGAACCTCGTAAAGGCCGTCCTGTCCTTCCTTCACAAAGGGACGGCAGTCGCCCATGATGGTGCACTCAATAATGCTGTGCCGCCACGTACTGCCCAGGTAGAATCGTTTACGCCGCTGGTCCCAGGCGATGCCTTCCGGCAGGAGATCGCCGGTGTCGATCGTAAACGCTTCGCGGCTGTTCGTTACCGGCGGCGTGTCTTCGCGAACCTTACGGAGCAGGAGTTTGAACTCGTTCGTGCCGCGGAGTCTGCCGAACACTTCGTCATTCGAAGGATCGATGCCGGCATCGAGCTCGATCGTTTCTTTGAGCGAGGACAACGCTTCGCGATACTGCCCGCCGCTGGCCCAGGTTCGCGCCAGAGCGTAGGAGACGGTGCATTTGTCTCCGGCAGTCTCCTGCAGGTGCTGAACTCGCTGAATCTCGGCGTCAAACAGTTTCTGATCGGCGGGCGAGAGCTTTTCCGAAGGGGGAATCTGCCCGATCAGGGCGCAGGGAATTACCAGGAGGATGAAGAACCGGCGGATTTGAAGGTCCACGTTGTCAGGATAGCGGCTCTGCGTTCCAGAGTTCAGTTCTCCGACGGCGTCCGTTGCATACTATCGACTACCAGGATCGGAACCGGCAGTTTCCTGCGCTCAAGCTGAAGACCCACCTGCGCCTGCAATGCGGCAAACAGGGTCAGGCCGCCGCTGCTTTCCAGTTGGGCCATGGGAGTCCATTCGAACGTGAAGTCCCAGGCGCCATTAAGGCTGGTCTGATCCACAACCGTTGACGTCACATATCCGCCCGCATACTGCGGCAATTCGTGCGCAAATGCGGCCATCGTTTCGTGCTTACAGGTCAGTCGAACGTTGGACGCACCGGAGCCGGATCGACGGCAATCGGCATCTTCAGGCTTGGCCGGCATCTCCGATGAAGTCATTTTGGCGCGCCTCTTCCACACCGCGAGGGCCCAAACGGACTTCTGCCGGCGCTCGATATGGGATGCCAGTTTCATGCGGTCTTTCAGAAGCGTTTGCAGCATCAGGCGCAGGTCGGCATCCGGCGTCTGAGGCGATGCGGCCTTGGCGACGGCATCGACGCGGACATCGTCCAGCCAGGAAGGGCCGGAGATGTCATCGGGGTTCATGGTCCACGCTTCCGCAAGCAGGAAGCGCAGCGGGAGATTGCGGAGGGTCAGTCGCCCATTGGAAAGATTGCCTGAGGATTTTTCCAACCCGGATGCATTGACCCGGATCTCAGCGACTTCAAACGAAGGACCGGGCTGCGCGCTTTGGCCGAACGCGCTGAGTGCGAGTAGAAAGGCAAGACTGAAACGCGACATTCGGGAAAACTCCGGATCCGCGGTGAGGACTCTGAAGTATCAATATACGTCCGATGGATCCCACGAGATGGCAGTTGAACGAGAGAAAATGCGATTAATGCAAGCGGGTTCGCCCGCGGGAACTCAAACTTATTTGGGGTGCGGCATCACGTCCTCGATGCGATAGATGTCGTCGACGATTGAGAAGTAAAACGCCGGTCTCGCGTCACCCTGTCTTGCCAAAAGTCTGTCGATTCGTCGTACTTCCTGCTCGCGGCGACGGATGATGCAGGTTCTTAACCAGAAATCCAAGCTGTTTAGCGAATCCAGCAACTTCCTTCAACCTCATTTCGCTCAGGTAACGATCAAAAATTACGTTTTCGAGCTGTTGAGCCGCGTCGGTTCGACTGGATGCCAGGGTCGCTCTCGTCTAAGAGAATGAGTGACGATTTGCGTCGGTGCTCCCCAACATAGTGCCCCCGGCTTCACGGCAGTAACGACATCGCCCGTGCCCGCGCGAAGATACGTACCAGCGATCATGCGGCCCAAACCGGATGTCGCCCAAAATACCTTCCCGCCTTCGTCATGCCATATGGGAGCTAATAACTCGATGACGACCAGCGCTGCCCGGTTCCTGGGACCTGCTTCTCAATCTGCCCTGTTATCAATCACTTATCCGACGGCCAACTGCCGGGCGACACCACGGCATGCTACAATCATATTGTTCCCCGGTCATATCCATGTTGCTGAGTATTAAGGAGATGGAAGTCCGCAAGGTTCGTTTTGCGGAAACATGGGAGCAAAATGGGTTCGTATTTTCGGATTCGACCCTGATCCAGAAAGATCCGTTGGTGGCCGAGGGGGTAGCGGAATTGCTGCCCAATACCGGTGGTGAAGTCCGGGTACACGGGCGGATCCGGGCCGATCTGGAAACGGAGTGCGACCGCTGTCTGGGCCGGGCGGCGTTTCATGTTGACGCGCCTTTCGATCTTTTCTACAGTCCGCTGGAGCCGGCGAGCCGGGAAGAGGACGTGGCGATCGACGAAGGCGAAGCCGAAATGGGTTTCTATGAGTTGCCGGGCCTGCAACTGGAAGATATAGTACGGGAGCAGTTGCTGTTACATCTCCCCATGCAAAGGGTGTGCAGCGAAGCCTGCAAAGGCATCTGCCCCATCTGCGGCGCAAACCGTAATGAAGTCAGCTGCGCGTGCCGGCCTCAGGCGCCGGACGATCGATGGATGGCTTTGAAAGATTTGCACATTTAAGATATTTAAGGACTGGAAATACCATGCCGAATCCGAAACGAAGACACTCCAACGCGCGTACGCAGACTCGCCGCGCTCACGATGCCCTCCGCAAACCTGCCAACGCCGAGTGCCCCAACTGCCACGAACCGAAACTGCCGCACCGCGTCTGCCCTCACTGCGGGCAGTACAAGGGCCGCGAAGTCATCGAAGCCGCGACCGAATAGCCACCCAGCCAGCCTGAATCAATGGTCACCATTGCTGTAGATGCGATGGGGGGCGACAAAGCCCCGGTGCCTGAAGTACAGGGCGCCATAGATGCAGCCAGGGAGTACGGCCATAGGGTTCTTCTGGTCGGCGACGGTCCCGCTGTGGAGCGGGAACTCAAATCCCACGACTCCATCGGCGACCTTCCCATCGAAGTGATCCATGCTTCCGAGCGGATCACCATGGACGATCACGCCGCAAAGGCCGCCCGCGGGAAGAAGGGCAGCTCGATGCACGTCTGTGCGGACCTGGTTTCGGATGGGAAGGCGGACGGCTTTCTCTCCGCCGGCAATACCGGCGCCTGCATGGCCATCGCCAAGATGAAGTTTGGCAAGGTTCGGGGTGTCGATCGTCCCGCGCTCACCGGCGTATTCCCGACGCATAAAGGAACTCCGGTCGTGGTGGTCGATGTCGGCGCGAATGTCGATTGCGAACCCGAAATGCTGAAGCAGTTCGGGCTCATGGGTGAGATCTACTCGCGGCAGGTGCTCAGAGTGAAGCGGCCGCGCGTCGGCCTGCTGTCGATCGGCGAAGAAGAGCACAAAGGCAACGCGCTCACGCGGGACGCAACGCCGCTGTTGAAATCGCTCGGAATCAACTTTATCGGCAATGTGGAAGGCCGCGACCTTTTCTCCGGCCACGTCGACGTAATTGTATGCGACGGGTTCGTCGGCAATGTGGCGCTCAAGGTCAGCGAAGGACTATCGGAGATGATCCGCGGCATGCTGCGCGAAGCGCTGGAAGCCACGGTAACGCGCAAGATCGGGTATGCCCTTTCCCGATCCGCCTATACGGAATTCAAGAAGAGAGTGGATTACGCCGAATACGGCGGCGCGCCGTTGCTGGGCATCAAAGGTGTCTGCATTATCTGCCACGGCCGATCGGATTCGAACGCCATCAAGAACGCCATCCGGGTCGCGGCGGATTTTGCATCCAGCAATATGAATCAGCGCATCGAAGAAGAGTTGCGCGAATACGCGACAGCGGGGTAAAAGTCCATGCGTTGTTTCCTGCTGTTGATTGCACTGTCTGCGGGCACAATCTTCGCCCAGGACGGCAAGTTCAACCACGTTCAATGGAAGCTGACGATCGATCAGTCATCGGCAGCGCCTGGCGCGGAAGTTCTCGGACATCTCCAGGCAGTGGTCGATCCCGAGTGGCACATGTACTCGCTGACTACTCCACCTGGACCGATTCCAACCACAATCAAGTCCGATAACAGCCCGGCCGTCGATACGGTCACTATCTTCGAGCCGCCGCCGGTCCGCAAGTTCGACCCCGGTTTCGGCGTCGACACCGAGACTTACGAAGGCGCCCAGAACTTCCTGGCGCGGATCCGGTTGAAGAAAGATCTCCAGCCAGGGCCGGTGACGATCACGTTTGTTCCGCGCTATCAGACCTGCAGCGGAACAACCTGTATTCCGCCGCGCACGCGAAACGTGACCGCGACTCTGAATATTGCAGCCGATGCTCCTGTGGCCGCGATCGACATCCCGGCGGGCTATATCGAAGGAAAGCCCGCAGCAAAGTCCACCGGCAGCGTTCCAGGCGCGGCCGCCACAACTGCCGACGGCAGCCTCGCGGCATTTCTGGCGCTGGCCTTCGGCTTCGGTCTCGCCGCAATTTTCACCCCGTGCGTTTTCCCGATGATCCCGATCACCATGTCGTACTTCATCGGGCAGCGTGGAGGACTGAGACAGGCAATCATCTTTTGTCTGGGCATCATCGTGCTCTTCAGCGCGCTCGGTCTGATTCTGACACTGGCGTTGGGGCCGGCGGCCGTGGTACAGCTCGGCTCAAATGCCTGGGTGAACGGATTCATCGCACTGATCTTCTTCGTCTTCGGTCTCAGCCTGCTGGGAGCGTTTGAAATCACGATTCCCTCGAGCGTGCTGACGAAGCTGAACGCTGCGTCGGGACAAGGCGGAACGATCGGCACGCTGTTGATGGGACTCACATTCGCGCTGGCATCGTTCGCGTGCGTGGGCCCGTTTATGGGCACGCTTCTCGCTGCTTCTGTGGGAGCCGACAAGCTGCGCCCGGTGCTCGGCATGGTGGTCTTCGCGAGTGGCTTGGCCCTTCCCTTCTTCCTGCTGGCTCTGTTTCCGAATTACCTTCAGAAACTCCCTCGCTCCGGTGAGTGGTTGGCGCGGGTGAAGGTCGTGATGGGCTTCCTCGTGCTCGCAGCGATGCTGAAGTATCTCTACAGCCTCGATGCCGTGCTCCAGACCGGCTTCCTCACGCGTGAGCGTTTTCTCGCCGCGTGGGTTGTTCTGTTCGCGATGGCGGGATTTTATCTGCTCGGATTCGTGAGGTTGCCGGGCATCTCACGCGATTCCGAGTTGGGTGTCGGCCGGCTTCTGACGGGCATTGCGCTGGTCGTATTCGGCCTGAGCCTCGTACCCGGAATGTTCGGCTCCAAATTAGGTGAGATTGAAGCCTACATCCCACCGGCTTCGGGCACTTCATTCGGCGGCGGAAGCAGTTCCGGCGACCTGCCCTGGATTGAGAACGATTTGAATGCCGCGTTCGCAAAGGCGAAAGCGGAGGGCAAGACGGTGCTGGTCAACTTCACCGGCTATGCCTGCACGAACTGCCATTGGATGAAGGCGAACATGTTCACAAAGCCCGAAGTGGGCGGCGTAATGAAGAACATGGTGCTGGTGGATCTGTATACGGATGGCACAGACGCCGCATCGCAGGCCAATCAGAAGCTGGAAGAAGACAAATTCCAGACGGTGGCGATTCCCTTCTATGTGCTCTACGACGCGAACCAGAATGTGCTTGCGACGTTCCCCGGCCTGACCCGGAAGCCCGAAGAGTACCTGGCTTTTCTCAATACGCGTTCAACCGTTCCGGCGCCGGCCGCTGCTGCCGCGAGCGCCGCCCTGGATGGCGCCCCGTTTAAAACTCTGGAAGGCGCTGCGCTCTCCCCCGCGGACTGGAAGGGTAAAGTGGTCGTCGTGAATTATTGGGCGACCTGGTGTGTTCCCTGCCGTTCCGAAATCCCCGAGTTCAACAAGATGCACGACGAACTGAAGGATGTGGAGATCGTCGGCATCGAAATGGGCGAGGAAGGCATGGAGGCGGTCAAGCCCTTTCTGGAGAAGAATCCGATGAAGTATACGGTCGGAATCGGCTCCGGCTCCATGGATCAGCTTCCGGTAACGCTGGTGCTCGACCGTAACGGGAATACCATCAAGCGCTTCGACGGCCTCGCAAAAGCGCAAGAAATCCGCGCCGCGATCGCTAAAGCGCAGAACGCAGTTTAAGTCTACTGAGGGGGCAGGCGATTGATATAGGCCTGCCACTGCCGCTCAAGGGTTTCCATCTGGCGTTGGTGTTTCTCGGCAACCCGAATCAGTCCTTCGATCTGGCTGTCGTGTGCGACGACACTGGCAGCCAGCGACTCCACAATCCCAGTGAGTCGCTCTATTTTTTCCTCGGTTGTCATCTTTCCCTTTCTAAGGTTACTTCGAAACCGCGATCGCGTCGACAGCAAAACTTCCGTCAACCGACGCGATGCCCTCAAAGGGAATATCCGTCACTGTGCCCAAGGTTGTTCGAAGCTTGCGGGCAAACTCACCGATCGGGGCCGAGAGCGGATAGATATCGGTGGCGACGATATTCGCGGGTTCAACGGACGCCTCGCTGAGATCCCGGTCAATGCGCTGGAATGCCAGTTTCGCCGCTTTCTCGTCCGTCCCGAAAGCGACTTGTGTACCCGTGAACGCCAGATTCGCCGCTTTGATATTTCCACCCCGGCCAACCGCTTCACAACTGGCTTCGGTACGTGACGGCGCGCGCTGAGTCTGGACCAGGTCAACCGCGGCAGAAGGAAAACGGGCAGTGATCGGCGCAGTCGTACCGATCGCGCTGACAAAACAGGTCACTCGCAGAGCTGTCGCACTCCCCAATCGTGACGCCAGTTGGTCGAGCGACTGCTCGATTGATGGCGCGGTTTGTGCTTCGACGAGCATCAGGCCGTCGGGATTCACTTCCTTTTTCGCCAGGGAAACCGACTCGATCACGACCTGCGCATCTTCAATGGGCAAGCTTCCCGCCTGTATTACGCTCACGGAAGGCAGAGTCAGCTTTTTCTCGGTGAAGACCTCGCTGACAATCTGAGGCACGCGGCGGAGGTCGCCGCTGCCGGTCACAAATGCCCGAATGTGAACTACAGGCACGCCGCCATTTGCTTTCAAGATGGCCTTGAGCGCATCGCGTGTCTGCTGCGACAGCAGTCCTTTTGTCGAGAGCGGCGAAACGTGAAAGACCAGACGGCGCGTTTCGCCGATAGCCACCATCGGCGGGTCTTTGGGCAGATCGAGAGTCTGTGTGGTGTCGTCCGGATTCTTCTTTTTCCCCCCATAGGCGACGGCCAGAAAGACTAACGCAAGAATCGCTATCTGCTGGAAGGCCCGGGGGATCGGCATGAAAACCTGTTTCGATATTATACCGAGACACTATTGGATGACCTTGACCAGTCCAAATTGCATGGTATATTGGATTTCTAATGGAGATCCGGCCCAGCCTCGATCCGCAGTCCGGCGTGCCGATATATCGCCAATTAGGTGGCTATTTGCAGCGGCTGATCGAAACAGGTGATCTTCGATCTGGCGACCGACTGCCACCCACCCGCGAATTGGCTGGCCAACTTGGACTGAACCGAACAACGATATCGGCAGCCTACGACCTTTTGGAAGCCAGCGGCCTAATCAAGGGTGAGGTAGGTCGAGGCAGCTATGTCTGCGGCGGTTCCGAGTCGCCCGCCGCGGCACTGAACTGGTCGCGTGCCCTCACCAAATCTGTTTCGACTTCCGCCGGAAGCGCCGCCTCCGGAGTCATCAGCTTCACCAGTTCCCGGCCTTCGGAGAAGCTGTTTCCAATCGAAGAGTTTCGGGACTGCTGCCGGGAAGTTCTCGAGAGCCGGAACCTGAAAACTCTGATGCAGCTGGGCTCGCCGGGCGGATACGAACCATTGCGGCGCTATCTTCTCGATCAGGCAATCCAAAGCGGCCTGGCGCGAGATACCGACGATATTCTGATCACCAACGGATGCCAGCAGGCGCTCGATCTGCTGCGCCGTTCGCTGGTGCGCGCCGGAGACAAGGTTGCCGTCGAAGAACCCGTCTATCCGGGCCTGAAGAACCTTTTCCTTGAAGCAGGCGCCGACCTGATCGGCATACCCGTCGACGGAGACGGCATGGATCTCGATGCGGTTCAGCGCGCATTCGAGGCCGGGGCACGAGTGCTAATCGTTACTCCGTCGTTTCAAAATCCAACCGGAGCCACAATGCCGGCGGCGAATCGCAGTGAGATCTGCCGGATCGCCCGCATGGCAGGGGCGGCGGTGATCGAGAACGACATTTACAGTGAACTGGCGTACGACGATACTTTGCCGCGCCTGAAGCAACTGGATCCGAACGTGATCCTGCTGGGCAGTTTCTCAAAGATCGCGTTTCCTGGTATCCGCGTTGGCTGGATCATCGCGCCGCGTCTGGTAATCGCCCGCGCCACGGAACTGAAGCAGCTCGCCGATCTGCACACGGACCATCTTTCACAGGCGTTCCTGCTGCGCTTCGCCGAATCCGGCAAGCTGGCGCGGCATCAGGCGACTGTAATCGCAGCGGCAAAGGAAAAACTGCGTGCGCTCGAACAATCCTGCCGCCGGTATCTCGGCAATTGCACATGGAAAGTTCCGGGCGGCGGAATGAATATGTGGATCAATCTGCCCGCCGGCCTGGATGCCGTGGCTCTGCGCGGGCTGGCACAACAGGCTGGCATCGATTATCTGCCAGGCAGATATTTTGCTGTGTCGCGTCCGCTCGATTCCGGTCTTCGGCTCAGTTTCGCGGGTCTGGAACCCAATGAGATTCGCAAAGGAATCGAAATTCTGGGGTCGGTGATCGCAAACGCATTGAACGTCAGCCAGTCGCGTGAGGCGCATCCCGCGCTGGCGATGGTTTAGCCAAATACAACGAGGAGAAGCACGAAATGTCAATTCTGCAGAACGAACGATGGCGCCTGAATGTTGGGCTGGCCGAAATGCTGAAAGGCGGCGTGATCATGGACGTCGTCAATGCCGAACAGGCGCTCATTGCGGAGAAGGCCGGCGCCGCAGCCGTAATGGCGCTCGAACGCGTACCCTCCGACATTCGCAAGGAGGGCGGCGTGGCGCGCATGTCGCCGGTCAGCAAGATTCGTGAAATTCAGGCGGCCGTTTCCATTCCCGTGATGGCGAAGGCCCGCATCGGGCACTTCACGGAAGCGCGGATCCTCGAAGCGCTGCGCGTCGACTACATCGACGAGAGCGAAGTGCTCACGCCCGCCGACGAAGAACACCATATCAACAAGCGCGAATTCGAGACGGCCTTCGTCTGTGGTGCGCGCAATCTTGGCGAAGCGCTGCGGCGAATTGCCGAGGGCGCGGCCATGATCCGCACCAAGGGCGAAGCAGGTTCGGGAAACATCGTCGAGGCAGTGCGGCACATCCGCACGATCGTGAAGGAGATGAAGCAGCTCACGATTCTCGGCAAGGAAGAGCTGGTACATGAAGCGAAGAACCTCGGCGCCCCGCTCGATCTGGTCGAGTGGGTGGCGGAGCAGGGCAAGCTTCCGGTGCCGAATTTCTCGGCGGGCGGAATCGCGACCCCGGCGGACGCCGCGCTCGTGATGCATCTCGGCGCGGAAGCGGTTTTCGTCGGCTCGGGAATCTTCAAAAGCGAAGACCCGGAGACGCGAGCCAAGGCCATCGTGAAGGCGACGACCTATTACCAAGATTGGGATAAGGTGCTCGAGGCCAGTGAGGATCTCGGGATGGCGATGCCCGGTCTGGATATTTCGAAGCTGCCCGAAGAAGAGTTGATGCAAACGCGGGGTTGGTAAATCGCGTGAAGAAGAGGGTCGGAATCCTGGCGCTTCAGGGTGACTTCGAAGCGCATGCAAAGGCCATTGAGCGGGCGGGTGCGGCCGCGGTTCTCGTCCGCACCGCAGAGGAATTGCGAAACGTCGATGGCCTGGTGATTCCTGGAGGTGAGAGCACCACCATGCTCAAACTCATCAGCTTCATGAAGCTCAAAGAGCCTCTGCGCGAATTCGCGGAGCAAAAGCCGGTTTTCGGAACCTGCGCGGGAGCCATTCTGCTTGCAAAGGAAGTGGTGAATCCGGCGCAGGAAAGCTTCGGCGTGATCGACCTGACGGTCGAGCGCAACGGCTATGGACGACAGATCGACAGCCGCGTCGCAACCATCCAGCCGGATACCGATTTTCAGAAACGAGCTGGAGCAGGCGATGTGGAAGCGGTCTTCATTCGCGCTCCCATCATCAGACGCACCGGGCCCGAGGTCAGGGTTTTGGCACAATATGAAGGTGATCCCGTGCTCGTCGAACAAGGCAGGCATCTGGTCGCGACATTCCATCCTGAACTCACGCAGGATTCACGGGTGCACCAGCTATTCCTGAGCAAACTCTGAAACGGATCCTTTTCGTCTGCATCGGAAATACCTGCCGGAGTCCGATGGCAGAGGCTTTCGCGAACCACTACGGGGGAGACGTTCTTGTCGCAGCCAGTTCGGGGCTTTCGCCGACGCCGGGCGTTGCCCCCAATACCGTATTGGCGATGGAAGAAATGAACGTGGACGTTTCCCGTCACGTGCCGAGCCTGTACAATCCGGTGAAGGTTGTGGAGTACGATCTGGTCGTCAATATGTCGGGATCTTATCTGCCCGGACGTCAGCCGAAGGAAGTCGTGGATTGGCAGGTCTATGACCCCTATGGTTCACCGATCGAGGCCTATCGCGCGGCTCGGAACGATCTGGAACAGCGGGTCATGCGTCTGATTCTGGACCTGCGCAGACAGACGAAACGGCAGAAGTGACCGCGTCGCAATCGGACGTTTTGGTGCTGGGCGGCGGCAACGCGGGCCTGTGCGCCGCGCTGAACGCAAGGGAATCCGGCGCAAGCGTACTGGTGGTGGAGTGCGCGCCGATAGAATTCCGCGGCGGCAACAGCAGGCATACGCGCAACCTCCGCTGCATGCACGAAGCGCCCACGGATGTCCTGACCGGGTCGTATCCCGAAAACGAATATTTCGCAGACCTGATGCGGGTCACCGGCGGCGAATCCGACAAAGCTCTCGCACGAATAACAATTCGGGAATCGGCGCACGTCAGCCCATGGATGAAGGGCTTCGGCGCGCGATTCCAGCCGGCACTGGGAGGCACGCTGCATCTGGGGCGCACCAACGCTTTCTTCCTTGGAGGGGGCAAGGCGCTCATGAACGCCTATTATGCTGCGGCGAAGGCGCGCGGCATCGAGGTGCTCTACAACGCCGAGGTTGTGGCGCTTCGAATCGTTGAAGGGCACTTCGAAAGCGCTACTGTTCTGGTGAATGGTGCGCCGATCGAGATTCGCGCAAAGACTTTGGTGGCGGCGGCCGGAGGCTTCGAGGCCAATCTCGACTGGTTGAAGGAGGCGTGGGGCGACGCGGCGCTCAACTTTATTGTTCGCGGAACGCCGTACAACAAGGGGAAGGTGTTGAAACTTTTGCTGGACAGCGGCGCGGCGCCGGTAGGCGATCCTACCCAGTGCCATTGCGTTGCGATCGACGCGCGCGCCCCAAAGTTCGACGGCGGAATTGTGACACGCCTCGACTGCTTGCCATTGGGGATCGTCATCAACAAGAACGGTGAACGGTTTTACGACGAAGGCGAGGACCTCTGGCCCAAACGATATGCGATCTGGGGGAGATTGGTCGCGCTACAACCAGATCAGATCGCATGGTCGATCATTGACACAAAGGTCGTTGACCGGTTCATGCCTTCTGTTTTTCCCGCCATTGAAGCGGATACGATTGAGGAACTTGCGGGAAAGCTTCAATTACCGACAGATCGAGTAACCGGGACCGTGCGGAACTTCAACAATGCGGTGATTCCAGGCGCGTTCGATCACACGACGCTCGACGGCTGCCGAACACAGGGCTTAAGTCCAGACAAGACGAACTGGGCGCAAAGGCTGGCCACACCGCCGTTCTTCGCTTATCCGCTGCGTCCGGGGATTACGTTTACCTACCTCGGCGTGAAGGTCAGCGAGCAGGCAGCGGTCATCATGAGCAACGACTCACCGGCAAAGAATATTTTCGCGGCCGGAGAGATTATGGCCGGCAATATTCTCGGCAAAGGGTATCTGGCCGGGTTCGGCATGACGATCGGCACAGTCTTCGGACGCATCGCAGGCCGTGAGGCAGCACGTGCCGTCGCATAATCAGCTTGACCTGACTCAGGAGGGCGCGCGCATCATGCGCATCTGCAACTCCTGCCGCTATTGCGAAGGCTTCTGCGCTGTCTTTCCGGCAATGGAAAAGCGGCAGACTTTTCTCGACGGCGATCTGAACTACCTCGCCAACTTGTGCCATAACTGTGGGGAATGCTACTACGCCTGCCAGTACGCTCCTCCGCATGAATTTGCGGTGAACGTGCCGAAACTGCTGGCGGAGATTCGGGCGAAATCATATCGGACGTACGCGTGGCCGCGCCCTTTGGCGAGCAGGACTGCCGTGTGGTCCATCGTTACAGCATCCCTTGTCCTTTCGATCTTCTACGCAAGGGGTGTCGCCGGACGGGGCGGAGACTTTTATCGAGTCGTGCCGCACCGAACAATGGTGCTGGCATTCGGCGGCGCTTCCGTTTTGGTATTCGTTGCGCTTTTCGCGGGATTTATCCGATTCTGGCGGAACAGCGGAGAAAACTTTGCACAACTCTTCAATCCCAAGGCGTTGGCCAGCGCTATGGGCGATGCCCTTACGCTGCGCTATCTCGACGGTGGGGGAGGCGGTTGCGCCTATCCGGATGAACGGCAATCGCAATCGCGCCGCTGGTTTCACCACTTCACGTTCTACGGATTCGCGCTCTGCCTTGCCTCCACCACGACGGCGGCCTTTTACCATTACGTGCTCGGATGGAAGGCGCCGTACGGATATTTCAGTCTGCCGGTCGTTCTGGGAACCTCTGGCGGAATCGGTATCCTGGCAGGGACGCTGGGCCTCCTCTGGCTGAAAGGGATCAGCAATCCGGAGACACAGGCCGGTCCGCAGTCCGGCATGGACGCCGCATTTCTGATTCTTTTGCTGCTGTCGAGCGCGTCGGGGCTGTTGCTCCTCGCGCTGCGCGAGGCGACCGCAATGGCAGGTTTGCTGGTCGTGCATCTTGGCATCGTCCTGGCGTTGTTCCTCACCCTGCCATACGGGAGGTTCGTCCACGCGATTTACCGGTCGGCCGCGCTTGTGAAGTATGCGCTCGAACGATCGCGCGTCAAGGCCGGATGGAAAGCATCTTAAACGTCGTATTCCTGTACTTTTGTCCGGCTCGGTGTCAGATCTCGCCATCCGTCCTCAATACCGGGCGTTCCCCGACAAACGCGATATTCGGATTCTGCCGGAGGCGGTCCAGTGTCTGCCACAGACCAGAGTTTCCCAATCGGAACCGCCGTACCACTCGGTCGCTGCGCGGTGCCCAACATGCTCCGCGACGATCATGGCAATCCAGACATTGACGTCAGGCAAGCAGGTCATCGAAATCAAAGTCGGTTAAGTCGAGAACGCGCCCTCGCTCCAGATGAATCAGCGGCAATCGGGCTCGTTGTTTCCCCCCGGCAGGAGCTGTTCCGGCAGGGCTGATTTCCCGCTGAACGGCGTTAATGATGACTTGTTTCAATGTGAGGCCTCGTGCCGCGGCGAGGGCCTTTGTTCGCCGGAACAGCGCATCGGGAATATCAATGGTCGTTCTCACCTCTTCAGGCCGGCGTAACAACACGCCGCAGTCGCGGCATTCACCGGCAGCAGGCCGTCATTCGCCGAAAATCCGCTGAATTCAGTCCGGAAGTCTTTTATTATCAGGATCGAGGCACAGCAAATGAGACTCTTCTATCCCGGCCGCATGGCAGTACCGACGATGGTGATCTCCGCCGGAGTACTTCTGATGATGAGCCGGTTCGACATCATTCACATCGCCCGATACCAGAATCTTTGGCCGGTCGTGTTGATCGCGGCCGGAATCGAGCGGCTCTATCTCTGGTCGGTTTCCGGTGAGGACCGATGAACCTTAACGGTCTGCCGCGCGGAAGCTATTTCGCGCTGATGCTGATCGTCTCAGGCGCGTTTATTTTTCTCGACAATATCGGAGTACTGCCGGTCGAGAACATTGGCGCATACTGGCCGGTCTGGATCATTGTATGGGGGGTGTGGATGTTCGATCGCGTCAGAAATCCGGTGACGGGCATATGGGCTCTGGCCGCGGTCGTGTGGGGGACTCTTCTCATACTCGGGAATCTGCATATCCTGCACGTACACGGAGGTGTCTTCTGGCCGGTGATGCTGATTGCCCTGGGGGTAACGCTGCTGATGCGCCCGACTTACTTTCATGACTGGCCGGAGCGCATGCGTGAGCATTCGCTTCGCATGCAGTCGCGGCGATCGCGATGGCAGCCACAATTCCAGACGCAGAATTCTTTTGGGAACAAGCTGCGCGAGAGCGTCGTTTTCGGCTCAATGAACCGTCGGGTGGAGACTCAGCAATTCGAGGGAGGAAAGATTGAAGCCGTATTCGGATCCATCGAGCTCGATCTGTCCAATGCTTCGATTTCATCGCCCGAACGGCAGGCCCGGCTCGACGCAACGGCAGTGTTCGGAGGCATCGAAATCCGGGTCCCCGCCACGTGGAAGGTAGTCATGAAGAACTCCGCGGTTTTCGGGGGCTGCGATGACCGAACGGTGCCACCAAGACCTGAACCAGGGTTGACGCCCATCACGCTTGTCGTCACCGGGGCCGCGGTTTTCGGGGGAGTAGAGATCCGGAACTGATGCATCCCGTTCTCGGAAACTGGAAAGGATCGCTGCTGTATCTCGGGGCCTGGATTCCGTTAGGGGCCATGCTGGGCCTGCTGATTTCCACCGCGGGACACCTCAACTTCCTCGACACTGTCGCTGTTATCGTTCCTGTCGACATCGTCCTGGCATTCGTATGCCTGTCACCGTGGTATGTATGCCGCGCCTTGCCTCTTCGATCTACCGACGCAGTGCGGCTGATCGGACAGCATCTGCTGGCCGCAATGGTGGTATCGGCGGCGGTGGTCTTTCTCGCCCGGATCGTAGCGGAAGGCTTGTCAAATGTGCGGCCAGGGCTGGACCAAAGGATCGGAGCCGCGTATCCGGTGCTGGCCGCAATGATCGCCATGATCTACCTGCTCTCCATTGCGATGCACTATATGGTGATCGAAGCCCAAACGTCACGGCGTTCGGAGTTGCTGGCGAGAGAAGCTCAGCTGAGAGCGCTGAAGGCGCAGGTCAATCCTCACTTTCTGTTCAACAGTCTCAATTCGATCAGCGCACTGACCGCAAACGATCCCCTGCGCGCCCGGGAAATGTGCGTCCAACTGGCGGACTTTCTGCGCACGTCTCTGCGATTGGGGGAGCGCGCCGCCATCCCCTTCAGCGAAGAGATGGCGCTGACCCGCATGTACCTCAGCGTGGAACAAGTGCGATTCGGACAGAAGCTTCAGATATCCGTCGATGTCGAGCCTGCGTGCGGCGACTGCGAAGTGCCGGCGCTGGTCATTCAACCTCTGGTGGAAAACGCCGTGAAACACGGAATTGCCCTGCTTGCGCAGGGCGGGGAGATTTTGATGCTGGGCCGGATCGTTGATGAAGGACTGCGATTCGTGATTGAAAATCCCTACGATCCGCTGGCCCCGTCAAGCCGCAGTGGCATCGGACTGGCCAACGTCCGGCAGCGGCTGGAAGCGCGGTACGGCAAAAATGCGCGTCTGGATGTGGAAGCAAGCAGCGATGTGTATCGCGTGACTGTGATTGTGCCGATGAGGAACGCATGAGAGCCGTAATTGCCGACGACGAAGAGCTGGCGCGCCGCGTCCTTCGTGAGTTTCTCGAGAAGGAGCCGGGGATGGAAATCGTGACCGAGTGCGCCAACGGCTTCGAAGCGGTGAAGGCGGTCGCGGAGTACAAACCCGATGTCCTTTTTCTCGATGTCCAAATGCCGAAACTCGACGGCTTCGAAGTGCTGGAATTGATCGACCGCCAGGTGGCTGTGATATTCGTCACCGCGTTCGATCAGTATGCGATGCGCGCATTCGATGCGGCTGCCGTGGACTATCTGCTGAAGCCGTTCGGGGAAAGCCGCTTCCGTACGGCACTGGAAAAGATCAAACGCCGCACGGGCGAAATCCGGCCCGCGGAACTTTCGACAGAACTCAAAGCCTCAGTGCGGCTGCCCGGCGAGTATCTGGAACGCATCGTCGTCAAAGATGGCGCAAAAATCCACGTCATTCCGGCAGGAAAGCTGGACTTTGCCGAAGCACAGGACGACTACGTTGCGCTGCACAGCGAAGGCAAAACCTGGCTGAAGCAGCAGACCATCGCCAGTCTGGAATCAGCGCTGCATCCAAAGCGTTTTGTGCGTATCCACCGGGGATTCCTTGTGAATATTGAGCGAATCGCGCGGATCGAGCCGAATACCAAAGATACGTGGATTGCGGTGCTCTCGGACGGCACGCGAATTCCGGTAAGCCGAGGCGGCTATACGCGGTTCCAATCGCTGATCGGGCAATAAGAATTACTGAAGAGGTCCGCGAGCGATTTCCGCAACCGCGCCGGTCAATTCCTGCGCTTCCGCGTCACTCAATTTTTGCCCGTTTTTTTGGACATAAAAGACATCGATCGCTTTCTTCGCCTCGGTGTCCACCAGAACCACCTCAATGTCGACGCTTCGTTTTGAAATCAGCGCGGCCACGTCGTAGAGCAAACCGGGACGGTCCTGCGTCGTGAACTGGATTAAAGTTGCAGTGGGCGAGGCCTCGTTGTCGAAATTCGCCCGTGCAGCCGCCAGGGTATAGGCATCGGGCTTCACACGGGGACGGCGCGCAAGCAACTGGTCCACGCCCAATTCGCCCTTGATCGCCTTCACTACTGTCCGACTCACCTGACTGATTTCACCGGGATTTAACTCGAGCGTGCGGGACGGATCGGCAAAGGTGAACGTGTCGATCACCTTGTGATGAGCATTGGAAAACGCTTCCGCCTTCAGGATGTTGAATCCAAAGCTCGACAGCGCCGCGGCGATGGAGGCGAAAAGAAACGGCTTGTCGTCGGCAACGACGTTAAGTACCCAGGCCGCCGACTTCACGAGAGCAACAGCCACACCGCGCCCTCTGCTTTCCCGCTCCAGACGAACGTGATCTTCGATCTCCTGCAGGCTGTGGGTTCGCAGATAGCGCGGCGGCAATCCCTCCAGAAACGCTCTTAACTCGGGGTCCGCAGTTGTATCCGGGAGGGACGTTCTCACGTTGAGCTCGCGCGTCAGTTCGGCGTACGTCTGGAGGTAGAGATTCCACAGCAACTGCCTGCGCCACGGAGTCATCGCGACCGGGTTCACCGCGCTGATATCGCCGTACGTCAGCAGTGTGAGGAGCTTCAGCTTCTCCACTGTGCCGATCTTCAGCGCCACGTCGCGCGCTGTCGAAGGATCAGAGATATCACGGCCATTCATCGCAGCGGACATTTCAAGATGCGCGCCGATTAGAAAAATAACGACGCCCAGGGCGCGATCGCTGATCCCGGAGCGGCGAAGCGCCTGCTCGGCGATACGGCTGGAACTAGTCACGTGGCTTTCACCCGGTGTTCCCTTCCCGACGTCGTGAAAAAGCAGCGCGACTGTAAGCAGATCCAGTTCGTCGGTTTCCGAAACCAGGTCGCCGAAGGAGTCGCCTTTTTTCTCCCGTAGATCAAGTACCGTCTCGATCGCGACCAACGTATGCTCGTCCACCGTATAACGGTGGTAAAAATCGCGGATGACCAGCGCTTCCATTTCACGCAGTTCCGGAAAGATCGCCTCCAGAGCACGCGCCTCGTGCATGGCGCGCAGAGCCTTCGAGGCATGGGGGAGCCGCAGAATTTCGCGGAAAGGAGTCCAGATATTCGATTGAGATCGCACCCATTCCTCAAAAGCCGCAATGTGGCGCTCGACACGTTCTTCAGTATCGGGAGCGATCGGCAGGCCATGCCGGCCGACGAATTCGAAGAGCCGAAGGATCAGCCCCGGATCGGAATCCAAGCCGAGCGACGAACGAAGGAATATCGATCCGTGAAGCACCGAAAAGTCGGTATTTGAAAACTTCGAGGAGCGTTCGCGGAACTGAGACAGCAGCGAGCTGCGTTTGGATTCGAAACGATCAAGGCGTCGATTGGCCAGGCGCGCTATGTTCCTCACGGCCCGGTAATACTGGCGCATCAGGTCTTCGGGAGAGGACGCAGCACTCAGAGCCGCGATCTCATCCTGACGCTCGAAGCTGAATTTGTTGTCGTCACGTCCGCCGAGATAGTGAAGAAAACAGCGAATCTCAAAGAGGACCGGCACTCCTTCGGGAAGATCGTGATCGCCCGCACCCAGCTTTGCCAGCCAACGGAGCACCTGAAGGTCGCGCAATCCGCCGGGGGCATCTTTGACGTTGGGCTCCAGATGATAGATGGTGCCGTGAAATTTGGCGTGGCGATCTTTTGTCAGCTGGACAATATTGCGGCCCAGGTCGGGACGAGGGTCGCGAATCTGCCGGAAGAGTGCTTCGTTGCCCGCGAGCGGCCGGCGGTCCAGAAGACTGACAGCCAGTTCCGCGTTCGAGGAATCGATCTGGTTGCAATCCGCCGGTGTGTGGACCGACTGGCTGATGCGCAGCCCCTGGTCCCAAAGATCGCGCAGGAACAGAGAGAGAGGCTCTTTGATTGCAAACTGGGTTTTGTCGTCAGGCGTAAGGATCAGCAGGTCGATATCGGAAAAAGGAAAGAGTTCGCTGCGTCCGTAGCCACCCACCGCGACAAGAGCGACATCCTGCGGCATCCACTGCCACCGCTGCAGAATAATGTCGTCAACGCGCGCAGTCCGGGCGGCGATTGCCGTGGCGGCATCGCGAGTGTTGAAGAACCGATCCCGGATTTCCTGTTCCGTCACATTATCCACTTTAGCTTTGACGGATTTTTGGCTGCGAAGCAGCTCGCGGACCCACGCTCAGGAAACGTCTCCGCACGATTTTGTACGCTGCGGTGCGACAACCAGTGCGGCTCGGCACAACACGCGCTTTCGTGAAGGAGCAGTAGTGCGGTAAAAGAGAAAGTAGTTGCCCTCGAGGCGCCTGCGCAGGCAGGTGACCCGCGGCGCCGCGAAATAGTGCGGCTCACTACAAGCCAGGATGCGGGCTATACCTAAAAACGATCCTCAGGCAGATCCGACAGCGGCGTTCGAACGTCTTCTGGGGAAACTGCTGGAAGTAACCCACGACGATATTCGCGAAGCTCTCGCCAAGCGCACGCCGCGGGAGAAGCAAGGTCATTCCGAGAACGATCCGCTTTGCCGCTCCCGCACCGATACCCCAGGTTGAGAGAACCGCTTGCTTTCCGCTGTCTTCGTTGCACACTTGATGCGGCGAAGCATCGACCATGCCGATTTCTGCGTGATCCCGAGACGCCGCGCCACTTCGTGCGAGCTGAGCTGCGAGAGGTTGGCGACCATCCAAATCGCGGTCAACCACAATCCCAGAGCTATGTGGCTATCTTCGAAAATAGTGCCCACGCGAACGCTGAATTGCGCTTTGGGGTGCCGCATCCGGCACTCCCATAAACAACGCGAAGCCAGATAACGCACATCCTGCGAGCCGCATACCGGGCAGCGTACAACGCCATCAGGCCATCGCTTCCTGACGACGCATGCCAAGCTGTTCTCCGGCACTTTGAACCACCTGAGTGCATCTTCAAATGTGTCCGGAGGATTATCCTTCGGGTTGTCAACTCTCGCTGACGGCAACGGACTCGAGCCCATGCACTAAGGCAAGCATTTTTGGCACTACAGTGTGAAATCTTCCGTGTGATTTACAGCAATCAGGGTAATCGCTGCGTTGTCGGCAACGGGAACGTGCAACATCAAGACAAAGTGTTGCTGAACCATCTGGTTCATGTCCTCTGAGACAAATGCCTGGTCTCGCAATGTGAGGTATCAGAACGCCCGGTCAGGCGATGAACCGTTACATACAACACTCACGAAAAATGTTTTTTCGAAATTTGGCGACTTCGTTGCCTGTTACTGCGCCGTTGCCCGACGTTGCACGCCTGGCAACGAAGCCACGATTGGAGGAAGAAGCAGCAAATGAAAGCCAAGACATCGTTCCCTTCTATTTTTCTACGCGCCTTGCTCACAGTTGCAGGAGTTCCCATACTCATCTTTTCGACTGCCGGCGTCTCCGCAGCGACTCCGCTGTTAATGCTGGGATCAGCCATTCTCGATGCAGGGAACGGTTCGGTTATCGTCAGCGGCAACGGCAGTACATCCGGTTGCATTAACTGGTACAACACTACCGCACCAACGACATGCCCCGATGTCGGCGGCAGCGGCGACTTCACTGTCGACGGCGGGTCGACGGCGCCCTTTACGCCCGGCGCGACCGGAACAATACAGGATCTGTCTTTCCAGACAACTTACCCTCTGGTTGACTTCCTGGATGTAAGTCATATTAACGGAGACGTTTTCTTTGACTTGGAAGATATCCGGTTCAATGGGGGTGCGGCGATCGGAGACTGCAGCGCGGGCGCCAACGATCCGGGGGTAACCTGCACTCCGGCCGATTCTCCGTTCCAACTGACCAATGGTTTGATCGATCCCAATACCGGTATGGTTGATACCGTCTCCGTCGCGTTTACGGTCGATGCGTGGGGGTACCGAGACAACTCGGGCACCAATTACGATGAAGCTACCCAATATGTCGGAACCTTTACCACGCAGGAGGCAATTCAGGGCGCCACGATCCAGTCCATTCTGAATGAGATCGCAGATGGTGGTTCCGTAACCGCATCCTGGTCCGCTACTTTCACGCCGGAAGCTCCGACATCTCTGGCTCCCGAACCCGTAACATTCCTGCTGTTGGGGATGGGACTCACGGTGATAGGGTGTTTCAAAAGGAAAGCCCGCAACGTCTGAATGCGATGCGTTTCCCGGATGGCAAGGCCGATCCGAGGCGGGCCTTGCCATCCGGACTTTTTGTTCCGTAGCCTTGAATCATGGCAAGAATAGCCATTCCCAGAATTCAGGGCTTTGAGATACATGAACAAAAGTGGCTCCCCGCAACTCTCCGCAATGCCCTTACGGAATGGCTTCGGGTTCTTTGGGAATACAGCCGCGCCGAAATAGTCATTGCCCCGCTGCTTGAGGCCGCAGTCGCTTCAAGCGGCGCGGAGCGGATCGTTGACTTATGTTCCGGCAGATCGGGGCCTGTCGTGGGCATCCAGGCGGAACTTCTGCGGCGCGGGATGCGCGTTCCGGTTGTCCTCACCGATAAATTTCCGGATCGTGAAGCCCTAACCGCACTTTCCGCCGCTTCCCGCGACCTGACGGCCTGCCTCTGTTCCATTGATGCGACATCGGTACCGGAAAAGCTGTCCGGCTTCCGCACACTTTTCAATTCCTTCCACCACTTTCGTCCTGCCGATGCACGCAGGATCCTCGATTCCGCTCGCGCCGAGCGGCAACCAATCGGAATTTTCGAAATTACGGAACGCACGATCCCCAAACTGGTGCTCTGCTTCCCGGCCTCTTTTCTGAGCTGTTTCCTGATCATCTGGCGCATGCGTCCCCGCCGGGTTGCCTGGTGGCTGCTTACCTGGGTGGTGCCGGCGATCCCTTTCATCGTCGGTTGGGATGCTTTCGTTTCGCACCTCAGGTCCTATACACACTCCGAAATGCGCGGGCTTACGCGGGGATTGGACGATGACTGGCAATGGCAGGAAGGCCGCGTAACAGCGCCGCGAGGCGGCGTGGAAATCAGCTTCCTCGTTGGTATTCCGGTACCGCAACACGCGCCGCGGTCTCAATGATGTTCGCAGCCTGGTTGACGCCACCGGAGCGGCTAATGGCCGCAGCTATACGCTGCGATTGTTGAGCGTAATCCGGATTGTCCAAAACTTCGCGAATAGTTGCCAGAAGCCGCGGCACGGTCAGGCGCGCCAAAGGTAACGACTGACCGGCGCCCGTCCATCTCACGCGCGCGGCAATCGCAGGCTGTTCATAGGTGATCGGCACCGCGACCATCGGCACGCCAAAGCGCAGAGCATCGAGAACCGTATTCAGGCCCGCATGCGTCAGGGCCAGCCTTGCACGTTTAAGCAGGGCCGCCTGCGGTGCATATTCCACGCAGATCGGATTGCCGGGAAGCGAACGGATGGCAGCGTCGCTCAGCCCGCCACAGTGCGCCATCACCAGTTGAACACTTCCAAGATCCGCACAGGCTTGAGCGAAACATCGGAACACCTCCTCTTTGAAGTACTGCAGCGTTCCGAGCGACGCATAAATCAAAGGGCGACCGTCCAACTTGTGCCAGGGAAAACAGACGTCCGGCGCTTTCTGGTCGCGCAAAGGTCCGGCATAATACAGCTGTTCCGGCACTTCCTGGCGTGGAAAATCGAACTCAGCCGGCTGCTGGCTGATCTGCGCAAGTTTGGAGAATGAGTCTTCCGGCTGCTTATGCGCCGGGAGATTCCACAACTGCCGATAGCGCGCAACAAGGCGCGTAACCGGCGAAGTGACTCGCGCAGAAACTGCATATCCTGTTTTATTGCGCAGTTTCTGCCACCATCGACTGCCCGGCTTCCAGGGCGTAAACGGCGGCGGCACCAAAGAGTCGCGATTCAGCAGGAGAGCATTGCATATGGTGACGAACGGCAGTTCCAGATGTTCCGCAATGGTTCCTCCGCCCGGTTCAGTCTGATCGACCAACAGCATCTCGATACCTGCCGTACGAATAGCGGAAGGGGCATCGCGGCACAGCATTTCGGTGGTTTTGCGGACTGCCGCGATCGTAAATCGAAGCGCCGCCAATCCCTGCAATCTCCCCAGTTGCGCGAGGGATTCCGGCAGAGAGCCTCGCGGATGGTCGCTGTGCCCGATGGGTATAAACTCCAGACCCTCGGCGCGCGCGCGATCCTCAATATCCGCCATGTGGATCACCGTCACCCGATGACCGCGCGCTGTCAACTCGCGGCCCAGAGCTCCGAATGGCAGAAGGTGCCCGGGAACCGGCGGCGTGATGATTCCAAAATGCATGAGACGCTGAGAATCAGGAGGCTCGGCTTCGGAGGCCTCGGCGGCACAGTGCTCCCAGGGACCAGACGAGACCCCGGCTGCGCGCCTTATGATAAACGGCATCACGCGGCAAGGCCGTCAGAAGCCTGCGCCAGGCCTTGCTCAGATCGTGATACGGGATTCCCGGAAAGTAGTGATGCAGGGCGTGGTAGCGAAGCCCGACAGGCGCCCATAGCTCGGTCCACAGCGCGCCGGGCGTATCGATCGAATCGAGCAGCTGAGCTTCGCGGTCCATTGGCTCACCGGAGCTTTGGTAGGCGTGGGCGCCCAAGGTGCGAAGCGTATTAACAAAACTGATCGCCGCGGAGACTCCCAACCAAACGATGAAAAATCGCCAGGGCAGAATCTTCGCGGCCGCCAAACTCACAAGCCCCAGCCAAAACAACAGCACGATTCCGCTTTGCATCTGAACTTTCCGGCTCAGTTCCGGCGTCGCTTCCCGCCGGTACGCAACGTTCATGGTGAGCGACGATAAATGCATCACGAGCCACTCCTGAAACGCCGGAGAAATGAACCCGACCGGTGAAAGCAGAAGGAAACGGATCACAAGAGCCAAGGGGATCAGAAAACTTTCCAGCCCGAAAAGGACCGTCATCAGGCAGTTTCCGGCAAACGGCAGATACTCGGGGTCCAGGGTCGTGCCGTAAGTACTCAGCTTGTGGTGGCTCTGATGCACCCCGGCATACACAAACGACGGGAGCAACAGCGGATATCCCATCAGCAGATTCCACACCATTTCGAACCCGGGAAGCGCCTTCTTGCTCTGATGGCTGATCTCATGAATGAAGCAGAGTCCGCGATACAGGGCAGCGACTGCGACCGCCGCAGCGAAAAGCATTCCCCACGAAAACGGACGTAAGATCACCGCAACGGCAAGGGCCGTCCACCCGATGACCGCGGTAATCAGGAAATCCGTCCAATAGACGGCCGGCTTTACCCCGTGGAACTCTCTGAGCAGCTCTCGCGTCTGCCAATCTTCCGTCGCAAAGGACGAAGAGCTTATTTCGGCGAATGTCCTGTTCGCGTTCACGAAGATTTCTTCCCAGACGGGATATAGCGTCCGGGCGCGAGAATCCCCCCCGGATCGAGTGCCTCACTGAACGACCGCAGCATCTTTCCGTAACCCGTATCCGGCGTCTCGGCATCCAAGTGGGTGTCCATGTCCGCAATTCCCAGCCGGTAGGAATAGTAGCCCTCTTCATTCAACTTGCGGCGAAGGTCGAAGTAGCAACTCATCGCTCGCTGATCCTCGCCGGGCTCATCCCGGTCATAGCTGATTGAAATTATGCATGCGAGTGATCGCTCCGTGAGAAGCGTGAAGGAAATCTGGGGCTCGAACCCGGCGTGCAGCAGGAAACTCTCTGCCAACTCGGCAAGGCGCGCCGCGTGCACTCCCTCCATCGGCGCGATGGGCGCGACCCAGAGAAGCCCGCAACGGTCGCGATCCGGATCCGGGTCCTCGGGCACCGGCATCGGCTTGCGCCAATAAGCGCTGCCCAAAGTCTTCCTGGTGGGAATGCCTTTCAGGAGGCCGAAAACGGGACGGACCAGTTCCAGCGTTCGGGCCAGATCCAGCCCGGTGAACATTCGATAGAGACCCTGGAATCGCGACGCGAGGGCCAGCGTGCGGTCGTCCAGGAATTGGAGTTTTTCCGTCTTCCCTGCAAGTGCGACACGCAGGACGCGCCGGGCTTCCGCCACTTGCCTGGGGGTCCCATACAGCCCGCCCGATCCGCTCCAGCGGCTGAATTTGAGTTTCCTGCGCAACTCCCTCATACGGTCCGGAAGAATCGGCCGCTTCTCACCCGCGGGAAACTGTTGGATCCCGGCAAGAACTTTATAGTCGTTCCCAATATGTACCGTGCTGCGCAGCGTGCCATTCATTCGCAGGGGCCGCAGAGCATCGACTACTTCAGCAATCCCCGCTTCACGGTCACATTGAAAAAAGAACGCCTGAAAATATGCCGGAGCCGGCATCAGCCAGATCGTCATCTCCGTCACGATGCCGAAGTTCGACTGCGAAAACAGCCCGTCCATACTGGGCCCCTTGCCCCACTTGTAGACTCGGTCCGCCTTGGCTTGCGCCAGACTGCCGAATCCGGTGCGGATCAGTTCGCCATTCGCGAGAACGACTTCCAGATCGCAAACATTGGCGAAGTGATCACCATAGGGCGTGTGTCCGAATCCACGCTCCATCGCATTTCCGATCAAACTGCAATCGGGACTCGATCCGGTTGCATCCATCCACAACGCCGATTTATGGTCCTGCAGGAAGCTGAAAAGATCGGCCTGTGTGACGCCCGGCTGGACGGTCACATATCCCAGATTTTCACTGAAGTCGGTGATCCGGTCCATCCGGCTCAGGTCAACCACTACGCAACCGCTGCGCACCGGGACGCCGGAACCGTATCCCCAGTTTTTTCCACTACTGACGGGATAAAGCGGCTGACCGCATTCATTGGCGATCCGCACCACTTCACGAACTTCGTCCGTGTTTCCGGGCCGGAGGATCACCGGAACCCGCTGCGTGGTGGGGAATGTCGCGGTTTCCACGGATCCGAGACTTTCCCGATCCTCCGCAACAAAGGGAGCCCCGAGGACTTCAGTCCACCGCGTCAGTGCCGAGGCCGTCGCCGAGCTCATGCGGGAAAACCCACGTTCGTTTTTTTTAGCAACGCAGCTTTCTCAGCAACATAACTGCCATGGGCGCCGCGGTAAACGCAAAATCAGGAAAAGGCAGGCACCGCAGCGGTTTGTTGAGCAAATCCCTGCAACAGATTCGAAAACAAGCCCGGCGCCTTTTCCGCCACAGACCGCTCGCCGGGACAGAAGATTGGCAGCGTTGCGACGTGGCTCCTCAGGAAGTCCACTGTAGACGAAAAGCGCGCGTTGGGCTTTCGCGAATCAAACCGCAGAACTTCCATTTCGCATCGGTACTGGTCGTCGAAATAGGGCGGAAGAGCGGCGCCGTCCCATTCGAGCGACCGTCCGCCCAGTCTGCGCAGGATCGATGCCGAACCGTTTCGCTCCGTAGCGGTGGTGATTCCCAATGCTCCACCCTGAAGCTGCGCCAGCGCATATGTGGAGAGCACTGCGTGCAGGGCTTCGGTCGTACCCCGCAGTTCGGGCGCGAGCGCCCAGCCGCCGATTTCAACATAAGAAAAATTGAACCTGCGCGCAGCTTCCAACTCTGAGCTGATTGAAGAAACGAACCCGTTAGCCCAGTCTCCGGAGTGTGCCGGCGGAGCGTCGCTGACCCGAAGTTGATGATAGTGAACCGTATTCGGGTGGCGTAGAAACCGGATACAACCCAGTATCTCTCCGTCCCAGCGCACAGTCAGGAGATGCCAGCTCTCATAATCGGCCTGCGAAACATGCCGCCCGGAAAAGGTCAACTGCGAGGGCTGGATCGCTCCGTCGGCAGCGTAAATCATTCCACGAAGGCGCTGCATCTCGGCGATGAGCTCGAAATAAACCCGATCTGAGCAGATTAAAGGGCCGGAAAAAGGCTCTAATCGAGCGCCTGCCGGGGCCAGAAGGATCATAGAACGTCCACGTGAGGGTGCTTTGTTCGAAAAATGCATATTTTTTGGGATGATATACTTGACTCAGCAATCTCAAACGATTTATAATTATTCAATGGTGTATTATTTTTAACATTAAACTTATGTGTATAAGTTCACACTGTATCGCAACTAGTACTATGGTTTCAAGAATTTTAATCTAAGAAGTGTATTAGAACCTGTATCTTTCCCTGTAAACTTCTAAATCTTTAGTACCCGGTACTTTAAGCGCCCATGACGATCTGTGGTACGGTACCTGCGTAACCGCGGTTTGATCCGCAGCGCCACATGTCTGATCCAAACCTCAGCGAATTTCTCTTACGCGCCTGCCATGACTTAAGAAGCCCTCTCCGATCCATCCGCGCTCATGCGGAATCGATCCGAAAAGCGCCGGACAGAGCGGACCTCGAGCAACGCCTCGATTTCATCATTGACGGCGCACGAAAAATCGATTTGTTGACGGATGGATTGACGCGATACTCGATCGCCCTGCAGACCGATCCGGCCTTGTTTCAGGTGGCGAAGGTGGATGTGATTCTCCGGACAGCGCTGGCGAAACTGGATGCTGAGGTTCGAGAACACAACGCAGAGGTGACGCGCGATGAACTACCGTCCGTCTCCTGTAATCCCGACCGTCTGGTCCAGGTTTTCGAGAATCTGCTGCAGAATGCTCTGAGGCACGGCGGCCGGAGTTCCCCGCGGATTCACGTCAGCGCAAGCAGACAGAACAGGGAATGGCTCCTTGCAATTCGGGATAACGGCCGCGGTATCGATGCTGAATATCTCGAGCGGGTTTTCAAGCCGTTCGAGGGCCTGCAGGCCAGAGAGCGCGCGGGAGCGGGACTGGGCCTTTCGATATCCCGAGCCATTGTCGAACGCCACGGCGGCAGAATCTGGGCGGAGTCGGCACCCGGAACGGGCGCGACTTTTGTGTTTACGCTGCCGGCCGTCGCGCAATGACCGTCAGTCGGCGGCGACAGTCCTCGTCTTCCCCTCAGCGTAGGAACTGATCCGGTTATGAAGGGTGCGGAGAGAAAGCCCCAGGATCTCGGCCGCGCGGGTCTTGTTGTCGTTCGTGTACTTGAGTGTCAGACGAAGATAGGCTTCTTCGAGATCGCTCATGGAACGGCCAACGGGGAACTGCAGAATGTCATCCGAAGCACTCTGCGCAACCGCGGCGGCGCGAGGAACGGGACTGACGGCGCCCGGCAGGTGGCGCGGCAGGATTTCGCCTTCTCCGGCCATAATGACCGCACGCTCCAGAACATTTCGCAGTTCGCGCACGTTGCCGGGCCAGGAGTTTGTCATCAGCCACCGGGTCACGTCGGGGTTCAAGTGGGTCACCCGGCAGTTATGCTTTCGATTCAGATCGCGAATCTGCGCAGCGGCAATTGAAGGAATGTCCTGCGGACGATCCCGCAGAAGAGGAAGCGAAATGTGGAACACATTGAGACGGTAAAACAAATCCTCGCGAAGGTGGTTGCTTCGAATCGCCTGATCCGGCGGGCGGTTGGTGGCGGCCAACACGCGCACGGCACAAGGAATGTCGACTGTGCCACCGAGGCGGCGTACCTTAGATTCCTCAATTACACGGAGCAGCTTGGCCTGAGTACCGATCGGCATCTCGCCGATCTCATCGAGCAGCAGAGTTCCATTCTGCGCCTGCTCGAAGCATCCTGCCCTTCTTTCCACCGCACCCGTGAACGAACCTTTCTCATGGCCAAACAACTCGCTCTCCACAAGCGTCTCGGGCAGCGCAGCGCAATTGACGGCTACAAACGGTCCGGCACTCCGCGGGCTTAAGCGGTGGATCGCCCGCGCAACCAATTCCTTGCCGGTTCCGCTCTCGCCACTGATAAAGACGGACGCAGTGGTGGGCGCAACCTGGCGGATCATGGAAAAAACTTCCTGCATCGCCGGAGATTCGCCGACCAACTCCCCGAGCACGCCCTGATAGCTGAGCTGACGATTCAGCCGGTCCGCTTCCTCTATGAGCTGGTTCTGTTGAATGGCGCGCTCGAGGAGCGTGCGCATGATCCCCGACTGCACCGGCTTTTCGAGGAACCAGAAAGCCTTCAGCTCATGAACCATCGAAATCGCATGATCGATGCTTCCGAATCCGGTCAGCACGATCGTCGGAGTGCGATCCCCGCGAGACGCCAACACTTTGAGCAATGCGGTTCCATCCATCCGTGGCATTACGAGATCGGTCAGGATCACATTGGCCGGAAAAGAAGCGAGCTTCGCAAGAGCTTCTTCGCCATCACCGGCCGTGGCGACCTGGTAACCGAGAGATTCGACTATTTCGACGAGATCCGATCTTTGTTGTAAATCGTCGTCGACTATGAGTACCTGTGCAGACACTTTTTCCTGTTCCTGACTCAGCTATTGTAAAACCTCCGTTGTGAAATCGAAAACAAATTTGGGCCGCGACTCGTTATTCCTCGCCGCCTTTGAACTACATCTCTCAGTGATCCCCTTGCTCAACACGAACCAACGTAATTTTCCGTACAGAACGTCGGGCAGAGCGACTTTTTGGACGCTAACGTAATGGATTGAGAAAAACCAAGTCTGCAAGGATGGGCTGAAACCTGCAAAGTGTGGAATTTCTTTCGGTGGTTTTAATACATTTTCGGGCCGGTTGCAGGCTCACCGGAATTGAGCCGAAAGGACTTAGTCCAAACCGGGCAGTACGGCGCAGGAACGGGTGAAAAGCAGGCTGAAAATCAAAAGCTGCATGGGTGTGGTGCAGAAATTGCATCTCATGCATTTCTTTCAAGACCGCGCGGGGGGCGACCAGCCCAAGGGAGAAAAATGGCTGAAGTACTGTTGGCGGATGATAATCCGTCCGATGTCTATCTGATACGCGAAGCACTGCGGGAACACTCTGTCGATTGCGTGTTGCGCGTGGCCTCGGACGGAAAGGATGCTCTGGGAATCATCGCCGGAGAAACACCCGGCGGCGGCGCCGGGAGCATCAGCCTCATCATCCTCGATCTGAACCTCCCCCGACACGACGGCATCGAGATTCTGCAGAGACTGCGGGATTCCGCCTGGCTCGAGCATGTTCCTGTAGTGGTTTTGACTTCATCGGATTCGCCACGCGACAGGTTGATGGCCAATCAACTGGGCGCGACGCGCTATTTACGAAAGCCATCGAGTCTGGACGAGTTTCTCGGCTTGGGAGCAATCTTCAAAGAGCTTCTCGGGCAAAGCGAAAAGGAAAAGAGTCTTCCCCAGGGAGGGAGTTTGTGATGAAGGAATCTTTGATGACGGCGCCGATAACGGAACTCGACACAAGCGTTCTGCTGAAAACGCTGGTGGCGTTCAAGGACGGGGATTTTTCGGTTCGCCTCCCAGTCGATCAAACGGGGATCGCAGGCAAGATCGCCGATACCCTCAACGACATTTTCAAATTGAATGCGCGCATGGCCAGTGAATTTGCGCGCATCAGCAGCGCGGTGGGCAAGGAAGGCAAAATCAACCAGCGCGCCAGCATGGGTTCCGCATCGGGAGACTGGGCGGAATGCCTCGACTCGGTCAACGGCCTCATTGGAGATCTGGTCCAGCCTTCCACCGAAGTCGCGCGAGTCATCGGATCGGTAGCCAAAGGCGACCTCTCGCAGACGATGGCGCTGGATGTGGACGGCCGTTCGCTCAAGGGGGAATTCCTCCACACTGCGCGAGTGGTTAACACGATGGTGGCGCAGCTGAACTCTTTCGCTTCGGAAGTAACGCGCGTCGCGAAGGAAGTCGGTACCGAGGGCAAGCTGGGCGGCCAAGCCGTGGTGAAAGGCGTCGCCGGCGTCTGGAAGGATCTCACCGACAGCGTCAACTCAATGGCCGGTAATCTTACGGCGCAGGTTCGAAACATTGCTGAAGTCACCACCGCCGTTGCGAACGGAGACCTATCCCGCAAAATCACCGTCGACGTTCAAGGCGAAATTCTGGAACTCAAAAACACCATCAACACGATGGTGGACCAACTCGGATCTTTCGCTTCGGAAGTTACGCGCGTGGCACGCGAAGTCGGTACGGAAGGCGAACTGGGCGGCCAGGCGGAAGTGAAAGGCGTGGCGGGTGTCTGGAAGGATTTGACGGACTCGGTCAACTCCATGGCCGGTAACCTGACCGCGCAGGTTCGAAATATTGCCGAAGTTACCACCGCTGTTGCCAACGGAGACCTTTCGCGCAAGATCACCGTCGATGTGCGCGGCGAAATCCTCGAACTCAAGAACACCATCAACACAATGGTGGACCAATTGAACGGGTTCGCATCGGAAGTCACGCGCGTTGCGCGCGAAGTCGGTACGGAAGGCATTCTTGGCGGCCAGGCGGATGTGCGCGGCGTGGCCGGAACCTGGAAAGATCTTACGGACAGCGTCAATTCCATGGCCGGCAACCTGACCGGTCAGGTGCGAAACATCGCCGAAGTCACCACAGCCGTGGCGAACGGCGACCTTTCGCGCAAGATTACGGTCGCCGTGCGCGGTGAAATTCTCGAGCTGAAAAATACCATCAACACCATGGTCGATCAGCTCAGCTCCTTCGCATCGGAAGTTACGCGCGTGGCGCGCGAAGTCGGTACGGACGGCAAACTAGGCGGCCAGGCGGAAGTGAAAGGCGTGGCCGGCACGTGGAAAGATCTCACGGAAAGCGTTAACTCCATGGCCGGCAACCTGACCAATCAGGTGCGCAACATCGCGGGCGTCACGACGGCCGTCGCCCGAGGCGATCTTTCCACCAAAATCACCGTGGACGCGCGCGGCGAAATTCTCGAGTTGAAAAACACCATCAATACGATGGTCGACCAGCTCAACAGCTTCGGTTCGGAAGTCACGCGCGTGGCGCGCGAAGTCGGTACGGAAGGAAAACTCGGCGGCCAGGCGCAGGTGAAAGGCGTCGGCGGCGTCTGGAAGGATTTGACAGACAGCGTCAACTCCATGGCCGGCAACCTCACGGCGCAGGTCCGAAACATCGCCGAAGTCACAACCGCGGTCGCCAACGGCGACCTTTCGCGCAAGATCACCGTCGATGTGCAAGGCGAAATTCTGGAGCTCAAGAACACCATCAACACGATGGTCGACCAGTTGAACGCCTTCGCGTCGGAAGTTACGCGCGTCGCGCGTGAAGTCGGTACCGAAGGCGAACTCGGCGGTCAGGCTGAAGTGAAGGGAGTCGGCGGCGTCTGGAAAGATCTGACGGACAGCGTCAATTCCATGGCCGGCAACCTCACGGCGCAGGTCCGAAACATCGCCGCCGTCACCACGGCGGTGGCGAACGGCGACCTTTCCCGAAAAATTACCGTGGACGTCCGCGGCGAAATTCTGGAGCTCAAGAACACCATCAATACGATGGTCGACCAGCTCAACGCTTTTGCGTCGGAAGTTACTCGCGTGGCGCGCGAAGTCGGCACCGAAGGGAAGCTCGGCGGTCAGGCTGAAGTGAAAGGCGTCGCCGGAACGTGGAAGGATTTGACCGATTCGGTCAACTCCATGGCCAGCAACCTGACGAACCAGGTTCGTAACATCGCCGAAGTCACAACGGCGGTCGCTAAGGGCGACTTGAGCCGTAAGATCACCGTCGATGTCCGTGGTGAAATTCTCGAGCTGAAGAACACGATCAACACCATGGTCGATCAGCTCAGCTCGTTCGCGTCGGAAGTGACGCGCGTGGCGCGCGAAGTCGGTACGGAAGGAAAGCTCGGCGGCCAGGCCGATGTGCGCGGTGTCGCCGGAACCTGGAAAGATTTGACCGATTCGGTTAACTCGATGGCCGGTAACCTCACGGCGCAGGTCCGAAATATCGCCGAAGTCACCACCGCTGTTGCGAGAGGTGACTTGTCGCGTAAGATCACGGTCGATGTACGCGGCGAAATCCTCGAGCTCAAGAACACCATCAATACGATGGTCGACCAGCTCAACGCGTTCGCGGGCGAAGTCACGCGCGTGGCGCGCGAAGTCGGCACCGAAGGAAAACTCGGCGGCCAGGCCGATGTGAAAGGCGTCGGCGGAACCTGGAAGGACTTGACCGATTCGGTCAACTCCATGGCCGGTAACCTCACCGCTCAGGTTCGAAATATCGCGGAAGTCACCACCGCCGTTGCGAGAGGCGACTTGTCGCGTAAGATCACCGTCGACGTCCGCGGCGAAATTCTCGAGCTCAAGAACACCATCAACACCATGGTGGACCAGCTCAATGCTTTCGCGGGCGAAGTCACGCGCGTGGCGCGCGAAGTCGGCACCGAAGGAAAACTCGGCGGCCAGGCGGACGTGCGTGGTGTCGCGGGTACATGGAAGGACTTGACCGACTCGGTCAACTCCATGGCGAGCAACCTGACCAACCAGGTTCGTAACATCGCCGGTGTCACGACGGCCGTCGCCAAGGGCGATTTGACAACCAAGATCACGGTCGATGCGCGCGGCGAAATTCAGGAGCTGAAGAACACGATCAACACCATGGTGGATCAGCTCAGCTCATTCGCGGCGGAAGTCACCCGCGTGGCGCGCGAAGTCGGTACGGAAGGAAAGCTCGGCGGTCAGGCCGACGTGAAGGACGTGGCCGGAACCTGGAAGGATCTTACGGACAGCGTCAACTCGATGGCGGCCAATCTGACTCTGCAGGTGCGCAACATCGCAGAGGTCACGACGGCCGTCGCGAGGGGCGACTTGTCGCGTAAAATCACCGTCGACGTGCGCGGCGAAATTCTCGAATTGAAAAACACCGTCAATACGATGGTGGATCAGCTTGGCTCGTTCGCGGCCGAAGTCACGCGCGTGGCGCGCGAGGTCGGCACCGAGGGAAAACTCGGCGGTCAGGCTGAAGTGCGAGGCGTCGCCGGTACCTGGAAGGATTTGACCGATTCGGTCAACTCGATGGCCGGTAACCTCACGGCGCAGGTCCGAAATATCGCGCAGGTAACGACGGCGGTCGCCAACGGCAACCTGAGCCGGAAAATCACGGTGGACGTGCAGGGCGAAATTCTGGAGCTGAAAGACACGATCAACACAATGGTCGATCAGCTCAACAGTTTCGCGTCGGAAGTCACGCGCGTGGCGCGCGAAGTCGGCACCGAAGGCAAACTCGGCGGCCAGGCCGAGGTGCGCGGCGTCGGCGGTACCTGGAAAGATCTGACCGACAATGTCAACTTCATGGCGGCCAACCTGACGACTCAGGTCCGCGGTATCGCGAAGGTCGTGACGGACGTCGCGAACGGAAATCTGAAACGCAAACTGGTATTGGAAACGAAAGGTGAAATCGCCGAGCTCGCCGACACCATCAACGGCATGATTGACACCCTCGCCGTGTTCGCGGATCAGGTCAGCAACGTTGCCCGCGAAGTCGGTATCGAGGGTAAACTCGGCGGCCAGGCGCTGGTGCCCGGCGCGGCGGGAATCTGGCGCGATCTGACGGATAACGTAAATCAGCTTGCCGCCAACCTGACCACTCAGGTGCGCGCCATCGCGGATGTCGCGACAGCGGTGACCAAGGGTGACTTGACGCGGTCCATCGCAGTCGAGGCACTGGGAGAGGTCGCGGCGCTGAAGGACAACATCAACGAAATGATCGTCAACCTTGCCGAGACCACACGCAAGAATACCGATCAGGACTGGCTCAAAACGAACATTGCTAAATTCACCGGAATGCTGCAGGGCCAGCGCGACCTGGTGGCGGTTTCGAAGTTACTTCTGTCCGAGCTGACTCCGCTGGTGGGAGCACAAAACGGAAGCTTCTACATAACCGATTCCATTGGAGAGAGCGGGTCGCTGAACCTGCTCGCCGCCTACGCATCGAGCGACAAGGGGCTTGTCCCCACCAGTTTCAGGATGGGTCAGGGCCTGGTAGGACAGTGCGGACAAGAAAAGCGGCGCATCCTGGTCACGGATATTCCGAAGGACTACATCAAGATTTCTTCCAGCCTGGGCGAAGCGACGCCGCTCAGCATAGTGGTTCTTCCGGTTTTGTTCGAAGGCGAAGCCAAGGCCGTGCTGGAACTGGCATCGTTCCGGATCTTCAGCGATATCCACCTCGCGTTTCTCGACCAGCTCACGCAGAGCATCGGCATCGTGCTGAACACCATCGCCGCCACCATGCGGACGGAACAACTGCTCACCCAAAGTCAGGCGCTGGCGGAACAGCTTCAGAAAACCAATGCCGAGCTGGAGGAAAAAGCCCACCTCCTGGCCGAACAGAAGAACGAAGTCGAAACCAAGAACCGCGAAGTCGAGCAGGCCAAGGCCGCTCTCGAAGAAAAGGCCGAGCAGTTATCGCTGACCTCGAAGTACAAGAGCGAATTTCTGGCGAACATGAGCCATGAGCTGCGTACGCCGCTGAACAACCTTCTGATTCTGGCGCAAATGCTGGCCGAGAACAGCGAAAACGTCCTGACTCCGAAACAAGTCAAATACGCCGAGACCATCCACTCTTCCGGTACCGATCTGTTGGCGCTGATCAACGACATTCTCGACCTCAGCAAGATCGAATCCGGCAAGATGGACGTGGAAGTAGGCAGCGTCCGGCTCAACGAACTGCGCGATTTCTGTATGCGAACCTTCCGTCATGTGGCCGAAGGAAAGAATCTGGATCTTTCGATCGAACTGACGGAAACCCTGCCTTCCGAAACCATCATCACGGACGCCAAGCGGCTGCAGCAGGTTCTCAAGAACCTCTTGTCGAACGCGCTGAAGTTTACCGAACATGGCACCGTTCGGCTGCAGATCGATCGGGTCACCTCCGGCTGGAGCCTGAACCATCCGGTGCTCAATCGCGTCAAATCGGTGATTGCATTTTCCGTCAGCGACACCGGCATCGGAATACCGCAGGACAAACAGCGAATCATCTTTGAGGCCTTCCAGCAAGCGGATGGAACCACCAGCCGAAAGTACGGTGGAACCGGTCTGGGTCTCTCCATCAGCCGCGAGCTCACTCGTCTGCTGGGCGGCGAAATTCGCCTGCAGAGCGCGCCGGGCGTCGGCAGTACGTTCACTCTTTATCTGCCTCAAACCTGGGCCGCCCAGGTGTCGACAGCAAGAGTCGACTCCCAACGCGCTGTCCAGGGCGACAATTGGCTGGGATTGCCAGCGGCGGAAAGCGCCGCGGTCTCCGATGGCCAAACCCTCGACATCATCCTGGCTCCGCCTTCGACCGCCCCGACACCGGTGATACACGACATTGAAATCGACGACGACAGAAACCTGATTCATCCGGGCGACGCGGTCCTGCTGATCATAGAAGATGACGTTACATTTGCCCGCATACTTGTGGATCTTGCACACGATCGCGGTATCAAAGTCCTGGTTGGACTCCGGGGAGGGACCGCGCTGAGCCTGGCACGGGAGTTTTCTCCGGGAGCCATCACACTGGACATTACGCTGCCCGACATGGCCGGATGGACGATTCTCGATCGTCTGAAGCACGACCCCGATACCAGACACATTCCAGTACACGTGATCAGCGGCGACGAAAACCGCCGGCGCGGTCTTGCTCTCGGCGCGATGAGCTATCTGGAGAAATCCGTTACCAAGGACAATCTCACTGCCGCGTTCGAAGCCATTCATCATTCGCTCGAACGGCGCATCCGCAAGCTGTTGATTGTGGCGGAAAACGACGTCCGCCGCGCTCAATGGGCGGATGAGCTGGGTGGAAGCGACGTCGAGGTTGTGGCAGTCGGATCGGGAGGCGAGACTCTGGCTGTGGTGGGTCAGCAATACCTCGATGGCATCGTCATCGACATGCAACTCGCGGACATTCCCGCTATACAGCTCGTGGAGGCGATCCAGATCGAACTGATCGCCCACACGCCGCCGATACTCATCTGCGGTCCGGCGGCCCCCGGAGCGGAGGTGGATGCCGAAGTCAGAAGACTCGGCCGGCAAAGCGTAGTTCGGTATGTAGACTCGCTTGATCGTCTGCTCGAGGAAACGGTGCTCTTCCTGCATCGCGCGGAGGTTGATCTTTCCGAATCGCAACGCGAGATTCTCGGCTCGGCCCGCCGCACCGACTCGAGACTTCTGGGCAAAAAGGTTCTTGTGGTCGATGACGACGTGCGCAATATTTTCGCGTTGACCACCGTTCTGGAACAACATGGTCTTCAGGTTGTTCACGCGGAAAACGGCCGGACCGGCATCGAAATGCTGCGAAACACTCCGGGCATCGACGGCGTACTGATGGATATCATGATGCCGGAGATGGATGGCTATGAAACCATGAAGGCAATCCGCCAAATCGGCGAATTCCGCTCACTCCCCATCATTGCGGTAACCGCCAAAGCGATGAAGGGCGATCGCGCCAAGTGTATCGAAGCAGGCGCATCGGATTACATTACGAAGCCTGTCGATCTGGATCAGTTGTTCTCGGTGCTCCGGGTCTGGCTGGTCGGGGCGCAGCAATCGGCGCCGGCGACAATGACTGTGGCCGGATGACCCCGCCGATGACGTCCGCCAACGGTGCACAGATGGCGCGCCAACCGGCTGTTGAACAGAGGATGAAAATCCTCCTGGTGGACGATACTCCCGATAATCTCGTCTCTATAGAGGCGGCGCTTAGCGGGCTGGGTGAGGATCTGGTGCTGGCGAACTCGGGCAAGGAAGCGCTGCGGCACCTTTTAAATGAAGATTTTGCAGCCATCCTTCTGGATGTCCGGATGCCCGATATGGACGGCTTCGAAACGGCGGAACTAATCCGCAGCCGTCCCCGCTCCCGTCAGACGCCGATTCTTTTCCTTACCGGATACCGGAATGAGGAACATCTGTTTCGAGGGTACGATCTGGGCGCGGTCGACTTCCTGTTCAAGCCCATCGTGCCTGAGGTGTTGCGTTCCAAGGTCGCGGTGTTCGTGGATTTGAGCCGCGGTAACGCCAGGCTCAAGGAACAAGCGGACGCGCTGAGAAAACAGGCAGAGGTACTTCAGAAAGCGGAACAGAGGTTCCGCTCGCTGCTCGAAGCCGCGCCGGATCCGATGGTCATGTGCCGTGAGGATGGCGAAATCCTCATGGTGAATTCGCAAACGGAAGTGCTGTTCCGCAGCGGCCGGGAGCGTCTGCTTTCGAGGAATATTTCCGCGCTGGTTCCGGGATGGGGATTCCGACAGCGCCCAAGCCTCCCCGAAGCCCCGGCGGCGAAAGCGGATCCCGTCGAGAGAGGAATCGAGTTAACTGCTTATCCGGAAGGCGGAATGCCTTTTCCGGTGGAGATCAGCTTCAGTCCCCTCCAGACCGACGAAGGACTGGTGATTACCAGCGCCATTCGCAATATCAGCGAACGAAAGAAAACCGAAGAGCAGATTCGCCAATTGAACGCCAATCTGGAAGAACGCGTTCTGGAACGAACAAACGCCCTGATGCGCTCCAACGAGGAATTGCAGCAGTTTGCGTACATTGCCAGCCATGACCTGCAGGAACCTCTGCGTACTGTGTCGATCTATGCGCAACTGCTGGCCAAGCGCTATCAGGGGCAACTTCAGGGCGATGCGGATCAATTCATCGACTTCATCGTGGAAGGCGCGGAGCGCATGGAAAGGCTCATCCATGACCTGCTGGACTTTTCGCGGGTGGAAGCGCGCGGCGCCGATTTCTTCGTAAAGATGAACTGCCATGAGGCGCTGGATGACGCGGTACAGAACCTCCATTCCCTGATACAGGAAAGCGGAGCAACCATCACGAAAGGGGACTTGCCCGCAATCACCGGCGATCCGGTACAGATGACCAGGCTGTTACAGAATCTGCTCGTGAATTCCATGAAGTACCGGTCCGCCGCAGCCCCCGCCATTCACCTCACGGCCGAGCGAAAGGGACGCGACTGGCTCTTTTCCGTACGCGATAACGGTATTGGAATCGAGCCCCAGTACGCCGAGAAGATTTTCGGTATTTTTAAGTGTCTTGAGCCCGGGGACCGGCGTTCCGGCAGCGGGATGGGGTTGGCGATCTGCCGGAAGATTGTAAGCCGCCATGAGGGGCGGATATGGGTCGAGTCGGAGCTGGGCAAAGGCGCAACTTTCTATTTCACCCTGCCGGTCGATCAGTGAGGCGGGGTCGGCAAGCCATTCGGTACGTTTTGCACCAAAATTGCTCAGAAAAGTACTAGCCGAAAACGTAACTGCGAGTCGTCATGAGAATCAGTCTGGAAACCGACGGCGCCTCTGCGGTGGCCAACGGCAAACCTAACGAATTGGTCACTTCTCGTCTGAGAGTGCTGATTATTGACGACGATCCCGTCGACCGCGAGATATTCAAGCAATATCTGGATGCGGACCGTCCCGGGGCCTTTCTGTATGCCGAGTCGGAAACAGGGCGAGACGGCCTCCGACAGCAGAAATCCTTTAGCCCCGACTGTATTCTTCTGGATTTCAATCTTCCGGATCTGGATGGTCTCAAGATGGTCCGGCTGCTCCGCGAGGAAAGCACCAGCCTCCCCTGCGCGGTGGTGATGCTCACCGGCACCGGCAATGAAGAAATTGCCGTGGAGGCCATGAAATTGGGTGTCATGGATTATCTGGCAAAAGGTCCGAGCAGCGCCTTCGCGCTCTCCAGGACTGTTGCCGGCGCCGTTCAGCGATTTCGTTTTCAGGAAGAGATTACGCGGCAGCGCGTCGCGCTGGAGCAGCGGAATCTGGAACTGGAAGCGACCCGCGCGGAACTGTTCGACGAGAAAGAGCGCTACAGAATCCTGGCGGAGACAATTCCGCAGTTAGTCTGGACCGCCGACTGCAGCGGTCGTATTCACTATGCGAATCAGCGGCTGGCGGAGTTCAGCGGCAACATGAGTGCTGGTTTGGGATCGCTCGAAAGCCTGGTTCACGCCGACGATAAAGAAGCGTTTCGCGGCAAATGGAAGAGCGCGGCGCAGTCCGGGTGCGGCTTCGAAACGGAATTGCGGATTCAAAGGACTCACGACCAAACCTGGCGTTGGCATCTGATGCGAACTGTGCCGATTCCGGCGGCGGAGAAAGGTCCTGTCAGCTGGTTCGGTACGTTTACGGATATCGAAGATCAGAAACGCGCCGAAACCGCGCTTAGGCGGCGTGAAAAGCTGGACAGCGTTGGTCTGTTGGCGGGAGGCATCGCGCACGAATTCAACAATCTCCTGGCCGGGATTATGGCCGGGGCAAGCTTTGCTCTTGAATCCATGGATCCCGCTCATTCGGCATTTCCGATACTCGAAATTATTCTGGGTTCCAGTCAAAGAGCGGCGAATCTCACGCGGCAACTACTGGAATATTCGGGGAAAATCCAGGTTCTCCTGGAAACAGCCGACATCCGGCGAATTGTCGATGCCACCTGCGCACAGGCGCGAGCTTCAATGCCGCGGAACATTCATCTCTCCGTCCAGTCCGCCGAAGACCTTCCGGCTATTGAGACCAATACCAATTACGTCCAGCAGGTGATTCTCAGCCTGGTGATGAACGCAGTCGAAGCAATCGGAGACAAACCGGGCAGCATTACGGTTACGACTACGATGTCACCGCTCACCGGCCCGTCTCAGTTGAATGCCGATCAATCCAGCGCTTCCGGATATGAACTTCCGGCGGGCGAGTACGTATGTGTCCAGGTGTCGGACTCCGGGCCCGGCATGGACGATCGAATGCAGGCACAGATCTTCGATCCCTTCTTCACAACGAAATTCACAGGCAGAGGTTTGGGCCTGGCGGCCGTGCAGGGTATCGTCCGTTCGCTGGGCGGCGGAATTCTCGTGAGCAGCGCAGCGGGTTCGGGAAGTAAATTCCGTATCATGCTGCCACTGCGGGAAGCCGCTGGCGGAACGTCCGTGCCGAACAAAGCAGCGGGGAGAAGCCGGTAGTGGCGCCGCAACCGGAAATGAGCCGGCAGGAGCTCATCGCGGCGCAGGCTCTGCTCTCCGGGTTGACGGCATTTTCCGAGCGCGCGGGTCACGATCTTCTGGGCCCTCTCAATCAGGCCGGCTCGCTGCTGGCTCTGTTCGTCAAACGCAACGAAGACGGACGGAACTCCGAAACAGACAACCTGATGGAGTTTCTGAAGAACGCGTCGAGCCGCATGGAGCGAATCACAGCCGGCGTCCGGAAATATATGGAAATCGCCGGCAGGTTGCCTCGCCTGGAGCCGGTCGATCTGAATGCCGCGCTCACGTCCGCGCAGGCAACTCTCGAACGAGCGATTTCGGAAACCGGCGCCGTGATCGTATCGGGTCCTTTGCCGGTGGTGCCGGCCGATCCCGTTCACATGCTGACGATCTTTGAGATTTTGATCGGCAATTCGATAAAGTTCGGCAGGCGCGATGCGCCTCCCCGCATTCGGATATCTTCCGTCAAGGCCGGGGGCAGCGCGGGCGACGGCCACGGCATTGAGGTTTCGGACAATGGAATCGGTATCGATCCGGAATATAACGAATCTGTTTTTCTGCCCTTCAAACGACTCAGCGGCTATCCGGGAGCCGGTCTTGGATTAGCCACGGCGAAACTGATAGCGGAACTACACGGCGGCAGCATCAGACTCAACACTGCCCCACCCGGCGGCGGGACAAGTCTGCAATTTACTATCGGATCTGTATAGGCTCTTCTACGCCCTGTTGCGGTTGCGCCGCACAGCGGCTCTGTCTTCTGCGAACAGCCTTGTCACGTGCTCTATCGTACCGGGCGTTTGTTGTGCTAAAGCCGGCCTTCGCCGTTTTTGGAGATGATCGTGCCTCCTTTCACCAGCAGGAGGCGTTATGAAGAAAACTTTGCTTGCCACCTTATTGCTGGCTGGCGGAATGGCCTGGGGCGCCGTATCGGTAGGAATTTCCATCGGACCTCCTCCCCCGCCCCGTGTTATTGCCATTCCGGCAAGTCCCGGGGCCGGTTATCAATGGGTTGGCGGATATTGGTATCCGGTCAGAGGCCGCTACGTCTGGCATGGCGGATATTGGACGCGGCCGCCCTATGTGGGCGCCTACTGGGTTGGTCCACATCACGACGGAAGATACTTCCATGAGGGCTACTGGGACGGACCCCGCGGCCATGTTGAGCATAACCATAGGTGGGATCGCGATCGCGACCGCGACTTCCACCACTAAATGATTTCTTCAGAAAGGTTGAGTATCATGCCTGGCACTAAACATCTCCGCGGCGTGGGACCAAAAGAGCAGCGGATGTATGAACACATAAAACAACAGGCCGAATCGAAAGGTCGCTACGGGCGACGCGCCAAAGAAGTGGCCGCTCGGACGGTAATGAAGCACCATAGCGAAGAAGGCCACACGAAAGGTCAGTAAGACGGCGGTGCCTGCTTATGACCGCCTCCACCACATTGACAGCTCCAGGGACTGCTCGGAGCAAGGCGAGGAAGAATCCTCTCGTTGCGCTCTTTGAGTGGTTCGGCGAACTGGGGATATTCGTTGCGCGTCTCACACGAGCGGCGGTTACCCCACCTTATGAATTTCGGGAATTCCTTCATCAATGCGATGAGATCGGGTCGAAGTCGCTTCCGTTAGTTGCATTGGCCGGTGCGGCAACCGGCGTTGTCCTTTCCCTTCAGACTCGCGACAGTTTAATCCATTTCGGGGCCAAGTCGCTGCTGCCGGCCGTAATTTTCTATTCGGTCATGAAGGAAAGCGGTCCGGTGATCACGGGATTGGTTGTCAGCGGGCGCGTAGGGGCAGGCATCGGCGCTGAGTTGGGTTCCATGAAAGTCACGGAGCAGATCGATGCGATGGAGGCGTCCGCCGTGGAACCATTGCGGTATTTGGTGGCGACGCGAGTCCTGGCGTGCATTCTGATGCTTCCTCTGCTTACCTTATGCGCGGACTTTTGCGCCGTGATGATGGGGTGGATCGCCGAAACGATCGCGGACCCGATTTCGCTCCGCCATTTCCTCGATAACGGCACCAAGGGCGTTCTCTTCAGCGATTTCATTCCACCCACGCTCAAAACGCTCGTATACGGATTCATCATCGGGACCACTTCCTGTTTTCAGGGCATGCGAACTACGGGAGGAACAGCGGGCGTCGGGCGCTCAACCACCAGTTCCGTGGTGCTCTCGTCGCTTTTCGTGATTCTGGCCGACGTCGTTCTTGTGCGGCTGATTCTGGTGTTTTGGAGCTGATGCAATGGAAAGCAACAATGCTCAGACACCGGTTGAAATCAGGGATCTTCGAAAATCCTTCGGAGAGCAACGGGTTCTGAACGGAATCACGCTGAGTGTGGCCCAAAACCAGACGGTTGCCGTGCTGGGCCGCAGCGGAACCGGCAAGAGCGTCTTACTGAAGCTGCTCGTCGGACTTCAGCCGGCCGATTCGGGTTCCGTCCGCATCGCCGGCGCCGAAATCTCCGGACTCGATACTCGCCCGTTGAACGAAATCAGAAAGAAGATGGGCTACCTGTTCCAACAGGGGGCGTTGTATGACTCATTGACCGTCGAGCAAAATGTCGACTTCCCTTTGACTCGCCACGCCGATCTGCCCGAAGATCAGCGCAAAAACAAAGTACGCGAGATGCTTCTCAGTGTCGGTATGAGCGGCGAAGATTTCGACAAGATGCCGTCCGAGATTTCGGGGGGCATGCAAAAGCGCGTCGGACTTGCCCGCGCCCTGGTGCTGGACCCGGAGATTCTCCTCCTCGACGAGCCTACCGCGGGCCTCGACCCCATCACGTCGGCGGAAATCGGGCAGTTGATCATAGACCTGAAAAAGAAACATTCCGTCACTGCCGTCGTCGTTACACACGACATTCACAGAGCAAAGACTTTTTCCGATCTGCTCGTTCTGTTGGACAAAGGCAATATCGTCGCACAGGGCACCTTTGAGGAGCTGCAGAAGAGCAAGGACGATTTTGTGATCCGATTCCTCGGAAAGGACTGATGACATGTCAAGAGCATTTCGGCTGGGAATATTTATCGTCGCGGCGCTCCTTGTCTTCGCCGGCGGCGTTTTCTTAATCGGTAAGAATCAGATGTTGTTTCGGTCCAAGTACCGGCTCAATGCGGAATTCCGGAATGTGGCGGGTCTGGCGGGAGGGGCCGAGGTGCGCGTGGCCGGCATTCAGAAAGGAACAGTACGTCGAATCGATCTTCCACAAAGCCCCGATAAAAACGCCCGCGTGGAGATGGAGTTGGACAGCGCGACGCGCAAGCTCATTCGAAAAGACTCGACAGCGGCAATACATACCGAAGGGCTGATGGGCGATGAATACGTTGAGATCTATCCTGGAACAGACAACGCTCCTCCCGTGCAGGCAAACGATACGGTAGGAGGCGCACCGCCTGTCGAGATTTCCGATCTCATTAAGAAGGCTGACGGCATTCTGGATCAGGCCGGCGGAGCCATGCAGAACGTATCCCAGACGGCCGGCAATCTCGGTTCGATTACGTCGAAAATCAACGACGGAGCCGGCACCATCGGAGCATTGGTCAACGACAAGAAGATCTATCAGAACGTAAACCAGGCGACAGCCGAATTGCAGGAAGACGCGGAAGCCGCCAAGCACAACTTTCTGATGAGTCATTTTTTTCATAAGCGCGGCTATGAGGATTCCGCCGATTTGACGAAAAATGAAATCGCGCAATTGCCGTCCGAACCGGCGACGAAACGCTTCACCTGGCAGGGATCGAAGATCTTCACGAAGGACGACACCGCGAAGCTCAAAGACACGAAGGCTCTGAACGTGGCCGGAACATTCCTGCAGGCGAATCCTTTTGGACTCGCAGTGGTGACCGGTTATTCCGACAAGGGCGACAGCATTCAGGAGAAAACGCTGACCGAAGCGCGGGCGATGGTCGTACGCGACTATCTCGTTAAGAACTTCAAAATGGACGATACCAGAGTCAAGACCATCGGGCTCGGAAAATCGACCGATGCGGATGGAAGCGGAGTTGCACTTCTCATCTACTCGACCGCGCCCGCGGGAACCAATGTCACTTCAAATGCGCATTCACCTCAAAATGCGCACCCATCTCAAACGGCGCGAAAGTAAGATTTCCGCCCTGCGTCAGTGGCTATGCGTCAGTGACGATGAAAGATGCCAGGCAGAAATTCCCGGGCAATGTTGAATCCGATTTCGGAACCCATAGTCGTTCCGAAACTCATTACCGCGCTCTGTGCATCGCTGGTGCTCTGTGGTTGCCATTCCCGGGAAATGACCGCAACGGCTGCGTAGCTGCCGAGCCGTGAGAAAGAGAGTCGCCGCGTTCCGTCGTGCCTGCGGGCGAGGAAGCTGCTTTCCAGTGCATATGTGAACCTCGGTCCGAAACCGCTCCTGCCCGAAGGCAAATACCGGTTGTCCTCATCAAGCAGATCGGAAGCTCCGTACATCAGTGTTTGACGCATCATGTGCTGCGCATATGAGTTCCCGAATCGTCTGGCATAACCGTCCGCCCCCTGTCCCCATTCCGCGGGTGTGTTGGTTTCCTGCAGAATTGCTGCACCGGCCGCCGAGCGGGCCAAAGCCTCAACGCTGAACATCCCATGAACGTAATGGTGAAACCTCTCCCCCTGCGTCATGGGTTTGAACTCTTGCTGATCTGGCGATGTTGTTTGCGAAGGAGCAGCTTGAGATGCAGCAGGCTGAGATGCTGTCGAAGTGTCGGTCTGCGCCGGCATAACGCCCGCAACAGCATAAAGCCCCAATGAGACGATCGAAATCCTACGCGCCTTTTTCAACCCTTCCATCCAATCGATTAACATTTGCGTTTGGATCCCCTTGTCGGGGCTGTGTTGCAATTTGGTTGCCCGATGGTTCGCGGGGATTGTGATGAACATTGCGTATCTTTCGCTGATATTCTTCGAAACTCCGCATTGGGAACGCTGCGTGCCCGCGCGAGGGCATGATCGGTCATTTCGTGCTTTTACTCGCATCACTCGGCGATGCCGGGGCGGCCACTCAGCAACCTGCGTGGAAGGTCATCGACACTTCTCTTAAAGAGAGTTCGGCGCACCGCGGGGAGGCGCTGACGGCGATCGGCACACTCGGCGCTCCGGACCCGGAAGCTGTCAGCAGAGTAGAACGGATACTCAAGGACGATAAAGACCCGCTCATGCGTGAGAGCGCAGCCCTCATTCTCGGCGAGCTCAAGGCAACGTCTTCCATCCCTTCCCTCAAGGAAGCACTTTCGGACAAGGGTGAAGTGGCTTTCGCCGCTGCCAAGTCACTCTCGGCTTTGGGTGATTCCGCCGGGCGTGATTTTCTGATCGACGTCCTTGCAGGAGACCGCAAAGATACGGCTCCGAGCCTGGTAAAGAATGCGGAACACAAAGCGAAAGAGGAATTGCACCATCCGAAACAGCTCGTGTTCATGGGCGCCCAGGATGCGACTGGTGCAATGTTCGGTCCGGTATCGGCGGCTTTCCCAGCCGTTAAAGACAGCCTGGACCTGAAGAGTAAAGGCGCTCTCGGCCGCGCGGCCGCCGCCGCCTACTTGTCAAAGGATCCCGAACCTTACGCCATTACGCTGCTGGAATGGGGCCTTCAGGATGATAACCAGTTTGTCCGGCTCGAATCCGCCAAGGGTCTGGGCCAGCGGGGAAACTCCGGCAGCATCTCCAAACTTCAGCCCCTGCTCTCCGACAGCCATAACTATGTTCGCGACATGGCTGCCGCGGCCATGATTCGAATTGAAGACCGCAACGGCGAAGCCGGGGCGCCCCAAGACAGTTTGCCTCAGATTACAACGAAGAAACGGTAAAAAAGCGGCGCGCTCCGATATCGAAGCCTCATGGAAGAGTGATTGCTCCATCTTCGGGCGGAGCGTCATTCTTATGGCTACCAATCAGTTCGAAAACAGCCGTATCGCTGAAGGCACCCTGCATATCGGCGCTCAACGCGACGACATCAGAAACGCGCCGAACGAATCCAAAGCCATATCCCGTGACGATGTTCGCGATGGATTTTCAGACCGTCCGGCTGACCTGGCGATATCCAACATGATCGCCGAAGGCGGACCAGCATCTCCGGACGCAAACATCGCAGCAAATCTGCGGACGCACGGCCTGGTCGCCGCGAGCACCCTGGCCGGTCATCGTGTGCTGAAGCCGACCGGAGAACAATTAGGCAACATCGAAGAGGTCATGCTCGATCTCGAGGCTGGCCGAATCGCTTATGCCGTTCTTTCCTTCTGCGGCTTCCCCGGAGTCAGCAATAAACGGTTTCCCGTACCGTGGAACGCCCTGCAAATTGATGCGGCAGATCACGAATTTATCCTCGATATGGATCGCCGTACTCTCGAAGGCGCACCGGACTTCGATAAGGATAATTGGCCTGACATGGCTGACCCCGCATTTGGCCGGATCATTCATAAGCACTACGGCACCAGCCCCTACTGGGAACACACCGCTCATTCCGGGAATTGGACGCGGCAGTAAGTCAACACTCTATTTTTTTACAAACAGGAGGCAACGATGTCAAAAGTAACAACGATGGAAGAACTGTTTCTCGACGAAATTCGCGATCTCTATGACGCGGAAAAGCAATTAACCAAGGCTCTGCCCGAGATGGCCAGCGCCGCGGCATCGGAAGAACTTCGCGATGCGTTCGAAGAGCACCTCGGACAAACGGAGAATCAGGTCCTGCGGCTGGAACGCATCTTCCAGGCGCTGGACGAAAAAGCGACCGGCAAAAAGTGCGCCGCGATGAACGGCCTGATCAAGGAGGGCAATGAACTCGTCAGCGCGACCGAAGAAACAGCCGTCCGCGATGCCGGCTTGATCGCGGCTGCGCAGAAGGTGGAGCATTACGAAATATCCGGATATGGCTCCGCTCGGACGCACGCGGAACTTCTCGGTAACAGCCAGGCAGTACGGCTGCTCGACGAAACACTGGCGGAGGAGAAGGAAGCGGACGAGAAGCTGAACGACCTCGCCCAGAGCATGATCAACGACGAAGCCGCGGGCGCTTCGAAACAAGCCACAGCCAGCCGCCCGAAGACAAGGATGGCGGGTGGATCTTCCCGCGAACTGTAATAGAGCCAATCGGATATACAGCCCCCGGCGTAAGGCGGCTGCAAAGCGGTCGCCTTACGCCGGGGCGGAAGTTTAGCGCAGAGGCAGGGAACTTTTTCCGGCAATTTGTGCCGACACTCGACGGCCCGAGCCGAAGGCATCGAAAACTCAGGACTTAGCGTAATGGCTGCGTTCGTGCCTTAGCAGTGCCCGGAGGCCTTTTCACCGTGACAGACAATACTAATGAATCTCGTCCTGCAGGGACCGCTGGTCATCACTATGGTTGGCTCTTGGCGCTGGCGGCTGGAGTAATCGCCGTCGGGGCTTATTCGGGTTACCAAACACATGACCTCAGAAGCCGCTTTGCGGCGGCGCAGCAGGACAACGCAACGCTTCGGGCAAAGCTGGCAGATGCCGATGTGCAGTCTCAAAGCGCGATGAATGAACTGCGTCAGTCCCTCGCGCAGACTCAACAGGATGAAAATGCCAGCCTCACGAAAGCTCAGCAGGAAGCGTTGCGGCATGCTGATCTTGTGGCGTCCCGGCTGGCAAAGAGCTCGGCCGAACAGGCGGAGGTATTCAACACCGAATTGGGCAAGGTAAAGGACTCGACCGTCGACGCTGCGGGTAAAATTGACGGGATTACAACCGACGTCAGCGGCGTTAAAACAGACGTCGGCAGCGTTAAAACAGACGTGGCGTCGACCAAAACCGCACTGGATGAAACCCGCGCCGATCTGCAGCGCGCCCGCGGCGACATGGGCGTCATGAGCGGTCTTGTTGCGACAAACGGCAAACAGATTCAGGCGCTCCGCGATCTGGGCGACCGGAATATCTACGAATTTACACTGGCCAAGAACGGCAAAATGCAGAAGGTCGGCGACATCGAACTGACGTTGCGGAAAACCGACACAGGCCGCAATCGCTTTACACTCGACGTGGTGGCGGATGACAAGCGCGTTGAGAAGAAGGACCGCACCGTCAACGAGCCCGTCCAGTTCTATACGTCAAAAGCTCGTCAACCATACGAGATCGTCGTCAATCAGGTACAGAAGAACCAGATTGTAGGTTATCTGGCAACCCCGAAGGTGTCGATCGCGCGCAATGAGGCGCCGGCGAACTAGACGGCCATGTCTCCGCGATCGCCGTTACGAATGCGGATGGCTTCGGCGACGTCGTAAATGAAGATCTTGCCATCCCCGATCTTTCCCGACCGCGCGGCATTGGTTATGCAGTCGACCACTTCCTCCAGCCGCGCGTCGGGAATGACGAGATCGAACCTCACTTTCGGAAGCAGATCCACGTTATATTCCTGACCGCGGTAAACCTCTTTGTGGCCCTTTTGCCGTCCGTGGCCGCGAACCTCACTGATGGTCATTCCGTCAACGCCGATATTCTTGAGCGCCTCTTTGACTTCTTCCATCTTGAAGGGCTGGACGACTGCTTCAATCTTTTTCATGTTCCTCTTTTCCGAGTATGGCCGCCGCGTTCACTACGCCTCGAGGAAATAGCCTTCCTCACCATGCTGGGTGAGATCGAGGCCCTGTTCCTCGACGTCGGCTTCCACGCGCACGCCGATCAGCACATCGCAAACCTTGAGGATAACCAATGTACCTACTGTCGCCAGAACGACCGCGACCAAAACACCGATTGCCTGATTGAGAATCTGTCCCGGGTTGCCGTCCACCAGACCCAACGGAACCACTTTTCCGTTGATCGGCGTATTGTTGATGAGACTCGTCGCAAACACACCGGTCAGCAGCGCGCCCAGCGTGCCACCCACGCCATGGACGCCGAACGCGTCGAGAGTATCGTCATAACCAAAGACGTGTTTGACCGCGGTCACCATCAGGAAGCAGACAATGCCCGCCAGCAACCCAATGAGCATCGCAGGCATCGGCTTCACAAAGCCTGAGGCCGGAGTGATCGCCACCAGTCCTGCCACCGCACCGGAGATGCCGCCCAACATGCTGGGCTTTCCCGATTTCAGCCACTCAGCGGCCAGCCAGCCCAGGGCAGCGGTGGCGGTGGCGAAATGAGTGGCGACAAACGCGGTAGTGGCGAGCCCGTTGGCGGCGGTCGCACTGCCCGCATTGAATCCGAACCAACCGACCCACAACAGGCAGGCTCCGATGACACTCAACACCATGCTGTGGGGCTTCATCGCTTCCTGCGGGTAGCCTTTGCGTTTTCCCAGGTACAACGCACACATCAGCGCGGATACGCCCGAAGTGATGTGTACAACGGTGCCGCCGGCGAAATCCAGAGTCGGGACTCGTCCGCCCAGATAAGCATTCAGGAATCCGCCTTTGCCCCACACCATATGCGCCATCGGGAAGTACACGATGAAAGCCCATAGCGTGGTGAACAGCGTCATCGCGCTGAATTTCATCCGCTCCGCGTACGCTCCGGAGATCAACGCAGGCGTAATTACGGCGAACATGAGTTGGTAGATCATGTACGTCAAGTGCGGTATGGTTGCGGCATAGTCGGGATTGGGATCGGTTCCAACACCATTCAGAAACGCATATTTCAGACCGCCGATAAACGGATTGCCTTCACTGAACACCAGGCTGTAGCCCACGAAAGCCCACAGCACCGTGATCAATCCCATCATGAGAAAACTGTGCATCATCGTGGACAGTACATTCTTGCGGCGCACCAGTCCGCCATAAAATAACGCGAGGCCGGGACCGGTCATCAGCAGCACTAATGCCGCACTGATCAGCATCCAGGCGTTATCGCCGGCGGACTGCGCATTCTTTGTGGCGGTTTCAAGCGCGGCAAGCCGCGTACTCAGGTCAGGCGCTACAAAGAGCGCGGCTGTAAAGGTCATTGATCCTCTCGACTTGGAGAAGCTGTTATTCTTCTTCCGCCCTGAAAAAGGCATGAAGAAGTATTAAATATACAGCAGGGCAGCTATTTTAGGACTTAGACGCGCACACCGATGCGCCATAGCCCATAGGCAATCGCCTGGCGAAAATACTGCCACCATTCCTTCGGAATCGTTGTGTCACCTTGTTCGCGTGGAGATCCATAGGCAGCGAAGCCCTCGCGCTGCAGTATCCGTTTGACCCGGAACAGATGATAACCGTCGCTGACGATGATGCAGGAATGCAGGCCCATGCGGCGCAGAATCTCGGAAGCGGCGCTGAGAGAGTACGCCGTCGACTCCCCTTCGTCCTCCACGATGATCGACTCTGCCGGCACTCCGCGGTCGATCAGGTAAGAACGCCCTACCCCGCCCTCCGTAAATGACGGGTCGCCGCCCGGACCACCCGTGGTCATTATGTAAGGCGCGAGCTTGCGCTCATAGAGAGTCACGGCATGATCCAGCCGGAGTTTGAGAACAGGCGAAGGATGTCCGCGATATTCCGCCGCGCCCATCACGACGATCACGTCGGCGGGGCGGGCTTCGTCGAGCCTACTCTGTCGCCCGATCCGGATCGTAAGCGAGATGAGATACCCAAGGACAAATACGACGAGAACCAACGCCGCCGGACCGGCTATCCGCTTGAGATGCGTTATTCTTATGTCAACATTGTATGCGCAGCCGTCGCAGCGATGTCCTCTCCTGACCGCATGGCACGAACAGAAACGATTACCAGCGCGGCAAATCCTTTGCTCAAAGACGTACGGCGAGCCATCGCGCGCGGCGGCCTCACCGACGAAGGCTGGTGCGTCGCCGAAAGCTTCCACCTGCTCGAAGAGGCGCTGCGCAGCGAACGAAATGTCCGTATCGTGCTGGCTTCGGCATCCGTGCAAACCACGGTAGAGCGGCATGTTTCGGGCTTGCGCGGCCCGCGCACGGTAATCCTGCCGGACAATTTATTCCAGACCGTGGCGGCGACGGAGACCAGCCAGGGCGTCATCGCGTTGGTTGAGCCTCCCGCATGGTCCGTCGATCAGCTGTTCCGGGGCCAGAGCCTGGTCGTCGTGCTCGATGGCCTGCAGGATCCCGGCAACGCAGGCGCCATTGCGCGCGCTGCGGAAGCGTTCGGCGCCACAGGCATCATGTTTGTCAAGGGAACCGTGAATCCGTTTCATCCGAAGACGCTGCGTGCATCGGCAGGATCCCTGTTCCGAATTCCCTTTGTGTCCGGTATCGACGCGCAACTCGCCCGTGCGTCCCTGAAGCAGCGCCGCGTGGATCTCTACGCCGCGATGCCCTTCACCGGTTCGCAGACATTCGCGGCAGATGTCGATTTCAGCCGGAAATGCGCCATCGTGATCGGCAGCGAAGGACGCGGGGTCAGCCAGGAACTGCACGGCATAGCGAAAGACATCGCGATTCCCACTGTGGGCGTCGAGTCGCTGAACGCGGCCATAGCCGCCGCTGTCCTGCTCTACGAGGCGCGTACCCAGCGAGTCCACGAGGCCGTCACCGCTTGAGCTTGTTCGATGCCAGTCCGTTCGGCGACTTGCCCGCCAGCCTCGAAAAAGACGCCAAGCGCCCCTTGGCCGATCGCATGCGTCCCGAAACACTGGATGACTTTGCCGGCCAGGAACATATTCTTGGACCCGGCAAGCCGCTGCGTTCCCAAATCGAACGAGATCAACTGACGTCGATCATCCTCTGGGGGCCTCCCGGCGTCGGCAAGACGACGCTGGCGCAGATCATCGCCCGCATGACGAAAAGCGAGTTTCTTCCCTTCAGCGCCGTGCTCGCCGGAATCAAGGAAATCAAAGCGGTGATGGCCGATGCGGAGCGTCTGCGCAAACTCGGGCGGCGAACGATCCTCTTCATAGACGAAATCCACCGCTTCAACAAGGCGCAGCAGGATGCGTTCTTGCCCTATGTCGAAAAGGGCGACATCATCTTGATCGGCGCGACCACGGAGAATCCATCTTTTGAAGTCAACGCGGCGCTGCTCTCCCGCTCTAAGGTCTACATGCTGCGGGCTCTCACCGCGGAAGAGATCGTCACATTGCTGAGGCGCGCATTACCGATCCTGGGCATTACCGCAGCGGATGAAATTCTGGAGCAGATTGCCGCGGCTTCCAACGGCGACGCCCGCTCGGCCTACAACACACTGGAAGTCGCGGCCAGTTCCGGCGAGATCACCGAACAATCGGTTACAGATGCCTTAGGACGGAAAGTCCTGCTCTACGACAAGACCGGCGAAGAGCATTACAACCTGATCTCCGCGCTGCATAAATCGGTGCGGTCGAGCGACGTCGATGCCGCCCTCTACTGGCTGGCGCGCATGCTGGAATCCGGCGAAGACCGAATGTACATTGCCCGAAGAGTCGTGCGGATGGCGATCGAAGACATCGGCCTTGCCGATCCGCGCGCACTCGAACAGTGTATGGCGATGCAGCAGTGCGTGCATTTTCTCGGAATGCCGGAAGGGGATCTGGCGATAGCCCAGGCAGTGATTTATCTGTCGGTCGCGCCGAAGTCCGATGCTTCCTATCGGGCGTTGGGCGACGTGACGCACGAAGTTCAGACCGGGCGCGCCGAACCGGTTCCGATGCATCTTCGCAACGCGCCTACCAAAGCGATGAAGTCCTGGGGCTACGGCGCGGGATATCAGCACGCCCACAAGTTCGAAGATGCCGTGAACCAGATGGAATGCCTGCCGGAGTCGCTCGCCGGTCGCCGCTGGTACCATCCGACCGATCGCGGCGTGGAAAAACGAATCGGGGAACGTCTCGAAGAAATCCGGACGCTCCGGAAAAAGACCGCTGAAGACTGTTAGTATCGTCATTCGACGGACTGATTTGTGATTGCACGGACCAATCTGGTACCAAGTTGCAGAAATTCGCGTACCACCGATTTTCAACGCCGCTTGCTGACGCGCGCGGTTCAGAAAAGGTTTTCGAACCGTAACCGTGAGGGAGTCCACATGGCCCTTCGGGCCAACAAACCAGATGAAGACGCTGACAGCAGATGTGGGGCGGGGCTTCGGCCCTGCGGCTGGGCTTTGCCCGGCCCGGAGCGTTACGCATCCCGGGGAGAGAGCGTCTTCAACGGAGTCGACATGGCCCTTCGGGCCAACAAACCAGATGAAGACGCTGACAGCAGATGTGGGGCGGGGCTTCGGCCCTGCGGCCGGGCTTCGCCCGACCCGGAGCGTTACGCATCCCGGGGAGAGAGCGTCTTCAACGGAGCGGCATACGCAAACTTTCGCAACCAGGCACTGGGAGCTGCATTTCTCGGGCTGCTCTGTCTGGCATTGCCCGCGGGCCTCACCGCTCACGAAATCCCTAACGACGTGACCGTCCAGGCCTTTGTGAAGCCGTCCGGCAACCGTCTGAACCTCCTGGTTCGAGTGCCTCTGGTCGCCATGCGCGACATCGATTTCCCGACCCTTGGATCCGGGTATCTCGACATATCACGTACGGACCCGCTGCTCGCCGACGCGGCCACGCTCTGGATTTCCGACTTCGTGGACCTTTACGAAGACGATCGCCTCCTGTCAAAGCCAAAAGTCGCCGCAACCCGCATTTCCCTGCCCTCGGACCGCTCGTTCGGCAGTTACGAGTCGGCGCTGGCGCATGTATCCGGCGCTCGTTTGCCGGAGGGCGCCAACGTTTATTGGAACCAGGTCATGCTCGACGTGCTGTTCGAGTACCCCATCCATTCGGATCGCTCCCGCTTTTCGATCCAGTCCCGGCTGGGGCGGTTAGGTCTGCATGTGGTGACTGCTATGCGTTTCGACCCGCCCGGCAGCCCCGAACGCGCATTCGAGTTCACTGAAGATCCCGGACTGCTCCGGCTCGATCCGCGCTGGCATCAGGCCGCGCTCCGGTTCGTCCGCCTCGGGTTCTTCCACATCCTCGACGGGACCGATCACCTGCTGTTCCTTTTTTGCCTCGTGATTCCATTCCGCCGCCTGCGCGGGTTAATCCCTGTGGTAACCGCGTTCACGGTCGCGCACTCGATTACTCTGATCGGCTCCGCCTACAACCTGGGACCGGACGCACTCTGGTTCCCACCTTTGATCGAGACCCTGATCGCCATGTCCATCGTCTATATGGCGCTCGAAAATATCGTCGGTGGCGCCACGGTGAACAGGCGGTGGATCGTCGCTTTCGGGTTCGGCCTGGTGCACGGCTTCGGCTTTTCATTCGCGCTGCGGCAGACACTGCAGTTCGCCGGATCGCATCTGCTGACATCTCTCCTGTCATTCAATATCGGCGTCGAACTCGGCCAATTACTGGTGCTCGCGCTGATGATCCCGCTGCTGGGCCTTCTCTTCCGGTTTGTGGTCACCGAGAAGACGGGTACGATCATTCTCTCTGCCCTGGTCGCCCACACAGGCTGGCATTGGATGCTCGACCGCTGGGACCGTCTGAGCCAATTCCACTTTCAGTGGCCCGATCTGACGGCGGCGTTCCTGTTAGTCGTGGTGGGCTGGCTGATGGCTGCCACGGCTCTTGCAGGGCTCGTTTGGCTGGTTTCAACGCTGTCGCGCCGCACCTCCCGCGAAATAGAAGGCAAGCCGGAAAATCCGCCGCAGGCATCCATACGTATGTCCTAAAGAGCGGAGATCGGATGGCGTGAGGATTACTTGCGGGCTCCGCCCCGTGCTGCCATCGGCGATGCGGGCGGCCCTATAACTTCGGGCTCCGGCGGAGGCACCTTCTTCGGGCGCGCATTCAGATGCGTGATCACCATATCGCTGAATGCCTTGGCGAATTTGGGAGTGCCGGGCTTGAGTCCCGTGGCGGCAACCTGCTCCTCGGTTACCTCCTGCGAGAGCGGCAAATATTTCTGATAGTAAGCGCGCATGCGGTCCTGCACCACCCGGTGCGCGGAATCGTACAGCACCATGAGCACTTCATCCGCACTGGCGTCCTTGAGCGCCTCATAAACATGTGAGGGCTTGGTGATTCGTGGCGACTTCAGGGCTGTTTCCAGCTTCTTCGCTTTGGATTTCAGCTTCTTGAGTCCCTCCAGCTCTTTCCGGGGAAGCTGGAATTTCCGCAGCAGGTCGCCGCTGTCGCGGGCGTTCATCTTTTCCGTCAGCACCGTCAGGAACGCGAGCCAGCCGCCCTTTGCATCCGGAGGCAAAACGCTGTGCGCCAACTTCTCGAAACGCGTGAGACCCGGCGCGTTCAGTTTTGCGCCGGTAAGCGCGGGCGAGATTATTTTCAGTAGTCCCAGGCGATCATAGGCTTCGAGCGCCGCAACGGCATTTTCACTCCCGGAAAGCGCGCGAATCTCCGTCGCCAGCGCAGAGGCCGGCGCCGCTTTTTGGTAGTCGCCCAGCAGCGAATTCTCGATTTGCGACTGTGTCCGGGCAGAAACCTCGAAACCCAGAACATATTGAAAACGGATAAGCCGGAAAATGCGTGACGGGTCGTCGTACAGCGCGTAGGCATTCGTGGTTCGCAGCTCTCGACTGAACAGATCTGCCTGTCCATTCGTGGGGTCGATGAGCAGCCCGCGGGAGCCGCGATTCAATGACAGCGCCATCGCATTAATGGTGAAGTCGCGGCGCATCAGGTCCTCGTGAATGGTCGCCGGAGCCAGCTGCGGCTTGGCGCCCGGTTTCGAATATTTCTCAGAGCGCGAATTGGAGACGGAAGCACGGACTCCTCCCGCCAGTTCCATCTCCACGCCGCGCTTCAGCCCGTCTTCCGACAGAATCTGTCCGCCGCATGCGCGGGCGAGAGACTTCCCGACCTTGAGAGCGTCCCGCTCGACCGTAAAATCGAGGTCCACAATCCGGGCGCCGCGGAGAGTATCCCGCATGGCTCCCCCGGTCAGCCAGACATTCATTCCCGCTTCGGTTGCAACTCGCGCCATTTCGGTGACCACCCGGTTTTGGGCGGCATCCAGATGGCTTTCGAGCACGAACATGTAATCGCTCATCGCTCAGGCTCTCGGATGGTAGCGGTCCAAAGTGTCGCGCAGGCGCGAGCGGACCACGTGTGTATAGATTTCGGTTGTGGAAAGGTCGGCGTGACCGAGCATGGTTTGAACGCTCCTGAGGTCAGCCCCGCCTTCCAGAAGATGGGTTGCAAAAGTATGCCGCAGGACGTGCGGCGAAAGATGATGAAAAATGCCTGCCTTCTTTCCGTTGAGCTTGATGCTGGCCCAGAATGCCTGCCGGGTCATCGCGCCGCCTCGGGCGGTAACAAAGAGATACGGGGTGGTCTTTCCCTTCAACAGAAGCGGACGCCCCCGGTCCCGGTAATCCGTGATCGTCGCCACGGCCGCCGCATGGACCGGAACGATGCGCTGCTTGCTGCCCTTACCGGTAACTCGAACGACGCCAAGCCGGAAATCCAGATTCGACAAGCGTAACTGTATCAATTCAGATACTCGGATGCCAGTGGCGTACAAAAGCTCCAACATGGCCCGGTCTCTCATGCCGCTCGGTTTTCCACAGTCAGGCGCGGCGATGAGCTTCTCGATCTGTTCGCGGTTCAGGAACTTCGGAATCGTGCTCCACTGCTTCGGGCTGGACAAATGCTCCGTGGGGTCTACCGCAACCTTTTCGTCGGCCACCAGAAAATGAAAAAGGCTGCGAATCGCGCTCAAATGACGCGCAATCGACCTGCTGCTTAACTCTTTTTCATACAAGTAGTTGAGATAGGACCGCAAAACTTCCGCATCAGGCAAATTCCCGTCGCATCCGGGCTCGACGAATGCCCGGAATCGGGCCAGATCGCGGGAATAGGCGTCGAGTGAATTCACCGATAAGCCCTTCTCCATCCTGCAGAAGGCAAGGAACGCCCGAATGCCGCGAGACGTGGGCGACTCAGCCGTTAATCCGATTTCCGCCATCGGTTCTTCCTCGACAGCGAACAAAGGGTTTAGCTCTGTTCACTGTGGATCCCTTTCGTGCAATGATACAATACCCGCGAAAATGTTTAAATCAATTCCGGCGGATTCGTGCAAGTTGACCGGAATCACCCGCCTCCGCGGGTGGAACTGAGGTCTCGTGGCCAGTTCGACAGCCAAAAAGGTCATCGTCCGCCGGTTCGACCGGGAGACCCTGACCGGCTTCGTCAATACCTTCAGCTATCTGCAACCGACTGTTGTAGAGCTTTTGAAACCTGACGGTACTTTGGTTCTACTTCCTTACGAAGAGGTCAAGAGTGTCTGCTTCGTTAAGGACTTTGAGGCCGAAGCGGAATCCCGCCGGGTCTTCATGACCCGCCCCAAGCTCGAAGGGCTCTGGGTTCGAATGGCATTTCGAGATGGCGAGGTCATGGATGGCATCCTGCCCAACAACCTGCTCGCTTGGGAGATCGCCGGTTTCACTGTGACGCCGCCCGAGCCTGACGCCAACAATCAGCGCGTCTTTGTCCCGCGTTCTGCTCTGAAAAGTATTCAGGTTCTCGGAGTTGTCGGCAGTCCGCTGCGTTCGAAACGCAAAAAAGCCGGCGCACCGCCGGATCAGCCCACTCTGTTCTAAACTGCCAGCTTTCCCCGGTAGATCATTTCCTTCAAATCGAACCTGACTTTGACGGAGAATTCGTTCGCGTCCAAAGTGAACATGGCTTCCTTGTCGGCCACGGCGAGTGGCAGCAGTTCCTTCGAAAAAGCAAAAATGATCGTATCCCGTGTCCGGAGATTACCTACCGCGTCCACCGAATCTTTTCCCCGGATTTTTAGATTCGCCGCCAAGTTTTCCAGATCTACCTTTCGACCGCCCTGGTCCGCCGGCAGGTCATTAACGCCGATGATATAGTGATTGGCAAAGTCGGCGGGAAATGAATTGTGGAGTGCATCCTGAAGCGGTTTCGCGCTCGCCCAAATAACAGTCACTTCAGTTACCGGCACGATCGGAACCTCGCCTGGCTTCTTGCTGTCCGACCGGCCATACACTCCACCTCCCAGATCCGGAGTCTGTCGCTGCAAACTCCCTTTATCACGGTTTGGCTTTGGCAGGACTTGGCCGGTTTTCGCCCACGGAGACCGCGTGGCCAACTGCAGAATTTCGTCTTCGGTCCATGCCGACGGGTCTTTCTTGTTCCAAAAGTCTGAGGCGCCAAACAATTCCCTCGCGGCGGCGAGGCCGAAACCGGCGCCTGCCGCAGCAACCCACTGTCTGCGGGTCATCAGCGCGTATTGCTCTCCGTGAATCGCCATTACTGTATTAAACGCCTTTGCAGGATCTAATAGATACAACGTGATTTGTATTATCAATCACAATTAGACGCTTGCCGTAGCTGGGTTTCCAGGCTAGATTTGAGGCGGGATTCTTTAATTGAACAGTGCGAAATCCGACAGTTTGCTCAACCCGCGCCGCACGGTCCTTGTTGTCGACGACGAGCCTGACATCCTCCGTCTCCTCCAATCGATCCTCGCGGAAGAAGGCTACGAAGTCACCGTAGCCAAAGGTGCGGAGAGTGCGATCAAAGCTTTCGAAAGTTTCCGTAGTCGCCCGGATCTGCTTCTTGTAGATGTCGTGATGCCGGGCATGAGCGGTCCAATGCTGGTCGAGCGTCTTCGCCAGACCGATCCGGATCTCAAAGTCCTTTTCATGTCCGGCTACGACGATCGCCATGTCGTCCAGCGCTATGTCGTCGACAAGGGATTTCATCTGATCGCCAAGCCTTTTACCGTGAGCAGTTTGCGACTGGCAATCGAAGAAGTCATAAACAATTCCGCTTCCACCAGTCCCCACGGATCGGCACTCTGAAAAGACCGGTGACCGAAGCGCGCCGCTGGTTTGTCTCGGGACGCGTACAGGGAGTCGGGTTCCGATACTTCGTCGAGCAGAACGCACTCCGGATCGGCGTGCGTGGCTGGGCAAGAAACGAAGACGACGGACGGGTTCAGGTCTACGCTACCGGAACAGCCGATCAGTTGAATCGCCTGGAAGCCCTTCTCCATCAAGGTCCGCGGATGGCCGAAGTACGCGGGGTTGAAGCGCAGGAAGCTCCCGTGCAACAATTGGGTTCCTTTCGCGCGGAGTGACCGGTTTCCCCAATTGTCCAAGGCATGAATCACCTCAAACAGCTCATTCGTGAGGTCCCCGATTTTCCCAAAGCCGGGATTCTCTTTTATGACATCACCACGCTTCTCAAAGACAAACAGGGCCTGAGAGGCGTCATCGATGGCCTGAAGAATCAATGCGGGGATCTGGGTGTCGATGTGGTTCTGGGGATTGAGGCCCGCGGTTTCATTTTTGCTCCCGCCGTGGCCTACGCTCTGGGCGCGGGCTTCGTTCCTGTTCGCAAGCCCAAGAAGCTGCCGGCGGACTGCGCGCGCGTAACCTACGATCTTGAATACGGCTCGGACACACTTGAGATTCATAAGGACGCAATTCCCGAAGGTTGCCGGGTTCTGATAGTGGATGATCTGCTGGCGACCGGCGGGACGGCCAAAGCAACGGCCCGGCTGGTTGAGAGTTTAGGGGGAACTGTTGCAGCCATGGCGTTTGTAGTTGAGCTGACTTTCCTCGGCGGCCGCAATAAACTCAACGGCTACAATGTGATCTCCCTCCTCCAGTACGACAAATGAGGGCGCGGCAAGCGGAATCTGCGACCAGCAGAGCTGTCCGCGTGCGCGCATTCGCCAAACTGAACTTGGGATTGCGGGTGCTTTACCGGCGACCCGACGGGTATCACGAACTCCGGACCGTCTTCCAAACCATCTCTCTGGCCGATCATCTTGAGATCTCCTTCGCCCGGGCGCGCAGCACCCAAATCGTCATTGAAGGAACGCCGGAGATACCGGATAACCTGGTCGAACGAGCCGCCCGTTCCGTTTTGGAAGCTCTTTCAATTCATGGAAATATCTCGTTTCATCTAAAGAAAAACATCCCCACCGGAGCGGGACTCGGTGGTGGGTCCTCGGATGCCGCCGCAGTCCTTTTGGCGTTACCGGTTCTGGCGCGTAAGGCGCTTCCTTCCGACGTCTTATTCAAACTCGCCACAGAACTCGGAAGCGACGTGCCGTTCTTCCTGCATGGCGGCACTGCGCTCGGACTTGGCCGAGGCGAAGAACTTTACCCTCTTCCCGATCTGCCCGCCGCTCGGGGTCTGCTTGTGGTTCCGAAAATCCATTCGTCAACGGCGGAAGCCTACCGCGATCTGTCTCCGCGATTGACATCAATTCCGTTACAAAATAAACTAAATAGTTTCCAGCAAGAGGTTTGGCGGGGGGGAGAGGACGGTCGCATTGCGACCGACGAAAACGACTTTGAGCAGGTCGTTTTCGATCGTCACCAGGGTCTCGGGCAGATCAAGGATCAGCTTCTTCGGTTTGGCGCACGACCTGCGGCCATGACCGGGAGCGGTTCGGCAATCTTCGGCATTTTCCCGGAAACCAGGAAGCTGGAGCGCGCGAGAAAGTTATTCCCGGACGAGACCGTGTTTCCGATATCGCTTCTCAGCCGCGCCCAATACCGTACCGCCTGGAGACGGGCGTTGAAACCCCACGTTGAAGGTACCTTATGGCCGCCCCGAAGCCTGCACGCCCGAAACCGGTCCGAGCCATGAACGCGGACCGTATTAAAGTCTTCACCGGCAGCGCCAACCCGTCGCTGGCGGAGGAAATTTCTCAGCAACTGGGGCTGGATGTCGGCCGGATGAGGCTTCGGCGCTTCTCAGACGGAGAAATCAATCTTCAGATTGAAGAGAATGTCCGCGGCGCCGATTGTTTCGTAGTCCAACCCACCTGCACACCGGTCGATCCCCATCTGATGGAACTGCTGGAGATCATCTACACCCTGAGGCTGTCTTCCGCGGAGCGCATTACGGCAGTGCTACCCTACTATGGGTACAGTCGACAGGATCGGAAGGACAAGCCTCGGGTGCCGATTTCGGCCAAGCTCGTGGCTTCGTTGATTGAAACTGCCGGCGCGGACCGGATTATGGCTCTGGATCTGCATGCGGCACAGATTCAGGGTTTTTTCGATAAGCCGGTGGATCATTTGTTTTTCCGCCCGGTGACCATTGATTATTTTAAGTCGCAGAATATCCCCGATCTCACGGTGGTATCGCCTGACGCCGGGGGTGTGGAGCGTGCACGGTCGATTGCCAAGCGCCTGAACGACGCGCCTCTGGCGATTATCGATAAACGCCGGGAGCAGGCGAACGTCGCTGAGGTCATGAACGTAATCGGTGATGTTCAGGGCCAGAACTGCCTGATTGTGGACGATATTATCGACACAGCCGGGACTTTGGTGAAAGGGGCGGAGGCGCTCCTGAAATACGGCGCGGCAAGCGTGACGGCCTGCGCTACTCATGCGGTGCTTTCAGGTCCGGCAGTTGAGCGGATCCGGGAGTCGAGGATTAAAGAAGTGGTTGTATCGAATTCGATCCCGCTATCAAAAGAGGCGGAGGCATGTGGGAAGATCCGGTCGTTATCAGTGGCGGCATTACTGGCGCGGGCGGTGCAGTCAATCCACGAAGAGACTTCGATCAGCGCTTTATTTGAATAACGCGGTATCAGATCGCAACCCACGACTTGGCGTAATTTGCCAAAACGGACTTGCGAATAAGGAGATAAGAAGTTGAGAATTGAAACGGTAGTAGCCGCCGAGGCTCGCTCGAGCCGCGGCAAGAATGAGGCGCGGCGTGTCCGCGTCAGTGGCCGGATTCCGGCCGTGATTTACGGCGCGTTTCAGGACTCCCGCGCCATCAGCCTCAACCCCAAAGATATTCTGCGCATCCTCCACAGCAAGACCGGTCATAACTCGATCTTCGACGTGGAAGTTCCCGGGGCGGAAAAGACTCCCGTGATCGTTGCGGACGAGCAATATCATCCGGTCAAAGGCACGCTGATGCACATCGACCTGAAGCGCATCGACCTGACACGCAAGCTGCGCGTCTCGGTGCCTGTGCACGTGATCGGCGAAGCCAAGGGCGTCAAGCAACAGGGCGGCGTACTCGACATCGTCACCAAACTGATCGAAATCGAGTGCATCCCGGACGATATTCCGGATCGGTTCGACGTGGATGTGACTGAACTGATTATCGGAACCAGCGTCCGCGCCTCGAACCTTGCCGTCAAAGAAGGTATCCGAGTCCTGACAGCGCCGGAAGCGGTCATCGCGCACGTGGTCGGTATCAAGGAAGAAGCGGCGCCGGAAGTTGCCGCGCCGGCAGCGGCTGCGGAACCCGAAGTGGCCAAGAAGGGCAAGAAGGAAGAGACGCCGGAAGCTGCCCCGGCTGCGGAAAAGGGCAAGAAAAAGTAACCGGGAATGTTCCTGGTGGCCGGCCTTGGTAACCCCGGCGAGGAGTACGCCGCGACGCCCCATAATCTGGGCTTTCTCGTGGTGGACCGGCTCGCGGCGCGTCATGGTATCCGCCTGACGCGAAAGGAATGCCAGGCGTTGATCGGTCAGGGAAACATCGGTGGCAAAACAGTGCTTCTGGCCAAACCACAGACTTATATGAACCTGAGCGGCGTCGCGATCAAGCCTCTGATGGAGAGGAATGAAATTCCGCCATCCGACCTGATCCTCATTTACGACGAGCTCAATCTGCCGTGGGGATCGATACGGATCCGGACGAACGGATCCGCCGCAGGCCATAATGGCATGATTGATGTAATCGAGAAAGTCGGAACGCAGGACTTTCCGCGAATTCGGCTCGGGATTGATCCCGACCCTCCCTTGCCGGGCGCAAAGGGCGAAAGCTCCGTTTTGCGTCTTCAAAAAAAGCTCGGCAAGGATTACCTGCTATCGCGTTTTAACCGGCAGCAAACCGAAACCCTGGATTCGTTCGTCGACCTCGCGGCCGACGCGGCAGAATCTTTAATTACCGAAGGCGCCGAAAAGTCCATGGCGAAGTTCAATCGCCGCGCCCCAGGTGCATCACCGGAAAACGCAAAGGGCGAAGGCTCTGTTTTGCGCGATCCAGAAGAGGAAGAATGAGGATCTACGAGAACCTGTTCATCGTCAAGCCCGATGCAACAGAAGAAGAGATTGACCACTTGATTGACCAGATGGGCAAGAATGTCACCACAGCCGGCGGCACGATTGACAAAGTCGACAAGTGGGGGAAGCGCCGACTTGCTTATCGGATCGAAAAACATCGCGAAGGCAGCTACGTGCTCATGCAGTTCACCGCTGAGCCGGCCATCGTCCGGGAGTTCGAACGTCGCCTGCGTGTGCAGGACTCGGTGATCAAGTTCATCACCGTTCGTATCGATGAGACTTTAAAGCGCCTCGAAAAACGGAAGAAGGAACGCGAAAAGCGCGCGCACCGGCGTCCTCAGGCTGCCGCGCCGCAGCCCTCGCTGGCGCAGCAGATGTTGGGTGGAGCGGCAGAGGGTGCGGCGCATCCCGCGCCCGGTGCTCCGATTCCCAGTGCTCCGATTCCCGCCGCTCCGACGCACCCCGCGCCCGCCGTGCCGGCAGAAACCGAAAGTAAGGAGAACTCGTAATGCCTGAACAAAGAGGCGGACGCCCGATCGCTGCTTCGCAACGCCCCACAGGTGGCGACAAAGCCGCCGCGGTAGGCAAGAAACAATACTTCCGGCGCAAGAAAGTTTGCCGTTTCTGTGTCGAGAAGATCGACGACATCAACTACAAAGACGTTCGTATGCTGCAGGCGTTCATCGCCGAGCGGGGCAAGATTGTTCCCCGCCGCATCTCCGGCGTTTGCGCGCCGCACCAGCGCCGCCTGACCGACGCCATCCTGAAGGCGCGTAACATCGCTTTGCTGCCCTTCGCAGCCGCGATATAAGGAGGATCAACCCATGGAAATCATTCTTCGGGAAGATATCGAAAATCTCGGCACGCGCGGCGACGTGGTGAAAGTTGCCGCGGGATACGCGCGGAACTTCCTCCTGCCGAAAAAGCTGGCCGTTCCCGCGAACGACTCGAACAAGAAGATCGTCGAGCAGGAGCGCCAGGCGCATCTTCGCAAAGAAGCGAAGCAGATCGGCGAAGCGCAGGACCTGGCGAAACTGGTGGGCGCGGTAACAGTCACGATCGCGCGCAAGGCCGGTGAGAACGATCAACTCTTCGGCTCCGTCACCGCGGCGGACATCTCGGACGCACTGACCGCGCAGCACTACAACGTGGAGCGACGCAAGATCCATCTGGATGAGCCGATCCGGACGCTCGGCGAGCACAAAATTACCGTACGCCTGCACAAGGAAGTCACGGCCGAAATCACGGTAAACGTAACTCGGGAAGAATAGAGCGGTAGGCTCAGACGCAGCCCAGTGAGAAACGCAAGGCTGAGCAGACCTCCTGCATCCTTGCGTGACTCAAGATGGCGACGCGTCTGGTTAAACGATGCTGCGCCACTGTAACAGCATTGTGCAGGTTTACCGCGCATCGGCCCTTCATGCCGTCGTCCATGTCCAGGATCACCTCTGATGGAACGTCTCGGACCGTGGAAGTAATCGGGGCCACCGTGATGGTCGCCAGATGGCCTATAGCTGTGTCACGCGTGAGTATAAGAACCGGTCGCTGTTTGTCCGGCCGAGCAAACCGGCACAGGTGAACGTCACCGCGATTCAATTTTCCGGCCAAGCCGCAGCCTCCTCCCACGGAAGATACTCCTCGACGCGCTGCGGTTGCGCCTGATAACCACGCCGGTCGCGCTCTTCGAGATCCATCAGACGGGCGCGGCTCAGGTGTTCCTGGAGGGCTTGGCGAATCAGCGCGGATCGGTTCACCTTTCGCCGTTTTGCCACCGTGTCAGCGGCCTTCAGGAGCTTTGCATCCAGGACAACCTGTATGGTTTGCATTGTGTGCTCCACTCAACAATAACCCACAGTCGATTGAAGGCGATGTTGCCTGTCAAATCACTGGGAAGCCGACAACCCGTCAGGGCGAATTGGGGACCTGATGGCGTTCCGGTACTGATCCACTAGAATTTGAAGGAGAGAACCATGCTCGACCACATCATTTTGACCGTAAGCAACATCGAACGCTCGTTGGCGTTCTACGAAGCGGCCCTGGAGCCCTTGAATATCAGATACTTCCTGCCCTACAAAGGCGAACGCGGCCATCCTGACCTGTGGGGATTCGGAGATGGAAGGAGAGCATGCTTTTGGTTAAAAAAAGGGACGCCTGATCGAGGTTCTATCCATTGGGGGTTCAAGGCCGAAAACAACGCTCAGGTCGATGACTTTTATCAAGCTGCGATAGCGGCTGGAGCAAAGGACAATATTTCTCCGCGGGCGCGAGTTGAATACTATGCAGGTTATTACGCGGCCGATGTATTCGATCCCGACGGATACTCATTCGAAGTAGTTCATAAGAGTTGACCGATACCGCCCCAATTCCTGCAGATCGTAGAACGGGTGATGAGAAGTCGGCTTCGCATCGCCGGTCCGTCACGTGTCCGGAAAACGCGCAAACAAGAAACTTGAGCCCTTGTTGGGACGAAGTTATTCGTGCTTTTGCTGTCAGAGTTCAACTTCCGCAAATCCGGCGGATACTGTTCCGAATGCTGGATTTCACACTCAGCCGGTCCCATTCCGCTTCCGTCACCCACATTACAGACGGCGCCTCCTCGGTGCTTGCAACTTTCTCCGTCACCGCCCGAAAACACCAGACCAGATCGTGATGCAGGTGAAACGGCTCATCCTTCTTCGGAGGAATGCCGTGGACGTCGATGCCGACCAGCCGCGGAGACTGCGCGGTGTCTATTTGCACCAGAGTTTCTTCCAGAGCTTCGCGGGCCGCTGCGGCTGCCAGCGACGCATCGGCGTCCTCGACATGGCCGCCGGGCAGTAGCCAGAGCCCCAGCCGGTGATGGTGCATAAACAGCACCTTGCTTTCAGTCGGATGGAGCACCAGCGCCGTGGATGTGATGTGGCCCGGAGCGAACTGCCGGCGCGAGAAAGGGGCAGCGGTCTGGAGGAGAAGACCAAGCGTCAGTTCCCTGCTCTTGTGCGCCAAGCCGTCGTCGCGCGGATCGAAACCCTCGACGATGCCGCACGCTTCTTCCCGAGTCACTGCTGAGGCGTCTTTGCGAGTTGATCTTTGGTCCAGATTCGATCGGGATCGATCTGCAGCGACTTATTCAGAGCTTCGCGTGCCTGGACGTTCTGGTGCTGCTTCTTCATCGCAATTCCGATCCAAAGATATGCTTCGGCGGACTTGGGATCGAGCGCGAGCGCCTGCCGAAAGTCCTTGATCGCGTTCTCCGGTCCGCCCCCGAAATTGGCCGGCAGGTAGTAATACCCCACGCCGTGCGCAACGAACGCCTTTGGCGACTTCGGGTCCAGCTCGATTGCCTTATCGAGAGCTTCCTTTGCACGCTTGCCGTAAGACAGAATGCCCGCAATCGGATTCGCCGGGATCACCTGTCCGCACAACGTTCCCAGCACTCGGTAGTAGTCCGCGACTTTGCCGTTGAGAGCGATCGCCTTTTCAGCGTCGGCCGCGCCTGCCTCGGCTGCCCGCTGCGCACCGTTCTTATCGCGCGTTTCGAGCGCCACCTCCCCGACGTAGGAATACGCGATAGCCGCGCGGTACCATCCGTTCGGATCGTTCGGCGTTTTCTCCGCGGCGGCGTGCAGCGCAACAGCGCGGGCATCCAGAGCCTGGCGGTCCTGGTGATCGCGCAATTTATCCAGATCGTCGGCCGCGATCAAAGTGATGGCCGGCAGAAACATTGCCAGAAGTATTCCAACAACCCGCATATTATTCATTACAGCGCAGCAACACGCTTTTGGACAAACAGGAAATACGCGCCCAGGCTGAGCAGTACGAGTCCATTCACAGATAAGACGGTCGGAGCTGTGAAAATCGGTACAAGCCAACCCGTTGTCACGCTGCCAAACGGCATTCCGCCTCGAAACGCTACATTGTAAACGCTCATCACCCGCCCCCGCATGTCGTTGGGCGTGATCAATTGCACGAGGGACGAGATCATCGCGAATGCGCACATCATGACGGAACCGGAGACGAAGAGCAGGACGCAACTCGCAACCACGGAATGCGAAAGGGAAAAGCCGGTAATGGCCGCCCCCAGCGCCATCAACATCGTGAGCGCCAGCTTGCCCTTGTTGTTGATGTTGCCAAGCCAGGCGACGGTCAGCGCGCCCGTGATCGACCCCAGCCCGGAAGCCACGAGAAACAACGTGTACGTCATCTCGTTCCCGCTGAACACGTCTTTCGCGAAGACGGGCAAAAACGTGATCATCGGAATGGCCAGAGCGGTCATGCAGAACGCAATCAGTACGAGAGTCTCCATTGCGCCCTGTTTGCGGATAAAGCCGATTCCCTGCTTCACGCCGGTGAGGATGGAGTCGCCTGTGCGAGGCGGCTTGAAATTGATATGCAGGGAAACCAGCGAAATCATCACGGCGACAAAGGACAGCGAATTCAACCCGAAACACCATGCCGAACCGGCGTACTTCAGAGCCAGGCCGCCCAGGACCGGGCCGATGACGCGCGCCAGGTTGAACTGAATCGAATTCAGCGCAATCGCGTTGGGCAGATCTTCCTTTTCCACAAGACTGGGCACCAGGGCCGAATAGGCAGGCCCGCCGAAAGACTGCGCGGTCCCCACGACAAACGATGAGACCAGAATGTGCCAGATCTGAATCCTATGCGTGCCGATCAGGAACGCCAGGGTCAGCGCGCTCATCATCTGGACCACCTGCGAAATCAGCAGCAGCTTGCGCCGGTCCATGCGGTCCGCCATCACGCCGCCGACAAGGGAGAAGAGAAAGATCGGAATATCGCCCAGAAATGCGTCCAGACCCAACAGAAAAGGTGATTTAGTGATCTCGAGAACGAGCCAGTTCTGCGCGATTTCCTGCATCCAGGTACCGGTGGTTGAAGTGAACGCTCCGAACCAAAGGAGCCGGAAGTCGCGATACTGGAAAGCCTTGAATGTGCGTCTGAGCAAAGCAGTTGGGAAATTACGGAAGCGGCGTTTCGCGTTTGATCAGATGAACCAGGTTGCCGTCGCCGTCGTTGAAAAACACCAGGCGGTTTGTTCCGAGATCGAACGGCTCGCCGAGAAAGTTGACGTTGAGGCCCTTCAGGTGTTCCCAAGCCGACGTGAAGTCGTCCACAGCGATGGCAAGATGCCGGATCCCGGGATTCTTGTTGTTGGCCATGTTCTGCGGCGGCCTCGATCCCTCGGCGGGAATAATCTCAAGAATGGAGCCGTTCGGCGCTTTAACAAAGAAGTTTCCGGCGTATGCGAAGTTGATATAGAAGCCGAGGTGATCGACATACCAGTGCGCGAGTTTCTCCGGATCTGGTGAAGCGATCGCCGTGTGTTCCACACCTTGAAACATAAAGAGAAATTGTATCGCGTCGCGCCGATCAAACGAATCGCGATTCGCTTCGTCGGAAGAGAATACACTTTCTTCGGGACTCCTGTGTCTGATCAACTCAAATCCGCGATTGCGGTCCTTTTCATCTCATCGTGCGGAATGTTCGCACAATCCGCCCCTCCCCGCCCCACATTCGACGCTTTTGAAGTGGCGACTGTCAAGCTGACCCCTCTCGACTGGCGCGGCGGCAGATGGATCAGAATGGAGAGCGCCGATCAGCTCGTGGCGCGGGGCTATCAGCTGAGGGTGCTTATAGCGGCGGCATATAGTCTCAGTACGTGCACCATTTCGGGAGGGCCGGTCTGGATCGACTCCGACCTTTACGACGTTGTTGCCAGAACGCCGGGCCGGGTTCGGCCCATCCGGGATGAGCAAATGAAAATGCTTCGGGGTCTTTTGGCCGATCGGTTCCAGCTTAAGTTTCATCACGAACAAAAAGAATTCCCGATCTATACGCTGACCGTCGCGAAAGGTGGGGCAAAGCTGAAGGAGAGCACAGTGTCGCCCGATGCAACGCCCCAAGGGCCGCCGCTTGTTTTTGTCTTGGGACCCGGCAGCGCCCGGCTGCCCGCCCGCTACGCGACCATAACTGAAATGGCTGCGGTCATACAGCGGTCTCTGTTCGATCGTCCGGTCGTTGATAAAACCGGACTTTCCGGAAGGTACGATTTCGATCTGGAGTGGACTCCCGACGAAACGCAGTTCGGCGGAGCCGTTCGTCAGGTCCCGGACGCCGCCGATGCGAAGCCCGATCTCTTCGCGGCGATTCAGCAGCAGCTTGGGCTGAGGCTGGAAGCTGCGAAGGGGCCTGTCGAGGCAATGGTCATCGACCACATCGAGCGGCCGACTGATAACTGATCACCGGACACGCGGCTCCGAGCCGCGTCATTTCATCCAGGGCGCGGAACGCGGCTGGAAGCCGCGTGTCCAACCCATCTAATGGACGTTCTTCTCAGCCTTGGTGATTTGAGACGGATCGGCTCCGACGCGGCCTGACAGTCCATCCTTCACCGCTGCAAGAGTGAAGTCGAATCGAATACTCGGCAGCTCGCCGAAGGGGGATGCCGGGTCGTTCTTTTTCGGCTGCGCGACCAATGACTCGGTAACACCAAACACCGTGTCCGACTCGAGATGCGGGTCGCCCACCATATAGAGCGCCGTCACAACCTCTCGATATCCGGGCGCGCCGATCAGAAAATGAATGTGCGCGGGACGATACCCGTGCCGCCCCTGCGCGCGGATCATGTCTCCCACCGGGCCATCCATCGGAATCATGTAGCCGGTCGGAAGAATGGTGCGCAGATGGAATTTCCCGTCCGAATCCGTATAGAAACGGCCGCGCAGGTCCATCTCCTTGGGGTCGTTTTTCTGCAGATCGTAGTAGCCTTCGTCGTCGGGCTGCCAGATCTCGATCGATGCGTGGGCAATTCCTTTGCCTTCAGCATCGGTAATGCGGCCGAAGATCCCGACAGGAGGCCCGGGCATCTTCTTTGCAATCGATTCACCCAATTCAAAAACCGGTGAATCCTGCCGGTAGAACGGTCCGAGAAGGCTCGACTTCGTACTGGATTCCGTGGCGCGCCGGTCGTGGAGTGAGTTGATCAGACTGCTCAATCCCAGCGTGTCGGAAAGCAGAATAAACTCCTGCCGGTAAGCCGAGCACATCTGACCCACAGCCGTCAGAAACTTGATGCTTTCCAGCCACTCTTCCGGGGTGAGGTCCACTTCGCGCGCGAAGGCATGGAGATGGCGCACCGCCGCGTTCATGATCTCTTTCAAACGCTGATCTTTTGTGGTAGCCATCTGTTCGATGGCGGCGTCGGTGATTGTATTTTCGTCGATTACCTGCATTTCCTTCCTCCCGAACCGGTGCTGCTCAGATCCAATTCTTGCTCAAATCATGATACGCTACCCTGCGGATCTGAATATGGCAGACACAAAACAACCCGCCGTCGGCATTATAGCCACCGTCATCATTATGGCCATCTCCCTGGCCTTCATTTCGCTGTTCGAGCTCTCGACCTTCACCGGATGGGTTGCTTACTGCATTGAGTGTATGATTCCCATGCAGATCGTGATCGGCATTACCTGGGCTACGAAGCACCCCCATTTCGCCGCCACGCGCAGCCAGCCAACGAAGGGCATATTGCTCGCATTGATCACAGTTCTCGCGGGCCTGATCACCGGCGTGCTGTTTCTCTATCTGATCAACGGCGGTCTTCATCCGCCCACGCCGTTCCTTGGTATGTTCACAGTCATTCTGGTGCTTTCAACGTTCAGCGGCGCCATCATTTGGGGTGGCTGGCCCTTCATGAATAAAATCAAAAATCCGATAGCCGCGGGGCTGACGATGCTGATCACCTGCTATGTGCTCAACTACATCATCTTCCGGGTATTCTTCAACTACGAATTCATGCAGGGCGCGCCCGTGTATTTGGCCGCGCTCGATCCGCATGGCTTGTTCAACGCCTGGAGCGCCGTGGTCTATTACGTAACGGTGATCGGCGTGATGTTCCTGATGCTCAGCTTCGATCTGTGGCCGCTCACAAAATTTCCCGCCATCATGAAGCAGCCGGTGCTGGGATTCGTCTGGAGTGTGATCTGCCTCGTGCTCGGCTACGTGGCTTTCTACATCGGGATGAAAGTGATGAAAATGGATGTGGTCTCGTTCATGGTCCACGTGCCCGTGGCTTTCATCTTCGGAACGATTATCGTGCTGAACATGCTGCAGGGCTCTCTTTTCCCTAAAATGACGCAACCGCTCAAAGGCCTTTTCAACGTAGTTGCCGTGGTGGTGGTCGGGACAGTGCTTTTCTACCTCTATAGCGCGCTCGCCGGAACCGTGACCGGAAATCTCAAAGCCGGTCCGCCGACCTACGACTTCGAGCTTTGGATCGCTTCCGCCCTGCTGGGCGTCACTTTCCCGCTGCTGATATTTCACGCCGAATTCTTCAAGCTCTGGCCCCTGAAGCGGACTCTGTAAAGGCTCTCAGCCAAACGAAGCTGCCGGATGTGATATTTGGTACGTCGCGTGCTCATGACTCGCAGGAGTCAGACGCATGCTACTCGACAATTTCTCCGATTTGTTCCAGCGCGGACTGGAATATGCTTGGGACTGCGAACACGTCCTGCTGAAGCACGTGCCGAAGATGGTTGAAGCCGCTACAGCCCAGGAGCTAAAACAGGCGCTTGATCTGCATCTGGTGGAAATAAAAGGACATATTTATCGTCTGGAACAGATTTTCACGCGCCTCGACCGCAGTCCGGCGGCGGAAAAAAACGAACCCATTCACATCATTGTCGAGGAGTGCGAAAGGATGATCGGGCACATCGATCATTCCGCGTTGTTGGACGCGGCGCTCGTATTCAACGCCCGCCAGATCGAGCAATATGAGGCCGGTCTCTATGCATCTTTGTGCGGTTTTGCACGAACGTTGGGGTTCGATGAGATCGCAGGCCTGATGGATGAGATCCTGGCGGAGGAAACCGCGGCGGCCCAGCAACTGACGCGCCTTGCCGAGAGTTCGATAAACTCCGCAGCGAGCGGCGTTCACAATACGCCGCCGTTCGCGCTCATTTAGATTTAAATTCTCAGCCTCTGGGCGGTGATGGCAGCAGATAGCCGGTCGCAGAAGCTCGGGCGACCTTCGTGAGTACCACCTCGCGTTTCTCGCCGTCCTGGTAGAAAACTACGGGGTGATGCGTGTCGACGTCCCGGAGCCATATTGTGCGACGGTCCGGCATCACCCAGAGCCAGCCGCTTACGCTGTTGAGTTCGGAATCGGCGGACGAAAGCCCCAGCCAGATTTTGCCGGGAACAAGTTCCCTGCTGTGCCCTTCCGCTACTGTGAAAGCGATATCGTGACTCACAGGCGCGTGCCGAACGACCGCACGGGGCGCATCCACGATATTCTCATCGCGTATCCTGTTTTGAGCAGAGTCATCTTCCGACACGAGGCGGGCCTTCACGATAAAACGATCCGGCGCGGACCCGACGTAATTAAATGGAAAGCAGGTGACCAGCGTCAGTTCGCGCGTGGGACCAGGGTTCAGGACGTCAACCTGCCGCGGCTTGACGATTTCGGTCGACTCTACGCGATAGATATAGTTGGCGTGCGGCGTTTCAAAAGTGATTTCATCATTCGGCGTGATATTCTTCAGGCCCCTGAAAAGGCTGTCGCGATGACCCGCAATCCCCACATTTCCGCTCTGTCCGGGAAAAGCAGTGCCGGGAATATGGCCCAACGCGACACTGAGCGTATGATCGCTGTCCCCTTCCCGAACCATTGCCTTCACATGAAGGCGCTTGATATCCAGACGGCCTACGATGCTGCCACTTGCGACGTGCATCTGCCTCTGTGGCGCCGGAGCTTGCGAGGTCGCCGCGCGGTTCCGATCGAACTCGTGGCTTTGCCACATCTGCCAGATGTTCAGGCTCAACCAGGAACATGCCCAAATTCCCACGGCGACCGCGCCGGCGACGAGCAGCACATTGCCGATCCAGAGAGCAGCTCTATTTGGCTTTCGGTTCGTCATAGAGATAACTGCTCCGGGTTAACACGGTCAATCCGCTCTGACCGGGGGAAGATACCTTTACCTGAATGTGCCGGAGCGGTGAAGAATTGCGGCTCTCCAACGGAACGTAGCCTATCGTGTAGCGGGTGCGGATTTCCTTCGCAATGCGGTGACAAACTCCCGAAACATCCGCCAGACTCATCGGGAATGAAGCTTCACCGCCGCTGATTTTCGCGAACTGACGCAGGGTGCCGGGATCTGCGTCATACTGCTCCGCATCGAACAACCCTACTGTGAAGACGGTCGCCGAGCTGCGCTCTACCAGATCGACTGTTTGGGCTCGTGTATGGTGGCTGGCATTATCGCGGCCGTCGCTGATGACAATGAGTGTTTTACGTCCGCGCTTACCTTGCTCCAATTGCATCAGTCCGTCCGCTACGGCATCATAGAGGGCCGTCTGGCCACGGGGAACTCCTCGATCCAGAGCATCCCGGAGCTGTGGAATCTGGTCGGAAAAAAGTATGCCTTCCGGCAGACCGCGCTCCACAGAATCGTTAAAGTTCAGGATAAAGACTTCATCTGCCGGATTGCTTTCCTGAATCAGATCCTCCGCCGCGGCAAGAACCTGAGTTCGTTTGGGAGTCATGCTCGCGCTTTCGTCGACCAAAATTCCGATCGTCACCGGCGCATCCTGGTTATCGAAAACGGAAATCGTCTGCGGCCGGCCATTTTCCAGAATTGTGAAATTCTTTTTTAAAAGACCCGGAACGAAGTTACCGTCATGGCTCTGCACGCTGACATCAAGCAACACCAGCCGGACTTCATTGTGGATCGTGAATTCCTGATCTGCCTTGACCGCAGTCCGGCTTCCGGACAGGCCGAATAAAAATGGAACGACGCCCAGAATCCCGAGCATCGGAATTGCCGAGCGCCGTCTCATATCGCTTGCCTCACGCTAATTCATTGTTACGCGTAATGGATTACGCGGAATGCGGTTGGCGGAGCAAGCGGCCAACACCCAACAAAAGCAGGCCGGCCAATCCGATCATCGGATATGGGCTGGCGGTTTTCGGTAACTGCGCAGGCGGCGCCGGGGTGGGTGCCGGAGCAGGTTCGGTGGCTGCGGGAGGCGGCGGAGGAGGCGTATTCTGCGCTATCTCTGCCGGCGGCTCCGGAGCCGGAGGTTCCTGTACAGCGGCCTGAGGCTGTTCCTGAGGGGCCGGTGCAGGCGGAGGAGGCGTATATGTGGTGCTCGTGTTTTGGGCAATTACGGTCAGGTTTTTCGGATAAGGGAATTCCTGGCCAAAGTTGTCGCCGGGATAGTACCACTGCTTAAGAGCGGCCGCGCTTCCGGCAGGCGTTTCCCACATCACGAACCGGGACTTGCCGGTCGGCTGCAGGCGCTCCGCCGGGACCGCCATGACCGTATTAATCAGGTGGCTCTGGTCAGCGTTGAAGATCTGAACGATGTGACGATCAGAGCTCGAGTCGGCGAGCATTAACACGTATTGACCCGGCTGGAGAAGCGTTTCTCTGATCTGCATCGGTTGGTTGATCGTAAGGACCGTCTTTTTGTTCCATTCATCAGCCTGACCGCGGAGTGCGGCAAAGCCGAATGCGATTGTAATACCGCTCAATGCGACGAGCGCTGAACGTAACCTTTTTCTATTTATGGATTCCGTTTTTATCATCGAGTTACCCTCTTCTTGAAAGAGATCTCAGTGCCCTTCGGCACTCGCTTTGAATGAGGCAGCTTGGATGCCAAAGCGGGCAACTTATTGGAGAGCAAAACCTTGATGGAATACTCTGGCGCTTCGAGGGTAGTTTTTTCCGTATGATCAGGAAAATCCGTCGCTTAATTCCAGGCAGCAACGGATGAATCGTTACAACTATTGCTTTCGCCGGATGGTGACCGTATTGATTGTAACCGGCACCAGCGGCTTGTCATTCTGCGCCGTCGGAACCTGCGAAATCCTGTCGGCTACATCCTGACCTGAAACCACCTGTCCGAAAATCGTGTACATGCCGGTCAGGTACTCGGGCGTTCCCACCGTGATGAAGATCTGACAGGCGCCGGTGTTGGGCCTGCCGGTGTTTGCCATGGCAAGGCGACCGGGTTCTTTGAAGTTGAGCGAAGGATCGATCTCGTCGCGCAGATTCGGGATACCGCAGGGACTGCTGCCGGTGGCATTGACATCGCCGGTCTGAATCATGAATCGTTTGATGACACGATGGAACGTCAGACCGTCGTAATAACGACGTTTGGTCAATGTTCCTTTCTTGTCGAGAGTGGCCTTGGTCCCCGTGGCGAGAGCTACGAAGTTCTTCACCGTTGCCGGAGCCTTGTCGTCATACAGCCGTGCGACGATACGGCCCATCGACGTGTCGAAGACGGCATAGAGGCCCGGTTCGGCGGGCAGATCGGTCGGCGCGGGCGCCTGCGCGAGACAAATCACGGCGGCCATCAGGCCTGTGGTGATGGAACGGATAAAACGCATCAGACTGAGTGTATCGGAGAACTCGGCAAATAAAAAAGGCCGGGATCGCGCCCGGCTTTTTCAAACGATTCTGTTGAATGAAACTCCTCAGGCGATATCGACGCCCATCGAGCGCGCGGTACCTTTGACACTGCGAATCGCAGCCGCCACATCGAAGCAGTTGAGATCGGGCATTTTGATCTTCGCGATTTCCTCGACCTGCGCCTCGGTGATTTTGCCGACTTTGGTTTTGTGGGGTTCCGCTGAACCCTTCGCAATAGCGACGGCACGCTTGATCAATACCGGAACGGGCGGGGTCTTGGTGATGAAGGTGAACGAACGATCCGAGAAAATCGTGATGACCACGGGAATGATCAGACCTTCCTGATCCTTACCCGAAGTCTTCGCGTTGAAGGCCTTGCAGAACTCCATGATGTTGACGCCCTGCGGACCGAGCGCGGTACCGACCGGCGGCGCCGGAGTGGCCTTCCCTGCCGGAATCTGCAGTTTTACTGAACCCGTTATCTTCTTTGCCATACAAAAACCTTTCTCTACGTTTACCGCTCACAACGCCCGCCCCTGCTCCTAACGGAGTTCGTGTCGGGCTGTGCGCTCAATATCTTTTCGGCAACCGGCTTACGCGGTCTTCTCGACCTGCAGGAAGTCCAGCTCCACGGGGGTAGCGCGACCGAAAATCGTCACCAGCACGCGCAGCGTGTTGCGCTCGGGATTGATTTCGTCCACCTTGCCCTGGAAGTTTGCAAACGGCCCATCGATAATGCGGACCTGCTCGCCTTTTTCGAACGTCATCTTCGGCCGCGGACGTTCCGCCGCCGTCGTCTGACGATAGAGCATCTTGTTGATCTCATCGGCGCTGAGAGGCACCGGAGTTTGTCCGCCGCCCACGAATCCGGTGACTCGCGGAGTGTCCTTCACGCGATGCCACAACTCGTCGTTCATTTCCATCTGGACGACGACGTAGCCGGGATAGAGCAGCCGCTTGCTGGTGACCTTCTTGCCGTTGCGCAGCTCAACGACTTCTTCTTCCGGAATCAGAATCTGGCCGATCTGGCTGGAAAAACCAAAGGCCTCGGCACGCGTGCGCAGCGATTCCGCCACCTTGCGTTCAAAGCCCGAGTAAGTGTGGATGATGTACCAATGCCTGGTATCTTCCCCTTCAGGCGCCGCATCCTCGGGCACTCCATCCGCAGGCACTCCATCCGCAGGCACACCGTCCGCAGGCACACCATCCTCAGGCACACCATCCTCAGGCACACCGTCCTCGGGCACACCGTCCGCGGCATTTTCCTGTTCCGAAGTCATTGCATCTGCATCGGATGCCGAAGGCGTTCCCGCGCCGGACGGCGCGAGATCGGATTGTTCGAACTCGGCGTTATCTTCGTTGGCGTTTTCGATGTCCGGCATTTTACTTAATCAGGCGCTGCTCAACGTTCACCACGGTTCTTTCGATGACCGTGTCGACAATCTTGAAATATGCGGCGAAAATGAAAACGCTCACGATCACGACGATCGTGGTCGACTGCACACGGTCGCGATTCGGCCAGGTCACCCGCTTCATCTCGCTTCGGATGTCGCCGATGTAACTGCGCGTGCTTTCGATCCAGTTGGTCTTCTTAGGTTCCAGTTCGCCAGCCATATTAATATTTAACCCGCGCGGACATGCTTCGCCGCCTTTTATTCGGACCTCTGATACTGATTCAGGAGCGTCTGGCAGGGGCGGAGGGATTCGAACCCCCAAAAACGGTTTTGGAGACCGTCGGTTTGCCGTTGAGCCTACGCCCCTGTTCGGGTGAGTCCTCCAAACAGTGTACCGTACTGTTACGGTTCCGAAATCCGCTGTTCAGTAAATTGATGTTACTTGGTCTCGCGGTGCGCCTGGTGCTTGCGGCAATAGGGGCAGAATTTCTTCATTTCGAGACGCTCGGTGGTCGTCTTCTTGTTCTTGGTGCTCGTGTAGTTTCGGTTTTTGCATTCCTGACACTGGAATGTGATGATTTCTCTCGGCATTGTTTCCTTACCTCTGACTCTCTACAGCCTGCTCTAAATCCAACCGCGCACAACGTAGCCTTCGCACTGTGCGCTCCTTTTATCCCAACCGCGCACGGCGCTCGAAATGCAGCGTTCGCACTGTGCGCTCACTAATCCAGAATCTCGCTGACGGTGCCCGCGCCGACGGTGCGGCCGCCTTCGCGGATGGCGAAGCGCAGTCCCTTGTCCATGGCGACCGGCGTGATCAGCTCAACGACCAGCTGCACATTGTCGCCCGGCATCACCATTTCCGTCCCTTCCGGCATCTCCGCCACTCCCGTCACATCCGTCGTCCGGAAATAGAACTGCGGCCGGTATCCCTTGAAGAACGGCGTATGCCGCCCTCCTTCTTCCTTCGACAGCACATAA
>DATAXN010000054.1:0-98839 GCA_036273015.1 Bryobacteraceae bacterium | reverse complement strand
GGCCGCAATCGTGATTCCGCGCGCTTTTTCCTCCGGCGCGTTGTCGATCGAATCGAACGACCGGAACGACACCTTCGGATTGTGCTTCGCCAAAACCTTCGTGATCGCCGCCGTCAACGTCGTCTTCCCGTGATCGATATGCCCGATCGTCCCGATATTCACGTGCGGCTTGCTGCGGTCAAATTTCTCTTTACCCATCGCACCAATCTCCTTTGAAACTTACTTCGTAACTTTTCCCTGCACCCGCGTCACAATTTCTTCCGCGATGCTCTTCGGCACTTCTTCATAACGCGCGAAGTGCATCGTCGAACTGCCCCGGCCCTGCGTGCGCGAACGCAACTCGGTCACATAACCGAACATCTCGCTCAACGGAACGCTGGCTTTGATGATCTGCGTTGTGCCGCGAATCTCCGTGCCTTCGAGCTGGCCGCGCCGCGAAATGATGTCGCCGTTCACCGGCCCCATATATTCTTCCGGCACCACCACTTCAAGTGCCATCACCGGCTCAAGCAGCACCGGCTTCGCTTTGCGCAGCGCTTCCTTCACGCAGATCGAGGCGCAGATCTTGAATGCCATTTCCGAAGAATCGACGTCGTGATACGCACCGTCGACCACGGTCACCGTGACGTTTTCCATCGCATAGCCAGCGAGAATACCGCCTTCCAGCGCCTCCACCACGCCCTTCTGGATCGCCGGAATAAACTCCTTCGGAATATTACCGCCCTTGATTTCGTTTTCGAATGCGAACCCCTCGCCCGGCTCCACCCGCAGCTTACAGCGCGCATACTGACCCGAACCGCCCGTCTGCTTCTTGTGCGTGTAGTCGTATTCCGCTGTGCCCCGGATCGTCTCACGATACGCGACCATCGGCTTACCGACATTCGCTACCACGCCGAACTCGCGCATCATGCGGTCCACGATAATTTCGAGGTGCAGTTCGCCCATTCCCGAGAGAATGGTCTGTCCCGTTTCTGGATCCGTGTTCACACGGAATGTCGGATCTTCCTGGGCCAGCTTGGCAATGGCCATGCCCATCTTTTCCTGATCGGCCTTCGTCTTCGGCTCAACGGCCAACTGAATCACAGGCGTCGGGAAATCGATCGCTTCGAGCGCGATCGGATACTCTTCATCGCAGATCGTGTCGCCCGTCGAAACAGTCTTGAGGCCCACTGCGGCGCAGATGTCGCCCGCCATGATCTCCTGAATGTCTTCCCGCTTGTTGGCGTGCATGCGGAGCAGCCGCCCGACGCGTTCCCGGCGGCCCTTCGCTACGTTGTAAATCGACTCACCGGCGCTCATCTTGCCCGAGTAAACCCGGAAGAACGCCAGCTGACCCGAATACGGGTCGGTCATGATCTTGAAAACCAGCGCCGAGAACGGCTCACTGTCGGAAGCCTTGCGGTGCAGCACAACCGTCTTATCCTCGACCGAGGTGCCTGCGATATCCGGCACATCGAGCGGCGAAGGCAGGTAATCCACCACCGCGTCGAGCATCGTCTGCACGCCCTTGTTCTTGAATGCCGATCCGCAGATCACCGGGAAAATCTTCATCGCAATGGTCGCCTTGCGGATGCCGGCCTTGATCTCCGGAACCGTCAGCGCCGCGCCTTCGACGAACTTTTCAAACAATTTGTCGTCGAATTCCGAAACCGCCTCGATCATCTGCTCGCGATAAACCCTGGCCTGATCGAGCAGCCCGGCCGGGATCTCGACCACGTCGAACTCCGCGCCCAGCGTCTCATCGCGCCAGATCACGGCCTTCATTTCGACCAGATCGACAATACCCTGAAACTTGTCTTCCGAACCCACCGGAATCTGAATCACCACCGGACGCGCACGCAGTCGCTCGACGATCGTATCCACCGAGTGAAAGAAATCCGCGCCCACCCGGTCCATCTTGTTGATGAAGCAAATGCGGGGCACCGAATATTTGTCCGCCTGCCGCCAAACAGTTTCCGACTGCGGCTGTACACCGGCTACCGCGTCGAATACCGCGACCGCACCATCCAGCACGCGCAGCGAACGCTCGACTTCAGCCGTGAAGTCGACGTGCCCAGGCGTGTCGATAATGTTGATCTGCATGTCTTTCCAGGAAGCAGTCGTCGCGGCCGAAGTAATCGTGATGCCGCGCTCCTGCTCCTGTTCCATCCAGTCCATCGTGGCTGTGCCTTCGTGGACTTCACCGATCTTGTGCGATCTCCCCGTGTAATACAGGATTCGTTCCGTGGTTGTCGTTTTACCGGCATCGATATGTGCTGCGATGCCGATATTTCTCATCCTCTCGAGGAGTACTGTGCGTGCCATGGGAGCTTTTACTTAATTCCTGTTCAACTTCAACAATTACCAGCGATAATGCGCGAACGCTTTGTTGGCTTCCGCCATGCGGTGCACATCGTCGCGCTTCTTGATGGCTCCGCCCCGGAGATTGGCCGCTTCGTTCAGCTCGTTGGCGAGCTTTTCAGCCATGCCCTTTTCCGCACGTCCGCGCGCGTTTGAAAGAATCCATCGAATCGCGAGGCTGGTGCGCCGGGTCTGCGGCACTTCGATCGGCACCTGATAGTTGGCGCCGCCCACGCGCCGCGTCTTCACTTCGAGCAACGGCTTGGCGTTCTCAACGGCCTTCTTGAACAACTTGATCGCTTCTTCGCCGCCGCCCCGCTCTTCGAGTTTCTGCATGGAAGAGTAGAAGATCTTCTGGGCGGTGGATTTCTTGCCGTCCCACATCATCGAACAGATGAACTTTTCGGCCAGCGTCGAATTGAACACCGGATCCGCGGCTACTTCACGATTTTCCGCGCCTCTGCGTCTGGGCATATTCTTACCGAATCCTCAATTACTTCGTTGCTGCTTTCGGACGTTTGGCTCCGTACTTCGACCGGCTCTGCTTGCGGTTCGCAACACCGGCGGTATCGAGCGCGCCGCGCACAACGTGATAGCGGACACCGGGAAGATCCTTCACACGGCCTCCGCGGATGAGCACGATCGAGTGCTCCTGCAGATTGTGCCCCACGCCCGGGATATAAGTCGTCACTTCGATTCCGTTGGTCAGCCGCACGCGCGCGACTTTACGCAACGCGGAATTCGGCTTCTTCGGGGTCGAGGTGTATACGCGCGTACAAACGCCGCGCTTCTGCGGGCAGCTCTGCAATGCGGGGCTGGCCGTTTTCCATGCGGGCGCCGTTCGCCCCTTACGCACAAGCTGATTAAAAGTAGGCACTAAAAATCCTCAAAAACTCTGTTCAGGAAAAGCGTCGCCTCAAAATACGAAGCACCGAAAATCCACTGCGTCATTATTGGAGCGGTCTTGAACTGCTTTGCCGCTCAGGCTTTGGACAGGCCCATGCTCGCCTCACAGTGCGACGCCCGGCTTTATTTCAAAATGCCCAGCGCGTCTGCAGCGAACCTCGGGGCCTCGCCCCGGCCGGATCTCCGACGCCGGAGATGGTAGCCGGAAGCTTAATCAAGCTACAGCCAAACCTTACTAAGATAGCGAAACGATAAATACCCTGTCAACGCCCGGCCAAAGGGGGGAGTGGCTCGGCTTGATTTCCACAGGGCTGTTTTGTGATGCTAAAATGTATCACATGAAGAGGGCGAGTGTCCGGGATTTGCGTTACTCCTTTAAAGAGGTAGAGGCGCAATTAGCCGAGGGCGAGGAAATTGAGATTGTTAAGCGCAGGAAGGTCATTGCCCGGCTGGTGCCGGTGTCGTCCCAGCCGATCGTGGAGAGGCCGGATTTTATGGCCCGGATGAAGGAAAACTGGGGCGATGAGTTGCTCGAACCGTCTAACGCAGAACTCATTGCACAGGAAAGAGATCGCTTTTGAACGCGTACGCTGACTCCAGCTTCATCGTCTCCCTGTATGTTCCGGATTCCAATTCGACAAAGGCGATAGCCACTGCCGATCTCTCCCCAGCGATCATTGCGAGCTCACTGGGATTTCTGGAGACAACCAACGCATTTCAGCTCCGGGTTTTTCGCGGACAAGGGAGCCCACAAAACGCCGCCAAGGCTCTCAGAGACTTCAAAGCCGACATTGAACGGGGAGTTTTTCGGATGCTCGCGGTTCCGCCTTCGGCGTGGACCGTTGCCCTACGACTCTCCCATGGGCATTCGCCCAATCTTGGCACCCGATCGCTCGATATCCTGCAGGTGGCAATCGCGATCAGCGTTCGAGCGGGGACCTTCCTGACTTTCAACCGCAATCAGGCTGCGCTGGCTCGGGCCGAAGGACTCGCGACTTCGCTTAATGATTAAATTTCTTTCATATTCCGGAACAAAGCAGGCGGAACAGATTCGGGACGGCTCTGTGTCGTCAACTGAACTGATTCGCGTTCACTTGGCGCGCATCGACGAGGTAAACCCAAAACTCAACGCGGCCATCGAGATTCTGCGCGAGTCCGCACTGAAGGAGGCGGAGGTTGTCGATCGGAGACGCGAGTCAGGCGAACCGATGCGTCCGCTGGAAGGTGTCCCGTTCTCGGTTAAGGACTCAATCGAAGTCGAAGGCACCGTCTGTTCAGCTGGGACACTTGGGCTCCGGCACGCCGCCCCTTCAACTCGGGATGCCACTTTGGTTGCACGACTGCGCGCGGCCGGCGCGATACCCATTGCGCGTACCAATCTGCCCGATCTGTTGTTCGCATTTGAAAGCGACAATCTGATTTTTGGACGCACCAACAATCCTTACGACCCCACTCGGACTTCCGGTGGATCGAGCGGAGGCGAGGCGGCGTTGATCGCGGCGTGCGGATCGCCTTTCGGGCTGGGCAGCGATGCCGCCGGCAGCGTTCGATTGCCCGCGCACTACTGCGGGATCGCCAGCCTGAAACCGACGTCCGGACGCCTGGCGCGTACCGGCCATGTTCCGCCCGCGGGAGGTTGGCTGGAAATGGTGTGGCAGATCGGTCCGATGGCGCGGCGCGTAGAAGATCTTTGGACCCTGATGCCGATCCTGTTGGGAATGGACGGTCTCGACCGAACCGTAGTCCCTATGCCCTATGGCGATCCGGCCGAGGCGCCCCTGCGCAATCTGCGAGTCGCGTTCTTTACAGACAACGGAATTGTTCCCGCGGATTCCGACACCCGGGCAGTGGTTGAGTCGGCAGCGAAAGCCCTGGCGAGTGAGGTCCTGTCGGTCGAAGAGTGCCGTCCTCCGGGGATCGAACAGAGCTATGACCTCGAAATGAAAATGATCGGACCGGACGGCGGCGATGGATTGCGCGCGTATCTGAAAGCCATCGGCAGCACCCGCACGCATCCTTTATTGGAAGGATGGCTGAGTAAGCTGGAGCGTTATCGGACGGATGTCGCGGGATTTGCGGATTACTGGGCGAGTCTGGATCGATTTCGCCAAGGCATGTACCAGTTTGGAAACCGGTATGACGCTGTCGTGTCGCCGGTAGCGAGCCAGCCGGCAGTTCTTCACGGAACGACCATTGATGATGCCATCTTCCCAGGCTTCAGCTACACGATGACCCACAACCTGACCGGATGGCCGGCGGCTGTCGTGCGATGTGGCACCTCGAAGCACGGACTGCCGATCGGTGTCCAGATCGCCGCCAATCCCTGGCGCGAAGATGTGGCGCTCGCACTCGCCCGTCTTTTAGAAATGGATCCCGACCAGAACCTCGGCCTGGTTTAAGTTCGAGACGGACTGAAAGTCCGCCGCGCCCTGATGCGTGTAACGCAGTTCACCGCTGAGCCGCACGAAAGGAATCTTCACGTCGACGCCGCCACCAAGCACAACACCTGCATCCGTCTGTCGCACAAAAGTCCCCGGACCTGACGTAAAAACAGTTCCGGTCATGGCGATGTTTGACAGGTGATTGACCGACACGCCGGCTTCCACGAAGGGGCTCACTACCGGAAACCTGAATCGATACTGCGCAAGGATTGGGAATCTCCATTGATTACCGGTCACATTCGCAGGGGCGACGGAAGTAGTCAGAGGTGGGATTATGGTCTCAGTCGCAGTGAAGCTGTAGGGCCGGTAAAGCGCGTCAAATTCGACCCGAAAGTTCAACGGCAGATTGATTTGCACCGAAGGTCCCACGGTGTAATTCATGCTCTTGGGAACAAATGTGAAAGTGCCCGGGGTGGATGCATTCACGACGTCGGTGAAGGGTGCTCCGCCGATAACGCCGACCGAAAAAATGGATTGTGCGCTGGCTGAAATCGCAAAGAGTGCCCCCAGCAGGATTAGATTTCTCATTAGCCCGACTGACGTCGGATTGCGCTCAATCGTTCCACTTCACTCGCCGATAACGTGCAAAACGATGCGGCGAAACTGCGCGCCCGACCGATGCTCAAACACATAGATTCCCTGCCATGTACCCAAAGCGGGCTGCCCATCGAGGACGGGAATTGAGAGCTGAGCGGAAGTCAGAGCCGCACGAATATGCGAAGGCATATCGTCGCCGCCTTCGGTTGTATGGCGAAACCATGGAGTATTTTCGGGAACCAGGCGCTCAAAGAATTCGGTGAGATCGCGGCGAACGTCCGGATCGGCGTTCTCCTGAATAATCAGAGATGCGGACGTGTGCCGGATGAAGATCGTGAGCAATCCGCTTTTTACGTTTTGTCCGCCGACCCAGTTACGGACATCGCGCGTGATCTCGTATAAGCCTTTGCCGCGCGTAGACACCCTCAGTTCGCCCTGTGACTGATGCATCGTCTGATTCACAGGCGAAGGAGGGACTATTCAACCGTAACGCTCTTGGCCAGGTTGCGCGGCTGATCCACGTCGCATCCGCGACGCACCGCGATGTGATAGGCCAGCAATTGAAGCGGCACGATTTCAAGGATGGGCGCCAGCAGGTCGGGCGCGGCCGGAATCTCGATCACGTAATCCGCTACTTTGCGGACTTCGGTATCGCCTTCCGTTACGATCGCCAGAACCTTGCCTTCACGCGCTTTGACTTCCTGAATGTTCGAAAGCGTTTTCTCGTAGAGCAGCGTGCTCTCTTCGCTGCCGGGATCGCGCGTCGCCAGCACTACCACGGGCAGGTTTTCGTCGATGAGCGCGTTCGGCCCATGTTTCATTTCCCCAGCCGGGTAACCCTCCGCGTGGATATAGGAAATTTCCTTCAGCTTGAGAGCGCCTTCGAGCGCGATCGGAAAATGAATGCCGCGTCCGAGGAAAAGAAAATCGGTCGCGCGAAACAGCTTGCGCCCCAGTTCTTCATACTGCTGATCGTTGGCAAGAATGGCTTCCAGTTTGCCCGGTATCCGCACCAGTTCGTGTACAAAGGCGCGCGCGCAGTCCTCGGTGAGATGCCCGCGCACTTCGGCGAGATGAAGCGCCAGGATGGCGAGCGCCGTGAGCTGGCAGGTAAACGCCTTGGTCGATGCCACGCCGATCTCCGGTCCGGCATGCGTGTAAAAAGTGCCGGCCGCCTCGCGCGTGATCATAGAACCGACGACATTGCAGATGGCCAGCGTCTTCGATCCTTTTTGCTTGGCTTCGCGCTGCGCGGCAAGCGTATCCGCCGTCTCGCCCGATTGCGAAATCACGATCGTCAGCACATCGTCGGAGACAATGGGATCGCGATAGCGAAACTCGCTTCCGTAATCCACTTCCACTGGAATGCGGGCCAGCTTCTCGATCATGAACTTTCCCGCGAGAGCCGAATGCCAACTGGTTCCGCAGGCAATGATTTTGACTTCCCGGAACGACTGGAATTGTTTCGGCGTGATATCCATTTCGTCCAGGAAAATGCGACCGCTTTCCTGGCTCACCCGCCCCATCGTCGTATCGCGGATTGCGCGCGGCTGCTCGAAGATTTCCTTGAGCATGAAGTGCTTGTAGCCGCCCTTTTCCGCCATGATCGGGTCCCAGAGGACGTGCTGTACCTGTCGTTTGATGGGGCGGCCGTCGAAGTCACAGAGCTGGACGCCATCCTGGGTGAGAACGGCCATGTCTCCATCGGCCAGAAAAAACATGTCGCGAGTATGACTGAGGATGGCGGGCACGTCCGACGCCACAAAATACTCGCCCTTGCCCAAGCCGACCACGATGGGAGGGCCTTCGCGCGCCGCCACGATCTTGTTCGGATCCCGCCGGCTCAGAACAGCGAGCGCAAAGACGCCCCGGAGTTGCTTAACCGCGCAGCGCACGGCATTTTCCAGATTGCCTTCGAAGTATTTTTCCACCAGGTGAGCGATGACTTCCGTGTCGGTTTCGGTGGAGAATTTGTGGCCCTCGCTCTGCAGTTGTTCCTTGAGCGGCAGAAAATTTTCGACGATGCCATTGTGCACCACAACGATGTCGCCGGAGCAGTCGCGATGCGGATGCGCATTTTCTTCGGTGGGGCGCCCGTGCGTGGCCCAGCGGGTATGGCCGATACCGAAATTGCCATCGACGGGATCGAGCCGCAGCACATCTTCCAGGTTGCGAAGCTTGCCCGAGGCGCGACGAACGCCGAGCGTGTCGTCGTCACAGTAAACCGCGAGTCCGGCAGAATCGTAACCGCGGTACTCAAGGCGTTTCAGTCCGTCAAGAATGATCGGAACAGCGCGCTGTGCGCCCACGTAACCCACAATTCCGCACATAGAGTCATTGTACGGAATAGATTGTTCCCGACGTAATGCGATCAATAGTGAACGAAAAAACAGGTACTCTGGGGAATCATGCGGGCCCTGCTTTTCCTTGTAATGAGCGCCTCCGCGATGGCGCAGTGGATCGATCTTCCGACGCCGGGGATCCCCCGAACCGCCGACGGCAAGCCGAATTTGACCGCACCCGCACCGCGCGCGGCGGACGGTAAGCCCGATCTCTCCGGCTTGTGGAACTGGAATGCCGGCCCGGGGAATGTCGCGAATATTGCGGCGAATCTGAAGCCTGGAGACGTCGAGCCGTGGGCGGAAACTTTATACCGCCGGCGCTTGGGCGGTCTGGGCCGGGACGATCCCTGGACCGTCGATTGTCTTCCGCAGGGCCCGCGTCAAATTCTCAGAGGCGGCAACGGGCCGGCACGCATCCTGCAGACTCCCTCCGAGGTGGCGATTCTTTATGACGATCTCACCTACCGCCAGATATTCCTCGACGGGCGCACGCTCCCGAAGGACCCTAATCCCAGCTGGATGGGATATTCGATCGGGCACTGGGATGGCGACACGCTGGTGGCCGAAAGTACAGGCTTTAACGACCGCAGTTGGCTGGATATGGGCGGCCATCCACACACAGAATCTCTGCGTACGACAGAGCGTTTTCGGCGCACCAGCTTCGGGCGGATCGAGCTACAGGTCACGTTCGACGATCCCAAAGCCTATAAGAAAGCCTGGACGGTTTCGTTTGGCATGAGTCTCGCCCCCGACACCGAGATGATTGAATACGTCTGCGCGGAGAACGAAAAAGACCGTTCGCATCTGGTAGGCAGGACGGCTGAGGAAGCGAAAGTCACGGTTCCGCGCGAGACGCTGTTGAAGTATGTCGGCGTCTATGAAACAGTCGCGACGACAGGCACGGCGATGTCGGCGCGCACGTTCAACATCGCGCTTTCCGGCGATCAGTTGATGATCGAAATCGGCGGCAACGGCAAAATCCCTCTGGTACCGCTTTCCGAAACGAGCTTTTCACCGCGACTCCTGGGAACCTATGAATTTGTCAAAGACGCGCAGGGAAAGTTTACGCGGATGATCGCTTACTCGACGGAAGGCGACGTCGTGACAGTCCGGAAGCCTTAATCGAGCATCTCAATCCGGTAATCCTCAATCACCGGATTGCTGAGGACATCGCGCGCGATCGCGTCGAGGTCTTCGCCGGGCTGCATGGTGATTTCAAAGTACTTCCCCTGGCGGACGTCCTCGATGCCTCGATGGCCGAGTCCGTTGAGCGCGGAGCGAATGGTCTGGCCCTGCGGATCAAGGACCGACGGCTTGAATGTGACGTAGACGCGAGCTTTCACTGAAACCAGTTTAGATAATCACATCTCGCCGAAAAGGCTGGCCTGCGGATTAACCGCATTCGGCCGGCGCCTTGGCGCCTGAGGCGGCGAAAATCCGCGCATGAGTGAAAGCATTTGAACGTGATGATTATGGATATCGGCCAGCGCCGTGCATTTCTCGCATCTGCCCCGGATCGCTCCGCGGTCGTCCAAATAAGGATCGAACCGAGGATGACGCGGACATTTCCCACGCCAGCGCACACTGCCGATTTTGAGCATCGATGTCAGCGCTATTTTACCGGAGGCGCGGCCTGGGTTGCCGGGGAAGTTGCCGGTGGAATCGAAGGGGTCGATACCCGCTGCACCACTCCCTTGAAAGCTTCGTCGATGGATACGTCGTGATTCGCGAGCGTCAGCCCGACAGAGCGTTCGTATTGGGTCTTCGCTTTGGCATAGGCGTCCAGGGCCGCGACCTCGGTCGATCGCGCCTGCGCAACGTAGCTTTGATACTGAATCACGAGGAAATTCGTCGATAGGCCGACATCGAATTTTTCCTGCTCGATATCGAGCGACTGCTCCTGCAGCTTCGTGGTCTGAGTCGCCGCCTCATACGCTGCCCGCGTTCGCTGCAGGGCTATCAGCGCGTCTTCCACCTCCGCCCGGATCTGATTCTCCAGTTGCTTCAACCGGACCTGCGTCTGGCGCACCTGCAGTTGATCGCGCGCCACATCCGCCTGTGCAACGCGGTTGCGAACCGGTAGAGTCAGGTTGACGCCTACGCTGTAAGTGGGATAAGTACCTTTCAGAATCTGGTCGAGGACCGTTCCGTAATTGCCGCCTACGCCGGAAAACTGAGTGCCCACCGCGGAGCTCGGATTATACCCACCGGCAATTCCCCCGGCCTGATAAGAACCGACCAAATCGATCTCCGGAAGCAGCTCGTTCTTTGTGCCTTTGAGGCTGATCTCGGAGTTGGTCAATTGCAGTTTTGCGGCTTGGTATTCAGGACGGTTCGTCAGCGCCAGCGCCACGATTTCGGCGGGCGCCTGCGTAGGCAAAGGTTCGAGGCCGAGGGTGTCGGTCGGAACAATGCGCGCGTCATGCACCAGAGGATCGTCACCCCAGTTTCGCGCCAACACAGTTTTCAGGATCAGTTCCTGTTGACGGACGTAGCCCTCTGAGTTGATCAGATCCTGTTGGGCGGATGCCACCTGGGCCTGGGCCCGCGTCGCTTCGATGGGAGCCAACGTGCCTTGATCGACCTTATTTTTGTTGTCTTCAAGGAGCCGTTGCGCAGTCGCGAGCGTTTCTGCCTTCACCTTGAGATCCGCATTCAGGCTCACGAGATCGTCGTAGAGACGGATGACTCCGGAAACCGTGCTGATTGCCTGCTGTTGAAACACATAGTCGGAAATTTTCTCGCTGTTCTTCCCAATGCGGATGAAGCGGCGATTCAGTTCGCTGCCGAAACCGCGCAACAGCGGTTGCGTAATCGTCACGCCGAGGCCGGATTGTGAATAGGGATTGAAGAGATTGCGAACATAGTTCTGATCCTGGTATTGGTTCTGAAAACCGGCTGAAATCTGCGTGCCGGGGCCGAAACCCTGCAGGTAGCCGAAATTTCCAACGAAGCTGTTCGATGCCAGATCGGTCCCGTTGGTGTTGAGAGTAGTCGTCTGCGGAGTGTTGGACCGCTGCCCGAGCAGTTGGCCGGTGAGTGCCGGGTCAAACAACGGTATCGCGGGACCGCTGGCAAATGGAAATGTTCCGGTAACCGCAAGGTTGTCCTGGCTTTCCGCGATGAGCTGCGTGTCGGTGACGCTCACCGAGACCGTTGACTGTGGCGTCGACCCCGTCGCCGCCGTCGTCAGCAGCAGGTTTCCGCTAGGCCCTCCAATACCGGCCGGCGATTCGTTAACGGTCAACGGAACGCCGCGAAGCGTACCGCCTCCCTGTGCGCGGTAGGTGTCTGTCGTGGCCATACGTACGCCATAGCGCTCGAGCTCAAGATCCAGATTGTTCTCGAGCGCCAGGGCAATAGCGTCCTGCAGGGACAGGTAGAGCTGGCCGGCACGGATCAGGCTGCCGATCCGGGTGGAATCGCGGAAATCGGAGCTGGATACCGAGCCGGGCCTGAATTCACCACGCAGAAAGCCGGAATTCCAGATAACCTGAGGAGAGCGGTCAGTTGCTGTTTGCGCTGTAACGGGCGTGATCTGCAGGCACCAGACTGTAACTGCCAAGGCCTGCAGAGGCCGGCGTTTTTTCATTCTTGTTAGCTCCAGGGAATATCGGGGATGCTCTTAGAGGCGTATTTTCCAGTATAAAGGTTAGCCTTGTCACGCCTGAAAAAACGGCTTTCTTAAGCTCCGAGAAGCAGCCGCGACTCGAGTTTTTCCCTGTGCGATCTGGTGAGGGTCAATTCGGTCCCATCGCGGAGGATGACGCGATAGTCGCCCCTGAACCAGGGCTGTAGTTCTTTGATGCTGTCCAGATTGACGATTGCGGAGCGATGCACCCGCAGGAATCGGGCAGGGTCGAGACGGGCCTCCAGTTGGCTCATGGTTTCCCGGAGAACGTGAGTTTCCCCGCCGCAGTGGAGACAGACATAGTTGTCAGAGGCCTCGATCCAGTCGATCTCGTCCACTTTTACGAAAACCACCCGTCCGTTGTTCCGAACGGCTACGCGGTCCGGCATCTTTCGCCCGTTGGCAAAATGCTCGAGGAGTGCTGCCAGCCGGTCGTCCGGTGACTCGGAACGATCCCGCGTCAACTGTGTTTTCGCGCGCTGAAGAGAATCCCGGAAGCGCTTTCGGTCGAAGGGCTTCAACAGATAGTCGAACGCGTGCACCTCAAAAGCCCGCAACGCATATTCGTCGAAAGCGGACGTGAAAATGATCAGCGGCCTGGGCCGCTCACGCTGTTCCGCAATGGCCTGAACCACTTCGAAGCCGTCCAGCTCGGGCATCTGCACGTCGAGAAACAGAATGTCCGGACGCCCGCGGCCGAGCGCCCGTACGGCATCGCTTCCGTTTTCGCATTCGCCTTCGATCTCGCATTCGGGTTCGGACGCAAGCAGCCGCCGAATCCGCTGCCGCGACAATCGTTCGTCATCAACGATTAATACTTTGAAGCGCGGCATTTTCCCCGTTCTGACCTGGTTCCGCCTGCCGCTGGAACGGCAAGGTGATCTTGACCTCAGCCCCACCCGTGGGAACGTCCCGCAGCACCAGCGACTGTCGATCCCCATAGAGCGATTCCAGCCGTCCCCTCGTGATTGCGAGCCCCATCCCGGTCTGGCCATGACCCCGACGTGACTCCTGCAATCCGGCGCCGTTGTCGGTGACCCGAAGAACCAGCGTCTCTCCGTACTTTTCAACCGTTACCGAGATCCAGCCGGGGGCCGATCTCCGCCCCACCCCGTGCCGGATGGAATTTTCGACCAGCGGCTGCAACACCAGACTGGGAACCATCGCTTCATGCAGTTCGGCAGGCACTTCGAAATGGACTCCGAGCCGGTCTTCAAAACGCGTGCGCTCGATTTCGAGGTAGAGGTCGAGACTTTTCAGTTCCTCGCTGAGCGGCACCTCATGAATCGTGCTGTTCGCGAGGAAGAGCCGGAGCAACTCGCTCAGCCGCGCGATGGTTCGTTCCGCGAGCTCCGGATCTTCATGCACCAGGGCAGCGATGGTGTGGAGAGTATTGAAAAGGAAGTGTGGGTGCAACTGCATCTTCAGCGCCCGCAATTGCGCCTGCACCAGTTGCGTCTGGAGATTGGCGGCGCTCGCCAGACCTTGCTGGTAACGGCGGTAGTAGTCCCGCGAATGTTCCACGAGAAGGATTACCGAGTATACGAGCGTCCCTGTATCGAAGTCCTGTTCAATCACGCGAAGCAGCTTGGGCCACGTAAAATCGCGGAATGGAGAGGACGGCGGCATCATAATCGCGTCGTAAACCATCTTGTTAATGACAACGAGTACTGTCATCGCGAGGAGATGCACTAAAGAGTGGCGCACCAGGTGCTGGCGTTCAATCCGGAAGTGCCTGGCCAGCCACCAGATCAGTGGTGTGCACACCGCCCAAAGATAGGCGCCCGGCAATTCGATGTGCAGACTTTCCGCCCAGGAATAGGGCGTTTTGGTAAACGAGTACCAATAGTGCATTTGCCAGGCCGAGAAGACTCCATAGGCCGTCCACACGGCAAACAACACCGCTCCCTTGGCCAGCATCGTTCGTGGAATCATAGGGCGCATGCAGAGACTTTATTTTGATACGCGTCAGGAACGACTTCGTTCCGTCGATATCTGTACTTTATTCAGGATGCCTCGCCGATGGCATGCCGGTGCTGCGCCGGGTTTTCAATGGCCAGTGCGCGAGCCTCAACGCTCCGGATCCGTGCTTTCGATACCCGGTTGTGCTTAAGCACGTCGGCATATTCACGCAGCACGGGAGCAATATCGGGATGATCCACCCCCAGCCTGCGTTCGTAAATACTGATTGCTTCCCGGTAGAGTGATTCCGCGACGCCCCACGATTTCTGCTGCGCTTTCAGCGCCGCGAGATTGCGAATCCCGTCTCCGAGGGTCCTTCCGTCTTTCAGCATACGGCGTTCCTCTTCCACTGCCGTGGGCAGTATTTTCTCCGCCTCGGCCGTTTTGCGCTCACGCAGATAAAGAGAGCCGAGATTCACCTGGGTCAGAACGATCTCGATGCTCTCAGCCGGAACATGTTTGTCCAGGATGGCGAGAGCCTTTTCAGCGCAATCCTCCGCGACTTGAAATTTGCCAAGTCCCTTCTCTACGGAAGTGAGTTCAGCTAACACGCTCACCAGTTCGACGCTGTCCGGCCCGACCCGCGACTCGATCACGAAGCGCGCGCGGCGGAGCAGTGTCTCGGCGCCGTTGTATTGTCCCTGCACCAAAAGCGCCAGCGCAAGATTCGTGGCGTACGCTGCCGTCTCGGGGTTTTCTTCGCCGAGGTTCTCTTCGGAGAAGCCCAGCGCTTTGCGCAGACTTGACTCGCCGGACTTGTATTGGCCCTGGCCAAGGTTGACCATGCCGAGAGCACTATAAGCCCAGGCAAGTTCCGACGTGTTAATCGGATTGAGCGCGCGCAACCTCGTGATGGCGTCTTCCAACATCCCGCGGGCCCGTTCCGGCTGATCGAGATCGCGATATAGAGCCGCGGACCGGCTGAGCACGGTTGCGTATAACTCCGGATCTGAGCCGGAGATGCTTGTCGCGAGTTCCAGCGCCCGATTCAGCATCTTTTCTGCTTCGGTTGAACGATGTTCTCGCCGATATAGTCCGCCCAGATTGGTCATGGTGGTGATCTGGTGTGTCAGGTACGGCCGCCCCAGTTTTTCCCATCCGGCCAAAGCTTTCAGATAATGATCCGCCGCCTCATCACCGTTCCCTTTCGCTTCCGCGATGGTTCCGAATTCGTGCTGGCACAACGAGGCTTTCTGTAATGGAAACGCCGCAAGTTGGTCCGCCGGACACGCCTGTGCGAAAACAGCCTGCGCCGTGTCGAGGTCGAAGGCAAGAGAAGCCGCGCGGGCCTGTTTCATCAGGCTGTCGAAATCGTCAGCGAAGCCTGCCGTGGAAAGAATGAAAATCGAGAGGAAGGCCCACATGCGCCTATGCTGAGGCCCCCTGTCAAACAACGAAATGGTTTTGGGGTGAAACCGCCGCCGGCAGTGGCGAAAATCCACTTATCTTTAAAATCCGACTTACCTGTAAGATGTAGATGTGATTAAACGCGGGATACGCCGGAATATCGCACCAGCAGCGGCGTTTCTCGTTGTGACAATCCTGTCTGTCGCGGTATACGGGCAGGTGATCGAGTATGAGGCGAACGGGCTCAAATACCAGACGCTCAGCCGCAAGGGCCTGACTCTGATCGTGACCCGCATGCCCGATCATGTGGCAGGCTTCGGCCTCTTTCAGGTGTCGGTTTCCAACGGATCCGATATCTATTGGACGGTCCAACCGGAGGACTTTTCTTATGTCCGGCAGGAAACATCGGCGACTGCGATCTCGGCCGGGCAGGTGGTCGACGTGCTGCTCGATAAGGGTTCACACACAGACGTTATTAAGCTCGTGACCTCTTATGAGAATTCGCTCTACGGGATCCCGCACATGAAGTCGTCGAACGGATACGAGCAGCGCCGGCAGGGAGCAATGACGTACGGGATCAATGCCAGGCTGAAGGCTGCGGCCACTGCTTCCGCCATCGCTCTGGCGCAGACACGGCTCGCTCCCGGGCAATCCACGGACGGCTCCATCTTCATCCCACTGACGCACGAACTGAAGACGCTGATCGGCGGCCGCCTCATCTTCCGGGAATACGGCGAGACGTTCGAATTCAACCCCGATTAATCCGGCATTTACCGGACGCCTTTGCACGCTATGTGCGCGTGCGTTCCTTTGTTACCATCAGAGACGTAATTTCGGATGGTCCTCCATGCCTCAATCCCTTTCGGAGCTGCCTCGCACACTGGGAGAACTGCGCACTAGCGCCTTTCCCGAAGAACGTCTGGCTCGCCGCACAGTAAAAGACGAACTGCGCGCAAATCTGATCTGCAAATTGCAGCGCCGGGAGGAGCTTTTCCCCGGCATCGTTGGTTACGAAGACAGCGTTGTGCCTCAGGTAGTCAACGCCATTCTTTCTCGCCACAACTTCATCCTGCTGGGTCTGCGCGGGCAGGCGAAAACGCGTCTGATCCGCATGCTCACCACGCTATTCGATCCGTGGCTGCCCTATATCGCCGGATGCGAAATCCACGATAATCCGTATGCCCCGATTTGCCGCCGCTGCACGCTGCTGCGGGCTGAACAAAAGGACGGCACGTCCATCGCCTGGCTGAGCGCCACGGATCGCTATGTCGAAAAGCTGGCCACTCCCGACGTAACCATAGCGGATATGATCGGCGACATCGATCCGATCAAAGCCGCCCGCCGCGGTCAGGATATTTCGGACGAGCTGACCGTGCACTACGGCTTGGTGCCCCGCGCCAATCGCGGCATCTTCGCCATTAACGAGCTCCCTGATCTGGCCGGGAAAATTCAGGTCGGCTTGTTCAACATCATGCAGGAGGGCGACGTTCAGATTAAGGGTTATCCCATTCGCCTGCCGCTCGATTTGCTGCTCGTCTTCACTGCCAACCCGGAAGACTACACCGCGCGAGGCAAGATCATTACACCGCTGAAGGACCGCATTGGGAGCGAAATTCGCACCCATTATCCGGTCAGCCTGGAGCACGGCATCGAGATCACACGCGCCGAAGCCTGGCTGGACCGGCAGGCAGGCGTTGAAGTTCGGCTGCCAAGCTACGTTGCCGAAATCATCGAGCAGCTCGCATTTTCAGCCAGGGAAGACAAGCGCATCGACAAGCGTTCGGGCGTTTCGCAGCGCCTGCCGATTTCGGTAACGGAGAACGTAGTGTCCAATGCCGAACGCCGTGCTATTCGAAATGGTGAGTCCGTGGCTGTGCCTCGTGTGCTGGATATTTATGCCGCCATGCCCGCCATCACCGGGAAGATCGAACTGGAATACGAAGGCGAACTGAAGGGTGGAGACGCGGTGAGCCGCGAACTGATCCGCGCGGCAGTAGGCAAGGTCTTCAACCGCTATTTCGAAGGCGTGAACATGCAGCCGGTCGTGCAGTGGTTCGATATCGGCGGCAACCTGAAGCTGGAAGAGGATGTGAACTCGGAGGATGTCGTCAGCCAGCTCAACGGCATTCAGGGCCTGATGGAGAAGACGCGTGCGCTCGGCTTGACTGCAAACGAGCCGGACGCGGTCCGGGCGTCGGCGGGCGAATTCATTCTCGAAGGTCTGTACGCTCATCGGAAAATCAGCCGTTCGGAAGAGCGTGGCTTCACCGCCGAGGAGCGAAAACGTCCCGTTCCGGAACAGGAAGAAACTCCCCGGGCGCGCCAGCGGCGTCAGTTTAATTAGCCGAATTAGTTTAGTTGACACCCGGGCGGTAAGCCATGAAGTGGATCAAATTCTCGAAATATACCGGGGACGACTTCGGTATCGATGCTGACGACCTCATGCAGGCGCTGGCCGACTTCTTTCTGCAAAGTGGGTTCAACAACCCCTACATGCAGTTTCGGGAATGGGATCAGCAAACCCTCGATGATTTGAAACGCGCAATCCAGGAAGCACTGGAGAGCGGCCAACTGTTTCCCGACGATCAGATGCAGCAAATGCTCGAGAAGCTGGCCTCCATGTCGCCGGAGCAAATGGACCAGCTACTGGAGAATCTGGTCCAAAAACTCGCTGCCGAGGGCAATATCACGACCGAGCAGGACGCCGAAGGCCAAGGAGGCGGCCAGGGCCGGGACGGGCAGGCTCGCTTCGAAGTGACCGACAAGTCTCTGGATTTCCTGGGCTTCAGGACCCTGAAAGATCTCCTCGGTTCGCTCGGCAAATCGAGTTTCGGCCGGCATGATACGCGGGATCTTGCCACTGGAATTGAATCGTCCGGATCGTCCAAGCAGTACGAATTCGGCGATACTCTGAATCTCGATATCAGCGAAACGCTTTTTTCCGCGGTTCGTCGCGAAGGTGTCAAAGTCCCCATCGATCTGGAATATTCCGATCTGCACGTGCATCAGTGCGAATATCAGAGTTCCTGCGCGACCGTGCTGATGCTCGATTGCAGCCACAGCATGATCCTGTACGGCGAGGATCGGTTCACGCCCGCCAAGCGTGTCGCTATGGCTCTCGCCCACCTGATCCGCACCCAGTATCCCGGTGACAGTCTGCGCTGCGTGTTGTTTCACGACTCCGCCGAAGAGGTGCGCCTCAGCCAACTCGCACGTGTGCAGGTCGGTCCGTACTATACCAATACCCGTGACGGTCTGATTCTGGCGCAGCGGCTGCTGATGCAGGAAAAGAAGGACATGAAGCAGATCGTCATGATCACCGATGGCAAGCCCTCCGCGCTGACGCTCGACGATGGCCGCACCTACCGCAACGCCTTCGGACTCGACCCTTTGGTGATCAGCCGCACGCTGGAGGAAGTGAATCGCTGCAAGAAGCAGGGAATCATCATCAACACCTTCATGCTGGCCAGCGATTACGGTCTCATCAACTTCGTTCAGAAGATCACGGAACTATGCCGGGGAAAAGCGTATTTCACGACGCCCCATACGCTGGGTCAATATCTCCTGATGGACTACATGAACCGCAAGACACGAACCGTCCACTAGACGGACCGTGTTCATTGTTTTGTCATTTCGGCATGAGAGACTCGGGCGATGAGTATGGAGACCGAACTTTCCCGGCGCGCGTTCACAATAGCGGCGCTGGCTTCCGTGACGCCTCTCATGGGATCTGACACTCCCCGCATTCTGGTGCATGGTCATCGAGGCGCGCGTGCGCGTCGTCCGGAGAACACGCTTCCCGCGTTCCGCTATGCAATTGAGCAGGGCGTCGACGTGCTGGAACTGGATGTCGCGGTCACGAAGGACAATGTCGCGGTCGTCTCTCACGATCCGCTGATCAACGCGACCATCTGTTCCGGCCCGAAAACGGGTATTCCGATCCATACCCTTTCACTTGCGGAGTTGCATGAGTACGACTGCGGCGCGAAGCGGAACCCCAATTTCGCAACGCAGGTCCCGCAGCCGGGCACGCGCATCCCGACGCTTGATGAAGTCTTCGATCTGAGTAGGGGAACGAAGGTGTGGTTCAACGTCGAGACCAAGATTTTCGCGGATAAACCGGAATTGACTCCCGGTCCGGAGCCCTTCACGCAGATGATTCTGGATCTGGTCCGGAAGCATGGGATCGAGAAGCGGGTGATCCTGCAAAGTTTCGATCCGCGAACGCTGCGCGTGATGAAGAAGCTGGATCCGGCGATTCCGAGGGCGGCGCTGTTCGAAACAAATCGTGACTGGCCGGAAGTGGCCCGCGAATTCGAAGCCACCCTCTACAGTCCCGAATATCATTTGGTTACTCCGGAACGGGTCGTGCAGGCGCACTCCGCCGGCCTTCAGGTCGTTCCCTGGACCGTGAACAAACCGGAGGACTGGCAGAAGCTCGTCGACGCCAGAGTGAATGCCATCATCTCGGACGATCCGGCGTCGCTGATTGCCTGGCTGAAAGCCAAAGGCCTTCGTTGAAATTAAAAGAGCTGCGCTGCCAGTGTTTTTAGTTCGGGTCGCCTTCCAGTTCAGCGCCTGACACGGTCGCGTCGCCCCAAACTGTAGAGTCACCCCAGACCGTCGAGTCTCCCCAGACAGTGGAGTCTGCCCACGGACTGCTGTCGCCCCATACGGTGGAGTCGCCCCAAACCGTGGAGTCTCCCCAAACGGTGGAATCGCCCCACACGGTGGAGTCTCCCCAGACGGTCGAGTCACCCCAAACCGTGGAATCTCCCCATACCGTCGAGTTGCCCGCCCAGACAGAGTCGCCCCACACGGTCGAGTCACCCCAGACCGTGGAGTCTCCCCATACGGTGGAATCGCCCCACACGGTCGACATCGTCCGATCGTTGACCACGTGCAGGATCAGCTTCCCATTTGGCGACACTCCCGTCAGTACTGCGATGGGCGAGGCGGCATTGACATTGTTCGGGATCGTTGCGTTGCTGGCAATTGCCGCATCGAGATTGAGATATCCCGCGCCCACCGTGAAGATGTCGTACACCACTGTAAAGGTCTGCGGTGGACTTGTTGTGCTGTCCGTGATCGTCACGGCCGTATTCGGCGGAAACTTTGTGGCAGTGACCATCAGGCGTGCTTTAATCTGGTCCGGCGTCAGGTTCTGATTGCCGCTGTGGCTGCCGAGAAGAGCTGCCACCGCGCCGCTCGTGGCCGCTGCCGCCATGCTGGTTCCGCTCAGCATGAAATATTGGGAAACCATTCCGTTGGACGGATTTTTCACATAAGAGCCCAGCGGTATGACATCGCTCGGAAGTGCCGTCGCCAGCGTGGAGTTAGGGGCAAGTATGGAGAAAATCTTGTTCCCGGGCGCCACAAAGTCCGGTTTGACTACGTGGTCGCCGTAACTCGGACCTTTGGAACTGTACGAGGTCATGATGTCGTCGCCGCGGGAAGACGTGCTTTTGGTGTTCATCGCGCCGACCGTGATCACGAGCGGATCGTTGCCGGGAGCGTCGATTGTGAAGTACCCGTTGGTAGTTTCGTAGCGGCCTCCGTTGCCTGCCGCCACCACCACGGTAATGCCCGCGAGCCAGGCCTTCTCCACTTCCTGGCACAGCGGATCCACCTTGTAGCTTTCATAAACGCCCCGTCCCACCGACAAGTTGATGACTTTGATGTTGTACTGACGCCGATTCTGGATAGCCCACTCGATCGCCGCAATCACTTCGGCATCGGTCGATGCGCCGTTCTTGTCGAGAACTTTCAGGTTGATCAGATTGACACCGGGAGCAACGCCGTGGATGTCCTCGAGATATCGGGACCCCGACGAGTTGGAGCCATCGCCGGCAATGATGCCTGCGATGTGTGTCCCATGGCCGTAGTAATCGTCCACACTTTCGTTCGGCACGAAACTCTGCGCGTAGACAACCATCGAATGTCCACTGCCGTTGCCGGAACTGTTGATCAGATCCGCGCTGGTCGTCATGATGCCGCTGTCGATGATCGCAACACCGATGTTGTTCCCGGCATTCAAATCGGGCGAACCAGCGGCCGCGATTGAGTTCGGATGCAGCGTCTCCGGCAAGTAGTCATATACCGGCAAAGGAGCCGGGGAGCCCGTACCATGCAGCGTGTGATTGACCGAGATATGGGCTACCGATGGCGACTGAGCCAGCGCCATTGCAGCGGCCGGGGTCATCAGGCATAACTGGCCGTTGGGAAGATTTGCAAGCACCGAAGCGCCATAGCTGGTTACGGATGGGATATTGGTGATGGAGTTGATCCCGTTAACCGTGTTGGTAACCGCTCCTGCAGCCGCGCCCTGCGCTGCAAACTGAACGATCACCTGCACCGGTTGATTGGGCGGAAGTGCGTTCAGGTCGGCGGATACCTTGTCGGCGAATGCGGCTCCGCCGCATATGCAGAGCAGAATGGTCGATTTTGACAATAATGCGGCGAAATTTGATTTGTTCATTAGATATCTATAGGTGCAACGCGCGGGCCATGGAGCGTATTCCACTTATCTTATAGCAATTAATAGCTCATGTGGAGCGTTTGTCACCAACGAGGTGACAGCTTGTCACAGCGGTCATACGCGATAGTCACAGTACTTTATAGTCGATTAACATAAAGTACCGGTATCTCCGGTACTAAGCTGATAACTAACGCTGTTGGTGTGTCAGTATCCTGTTCAGCTTTTTATGGATATTGAAATCGGCGCGCGCGAAGAAGAGGCCATCCCCAAAATAAACCCCCGGCCAGTACCTGAACTCCCTTCTTCGTATAGAATCTCCTTGAACAACGGAGAACATTCTATGCGCACCGCCCTCCTTGCCGCTTCCGCCGCCGCGATCGTTGCAGCCGCCGCGATCACCGGCTATCTCGTTCCGAACGCGCACGCTTCCACGGGACCTATCCCGCTGAACTGCAATCGCGCGTGCCTCGAAGGCGTACTCAATCAGTACCTCACCGCACTGGTCGCGCACGATCCCAGGCGTCTACCGCTCTCCGCCGATGTGATGTACACGGAGAACGATCAGCAAATGGACGTGGGCGATGGTTTCTGGAAGACCGCGGAGGGCACCGGCAATTACAAGCACATCTTCGCCGACCCCGACTCCGGACAGGTGGCCATGATGGGCACCATGCGCGAAGCCGGGGCAGTGCTGTTGATGAGCCTGCGCCTGCGCATCCAACTCGGGCGGATCACGGAAATCGAAAGCATGTACTTCCGGCAGGGCGGCGGCGGACCTTCCGGCATTCCCACGCTCGACGCCCCCGGTTACAAAGCGGAAGATATGTGGTTTAAATCGATTCCCCCCGCACAGCGGCTTTCACGGCAGGAGATGATCGCCATCGCCGACAGCTATTTCAGCGGGCTGCAGAAAAATGACGGCAAAGGCGTCAACGGAACCGGCACTTACAACTTCACCAACGATTGCGACCGCATCGAAAACGGCGCGCACACGACCAACCTTCCGCGCCCGCCAAACGAACCCAAAGACGCGATCAACGGCTTCGCGCTCGACTGCATGGCGCAGTTCAAGCTGGGCTACTATTTCGTGGTGCAGAGCATCCATCATCGCCGCTATCCGCTGGTTGACAGCGAACGCGGCGTGGTTTGGTCGCACGCTGTGTTCGATCAGGGCACGGTAAACAAAGGCGTCCTCTCGGACGGCCGTCCCTACCAGTTCAAAGGGTTCAACCGGCCTTCGAGCATCCTCGTCAGCGAGGCATTCCTGATTGAAAACGGCAAGATCCGGCGCGTCGAGATGATCGGCCCTTCCTCGACGTACCATCTGAATTCAGCTTGGGGGAAGGGACTGAGCGGAAATTAGAAGCTCAGGCGTTACCAATCAAAACGCCGGTCGCAAATACCAGCGCTCCGCCCAGTCCGACCTGCAGCGCGGCCGAAAGCGGCGGTGTGTCCATAAAGTGATGGCGAATCCAGGTGATGGCAGCCAACTCCAGCAGCACCACAATCACGGCCGCAGTCATGGCAACGTGGAATTCAGGTATGAGGAACGGCAGGGTGTGCCCGATTCCGCCGACCGCTGTCATCGCTCCACAGACAAGTCCGCGCACCCAGGGATGTCCGCGCCCAGTAAGGCTTCCGTCGTCGGAAAGCGCTTCGGCAAAGCCCATACTGATCCCCGCGCCGACTGAGGCAGCCAGTCCGACGAGGAAAGCGTCCCAACTCTTGTGCGTGGCGAATGCCGCGGCAAAAACCGGAGCCAGTGTCGAGACGGACCCATCCATTAGTCCCGCAAGACCGGGTTGCACGATCTGCAGCACGAAAAGACGGCGGCTGGCCTCGTCCTCTTCTTTCTTGCCGCTGAAACCCAGCTTCTCTTTTTCCAGTTCCTCGGCGCGGTTTTCGTGCGATCGTTCTTCGTTCGCGAGGTCGTCGAGCAACTGCCGCGTGCCGGGATCCTGCGCCCGAGCCGCCGCTTTTTCATAGAAGCGCCGGCTTTCGATTTCCATCGCGGCTGCCTGTTTACGAACTTTGCCGACATCGAACGGCTGCATCAGCCATGCGGGCTTTCGCGTAACGAAGCCGCTGACATCGTTCCAGCGTATTAACGGAATGTGGTCGCCAAACCGCCGATGGTAGAGATCGAGGAGACGACGCCGATGCCCCGATTCCTCAACGCCCATCGCATCGAATATCGTCGCTGACGCGGGAAAATCATGCCGCAGGCGCTCGGCATAGTCGGCATACGTACGCTCGTCATCTTCTTCGAGCGAAATCGCAAGCGCGAGAACTTCGCGCTCTGAGAGGCTGTCGAACTTCCGCATATTGCCTCAGGATCTCACTGAGGCAACGGATTTAACGATGTTCTTTGTCCTCAGGTCGGGCTTGTTGTGGCGATGGTCGCGACGAAGGCGCGGGCCTTGCAGCCGGTTGCGCAGCAGGACGAGGCGCGGGCTGGGGTCTGGCGGCTGATTGCGGTCGTGGCGGCGCGGGGCGAACTTGGGGTGACGGCCGCGCCGCCGGCTGGGGCCGAGCTTGGGGTGCAGGTCTCTCCGGCACGGGTTGCGGTCTGGCTTGCCGCTGCGGTGCGCGCCTTTCCGGAATCGGAGCCTGTCGCGTTGCTGGTTGAGGAGCCGGTCTCTGCTGGGGCTGTGGAGTAAAAGGCCTCGTCGCGGGAACGGGCCGAGCTTGACGCTGATTTTCCGGATGTGGCGCTTGTTGAGCCAGCCGGGCTTGGGACTCCGAAGGTCGAGCCGGTGTAATCGGACCAGGCTCAGGAACAGGTCGCCTCAGGTTCGAGCGTTGAGCCGGTGCAGGTTCATTTTGAACGCGCTGCGGTTCGGGCCGCTCCTGCTGCGGAACCGATTTTCCATTCGCGAGAGTCTGCGGGGTTTGTCCGGGACGAAATTGCTCACGAGCCTGTGCAGGCGGGGCGACAGGCCGCAATTGTTCGGCGGCTGAAGGACGTGCGGCCGGAGCGCGATACGGAGTTGCAAGAGGCTGCGATTGCGCGATCAGAGTCGGACGTCCCCGATTCGCCGAGGCAAACTGTTGCCGATTCGAAGCGGCTGCTCGTTGATGTTCTACCTGCGCTGCCACCGGCGCGGCGCGTCTTTCGCGCATGGCTGCAAGTTCCGCGGGAATTGGCCGTGCGCTGACTCCTCCCGGTCCGCCGTTATAGCTGATACGACGTGGCGCTGGACTACTCGGGACTCCGCGTTGATACACGTTGTGCACAACCGTCGCATTGATATTCGTAACGGCCCTGTTATAGGCGAAACGACCGCTGTTCCAATAGCCGCCGTAAAAACCACTGCCGGTGTAGCCAAAGCCGTAGTCAATGCCGCCATAAAAGCCGATATGATCGCCCCAATATCCGCGATGCCAGCGATAGCGGCCTCCATAGAAGTCCCAGTAAGGAGGCGTCCACAATGCATCGACGAAAGGCGCAAGAACCCAAACACCGGGGACCCAATAGTAGCCGGTGTCTGCGTAAGCCCAGTATCCGGGAGTCCACATGTAGTTATCGCCGGGGCATGGCGGCTGACTGTATTCCGGTAGCGGCGGCGGTGGCTCCGGAGCATATACGACCGGTCCCTGATCTTCAGGCACGTCCTGATACGAGTTGTCAGGCGGCGGAGCCTCAGCCGGGTAGGGCTGCGCCTGAGTTTGATTCGAATACTGAGTTTGACCGGAATAAGACTGTGCTTGCTGCTGCACCGGTGCGGGAGCGCTTACCGGCGCGAGATTACCGTCAGCTGCCGCAGCGGAATTGGGATCAGCCGCGGCATTTTGAGTTTTGGAGCAACCAATCGATAGAAAAGAAATCGTTGTCAGCGAAATCGCTGCCGGAAGAAGGAGGAGTCCCGCATTACGCATACCCCTCCCCGAGCACTTGAAAGACCAGTGAGTGAAAATCAGGCGCCCAGATACATCACGTGGCAATACGTGCCGAGCCGCACATTGTATGCCAGATACCAACCGGCATGATCGGGGTCGTCATAGATTACGATCTGATCACCGTTCCACAGCCAATCGCTGACGAGGTTCAAATCGTAAGGCGCAACGCTCCAGTAGAAATTACCGAACCAGAAGCGGTTGGGACCGCCTCCCGCGAGATGCCATACGTGGCCTTTCCCGATGCCACCTGAAAATTTTCCGTGTTCGAACGGGTGATCAAGATGGTAATGAGGATCGTTCTTCCCGGAATCGTGACCGATCCACTGACCGTTTGTATGCACATGCGGAGCTTCCGGGTGGCCCTGGATATCCGCTGGCGGACGAGGCCGCGGAGTTTCAGGTCGAGCGGTTCCTGCGGGTCGTGCCGGTTCCTGTGCTCGCGGCGCCTGAGCTCTGGCGGGAGCCGGTCCGCGCGGTGGAATATATCCACCGCCTACCCGTCCTCCACCACCTTTCTCTTCTTTTTTCTGCGACCACGCGGGAACGGCGATTAACGCTATTGTGAAAATTGTCACAATTCCAAAACGTAAGGCTTTCATTTACGACCTCCGGGGCGTAGGGTATCACGGACTAGGACGGATGTGATTTCAATTACGCCTTCTTCCAATCCACCACCACAACGCAGTTCCGAGAATCGGTATCGCGCTCAATGAGATGAAGACTGCCGCATACAACTGTTGATCGAACCAGCGGCCGTAGATCGGCAGCAGGATCGCGATTACAGCCGACCACGCTCCGCCGCCCACTCCCGCGACCATCCCCGTTTGATCTTTGGGGTAAGCGCGCGCGCCTAAATGCAACGACATCACGATAAATCCCACCGCAATGAACATCGCCCACGCGAAAAGCGCCAACACAAGGGGCCACGAATGAACTCTTGTAATGACCGCGGGCACGAGCGCCAAAACGGTCAGCAGCACGTAGAGACGAATGGGCCGTGGATTGTCGCGCACAAAGCGATCTCCGACCCAGCCCCAGAAGTAATATCCACACTCCCAGATCACTGCGGGAATCCAGAGGACCTTTCCCAACTGCGACTGAGACAGACCCATCACTCGATTCAGATACAACGGACTCAGATACAGCGTTGGCCCTAGCGCTGCGCCTCCCAGCCCAAAGTTGATTACAAGGAGCCAGAAACGCCTTTCGAGCATATTCGGCCAGACGATCCGGCTCGCTTTACGAGGTACCGGAGGCACGAGCGGTGCGCGCGCCACGAACCACCAAACGCCGAGCCATGCAAAACCCAACAGCCCTGTCGAAACAAACGCAGCGCGCCAGCCGAAGCGCAGCGCGATCGGCGTCATCATTAACGGGGCGATGATGGCGCCTACGGAAGCTCCGCTATAGGTGATTCCCATGCCGCGCGATTGTTTGCTGAGGGGCAAAGAATCGGCAGCGGTTCGAAGGCCGCCCGGGAACGTGGCGCCTTCTCCGAACCCGAGCAACGCGCGCGCGGCTGCGAATCCGAGCAAGCCGGTCATCCACGCATGCGATGCGCTGGCGATACTCCAGATTCCGACTGCGATCAGCATCCCGAGGCGCAGCCCCATATAGTCCAGCAGCGAACCCCATAACGGATTGCCGATCATATAGGCAATGGAAAAAGCGGAGACTGCGTCCGCATAATCTCCCGCCGTGAGTCCGGTGTCTTTGAGAATCAGCGGGGAGATTACGGCCAATGCCTGGCGATCGATGTACGAAAGCCAGGAGCACGTCATCATCACGAAAACGGGTAGCCAGACTCGCATGCCCGTCACGGGAGCGTTTATGCTCGGCGTTTCGATCGTGCGCGATTCGGACATGGTTGCCGGAAGGGAGTCTATCAGACCAGGATGTGTTAACTTAGCCGGTTTGGATATCACACATCTCCAGGATTGGATCGGTCGAAGCGAGGCGCGATCGGACGAGGTAACAGCGGCCCCTGTCGCCGCGCTGGCCGCCACGCTCGATATCGAAATCCCCTACCCCGAACCCGGCGATCCGCTGCCGCCGCTTTGGCATTGGCTCTACTTTCTGCCGTTCCCCCTGCAATCGGAACTGGGGCCGGACGGCCATGCGCGGCGAGGCGGGTTTCTGCCTCCGGTCGAACTGCCGCGGCGCATGTGGGCGGGAGGGCGTATCGAGTTTTATCGTCCCTTGCGCGTGGGTGAGAGCATCAGGCGCACGTCACGAATCGTTGATGTGAAGCTGAAGGAAGGGCGAACCGGCCCGCTGGTCTTCGTTCTCCTGCGGCACGAAATTGCCAACGAAGAAGGCGTCAGGCTGGTTGAGGAACACGATATCGTTTATCGCGGCAACCCCCAACCGGGCGAACCGGCTCCTCCTCCGCTGGCGGCGCCGGCAGATGCGGAGTGGCAGCGCACCGTGAATCCAGACGATATCCTTTTGTTTCGATATTCCGCGCTGACTTTCAACGGACACCGCATTCATTACGATCGCCGTTATGCGACGGAGACTGAGGGCTACCCCGGGCTGGTCGTCCACGGCCCTCTCATTGCTACGTTGCTGGTGGAACTGGTGCGCGCGAGCCTGCCACTGCCCGTGATCGCGAAATTTGAATTTCGCGCCGTAGGCCCGCTTTTCGACACAGCGCCTTTCTCGGTCTGCGGGAAACGCGAGGATGACGGAAGGACTGTCCGCCTGTGGGCGAAGAGTTCCTCGGGCACTCTGGCCACATCTGCGACAGCATATTTAGCGGAATATTGACCATTTTCCGGAAATTAATGGGAATCTCGCCCGCCCGATTATTTCTCTGTCGGATTTTTTGGACTTCGGCGCATCACTTCGTTGCGTATCATAGGGAAAATGCGAAAGGCGGTCTGCGCATTGATGGCGACGCTGCTGGCAACTATGCTGGTGGCGCAGCAGAACACCGGGATAGTGCGCGGCGTTCTGACGGATACGTCTGGCGCAGTAATTCCGGCAGCGACCGTTTCCCTGACCGCCGGCGATACAAGGAAAACGGCAGTTACGCAAGCGGACGGCTCGTATACTTTCCCCGGTCTTCCGTCCGGCGATTACACAGTTAAAGTTGAGTTCCCTGGATTCCGGATTTTCGAGAAAACGGTAACGGTAGATGCCGGAAAGAGCATTGAATTCCCGATCCAACTCATTCCGAGCGGCGGCACGCAGGCAGTGACGGTTTCGGGCGGTAAAGGTCCGGAACTCAGTACCGATCCCTCAAAGAACCAATCGGCGTTGGTAGTCGCAGGCGGCAACCTGGATGCCCTTCCTGATGACCCCGACGATTTGAGCGATGCCCTGAACCAACTCGCCGGACCGGCAGCGGGGCCTACCGGAGGTCCACAGATTCTGCTGGACGGTTTCAGCAACGCGCAGTTGCCACCGAAGGCCGCGATCAAGGAGATCAAAATTAATCAGAATCCCTTCTCGGCGGAGTATGACAACCTGGGATTCGGAAGAATCGAAATCATTACCAAGCCCGGCTCCGACCAGCTTCGTGGCGGCCTGGGCCTCACGGACAGCGACGCATTTTTCAACTCCCGCAATCCCTATGCGGCCAACAAACCCGGCTACGTGAACCGACTAATCCAGGCTAATCTGGCAGGGCCGTTGGGCCGCCGCGCATCATATCTTGTAAATTTCGCGCAGCGCACCATTGACAACACGGCGCTGATCAACGCCGTGACCCTGGATCCCACCACGCTGATCGAGAGACCGATCCGTTCTTCCGTTCTGACGCCGCGCGACGACTACACAGGGAACGCCCGGTTCGACTACCAGATCTCTACCAACAACACGTTTACGGGCAATTATCAGTACTACCGGAGCGATCGCGATAACAACGGGATCGGCCAATACAGTCTCGTTTCGCGCGAATACAGCAATGAGCAATCGCGGCACGATGTGAGGCTTACCGAGACGGCAGTATTGAACAGCAGTACAGTCACCGATACGAAATTTGCCTTCACGCAGATCTCGACCGATCAGTTCGGATCCAATACCGTGCCGGGTCTGATCGTTTCCGGAGCATTCAACGCGGGCAGCGCTCAGGTGGGCAGAGCCTCCAATTTGTGGCGTCAATACGAATTCCAGAGCAACACGACAACGATTCATGGCCCCCATACGGTCGTGTTCGGCGCGCGCGTCCGCTATACAGGGATTACCGATATTTCACCGACGAATTTCGGCGGCACGTTCAGCTTCTTCGGTGAGAGCGATGCACCGGTACTGAACGCGAATAATCAGTTTGAGTACGGGTCGGATGGTCAGCCTCTCACAGCGCCTATTACGTCGCTCGAACAGTATCGTCGCACGCTTCTGTTCCAGGGGCTGGGATTTTCGCCCGAGGAAGTCCAGGCTATGGGTGGAGGAGCGTCACAATTCTCCATTGCGGGCGGAAATCCGCTGGCGCGAGTCGACCAGACGGACGCGGGTCTCTACGTTCAGGACGATTGGCGGATTCGTCCGAATTTCTCGCTCATTGCCGGGATGCGCTACGAGATGCAGACCAACATTTCGGATCACGCCGATCTGGGACCGCGCATCGCCATTGCGTGGTCGCCGGGAAAAACGAAACCCGGAGGCGGCTCTCCGAAGACAGTGATCCGGGCCGGGGTCGGCATGTTCTACAATCGCTTCTCGGCAAATCTGATTTTGCAGGAAAATCGGTTCAACGGAATCACCCAGCAACAATTTGTCGTGACCAATCCGGACTTCTTCCCGTCCATTCCTTCGCTGCCGACGCTCCTCTCGCAACAGCAGCCGCCGGTCACTTACAAGGTGCAGGGGAATACCCAGGCGCTTGCTCTCCGGGAAAGCGCGCTTACGCTGGAACGGCAGCTTCCGGCCAAAACTACCGTTTCTGCAACATTTGTCAATCTGCTGGCGACGCACCTGACGACTATCGTGAATGTAAATACACCTTTGCCCGGAACGTATATACCAGGCGATCCCACAAGCGGAGTGCGCCCGCTGGGCAACGCGGCGGGAAATCCATTTGTATACGAAGCGGACGGTTTCATAAAAGAAAACGTCACCCGGATCCAGATCACCAGCAACGTAAACAGCCGTGTCTCGCTCAACGCCTATTACCAGTTGATGTTTGCGAAAGGAGACGCGGACAATCTCGGCTCGCCGTCGAATCCCTTCAACCTCATGCAGGATTACGGCGCCTCATCTTTCCAACTGCGGAACTATTTCAGCCTGCAGGGAACCATCAAAATGCCTTTCGGACTACAGTTAAATCCTCTCTTCATCACGGCTTCGGGTTATCCGTACAATCTGACCATCGGCAGCGACCTCAATGGGGATACCATCGCCAACGAGCGGCCGGCCTTCGCCACGGATCTTTCGCGGCCGAGCGTGGTCATCACGCCGTTCGGAGCCTTCGACACCGATCCCCTGCCCGGCGAGAAGCTGGTGCCGCGCAACTACCTGTCGGGAAGCGGCGAGTGGAACCTGAATATGCGTCTCGGACGCACATTCAGTTTTGGAAAACCGAGGACCGCGGGCAAAAATGCCGAAAAACGCTACAAGCTGAACTTCAACATCGATGTAAACAACGTCTTCAACCACCTGAATCCGGGCGGCTACGTGGGCAATCTTTCCTCGCCGCTCTTTGGTCAGTCCACCGCGCTCTATTTATTCACGGATACTTCGAATAACCGCAAAGTTACGTTTGGAACGAACTTCAGCTTCTGAAGTGGAAAGGGACACGCGGCTACCAGCCGCGTAGTCTCTCTTATTTATTACTGTTGCTGCTGCTGTTGTTGTTGTTGTTCGGCGTCCGGGCGGGGTGGCGGCGCGGCGGATGTTTTCTGCAACAGTTCAGCGCCCTCGTCGTCCAGAGCCGGCCTGACCAGCACGTCCACCGAAAGACTTTGTCCGGCGTGCCCCTTGTAAACTCCGCGCACCGGCGGCACATCGCCGTAATCGCGTCCGCGGGCCACCAGAATATGCTGCTCCTCAACGAAATGTCCAACCGTGGGATCCAGACCGATCCAGCCGGTCTCCGGAATATGGGCCTGGACCCAGGCATGTGACGCCTGCCCGCCGATGACATTCTCCATCGCGGCTCGCGCATCGTCCGCCGCGTGCGAATGGAGCGGAACCAGATAACCGGAAACGTAGCGCGCGGGTATTCCTCTCATGCGCAATAGCGCAATCAGCAGATGAGAAAAATCCTGACAAACACCTGCGCGCGTAACCAGACAATCCTCCACTGAGGAATGCACGTGCGTCGCGCCTTTCTTGTAAGTGAACCGCTCGTGAATCAGCGTCGCGGCGGTATCCGCGAAGCTCCTCACAGTGCTGTCGCATCGGGCTTCCACTTCCTGGATCAACCCGCTCAAAGCCGGCAGCAGCGGACAATACTGGCTGGCCGACAGCCAGTCGTAATGTTCCTCCCGCAGCGCATCCGACATCCCGTCGAGTTCCTGTAACGGCACCGCCCGGGTATCGTATGGCGATGCGGGATGCACGAGCACGATGGCTTCGGATTCCACACGCAATTCCCGATGCTCCGGCAGGATATGGAACTGATGCACCCAATTGTTGAAGTAGTCGAGGTGCGCTGCGGGCCGCGAGAACGGTGTGGTTGTCAGCCGGAAGGAAAGACAGCTCTGAGTCTCGTCGTGCCGAGGACGCAGCCGCAACTCGTTATAGCTTTCCGAAACCGGACCGTCGTAGGAAAACAACGTCACGTGCGCCAGCTTGTATCGGTTCAGGGCCATCCTTTAAGCCACCATCTTCAGGCAACCACCGCGTAATGGAAGTACGCCTGCGTGATCTGTTCGCCGATGCTGCGGCACGTTTGTTGCAGTCCGGTGAGGAAGTTGTGCAGGCCGCCGTCGAAGATTTCTTCGATGCTGTCGTAGGCGAGACGTTCGTGAATCTTCCCCGTGAGCCGCTCGGCTTCGTTCGCGTAACTACCCGGAACAGAGCCGCTGATCGCATGAAGGGAACTCTGGAGCGCGCCGAAGTTGAATCGCACGGATCGTGGGTGACGCGGATCCAGCAGCAGCAATTCCGCCACCTTTGCGGGCTCAATCTGCGAATACTGGCGTCTGTAAAACTCAAATGCAGCCACCGACTTCAACACTGCCATCCACAAATGACTGCGGGCCTCATTCAGAATTGGCGGACCTTCGAGCAACTGATGATAGTGGACATCCAGGATGCGGGCGGTCATCTCCGCGCGTTCCAGCACGCAGCCGGCCTGGACGAAATGCCAGCCTTCATCGCGGGCCAGAGTCGCATCGCAAACGCCGTGAAAACGATGCCCGCCGCGCTTCACCTCGTCGCAGAATCGCGAGAGGCTCTCATTGTCGTCGCGCAGTTGCAGCACGTTGTGATAAAGGCTGTTAATGTCTTCCCACAACTCGCGAGAGATCCGGTCGCGAATCGTACGCGCATTTTCGCGAGCACTGACGATGCACTGTCCGATTGAGTTGGGGTTCTCTTCCGAGAAGCCGAGAAAATCGAAAGCCGTCTGTGCACTGGCTTCTTCATAGGTCTTGTAAAAACGTGCGCGTTCCCCAGTGACGGCAATCAGAGGATCCCAGCGCAGCTTGTAGGTGTCAGGCGGCTGCTCAAGCAGCATGTGATAGTTGACATCCAGGATACGGGCCGTGTTGTCGGCGCGCTCCATATAACGGCCGATCCAGAAGAGCGAATCGGCAATGCGCGAGAGCATCATGTCTTGTTATCCCCGCGCATAACGGATCCTTCGGCCTGTGCGCTCATTCGTCACCCCTGAGGACCCACGTATCCTTGCTGCCTCCGCCCTGCGATGAATTAACCACCAGCGACCCGCGCTGCAGCGCAACCCGCGTCAGCCCGCCGGGCACAATAGTCACTTTCCGTCCGTCGTAGAGGCAATAGGGCCGCAGATCGACGTGTCGTGGACTCATCGCTCCGGTCTCGGGATCGAATGAGGGAACACGCGAAAGAGGAATCACCGGCTGCGCGATGTAGTTTCGTGGATCGGCCACGAGGCGCGCGCGAAAATCCTCAATCGTCTTTTTGTCGGACGATGGGCCCATCAGCATTCCGTACCCGCCTGATTCGCCCACGGCCTTCACAACCAGTTCCGGCAGGTGGTCGAGCACGTATGCGAGATGATCCGGCTTCGAACACAGGTACGTCTCGACGTTCTGCAGAATCGGATCTTCGCCCAGATAGTATTTGATGAAGGCCGGGACATAAGCATAGATCGCTTTATCGTCCGCAACGCCCGTTCCGACAGCATTGGCAAGCGCGATGTTGCCCGCGCGATACGCGTTCATCAGCCCCGGCACGCCCACAAGAGAGCCGGCGCGGAAAGCCAGCGGATCGAGAAAATCGTCATCCACCCGCCGGTATATGACGTCCACGCGAGTGAGGCCATGGATGGTTTTCATGTAGACCACGTCGTCCACCACCACCAGATCGCGGCCTTCGACAAGCTCGATGCCCATCTCCTGTGCGAGGAAGCAGTGTTCGAAGTAGGCACTGTTATACAGTCCCGGTGTCAATAACACAATGACCGGGCGCTCGCCGCTGCGCGGCGAAAGACTACGCAGGATCTGTGCCAACTCCGCCGGATAGTGATCGACCGGCATGACTTCGCAAACTTCGAACGCGCGCGGGAAAGTACGGCGCATCACGAGGCGGTTCTCGAGAACGTAAGAGATGCCACTGGGCGAGCGCGCGTTATCCTCCAGCACCAGATACTGGCCGGTCCGGGAATCGCGCACCAGGTCGATGCCCGAGACGTGAATGTAGATGTCGCGCGGCACCGCAAGCCCGACCATTTCGCGCCGGAAATGCTTGCAGGAAAAAACCAGATTGCGCGGGACAATCCCGTCCCTCAATATCCGCTGCTGCCCGTAAATATCCTGCAGATAGAGGTTGAGCGCCATCACGCGTTGCGCCAGTCCGCGTTCGATGACATCCCACTCGGAGTGGGGAAGGATGCGCGGGCACAGATCGAACGGGAAAAGCCGCTCCGTGCCGCGGCCGTCGCTGTAAACGGTGAAGGTGATGCCCTGGACGAGATAGGAAAGGTCGGCCAGCTTGCGGCGCTCTTCGAAGACGTCGAGAGGCATCGCCGCCAGCTTTTCGAACATGGCCGCCGCCCATGGGCGCGGCTCACCGCTGGGAGCGATCAGTTCGTCGTAAAACGAGCCCGGGTCGTAGCCGGTGAAAAGGAGTTTCTCCGAGGAACGTGTGGCAGCCGAAGACATTTCGATCCCATGGCGAAGGCGGCGGATCGAACTACCTGGGTCGGTGCCGTTTTCGTAAGTGTTATTGTAGCGCCCGATAGCTGCTAGACCGCCGATCTGCGCACAATTTCAATCATTCGCCATTCGTGTTCGCCGAACTCACCGGAAATCTGTGCGCCTGCGGCTTCGAGTGCCGCTGAAACACGGGAAATATCGCTCGCTTCGAAGCCGCTCAGAATGGCGCGGCCGCCAGGCTTCAGTATCCTCATCCACTCCGCGGCCAGATCGGAAATCCACGCCGGACTAATGTTGGCGACAACGAGGTCGGCGATTCCCGCAGGGAACGCATCGGCCGATCCCACTGACAATGCGACATCCACTCTCGCTTTTTCGAAATTCTCCCGCGCAACGGCAACTGCTTCGGGATCGTTGTCATTGGCAAGTACCTCGCCCGCACCCAGTTTGACCGCGGCTTCGGCGAGAATTCCCGAACCTGTCCCGACGTCGATCACAGTCATTCCCGGTTTCAGATGCCGCTCAATGGCTTCGAGGCAAAGGCGCGTGGTCTCATGCGCGCCGGTTCCGAAGGCGAGGCCCGCATTGACCACAACGCGAATCCGCCCCGGCGGCGTCGGATCGTCGCGCCATTCGGGGCAGACAAAAATGCGCGCGCCGATTTCCATCGGCTTCAGATATTCATGCGCGAATGCAACCCAATCGCGAGTATCGGCCGGTTTGATGTCACCACCAAAGCGCGATTGAAGCTCGGGGCCGCGTGCGTCGTCGTCGAAGAAGACGCGAAGATTGGCGCCGTCAGGCTCGGCATGATCCAGTTCAATGATGCCCGTACATCCGGCCTCCCAGAGTTCGGCGATGGTCAACTCTGTATCTTCGGGTCCGCAAGCGAGGTCGAGTGAGAACATATCAGGTTAATGAAAATCCAGGGAATCTACGCGGCGGCAGCCACGCCGTTCGATCACACCGGCGCCCTGTATCGCGTCAAAGTCCAGCATAACTTCGAGAAGTGGTCGCGCACGTCGCTGTCGGGTTTCATCGTCGGCTCGCTTACCGGCGAAGGCCCCCTTCTTGACGCGGAGGAGAAGTTGGAACTGCTGCGTCTGGCTGTTCCACACATCCCGAAGGACCGCACCGTAATCGCGGATGTCAGCCAGGAAGGCGTCTATGCGGCAGCGACACTGGCTCGAGCCGCTGCCGAAGCGGGAGCGCACGCGGTCGTGAGTTCGGTGCCGCATCAGTATCGCAACCTGATGTACGGTCCGGAGACGCAGATGCTCTTTTTTCGCGCGTTGGCGGATCAATCTCCCGGACCGGTTTTAATCCACAACGCGCCGCGCATGACGGGAGTGGACCTGCTTCCTGAAACTGTTGCGGTGTTAGCCGGGCATCCCAACATTGCCGGTGTGATCGAAACGGGAAGTCCCGCTTCCCGCATCGCACAAATTCGCGCTCTTGTGCCCAAAGAATTCGGGGTGCTGGCCGGAACAGAATCGCAGGTCTGGGAATCGCTGAAGACGGGCGCGAACGGAGCGGCATTGGCCTTTGCAAGCGCCGCGCCTTACGCAACGATTGCGATATGGGAGGCATTCCGCACCCGCGAAGAAGATGCCGGCGTGGACTGGCAGGGACGCATCTCACATCCCTCGATTCTGATCACCGACATGTACGGCGTCCCCGGCCTCAAGCACGCTATGGATATTAACGGCTACTACGGCGGTCCGCCGCGCCTGCCGTTCGTACCGGTGTCGCTCGACGCCCGTCGTGAAATTGAAGACGCCTTCCGGGATCTGAAAGGATAAGCCCGGATTTGAAAACCTGAACATGAACATGGACATGCGGCTTCCAGCCGCGTTCCTACCTGTTTCCCGCCAACGCCAGCGCCACCAGCGCCTCTTCCACGTGCCGCGCGGGGCTCGATTGCGACGAGAACACATGCCGCACAACTCCATTCCGGTCGATGACAAACGTCACACGCCCGGGAATCACGCCGAACGTTTTTTTTACCCCGTAGAGCTTGCGCACGCGTCCGCCTTTATCGCTGAGTAGCGTAAACGGCAGATTGTATTTAGAAGCGAACTTCTCGTGCGAACTGGTCGAATCGTCGCTGATCCCCAGGATCTCGGCTCCAATAACTCGGAATTTCTCGAAGTCGTCCCGAAACCGGCAGGCTTCGATCGTGCAACCGCTCGTATCGTCCTTCGGATAGAAATAGATCACCACCGCACTCTTGCCGCGGTACTGGTTCAGCCGCACGAGGTTCCCGTGCTGGTCGGGCAATTCAAAATCAGGCGCTGGCGTTCCGGTGATCGCAGGCATTATGTAACCTGGAAAAACCGCATCTCGACCCGATCCGGAAAACGGGCGCCCGAGCAAACGAACAGGTTCTGCATGAGCCATCCGTATCCCGGCGCCGAGGTTTCAAAACGGGGCATCGTGCGGAAGTAAATCAGCGCCGGATCCACGGGTTCGCCCCGCCGCAGTTTCTCCATTAACTCCGGCGGGCCGTAACGCACACCCGAATTCTCCACGTAGATCCACTGACGCTCTTCTGTTTCGATCACGTATCGCGCGTGCAGATCGGTCACGCCGTCCGCGCGCATGATCTGAAAATCCGCTCCGCCGGGCAGCACTTTACCGCGAAGTCTCGGACCTGTCACCTCGCCCCCGGCAATAGGAATCACGCGACGCAGATTTCCTGCAATATGTCCGATCTCAATCGGTTCCCCGATCCGGACAACCAGATCGGCGACCGGGATCAGTTCGGGTGTTGGGATTTCAGCCGGCAACCCCCGCTCCCTTCTCCTGAAATTGCGCAATCACCTCAGCCGGAATCGGCGCCGATTTCAGGCGTTCGGGATCATCCGCATCTCTGACGGTCCAGACCCGCGTTTCGAAGCCCTCGACCGCCAGTTTGCCCTGCTTCAGGATGCGGTGATGTACGTCGAAACTGCTCCGCCGGAATTCGACGACAGTGCTTTCAATCGTGATCTCATCCTCGAATTTGGAAGGGATGAAAAACTTCGCGCGCGTATCGATCATCGGTATCCCGACGATCCGCCAGGTCTTGTGCATCACGCTGTTGGAGACTCCGGCTGCCGCGAATAACGCAGCTGTCGAAGCATCGAACCATTCGAAATAGCGAGGATACCAGACAATCCCGGCGGGATCGCAATCCCCCCACTGCACTGAGATCTTTCTCGAATTGATGAACAACCCCGAGTTTATCGCGCGGCGGCGTTGCGGGAATCGCGGGTGTTAATGAAGCTGCGGCTCAGTCTGTTCCGGATCGGTCGATCGGGCCGTCTGCATCGCCTTACGGCACTCTTCCCTTAACTTCAGATAGTATCGCTGCAGCCTTTGCTGCTCTTCATGGGGCCCGCCGAGGTTACGCAGCACAATTTCAGCTTCCAGATCGTTCCAAGTACAGTCCAGCACAAGATGATAGTACCAGATTCAGGCCCGGTAGTACCAGTACGTCAGTAGTTACCAGGCATTTAGTTAACGTCCGGCGCCGTAATGATCGGCCATTTGCTTCCCGCTGATGCCAAACGAAGCGGCTTGGGGATCTTCCGGGAGCATAGTTGCGTTCCAATTCTCGTAATCCGCGACCATTTTTCTGTATATATCCGCCTGTCGTTCCTTCAGATTCGCCCGCTCCAGCGGGTCGGCGGCGACATCGAATAGAAACGTATTGTCACGGATTTTCAACCATTTCATGTCACCGTCCCGCATGGCGCGCTGCGCGTTCATCCGATAGCGCCAGAACAGCTTTCGGGGAACCGGCGCCGCATTCTGCGTCAGCGCAGGCAACAAGTTCATGCCGTCGGGAGGAAACGCCGGGTCGGGCATGGCGCCGCCCGCGGCGAGCAACGTCGGCATCCAGTCCATGGAAATCGCGACCTGCTCCGTCACCGTGCCGGCCGGAATATGACCGGGCCAGCGGATGATCGCGGGAATTCTCAATCCACCTTCGAGAAGTTCCGACTTCTTGCCCGTGAAAGGCCAGGTATCCGCAAACCGTTCGCCGCCGTTATCGCTGGTGAAAATGACGATCGTATTGTTGGCGATCCCGGTCGACTGCAGCATCTCCAGCACGCGCCCGATCTGCAGATCCAATTCCCCCACCATTCGAGCGAACGTCGCAAGCGAACCGCCGTCATAATCCGCAAGGGCTGAAATCCTCTGCGATTCCGCCTGGTCGTCCGGTCCTTCCCACGGCCAGTGGGGTGCGGTGAAGTGCAGGCTCAGCAGAAACGGCTTGCCTGGTGTGCGCGCATAGTCGCGGACGGCGGTCGTCGCCTTGGCTCCCAACAGATCGGTCAGGTAACCGGTCTGGTGTACTTTGACGTCGTCGTCCCAAAGATCGTCCGTATCGGTCTTGGCCGTTCCGGATTTGTGCGTGAAATAGTCGACCCCGCCGCTGCGAATACCCCAGAAATGCTCGTAGCCGCTTTGCAGCGGATCGAAATCCGGCAGCTTCCCCAGATGCCATTTGCCGATGAGCATCGTGCTGTAGCCCGCCTGTCTCAGCAGCGAGGGCATTGTCGGCTGCGATGGGGGCAGGCCGACATGCCGTTTGTCATCCGATCCCAGCGGTTCTTCGAGACCGATGGGCAGTCTGTATTGGTATCGACCGGTGATCAGCGCGGTGCGCGTCGCGGAACACACCGACGAATTCGCATAGGCCTGCGTGAACTTCATGCCTTCCGCGGCGATCCGGTCGATGTTCGGCGTCGTGTAATCGCGGCGTCCATAGCAGGACACGTCGGCATATCCCAGATCGTCGGCGAGTATGAAAACGATATTCGGCCTCGGAGCCGATTGCGCGTCCGCGGCAAAAGCGAGCGGCGCCAGCGCGGTCGCCTTCAGGGCCTCGCGGCGCGTAAGAGAAAATTTCATCACTGTTCACTATATGAGAAGCCGGGAGCGACTATAGGGGATTGCCCCAACCGCCGCCACCGGGTGTTTCGATATGCAGTGTTTCCCCCGGCTGAATATTGAAGCGCGTCTTGGAAGAGAGATTCCGGCCATCGACATTCGCGCGCGCGGAAGTCCCGCTCGCTCCGCCCTGCAATCCGTAAGGTCCGCGTTTGTGCCGGTCGGAAAGCATCGTTACGTCAGCCGCATCCAGAAACTGCAGTTCGCGGACGATCCCATCACCGCCGGAATATTTTCCCGCACCGCCCGAACCGCTGCGAATCCGATAGGCCCTCACGCGCACCGGGTACGTGTACTCGAATGCTTCGATCGGCGTGTTCCAGCTGTTCGTCATGTGCGTGTGCGTTGCGGACCGCCCCGGCCCGCGAGAGGACGCGCCCATACCGCCTGCGATTGTTTCGTAATACGCGAACGGACGGTTGCGCCGCGTATCCCATCCCCCGAAACTCAGGTTGCTCATGGTTCCCGAGCTTGCCGCCGGAATCCGATCGGGTATTGCTTTCGCGAGCGCACCCAGGATCACATCTGTGATGCGCTGCGACGTCTCGACGTTGCCCGCGGCCATTGCCGCCGGAAGCCCCGCGTTCACCACGCTTCGATCCGGCGCAACCACACGCACCGGCCGCAGCAGACCGGCGTTGTACGGCACTTCCGCGTCGATCAGACAGCGGAAACAATACATTGCCGCCGAGACAGCAATCGCATAATTCGCGTTCACCGATCCCGCAACCTGCGCGCTCGATCCCGTGAAATCAACCTCGGCCTCGTCACCTTCAATTCGAAGCGTCACCTCGATTCGCACCGGCTCATCGGTGATTCCGTCGTCATCCAGAAAATCGTGGAATCGGTACTCGCCGTCCGGAATCCGGCGTAACATCGCGCGCGTCACGCGCTCGCTGTAGTCCAACAGATCCGCCGCGCTGTGTTGCACTCGGCCCAGGCCATAACGGGCGACGATCTCGAGCAATCGATCCTCCCCACGGCGGTTCGACATCACCTGCGCGAGAAGATCGCCTTCGCGCTCCTCCGGCGTCCGCACATTTGCCAGAACGATCTGCATCACATCGCCCTGAACCTTGCCGCCCTTCATCAGCAGCACCGGCGGAATGCGGATCCCTTCCTGATAGATCTCGCGCGCCAGAGGCATGGAGCCGGGACTCATGCCTCCCACATCCGCGTGATGCGCGCGCGACGCCACATAAAAATGGGCGCGTTTGCGCCCTCCGATAAAAACACCGGAGACCGCGGTGATATCCGGTAAATGCGTGCCGCCGCGAAAAGGATCGTTGACGATCGCCACGTCTCCGCGGCGCAGTTCGAAAGCCGCCAGCGCATGCTGCACCGAAAGTGGCATCGCCCCCAGATGCACCGGCATGTGGTCACCCATCGCGATGGTCCGGCCCGCTTCGCCATACACGGCGCACGAGTAGTCGCGCCGCTCTTTGATATTTGCGCTGAACGCCGTTTTTCTCAGAACGGCGCCCATTTCATCGGCAATCGAAACAAACAGATTGCGGAAGACCTCGAGATCAGCCGGATTTGTTCTGCTTCTTTTCACCTTCGCTGTCTCTGCTTCGGAGTTGCCGGAGCGGGCGGCTCCGGCGCGCGATTTTCTTCAGGCGCCGGCGGTTCTTTCAATTCGCCTGCCTGCGGGCGGCAGTTTGCAGCTTCGATCAAAAATGACGCAACGGATTTCCATTGGCCGCCGGTCCGCTCTTCGATCTGGATCGCTTTACCGTCTTTCGATGGGCGGGTGCGCCAGTCTGCGTCGTCGCCTGCCGGAGGTGCGCGCCGAAGCTTCGGTAACTGGTCGCTCTTGCCGCGGAGAGTCCAGTTTTCTCCGCCGGTTTCCGATTCATAAGAATGATAGCGGCCTCCCTCTGAACCTTTGCCCGCATCGATGATCAACTCGCCGTGCCGTTCCGAATCGAACCAGAAACGCTGAATCGCGCCGGAGGAATCCTCCTCGCCGACGAGTTGCTGACGCCAGGAGCCTCCGCCATTGGTCGTGATCAGGAAAAATGGATCGCGCGGGAGAGGATATTGGGTTTCACCCGCTGCCCAACCCGCCTCGGGATTGTAGAACTGCATTTGATCGAGCGCGGTTCCCCGCATGCGAGCCGCCGGCTCGCGCCACGTTGCGCCGGAATCGTCGCTCATCAGTAAGACAGAACTGATTGTTGCTGCATTGCTGTGCAAATCTCCGGCTGCAAATATCTTTCGGCCATCCGGTACTACGGAGTTCAATTCGAGATATATAGGGCACGGCTCGTCGTCGCTGCATGACATTCCCGCCCATTGCAGATCTTCCTCCGCGCAACTGTAAGCCAAGCGCATTGGTTCGTCATTGTTTGTAAGGATTCCTGAATTTGTAAGAATTGCAGACTGCTGCGCGGACACACTGAGTGCCATCGCAAGAAAAGTAAGTGCTCGGGAGATGCGGCCGCCAACCGCGCGATAGAGGCGCGGGCGCATATTTGGGTGATAGGGGTGTATGCGCCCGCTTGTCGTAACGGGGATTTGCATATTCAGACGATGCTTCACATCGGGTGGTTACGGGACTTCTAAAAAAACTATTAGTTTTCGAACATGCCCTCGAATAAGACGCTGCTCAGATATCTCTCACCGGAATCGGGAAGGATTACGACCATCGTTTTGCCTTTAAATTGATCCTCGCGGGCAATTCGCGCGGCAGCCGCAACTGCCGCTCCGCAGGAGATTCCGCTCAGCAGCCCTTCTTCGCGCGCCAACCGACGGGCCATCTCGATGGACTCCTCATTGGTAACCAGTTCTACCCGGTCCACCACGCTCAGATCGAGATTCCGCGGAATAAACCCGGCTCCGAGGCCCTGAATTTTATGCGGGCCGGCCTTGATCGGCTGTCCGGCTCTCGTCTGGCTGATGACGGGGCTCGCGACAGGCTCCACTGCCACGGAGAGAATTTTCTTCCCCTTCTCGTTTTTGATATAGCGGGACACTCCGGTTATCGTTCCGCCAGTGCCGACGCCGGAAACCAGGATGTCGATTTTACCCTCGGTATCGTCCCAGATTTCCGGACCGGTAGTCTTGAAGTGAATTTCCGGATTTGCCGGATTATCGAACTGTTGCAGCAACACGTAGCGGTCGGGATCGGACTGCACCATTTCCTGCGCCTTGCCGATGGATCCGGCCATACCGCGCGCTCCTTCGGTCAAAACCACGTTCGCGCCGAACGCCGCCAGCACCTTGCGCCGCTCCACCGACATAGTTTCGGGCATCGTAAGCGTCACCGGATATCCGCGCGCCGCAGCCACGAATGCAAGCGCAATGCCGGTATTGCCGCTCGTCGGCTCAATCAGTTCTTTTCCCGGCTTGAGGACGCCGCGCTTCTCCGCATCCCAGATCATCGACGCACCGATGCGGCACTTCACTGAATACGCCGGGTTGCGGCCTTCCACCTTGCCCAGAAGAGTGATCGGAGCACCGTCGATGACGCGGTTAAGTCGGACCAGAGGAGTGCGGCCAATGCTGAAGGAATTGTCGTTGTAATACATTTCAGATCTCCCAATTGGGTACGAAACGGTTGTGTTTCTCCGTCCATTCCCGGACCAGATGAGCAAAAGTAGTCGAATCGAGGACGCCATTGATCGCGGAATCCGCGCGCTCCCAGAGGTCTGAGAACGGCGACGAGGCCTGTTTACGCAGACGTGCGCGTTCTTCCTGCCGGCCCTCGACAAAATGCAGTACATCGCCCACGGTGATGGATTCCGCACGCTTCGCCAGCATGTAACCACCTTCCGCGCCGCGGCGCGACTCCACGAACCCACCCTGTTTGAGGCTGGCCAGAATCAACTCCAGAAACTTCTGTGGAATCTTCTGCCTGCGGGCGATTTCAGCGATTTTGACCGGGTCCGGACCGGAGTTTGCCGCCAGATCGAAAATGGCCTGAAGGGCGTATTCACCCTTGACGGAAATATTCATCGGCGGAGCGCCTCACTCAATTCCCCGGGTAAAACTAGAGATTAGAGCCTTTGAGATGATCCGTCAACAAAGAGGCCTTTCGCGGGGAAAACGATTGGGACTAAAGAGAGGAGTTTTGAGGAGGGGCGTAAAACGAAAGGGCTGACACACCCTCGGTTTCCCGAGACGGCCAGCCCTTGGGAAAACTACTTCTTGTTCGTATCGGTCTTGTCGGCCTTCTTCTTTTTCTTCTGCATCTTCTTCGTCGTGTCCGTGGTTTCCTGGGCGAACGAGAAGGAGATCGTTCCGAGGGCGATGCCTAGGCCGAGCGCCATTACGAGAACTTTCTTCATGTGATTGATTTCCTTAGAGTTCAGTTACTTTTTTTCGGTCGTGTCGGTCTTGTCGGACTTCTTCTTTTTCTTGGCCTTTTTGGTGGTGCTGCTGGTGTCCTGGGCGAACGAGAAGGAAACGGTGCCAAGAGCGATGCCAAGGCCGAGCGCCATTACGAGAAGCTTTTTCATGCTGTGATTCTCCTTAAAAAATTGGACGATATGCCGTCTTCGAAATGATATCGAACCCGACATGAAGCCCCCCTTAAACTGTGATTAAATTCACTTCATTATGTAGTACAACGAACTGAATCAATGGAATCAATAACTTAACATCTAATTCGACCGGCCGCATGGTAGGCTTTCGGACAGATGAAGAAGTCGGAACTCATAATGGAATTGACCCGGGAAAACGGTCGAAATGCCGGTGACTGCGCCGACCAGCTCGATAGCGCTGTGAATCGGATCATTCGTACGCTGCGGAGCGGAAGACCAGCCCGGCTCCCCGGGTTGGGCACAATAACCCCGGGAAAACAATGGACCTTCAAGCAGGAGCGGCATGACGCTTGAGGAGTTGTCCCGGTTAATTCAGCGTCTACTAAGGCGCTCGAAACAGGTTGAAGTAAATGGGTTAGGGATATTCGCGCGCAAAGACACAGGCGAGATCTCCTTTGAACACTCCAATCGGCTGCGAGTCTTCATCGCTTATGCCACCGAAGATCGGGCGATTGCAGAGCGGTTGTTTCGCCAACTGACGGCCCGTGGCTTCGCCGCCTGGCTGGACCGCCGCAAACTGCTTCCCGGCCAGGACTGGCCGCACCGCATCGAAGACGCCATCGAGAGCTCGGATTTTCTGATTGCCTGCTTCTCGTCGCGGTCAATTCGGAAGAGAGGCGGATTTCAGAGAGAGATCCGTTTGGCGCTCGAATGCGCGAGCCGAATACCGCTGGATGACGTCTTCCTGATTCCGGTTCGCCTGGACGACTGCCGTATCCCGACCCGCATTCGGCGCGAGACCCAGTATGTCGATCTGTTTCCCGACTGGCGCGCGGGGTTCGAGCGGGTGCTGCGGATCATCGAGAATCAGGTTCGCCGGGCGGCCTGATGTCCCAAGTAGAGACGCCCCACGCATAATAGATCGTTGTGAGCGGACGAAACCAGAAGTCATATTGGATACTGGTCGGCGTCATCACCCTGTTGGCCGCCGGTCTGGAACTCTACGCGCAGACCGACGCGTTCGCCTGGGATGAGGGTTTCCATGTACTCACCGCGCAGTTGATCACACGCGGAAAGCGGCCATATGTCGATTTCAATTTCTCCCAAACGCCGTTAAATGCCTATTGGAATGCCTTCTGGATGATCGTTCTTCCGCAAAGCTGGCGGACGGTGCACGCAGTTGCGTCCCTGATGACAACGGGAGCCATCCTGCTGACGGCGGATTTCCTGTTCTTTCGTTTTCACGTGGAGAGTTGGCGCTTCCCAACCGCGCTGATGGGTTCGTTCGTCATGGGGTTGAACGTGCTGATTGTCCAGTACGGGACGATCGGGCAGGCATACGGCCTCAGCTTATTTCTGGTCGTCGCGGCCTTCCGCCTTACCGTTGTATCGGTGGATCGAAAAGGCTTTTTTCATGCGGCACTGGCCGGATTGCTCTCATCCGCGGCTGCGGGCGCTACGCTCCTGACGGCGCCGATCTGCCCTGTCCTCGCTGTTTGGATGGCGTTTTGCAATCGTCAGGGAAACCGATGGGCGAAGCTCAGCGCATTCCTGGTCGCGGCTGTAATTCCATTTCTTCCGGTGCTCTATCTTTTCCAGAAAGGGCCGAGCCAGACGCTTTTCAACATCATCCAGTACAACCTGCTGTTCCGTCAGGTGGAATGGTCGGGAGCTGTACCGCACGACATCGGCGTCATGTTCTCGTGGCTCAACTCGGCGCAGGCCCTGCTCCTCGGTCTGCTCGCGGTCGCGGGCCTGCTGTTCATTCGATTTCGCAGCGAGTGGACCAAACCGGAGCGCGCGGAGTCCTGGCTCTGTGGCTGGCTGGCGCTGGCGCTGGCGGTGCACATTTCGTCGGCGCACCCCACTTTTCAGCGCTACTATCTTTTTGCAATTCCGTTTTTCACGATTCTCGGCGCCGCGGGCTTGTATTCGGTAAGCACGCGCCTGTATGTGCCGAATCGGCCCTTCTGGCCGATATTTGTGCTTACCGCAATCTTCTCGCTGGAACTGGCCAAGGCGCTGCACGACAAGCACGACAACGTCAATTGGCGGGATCTCGAAAAAGTCGCCGCCAAAGTCGATCAGGTGACACCTCCGGGCGCGACGCTGCTCAGCGACGAGCCTATCTACTTCCTTACGCGCCGCCCTCCTCCGTCAGGCATGGAATTGGCCGATTCTCACAAGCTCGATTTCCCCCCGGAGCGCGCCATTCCATTGCACCTGATCTCCGAATCGGAAGAGTTAAAACAAATCAAAGCGAAACGGTTCGCGACTGCAGTCGATTGCGACAAGGGCCACAAAGTAGGCGCGGAGGATTTTCAGAAGGTCTACAAGCAGAAGTTCGAGTTCGACACCTGCACGGTGTATTGGGATCCGGCGCCCTGAACCGGATTCGTTTTTTACCTTCCAAGCTTTTTGCGAACTTCGGCGGCGTTCTTGGCTTCCGGCGAAAGCTGGAGATACTTCTCCCACGCTTCTTTCGCGGCTTTCGCGTCTTTCATTTTGTCTTGCGCATCGCCGAGTCTCAACCAGGCTTCGGCATTGCCGTCGTTCCACCTGGTGGCTTCGCGAAAGCGTCCGGCGGCCGCTTTGAAGTCGCCTTTTTTGAAATAGAACTCGCCAACCGTGACATCCTTTTTGGACTGGAGCGGGTTGAACTTGTATTCTTCCTTAACCTTGGCTTTGTCCTCTTCCGGCGGAAGCTGATCGGGAGAAATTTTATCGTCTTCCGCGGGCGGAAGATCGGCCTGCGCCTGGTTTTTCGACGCAGGAGCCGGCGTCTCTTGAGCGTGGGCCAGTGCTGCAAAGGCCAGCGCAACCCACACGAAAGACACACGGCCGCATGACATAATTTAAGTATATTGCTGAGACCCCCGTATAAGGGGGCTGTCAGAGCCCTTGCGGGAGGCCGCAGCCGAACAGGTGCGAACGCCCCCGTTGTTCGGCGGCTTCAGTAAGTAAGTGATGCAATCCTTACAGAATCTGCTTCGGGAAAAAGTCGCGCAATTGCCACTGGCGCCCGGAGTGTATCTGTACAAAGACGTTGCCGCGAAAGTCATTTATGTCGGCAAGGCGAAGATCCTTCGGGCGCGTGTTCGGAGCTACTTCAACGAAGACAAACTGCAGGATGCCAAGACCGGATCTCTTATCGCCGAGGCGCACGACATTGACTACATCCTCGTCGATAACGAAAAAGAGGCGCTCGCCCTCGAGAACAACCTCATCAAGCAGTACAAACCGCGTTTCAACGTTCTGCTGCGCGATGACAAAACATATCCGTACATCAAACTGACCAACGAGCGTTTTCCTCGCGTTTACGTCACGCGCCGCCTCATAAAAGACGGGTCTACTTACTTCGGTCCTTACTTCCCCGGCAATCTCGCGTGGCGGCTGGTCAACTTTATTCACCGCCATTTTCTCGTGCCTTCCTGCAAGGTCGATCTGCGGCGCTGGCATCCCAAACCATGTCTGCAGTACCACATTCATCGCTGTCAGGGACCATGCGTGGAAGGCCTGACTACTCCCGAAGCTTACGCCCAGGCGGTGCGCCAGGTACGCCTGTTTCTCGAAGGCAAACACAGCGCGCTTGCAGCCGAGCTGCGCGGCCGCATCCAGGAAGCTTCGGATGAGATGCGATTCGAGGAAGCCGGCGGTCTGCGCGATCTGCTGACTACGGTCGAAGAGATGGACCAACGGCAAAAAATGTCCGCCGCGTCAGGAGACGATGCGGACATTTTCGGTTTCTACGCCGAGCCGCCACTCGTTGCCGTTAACCTTTTTCACCTTCGTAACGGCGTAGTCGTCGACCGCCGGGACTTCTTCTGGGAGGATCAGTATGAATTCGATCCGCCTGAATTCTTTTCCTCGCTTCTGCTGCAGATCTACCTCGATCAGCAGTATGTTCCGTCCATCATTCATGTCCCGATCGACTTCGAAGACCAGACAGTGATGGAAGAATTGCTTTCGGAGAAGAAGAATCGCAGGGTCGAGATCCATACACCGCGCCGCGGACAGAAAAAAGCGATGCTGGATCTCGCGCAAACCAACGCGAAGCACAGTTTCGACGGACGTTTCCGAGTGCTGAAGCCGACTTCGGCCGCCATCAAGGCGGCAGTTCAGGAAACGCTCGGACTTCCGGAAGCGCCGAAGCGCATCGAGTGCTTCGATATCTCGCACATTCAGGGTACCGACAAGGTCGCAAGCATGGTGGTGTGGGAGGAAGGCCGGATGAAAAAAGCGGACTACCGCAAGTTCATCATCCGCACCGTCGAGGGAAACGACGATTTCGCCAGCATGCACGAAGTGGTCACGCGGCGTTATTCGAGACTTTTAGCGGAAGGCACACCGATGCCCGGCCTCGTATTGATCGATGGCGGACTTGGCCAGTTGCACGCCGCAGCCGATGCACTGGAATCGATCGGGATCATCAATCAGCCGTTAGCATCGATCGCCAAGCGTGAAGAGATTATCTACGTGCTGGGCCAGGAGAGTGAGCCAGTCGTGTTGGATCGTTTCTCGCCCATTCTTCAGTTGATTCAGACCATTCGCGACGAGGCGCATCGTTTTGCCGTTACGTTCCACCGCACACGCCGCAACGCTCGAACCCTGACGTCGGAGTTGGATCAAATCCCCGGCATCGGCGAGATCACCGTGCGGAAACTACTGAAGGAATTCGGCAGTTCGGAATTGGTGAGACAGGCTTCGGAGGAAGAGCTGGCGAAACGAGTCGGACGAGCAGCAGCGCGGAAGGTGCGGGCGTATTATGACGCCGCTGCCGAACCTCAAAGAACGGACGCTGAAACCTACATCTTGTAGCGGCCGAGATCCTCGTCGCCCATGTTCTCCAGCAAACGGCGGAGCTCATCGTTGGTGCTCGCCTTTTGTGCGACATTATTGGCGAGCTTGGAGGACTTCAGCACGGAATCGTCGACGAAAATCGGGCAGTCGAGGCGCAGCGCTAAAGCCAGCGCATCGCTCGGCCGCGAGTCCACCGAAATCAGTTCGCCATCACGTTTCACCCAGATGATGGCAAAAAAGGTATCGTCTTTCAGTTCGTTGACCACGACCTTCTGAATTCCGGCCTCGAGTCCGACCAGCAGTGTCTTGATGAGATCGTGCGTCATCGGGCGCGGCGTGGAAACCTTCTCGATCTCGAGCGCGATTGCATTCGCCTCGTAGATTCCCACCCAGATCGGAAGGACATGCGTACTGCAGACATCCTTCAGGATGACGATCGGCATGTTCGTAACCGGATCCATCATCAATCCGCGGATCTTCATCTCGACTTCCATGGCTTTATTACATCACAGGCGCGCGAAAGCAAAAGTGAGCGCTCGTGGCGAATCAGTTCACCATTTCGCCCGCAAGCGAATTGGGACCGCCACGCGTAACACGGACGTTAACGTATTTGCCGATGAGTTCCGCCGCGGTGCCCGATCCCGCAGGCGTGAAGTTCAGCGTCCGGTTGCGCGAAGTCCTCCCAATCAAAAGCCCGAGCGACTCCTGCCTGCCCTCGACGTTCACTTCCTCCAGGGTGCCGACCAGCGAGATGTTGTTGCGGATCTGAATGGCGCGCTGCCTCTCCTGCACGATCGTCAGTCGTCTCGTCTTCTCCGCTTCGGGAATCTGATCGGCCCTCCGCAGCGCGGCGGTGTTGGGCCGCGGCGAATATTTGAAGCTGAAGATTGAGTCGTATTGAATTTCGTCCAGAAGGTTGAGCGTCTCTTCGAAATCTTTTTCCGTTTCGCCCGGGAAGCCGACAATGATGTCCGAAGTAATTGCGATGGAGCGCCGCGCGTTCTTCATCCACGAAATCCGCTCCATATACTGATCGCGCGTGTAAAGGCGCTGCATTCCTTCCAGCACTCGCGAAGACCCCGACTGTACCGGCAGATGCACGTGGTTACACAAATTCGGATTGGAATCGATCGCATCGACGATGGGCTTCACGAAATCGCGCGGGTGCGAAGTGGTAAAGCGAACCCGCCGGATGCCCGCGACCGTCCCCACGCGATCCAACAGCGTCGCGAAGTCCCACCCGGCGGGAGACGGATCGCGATAGCTGTTGACGTTCTGCCCCAGCAGTTGGACCTCCGTATATCCGGACTCGGCAAGACGCTTCGCTTCTTCCATTACGCTTGCGCTGGTGCGGCTGCGTTCCGGGCCGCGGGTGAACGGCACCACGCAGTACGCGCAACTCTTATCGCAACCTTCGATGATCGTGATGTAAGCGCGATGCGGATTGTCGCGTCGCGTGAACGGAGTGTCGAAAGCCTCGTCGGAATCGAACCTCAGACCGGTCACGCGCTTGTTGCCGGATTCAAGCTGAATCAGCATCTCCGGCAGCTTCGTATAACTGGCCGAGCCCGCCACCAGACTGACGTGCGGCGCGCGTTCGAATATCTTCTCGCCTTCCTGCTGGGCCACGCAGCCGATCACCGCGAAGACCTTCCCTTTCCCGGCATCGCGCCGGAAATGCTGCAGGCGATTGAAAACCTTCTGCTCGGCTTTGTCGCGGATGCTGCAGGTGTTGTAGAAAACGTACTGCGCCGCTTCCACGGTGTCGACCTGCGTGTAGCCTTCGTGCAGCAGCGTGCCAACGACCTTCTCTGAGTCATGGGCATTCATCTGGCACCCGAAAGTCTCGATGTAGAAGGTCTTTTCCACGTTTCCTCTCATTGTATTCCGGGCGGGCTAAAATGAAGGTGGATGAGATGGTTCGCTATGTTTCTGGTCGCCGCAGGATTATGCCTGGCCGAAAAGGCTCCGAGCAGCTTCATCGGCGTCATCCATGACAATCGGTGCGTTGGACCGAGTTGCGCGACGCAGTGCCCCATCTCAAAAACACCAAAATACACATTGCAGTCGGGTAGTGATGCCTGGGTGTTGAGCGATCAGAAGACGCCTGCCCGGTACGTCGGCAGGAAGGTGATTGTGACGGGAACTCTTGGCTCAGAGAACAGGCTGAGGGTCGTATCCATTACTCCGGCCCGCACACCTGCTACTCCGGCCCGCGCCCCTGCCCGAAATAATTAGCTCGTTAAAGAGCCTCTCTCAAGATCCGCGAGTCGATTCTTCGACGATTCCCGCACGTTCCGCCAGCCCACCGACCACGCCCTGATTCTGCCGGTAACGCGCATCGGCGGTACGCGCCCACTTCCAGAATTCTTTCAGCAGACGTGTCTCGACCGCCTCCGTGTGCTGCCGCAAATCGCGCTTCATTTCTTCGAGGTATGTTTTGAGTTCGTCGTCCATATATCAATATCATCGGCGATTCTGAGGGTTTTGTTTAGCCCTTGGGATCGATGATGAAAGTTGGCGCGAATCCCGAAGCGGGTGAATAACTACCCGGACCGGACGACGACACATAGCTGGAGCATCCGGCCACCTTGCCGAGGAATGCCTGCGGCTGCACATCCACCTGCATCTCCTTGAACTCAAGATGTCCGTAATTCATCAGCGGGAATACAGTGCGCGCCGGCTTCACACGTTCCTGCACGACATAAGGCGCACGAAGCGCTTCGCGGATGGCGCGCGCCCACGAACCTTCGTCGTGCTCGTATCCGATGAAGCTATGCAGGTCGCTGTACTCGTCGTTGGGACGGAGCACCAGCTTCTCGCGATTCTGCTTGATGTATTCGATCAGGTCGTCGATCGTCTCGTCGCGATACTGAGTTTTGCCGCTCTTCACGAAGCGAGTCCACGGCACGTGCTCGCGAATGGCTTTGCGCTCGTTGATCGGAAACTTCGCTGTGAGCGATTCGTCGGTCAGCAGCGCGAACATCGCCTTCTTGTGCGAAAGCTCCGATCGGAAACTGTTTACGATACAAACTTTGCGATCACGATACGCATGAACCAGCGGATGATTCAGCGTGAAGCGAAGCAGAAATTCCTGCGCGCTGATGCGGCGGTAGATCAGATCGATATCGAAGTTGCCGCTGCGCAGCACTCCGTTGCGGTATTCCAGTTGATCGGGCGAAACCAGCTCCGAGGGGTATCCCTCGGCGCGGAAGTAGTCGCGATAAATTTCGTACTCACTGCGTCCGGTGGGGTCGCGGAACTCAAGTATCGCGATATTGGGCTTCGGCTTGGCGCCGGGCGTGCCCGCCGCAAACATCTTGTAGGCCTTGAGCAGCGCGTTGAGAAAGGGCTTCTTGCCTCCCACTCGCGTCAGCGTGTATCGGCGGCGGAACTCTTTCACCGGCGGGCAATCGTAGAACAAATCCGAAAGCCCTTCCGACCACGCCGCTCCCGTCAATGCGTCCGCGTTATACTGCATGACATGCAGGGACCCGTTCCGGATCTGCAGATCGAGTTGCGCGGATACTTCGGCCATCTCGTATCCCGGGTCAATGGCAGCCAGCATTTTTTCGGCGGGAAACAACTGCATGCGGGAAAGTAATTGCGGAGACGCGAGCGCCGTGCGCAGCATCCGATCGACAGCCGATATCAATGCTTCGCCGGTTTTCACCAGATTGTCGTACTGTTTCTGGGTAACGAAATTCGGCCTGAGAAAGGGACAGAGCAGACGACCGCCAGCCGAAAGCTGACGGGCTTCCATCTGGTCCTGTAGATTTTTCACCCACCGCAAATCCCGGTAGGGCTCAGATTCGAGAATCCGGTGATAGCGAGTGATCGCCTCGTCCAACTGCGTCATTTATTCTTCCGCGATACCGTAGAGTTAACTTAGTATGGCACAAGCTCGTTAATCTTGTCCGTCTGGAAATATTTAACGCACTTGTAAAATATTGAAAATAACCACAATTATGCAGTTTCCAATATCGTAACCCTGTGGCTGATGAGCCACACTTTACGGTTCCTTTCCCATTGATTTGGATGCGCTTAAGCCATTAATGGTTGCACAGCAGACTTGGAGATAGCCTGCCGGATTCCATTTTTGGGATCGCTCGCCGCCGTCACGCAGCAGCGAGCGTAAAGGTGCAGACCGCACCTCCCCCGGGCGCGGATGCCATGCGGATTGTCCCGCCGAAAGTCTCCACAATGGTCTTGCAGATGGTCAGGCCGAGTCCGGAGCCCGGGTACTTTTTTCCCGCCACACGTTTGAAAGGACGAAAGACCGCCTCGTAATCTGCCGGCGCGATTCCGATGCCGTTGTCTTCGACGCGTATCGCCCACACTCCGGCGTTGTCCGGTGCAGCCGAGATCCGGATAAGAAGGGCCGCGTCCGATCGAAACCGCAGCGAATTGCCGATCAGGTTCTCCAGCAATTGCATCAACGGCTCCAAGCCTATCGCCAGGCGAGGGAGTTCCCCGGTCACCTCGACGCCGGTAACGGTCGCGCCACTCATCCGAATCTGATCTGTCATATTGGCCACCACAATTTTCAGCGCGGAGGGAAGCGACGATGTCTCTGTTGATCGGATCGCCGACCTGCGCAACGCGGTTGAGTACCCGGAAAGACCTTCGAGCAGCGTCCCCAGCCTCGACGTCCCCGAAAGAATCTCACTCAGGACGCGGTCGCCGTCCGACTCAAGCCGGCCTTTCGCCATCTCTGCCAGCAGTTCGGAGAACGCGCCTATGGAACGCAAAGGTTCGCGCAGATCATGCACAAGCCTGTCGAGGAACTCCGCATCCTGAGCCGTCACGTCACCACTATTACAAAATCAGGATAAAATGCAATCAGTGGCTCTGCGGCAGCAGGGAAGAATCGATCGCCTTTGGCGATACCTCGCCATCGCCATTGTTCTCGGCATCGGCTTCCTGTTTTATCATGAGTGGCGCGAATTTCAGGCGGCCGACCATCAGGTGGACGAGACGCGGCAACTGGAGAAGCAAACCGACGATCTGATTTCCTCAATTACCGACGCAGAGACCAGCCAGCGCGGCTTCCTTCTCACGGGCGACCCGCAATATCTGGAACCCTACAGAACAGCAGTCAGGGTAATTCCAGGTGAACTGCGCAACCTTGCCGCGACGGCCGCTGCCATGCATCGGCAGGAAAAAGAAGTTGCCTATCTTCAGACGTTGATCCACGACAAGATGGCAGACCTGAAGCGAACGATTGATCTTCGGGACCAGTCGGGCGCCGATGCCGCACTTGCCTTGATGCGGACCGACGAGGGCAGACTCACCATGGAAGCCGTTCGAAAAGCCGGGGAACTCTTGCTGGGTACGGAATACATGAGCCTTCATAACCTCGAGCATGCTTCCGAGTCGAACGCCAACAACTCGTTGATTGTCGTCCTCGTTGGCTGCGTCGGCCTTGTTTTCCTGCTGGTGCGCATGGGTTGGGCAGTGGATTCGGTGGTGAAGGAACGCGAGGAGTTTGCCGAGAGGATTGAGGAATCGCGGCGGATGCTCGAGCGCTGGAAGCAAACGTTTTCCGGCGCCGGCTTCGGAATGTTCGTAGCCGATTCGAGGACGGGCCTCATCGTTGACATGAATCCGACTTTTGCGGCCATGCATGGATATTCGGTTACCGAATTGCTCGGCAGCAAACTGAGTGATTTGGTGCCGCTTGGGGGCCGCGAGGAGTTCTCCTCGGCGTTACACCTCGCAGGCGAAAAAGGCCGGCACATGTTCGAACAACAACATTTGCGGCGGGATGGAACCGGTTTTCCGAGCTTGGTCGATGTGACCAGGCTGGTTGATCGACGTTCCGAGTTCCTGGTGGGTTACTGTTCCGACAATACAGAGCGCAAGAGGGTTGAGGACGCGCTCAAGGAAAGCGAAGAACGGTTTCGCACACTCGCGAGCGCCCTGCCCGAGCTTATCTGGTCCACCGATGCCGAGGGGAACATCGAGTACGTCAACCAAGTGTGGACTTCCTATGCGGGTTGGGGATCGGGAGACGAAGCCCGGCAATATATTCCGCTTCGGCCCTGGAAGGATTTGCTGCACCCGGAAGATCGCGACGAATACTTCAGCCGCTGGAAGGAATCGCTGGGAACCGGCGCCAAATTCGAAGTACAGGCGCGCTTGCGCCGGTCGAGCGACGGGAACTGGCGTTGGTTTCTTTGTCGCGCCGTCGCAGTGCGGGATCGCACCAGCCAAATTGTGAGATGGCTCGGAGGGTGTACCGACATTCAGCAGCAGATGGAAGGCGCCACGCAACTCAAGTTGGCCAACCTGGCTCTTCAGCAGTCGAACGCGGATTTGGAGCAATTTGCATATGCCGCCAGCCATGACCTGCAGGAACCGCTGCGCATGGTCTCCATCTACAGCCAACTTTTGAAAGAAGAGTATGGCAGCGCGCTGGATCGCCATGCCCTGTCATACATCGACTTTGCAGTGAATGGAGCCAGGCGCATGTCGCATCTGCTGACGGGCCTGCTGACTTACTCGCGCGTAGCCAATGCCCTGCCGGAGATTTCTCCCAGGGCGGATTCCCGCGCCGCGGTAAAATCGGCGCTTTTGAACCTTGCGACTTTCATCGACGATACCGGAGCTTCTGTGAAGTTTGCCGATAATCTTCCGCTCGTTCAGTTGCCGGAAATCCATCTCGTGCAGCTCTTTCAGAACCTGGTCGGCAATGCTCTGAAGTACCGCAGGGAAACTTATCCGGAAGGCGAAAGGCCGAGCGTACTGATCGACGTGAAGCTGAATGCGGGCGGTGCGTGGCTGTTTTCCGTCAGCGATAACGGCATCGGCATCGAGCCCGAGTATCGGACACAGATCTTCGGGATCTTTAAGCGGCTGCACGGCCCTGCGTTCGAAGGCACGGGAATCGGACTTGCGCTCTGCCAGAAGATTGTGGAACGCGCAGGAGGTCACATTTGGGTGGAATCGGAACCCGGTAAGGGCTCCACGTTCTTTTTCACGCTTCAGGGAGTCGAAACCGGGGAATATGAGCTTGCCTCTTACAGTTCTGCTGGCCGAGGATAATCCGGGCGATGTCTTCCTCGTTCGCCGCGCTCTGGAAAAGCACGGCCTGAAGGATGTCGACTTGATTGTCGTTGAAGATGGTCAAGCCGCGCTTCGCTATATCGAACACATTGATACCGATGACTCGGCGGTATCGCCTGGTCTGGCATTGGTGGACTTGAATCTCCCGCGGACAACTGGAAATCATATCCTGACGCGGATTCGTCAGAGTCGCCGGTGCAAGGCGATTCCGATCATCATTGTCACGTCATCCGGCTCTCCAATGGATCGTGAAGCCGTCTCGCAATTGGGCGCCACGGCATACTTCCAGAAGCCTGGCGACTTGGCCGGCTTCATGCGCCTGGGCCAGATCGTGCGCGATGCGCTCGATGGACCGGTATCGCAAGTAGCGGCAAGTTCCTGAACTTAAGCGACTGGGGATTCCTTCTTCACACAGAAGCGGTCAAACGCATCCGTGAGCATTTTCGATATCTGGAAGGCGTCGCGCGGTTCGATATCGCTTCGGTGCATCATATACACCGGCTTGCCGTTCTGAAACAACGCGATTGAGGGCGAAGACGGCGGATAGCCCGAAAGAATGCCGCGCAGATGCGCCACCGCGGCATCGTCGCCGCCGGCGAACACCGTCGCCACTTTATCCGGCCGCACTGCATGCCTGAGCGCCATTCCGATGCCGGGACGCGCCTTGCCCGCCGCGCATCCGCATACGGAGTTCACCACCATCATCACCGTGCCATTTTCGGGCGCGATCATCCGGTCGACCTCTGCCGGAGTGCGCGTCTCTGCGACACCAAAGCGCGTAAGGTCCTCACGCATGGGAATGAGGAGTTGTTCGGGATATGCCATAAGTCCTATTGTCTTACAAGCAGACTGGTTACGCGCATGTACATATCATATTGATTATGTACGCTCCTCAATGTACACTTAATTCATGACTGCCACCGCTCTGCGGAAGAACCTGTTTCAGGTGCTGGACCGTGCGCTCCGAGGAGAGACGGTTGAGATCGATTACAAGGGTTCGAAGCTTCGCTTGGTGCCGCCATCGGCAGGATCAAAGCTGTCGCGGGCAATTCGCCGGCATACTCTTTTGGTCGATCCGCAATCGATCGTAGAATCCGATCCGGTTTTGATGACGGAATTGGAGAGTCGATGGAATCAGGATGACAAAGCCCTTTGAGTATTGCCTACCTTGATACTCATGCGGCCATCTTTCTGCATGACGGTCTGCTTGAAGAGTTCAGCGGTGAAGCGAAGCGTCAGATTGAATCGAATGATCTCCTGATCTCGCCGATGGTTTTACTTGAATTTTCTTATTTGCTTAAGCGAAAAAAGATCAATGCTGAGGCGAACGCCCTGCTTGCCTCGCTGGGCGCCCTGTTCGGTGTCGGGCTGTGCTCCGTTCCTTTCGCGAGCGTGATGCACGAGGCTTTGAATATCGACTGGACCGAGGATCCGTTCGATCGCCTGATCGTGGCGCAAGCGCAAGCCAACCAACAGGCGAAGCTGATCACGCGCGATCGATTGATACGACGAAACTACGCTAATGCAATCTGGTAACGCCGGTGACTGCTCAGGGCAGCCAGAACGCCCGCACCACCAGCCAGACCGCGCCAACCAGCCATCCCAGCAACGCCTGATATTCGCGGTTCTTCCGGTATAGCGCTGCTGAGAAGCGATCGTGGCGGAAGCCTTCCGGCCAGCGTGGAATCAGCCTCGGCACACGGTCGGCGAACGCCGCGTATCCCGGCAGAATCTCCATGAGATGCTGCTCTTCCAGTTCGATCGCCGGCAAATAGACCAGCGCGAACAAAGCAGCGAAGAGCAAGGCAAGCCCGATACTGCGCGCCGCCGCGGCCAGACCGAGCGCCGTCGTCAGCGTGCCGAGGTAGAGCGGATTGCGCGTGAAAGAGTAAGGGCCCGAGATCGCCAGGCGCCGATCCTTTGCCAGATGCCCCGCGGCCCACGCCCGCAGCGCCAGTCCACAGAGCGAAATGGGCAGCCCCACTGCCAGGGACTTCAGGCTCGGATGGGAAAACCAAGCGAACGCGATCACTATCACGAACCCCGCGGGGACCCGCAGACGCGCCACCGCGTCCGCGTAACGCTTGGGAAACCAGGGACCCCGCATCAGCGACGCGAGCCCGCGTGCGGCGTGTTTGACGCGCACAACGGACTCTCCAGCCTGTGCGCTTTCACGCGCGATGCGAGCGCGGCAAAAATCTGCTCCGGTTTGATCCCGCGCATGGAAGCGGCGATTACCGTGCCCCGGCGGTGCGTCGTTGGCGAGCCCGGCATGCGGAATATCTGGAAATCGCCGCCATAGGGACCGTTGCGAACCGGATCCGTTGGCCCGAAAATGGCGACGCCCGATTTGTTCATCGCCGCGGCGAGATGCAGCGGCCCGCTGTCGATCCCGATCACCAGCGCGGCACGCCTCGTGGCATCGATCAAGCCCGGGATTCCGCTTTCGTGCGCCAGAGTCCCTGACACGGCGGGCACAGTTCCCGGCGGCCCATTGAGCACCAACGGCATGCCGAATTTTTGGCGCAGCATGGCGGCGAGAGCCTCATAGTATTCAAGTGGCCATTGTTTCGAAGTCCAACCGGCCAAAGGACTCGCCAGCGCAAAAGGACCATCGGGCAATTGGCCTTCGGGAGTTCCCGTGGGCAATGGGAAGAAGCGCACCAGATGGGAAGCGCCCGCTCCCGCCGCGAGATCCAACGCCTGATCGACTACATGCACGGCGCCGCTCTGCACCCGCTGGGAGTAAAACAAGCCGGCCGGGCGCTCGCGCACCACCCGCGATCCGAACCCCGCGATGCGCTCCGGACGCGCCAGGTGTGCGATCAGCGCCGATTTTGTCAGGCCCTGAAAATCGACCGCCAGATCGTAATGCTCGGCCCGCAACTCATCCTTCGTATGCCGCCAGGATCGCGGCATATCGCGCTGAAATACGACGATGCGGTCGACAATGCCGTTGTCTTCCAGCAGAGGAACCCATCGCGGTTCCACCACCCAGGTCAGGCGCGCGTCGGGAAAGCTGTGTTTGAGCGATGCAACTCCCGGCAGGGCGTGGATGATATCGCCCATGGCTCCGAGCCGGACGATCAGGATACTGCGAATGGTCTTCACCTCACGGGGCAACTATGCAGTCTAACAATGCGCATGATAGTCGACTTTTTCATGTTCAGCAATTTTTCAGCGCCACGTTCAGCAGTTCCTGCGCCGTGCGCACTACTCTTTCCGACGTTACCCGCGTCATGCAGCGATGGTCAATCGGACACTCTCTGCGCAGGCACGGCGCGCAATCCACGGGTTCGCGTATCAGCCGCGCCGCCGGCCCGAGCGGTCCGGTAGCTGTCTCATCGGTAGGCCCGAAAACCGTCACCGACGGCACACCCTCCGCGGATGCAATGTGCATCGCTCCGGAATCGTTGGTCAGGAAAACGCGGCAGGCCGCTGTCATTCGAATGAATTCCCGCAGCGTCGTTGTGCCCGCAAAATTGCGCCCCTTCGCGGCTCGCGCCACCTCCTCGCACATTGTCTTCTCCGCCGCCGACCCGAACACCGCGACGGACCCGCCAAACTCTTCCGCCAACCGTGCCGCCGATTCCGCGAACCGCTCCGGAAGCCATCGCTTCGCCGAGCCATAGGCAGCACCCGGGCTCACGCCGACGACCGGCAGCCTTACTCCGGCCTTTTCAAACAGTTCTTCGCCAGCCGCCCGAAGTTCTTCTGTTCCCTCGAAGCGAATGTCGGGACAGTCAGGAAGAGCGTCGATGAGACCGGCGCGGCGCAGCAACTCGAGATAGTAGAAGCGCTCATGAACCGGTATCTCGCCGCGTTTCGGCACGGGAATCGCATCGGTCAAAAGCACTCCGCGCCCATCACGCGCATACCCGACGATTCGTCTGGCGCCTGCCAGCCACACCACGGCGGCGCTTTCGAACGAATTGGGCAAGAGTACGGCGAGATCGAAGCGCTCTCGACGCAGCAGACACGCGAGTTGCCACTTCCGCGCCCAATCTCCCGCGCCGGACGCGCCAACAATCGGGATTACCCTGTTAATCGATCGCTCGCCTTCATAAAGCGCGGAAACCCAGGGCTTGGCGCAGACCGCAATTTCGGCATCGGGAAATGCCTGCCGAACCGCCCGCAGAGCCGGCAGCGACATAATCGCGTCGCCGATCCAGTTCGTTGCGCGGATGAGGATCTTCAAAATTTATTCGCCGGGCTCCGGTAAAGGTTGCGCCAGCCCGAACGCGAGTTCTCCGGCAGACTCAACCTCGACGGGCTGTTCCAGGAAAATTTTGAGCTTCGCTTCCGACCCGTCAAAGTGGTATTCCAGAAAATGCCGCAGCGCCATGCGGCGCAGCTTGTCCCGGGCGACGGTCGGTTGATAACGGAAGCCCCTCCCTTCCTTGCGGCGCGAAACGGCGCCGCGCCGTGCAAGCCGGTCGAGCAGCGTCAACACCGTGGTGTACGCCAGCGGCCGGTTTTGTGCAACGACCTTGCGAACGTCTTCAACATTTCCCTCCTGGATCTCCCAGAGAGCATTCAGACACAACATTTCCAGCGGCGGCGGCAGTTCACGTTCTCGACCCAAGCTATTTCCTTTCGTCTTGCAGCGCCTGCTGAAGCTTCGTACCGAAGATCGATGAATTGGCAGGCGCGGGTTTGAAGTTCGGCGACGCTGGTGTTGCCGCGCCGCCGGTAGGACTTGAAGTATTGCTGACGGAAGTATTACCGATCAAAGACGTGCCCTGGGTCCACTGATTGTTGCTGGTATGAATGTTGTCCGAATGATTACTGTTGGAAATAGCGCCCGCTGCCGAATCTGGTTCGGCAGCAACTTTTTGTTGTTGTTTATCTTCTTCTTGTTTCCCCGGACCGCATACGGCTCCGGACGGATTTAATGCCAGATATCTTGTTTTGCGCAGTGCCACGCGGCCCAGCGCCGGACTGTAGCCCGAGAAATAGCCCTCTGACTGAGGATCCCGGTCGATCAAAACCCGCATGCACTCCATCTTGGAATCCATGTCATCCAGGTAGTGCAGCAGCAGTGCTTCCGGGAAGATCGGCACTTTCGGCGAGCCGAACTCGAGTTGTCCGTGATGGCTCAGCACCATGTGCTCGATCAAATTTCGTAATTCGGAGGGAAATTCCGGAAAAGCCCGTAATTTATCGGCGATCATCCGGATGCCGATTCCGATGTGGCCGAGCAGCTGCCCTTCGGCCGAGTAGCTGAACCCGCGATCGTAGCTCAACTCATAAATCTTTCCGATATCGTGCAGCACGATTCCGGCGGTCAGCAGGTCGGGATCGATCGATCCGCTTTGCAGTGCTCCGTAATGTCCGCCCACCATCTTCGCCAGCTTCAGCAGCGAAACAACGTGTTCCAGCAGGCCGCTGCGGAACGCATGATGAATACTCTTCGCGGCAGGGGCAGTCTGGTAGCGCGCCGCTATGTCCGGGTCGTCCAGAAACGCGTTCAGTAATCCGCGAATGTGCGGATTGCCGACAGCCGCGACGATCGCCCGCAGTTCCGCCCACATCGCGCCCGCATCTTGTCGCGAAGCCGGGAAGAAATCGCGGAAGTCCACTTCCTGATCCTCAAGTCGGCGCAGTTTATGGATAGTGAATTGGGGACGGTTGTTGTAGAGCTGCATCAGCCCTTTGACTTTGACGAAGTCGTCACGTTCAAAGGTGTCCAGTATCTCCGCAACGTTGTCCCACATCTTGGAGTCGATCTCGCCCGTGCGGTCCGAAAGAACCAGTGAGAGATAGGGTTCTCCTGTGCGTTTCTGCCGCACTTCCTTCGTGCTGACCAGGAATATGGCAGTGGATATTTCGTCCGGCTTCAGTTCCCGTACGAACGGCGACTTCATTGAGGCGTCACGGGCGCGGGCGTCTGCGGCACCGGCGTAACCGTCGGAGGGGGAGCCGGGCTGGTGTCTTTCGCGACGCCCGTGTGCCCATAGGGAATCACGTGCAGAAATTTCTTATGACCATGCGCGGCCACCGCTTCTTTTGTCGTAGTCTCCGGCCGCACCGTTGCCGCATCCTGCCATGTAGTGTCTTTGCCCGGCGCGGCGCCGCTGTCGGTGTATCCGGCCTTGATCTCCAGGAAGGCGTTCTCGCGTAACTGGGTCAGGTATTCGCGAGCTTTCGGGGTGATGCGCGGCTCCATCAGCTTACCGTTGATGTCGTTTGCCACTTCATCCAGCGAGGCCTGGCCGGCGGCATAGTGTTCCTCTACCCGGTAAATCTCGAACCCGTTGGGCCGCCGTATGGGATCCGTAACATAGCCCTTCTGCTGCTTGAATACAACGTCATCGATCTCCTTCGCCAGATCGCCGCGCTTGAACGCTCCCAGTTCGCCGTCGGCTGCCGCCGTGGGCGCGTCCGAATTCTGACGCGCGAGATCGGTAAATTTCGCATCGCCCTTGCGCGCGCGGTCCACCAGCCCTTTGGCTTTTTTCTCTGCCGCTGCCACTTCCGCCGCGCTTCCGCCGCCGGTCGAAATCAGAATCTCGCGCAGTGAAACCATTTCCTGCCGGATGAATTCCGACTTGTGTTCGTTGTAGTACTTTTCGATGTCCGCCTGCGGAATCACGATGTTGCGATAAACCTCTTCGCTGAGCACCCGCTGCCCGAGCAGCTGATTCTTCATTCGCAGACGGAAGTCTTCATAGGTCTCGCCCGTCTGTTCCTGCAGGAATTCATGAAACTTGTCCGGATCGGAGATTTTGTTCTGCGACTGAAGCTCGGCAAGGCGGCGGGTTACATCGGCATCGACGTTGATGTTCAGTTCTTTGCCTTTCTGCACCAGCAGCAACTCGTCGATCTGTTCCCGCAGCCCGTCCGCAGCCGCCTTGTTCGCTGCGTTCTGGAGGGCCTGCCCGATCAGACCCTGCTGCTGCAATTGGGCCTCGATCTCCAGCCGGTCCTTCGCGAGTTCCCCGCGCGTGATGATTTCGCCGTTCACTTTGGCGACGATCTCTTCCACCACATGTGTTTCGGGCGCGGGACGATCCGCTGCGGCAAGCTGCCACACAAACAACAATGAGACGCCGGACAGCGCTCCCGCGAACCATGTTCTTGAAGACATATGTAGTTAGTATCGCAGACATCGAGCCCCGGTTTTCGAGCGAACCATGGAAAAAGACGGGACATTGTTTTGATGAAAAATTAACTATTTTACGACATGAAACGGGATACAACTACAGCTATCATCAAAGACATGGGGTCTGTGGACTTTAACGGAGTTATCGAGGCCGCATACGCAGATATTGAAAGCCATACCGAAGCGGGGAACTAGCGCTCTCTTCTTCGTCGCTTGTGTCCTGTCCGTCACCATTCCGGCGTTCGCCGGAGGACAGGGTTTCCGTACAGAGCATCTTCTTCAGGACCACTTCGAAAAATACGGCCGTGAATTCGGCGCCATCTCGCGGCAGCAATATCTGAGGCTGGCGCAGCAGTTGCGCGACACCCGCACCAGCGGGAATATCAGGGAGTCGAAAGGCTCGGACGGCATGATTCGGTTCGATCTCAAACACGGCTATTTCGGCGCCTACGACACCGACGGAACAATCCGGACTTTTTTCATTCCACCGGACGGCTTTCGCTATTTCGAGCGCGAATCGAGATAGCCCGCGCTGTGCTAGAGTTCAGGGTTATATGGCATCGCGCAGTGTCAACAAAGTCATCCTGATCGGGCATCTCGGACGAGACGCCGAAACCAAATTCACTCCCGGCGGAGCCGCAATCACGCGGTTCTCGGTCGCTACCAATCGGCGATGGAAAGATAAGGATTCCGGCGAGTGGAAGGAAGAGACGGATTGGTCCAACGTGGCTCTCTGGCGCAGCGAGAACCTCGCCAATTACCTCACCAAAGGCAAGCAGGTCTATGTCGAAGGACGCCTGCAGACCCGCAGTTATGAGGACAAGGACGGCAAAAAGGTGTACGCCACCGAAGTAGTCGCCGACGATGTCATTCTGCTGGGCGGCCAGGGTGGCGGCGGCGAACGCGGCGGGGGCGACTTCTCGCAGCAACCGGTATCGCAACCCCGCGGCGGCGCATCGCGTACTCCCGCGCCTTCGCGCGACGATCAGTTCGGCGGCCAGGGAATCACCGACGACGATGTGCCGTTTTAAAACAGCGCTGCCGTTTTGAGAAGCACACGTCATTGAAATATCAGTGGATGGTCTTATATACTGGCCTTCGGCGAGCCCACGCCCGTCCCGCTGATATTAATTTTGGAGGCGTTTTCATGAAATCGCGATTTGGTACGCTCATCGCATCTTTCGGTCTGCTCGCCGGTTTGCTCACAACGGCTGCGCCGGTGTTCGCACATCATTCGTTCGCCGCTGAATATGACAGCACGAAGCCGATCGCTCTGAACGGCACGGTTACGAAGGTCGAGTGGATGAACCCCCACGCCCGCTTCTACATGGACGTGAAGGACGATCAGGGGGCCGTGGCGAATTGGGAGCTGGAACTGGGCAGCCCGAACGGTCTGGCGCGCCGCGGATGGACACGAAATTCCATGAAGGTCGGCGACGCGGTCGTCGTCGATGGCTATGTGGCAAAGGACGGTTCCAAACTCGCCAATGCCAGAAATGTAAAATTGGCCGACGGTCGTAAGTTGTTTGCCGGCTCTACCGATGACGGAAGCCCGCAGAAGTAGGTAGTAACGTATTAGGAAGGATTCTCTGCCGCCCGCCGGCGCCGTTTCGAGGTGCAGGTGGGCGGTCTTGTGTTAAGGAAAAAATGATGACGACGAAGTTTAACGTTTCAAAGGCGGCATTGGCCGCGGTTTCCATGACGGCCGTGTTTCTCGGCGGCGCCGCATTGACCGGCATGTTGCCGGCACAGCAAGCGGCGGCGACATCCGGGAAAAAGACCGCCGGAGAGGTCTTCAAGAACGTGAAGACTCCCGCGTTGAGCGCCCTTTCCGTAGATGACTTCCTCGGCGCCATGGGCGTTGTTTCCGACGACCTCGGCCTCGATTGCGCGGACTGCCATCCCGGCGCCGGCACCGACAAAGTCAACTGGGTGATCGACACCCCGCAGAAGATCACCGCGCGCAAGATGATCAACATGGTCGGCGCAATCAACAAGGCCAACTTCAACGGCGCCCAGAGGGTCACCTGCTGGACCTGCCATCATGGCCGTGAAACTCCGTCTACCAGCATCAGTCTCGACAAGCTGTACAGCTCCCCGAACGACGAAAAGGACGACTTCGTGGAGCAGGCCGCGGGCGAGCCGAAAGGCGCGGCAGTGTTCGACAAATACATCGCGGCGCTCGGCGGCCAGGCGAAGCTGGATACACTGAAGAGCTGGGTCGCGACCGGCGTCAGCGAAGGATACGAAGGGCTCGGCGGCGGCGGCAGCTTCCAGATCTCCGCGCAGGCCCCCGACAAGCGGTCGGTCCTCATCACGTTCAAGGATCACCCCGAGCGTGGCGACAGCACGCGCGTTTATGACGGCAAAACCGGCTGGAACAAGACGCCTCGCGCGGCAGTCACCGAATACCAATTGCAGGGCAGCGAACTCGACGGCATGCGCGCGGACGCGCTTCTCGCGTTCCCCGGAAGCCTGAAGACGAGCTTCACCCAGTTGCGCACCAATACACAGGACGTCGGCGATCGCGATATGCAGGTGGTGCAGGGCAGCGGTCCGCACGGCATTTTCGTGACCATGTACTTCGACAAGAAGACCAACCTGCTGGCTCGCGTGATTCGGTACAGCAATTCGCCGATCGGGCACATCCCGACACAGACCGACTACGCCGACTATCGCGAAGTGAACGGGATCAAGTTCCCGTTCTCGTACACGTTCTCCTGGCTGGACGGCCGCGACACCTATAAAGTGAAAGACCTCAAGGTCAACGTACCGATCGACCCGAAGGTGTTCGAGAAGCCGCCGGCATCGAAGTAGGACTCGCAGTAAGGGAAGCCGCGTGACGCGCCATCTGATTTGTTTCGCAGTCCTCGTGGGAGCAGCAGCGGCCTTGTCGCCGCTCCGCGCCCAGGAGGTGCTGGCGCCCGAAGCCGAGCGCGCCAAGCCCGGCCTTGAGAGCAAAAAAAAGGCCAAACCAGCCCCTCGACTGCCGGACGGAAAAGTAGATCTCGGCGGCAAAGGAGTTTGGGCGCCCATCTGGGTGCTCGACTGGGCCGACGACAAATATGTCGACAAGCCGATCGATGTTCCCTTCTCGCCCGAGGGCCTGAAGCTGTATCGGGAACGCAAAGCCAACCTTTCAAAAGACGATCCGGAAGGATACTGCCTGCCACCCGGCGTCCCGCGTTATACCGGAACGCCGTATCCGTTCCAGATCCTGCAACTCCCCGACAAGGTCGTCATTCTCTATGAAGGGGCCGCACATATGTATCGCACCATCTACATGGATGGCCGCAAACACAGCAATCCCGACGCGCTGAACCCCACCTGGATGGGCGAGTCGATCGGCCACTACGAAGGCAACGATACGCTCGTGGTCGATACGATCGGCTTCAACGGCAGAACCTGGCTGGACTACGTCGGGCATCCGACCAGCGAATCGCTGCACGTGATCGAGAAATACAGCCGCCCCGATTCGCTGACCCTGGCTTACGAGGCGACGATCGACGATAAGCAGATGTACACCAGGCCCTGGACCACGAAGTTCTTTGTGAAGTTCCGTCCCGGTTGGGACCTTCTCGAGTACGTCTGCCTCGAAAACAACAAGGACCTGGCCCACATCGGCACCTCAGTTCCCAAATAAGAACAGTCCCGAAATAAGGACACGCGGCTACCCGCCGCGTCCAGTCTTTACTTGCGGTTCTCCCAAGCCCAGGCCGTTTCTACGATCCGCTCGAGCTCCGCATATTCCGGTTTCCACCCTAGTTCGCGCTGCAATCGCGACGAGTCCGCCACCAGCGTGGGTGGATCCCCGTCGCGTCGCGAACCCATTTGAAACGGCGCTTTCTTGCCGGTGACTTTCTCCACGGCATTCAATACTGCCTTCACCGAGTAGCCGCAGCCCGTCCCGACGTTATATTTCTTCGATTCCCCTCCGCCGAACAGCCATTCCACGGCCGCGATGTGCGCCTGGGCGAGGTCGGTTACGTGGATATAGTCGCGAATGCAGGTCCCGTCCGGTGTCGCATAATCGTTGCCGAAAAGCGTGATGGGTTTGCCTGTCTGAAGGGCGCGGAAGATAAGCGGGATCAGGTGCGTCTCCGGCTCGTGGTCCTCACCCGTGCGTCCTTTCGGGTCGCCGCCGGCGGCGTTGAAATAACGCAGGCAGACGCTCTTCATTCCGTGGATCCGGTCAAACCACTCCAGCAGCTTCTCGGACATCACCTTCGACTCGCCGTACGCGTTCACGGGCAAGTTGGGTTCAGACTCGGGAATCGGAACGTTTTCCGGCATTCCGTAAACCGCGGCGGTAGACGAGAACACAATCTTTCCGATTCCCGCTTTCATCATCGCCATCAGCAGAGAGAGGGTCCCGCCCGCATTGTTACGAAAATATATCTCGGGAGCCTTCATCGATTCCGCAACCGAGCTGAATGCCGCGAAATGAATCACCGCGTCGCAGGGCGCCTCGTTCATCACCCTGATCAGCCCGTCTGTATCGAGCAGGTCGACCACGCGCAGGCGCGCAGGATCCACCGCTTCGCGATGGCCACGGCAAAGATTATCCACTACCACCACGTCGTAACCTGCATCCAGCAGCTCCAACGTGGTGTGTGACCCGATGTAACCGGCCCCTCCTGTAACCAGAATCCGCTTTTTGAGACTCACCGTCCGATTGTACGCCGGAGATATATGACGGACCCCGTAGTCCTCGCCGACTCCTTGTATCCTTTCAACCATTCGCGCAGTTCGGGATAGCGGTCCATCGACAGCGCCGGGTTATAGAGGCTCAGTCCGTCGATCAGAACGTCGGGCTGCGAGTGCGCCAGTTCTTCCCGCGCCTCGTGTGTCCCCGCTGTCAGGACAACCGTCGACTGCGTCAGATGCCGATCCGCCGGCACGCCCGTCATCGCCTGGCTTTCGAGGTAACGGGTAGCAGGTCGCAAGCCGGTGTACACGTAATCTTCCGGTCGATAGCCCCACACGTAAAGCGAACTGCCCGGCGGCGCGATCTGCAGCGCGATTCGCGAGGCCTCACGGCTGTCCCGGTCGAGCGCGAGATCGTTCCAGTTCGTCAGCATGGCGTATCGCGGGCCGAATCGTGCCACCGGAACCGCCATCGCGATTGCCACGCAGACAATAGCGACTCGGTTGCGGATCAACGACAGCCCGCGCGCTGCGGGAATTGTCAGGGCCGGCAGCAGCAGGAAATAGTATCGGGGAAAGAAACGCCAGCCCAACACCACGCCGACGGCGCAAATCGCCGCCCACATTGCAAATTTCCAGCGATTCTTTGTCTCCCCTCGCAACCAGAACCAGCCGGCCCCGATCACGAGCACCGCATGAAAGCCCAGCCAGTTCGCGGTTCGGATCGCTCCGTTCCACACCGGGTCCGCTACCACCGGACTTCCCGTATACTGCGCCGGCCAGCGCCAGACCTGATCGAGATACGGCCCGAGTGACCCGGTAGCCGCCAGCCATCCCGCGGCGGCGAGGTTCGGGACCGCAAAGCCCACAAGCAGCGGGATCAGTGACATCGCGTTGGGCCAGAGGAACACCAGGCATGCCGCCAGCACGAAAACGCCCTTCGCGTTGAACAGAAATCCGATGCCCGCGGCGAGTCCGCCCCAAAAGAACTGTTTCCGCAAGACCAGCAGCAACGCCGCGAGATGCGGCGCGAGCAACAACAGATCGGCCGCCAACGGCAGGACCGCCGAATGCGTGTCGAAGGTCAGAAAGAATCCCATGAGCGCGGCCGCCCAATATCCTTCGCGGCGCGACCAAAGTCCTTCTGCGAACGCATATGCCGGCACGCAGGCCAGCCACGCGTAGACGGCGCCCGCAACGCGCAATACCCACCCGATCTTTGCTCCCCACAGCAGATACACCGCGGGAACCAGCGGCGGTTTGTCGAACCAGATATCGCGGTAAAGCGCGCTGCCGTGCAGCATCCGCAGCGCCGCCGCAAGGGGTAGCGTCTCTTCGGCCCAAAGCACTCCGGACTCGCACAGGTGCGCGGTCAGCAGCAGTACGAACAATCCGGAGAAAAACAATATTCGGCGCAGAATGTTCCAGTATGAAACACTCCGCGCGCCTTGTTCATGGGCCGGATGGAAGCTGCTGCGCTAGAATCGACCCGTGCCATCGATCAAGCGCTATTTGCCCTTTGGACTCAAACGGTGGGTGAAGGAAAGCGCCGCCGCCATGTTCAACATCCCCATGAGCCGGTTCGACGTTCCGATCTCCCTGATGAAGGTTCTGCCGAGAAAGCGGCCGATCACGCTGATTGACCTCGGCGCATCGACCGGAAGCTTCACGAGCGTCCTGGATCGATATTGCGGCATCCAAAAGGCGCTTCTCATTGAGCCTCAGCCCAAACGGATCGAAACAATGAAGGCGAAGCTGCCCGGCAATCGGTTCTCTTTTGCCTGCGCGGCCGTCTCGTCCGAAGAATCGACGATTGAAATGGATATTCTGAACTGGGACTACAGTTCCTCCATACTTCCCGTGCGGCGGGACATACCTACGGTTACCGACGCAATCGACCTCGGCGTCAGAGAGCGGATTCAGGTGCAGGCTTCCACGCTGGATAATCTTTGCGCCGCTCATCGTTTCGACGGATTTATCGATCTTCTGAAGATTGACGTGCAGGGAGCGGAAGGCCTTGCTCTCGCGGGCGCGGCCGACGTCCTGCGCCGCACCGGGCTGATCTGGATGGAACTGAGCCTTCAGCCTTTATATGAAGGCTGCGTAACCATTGAGGGCATGATTAAGCTCTGCCGCGATCACGGCTTCAAACTCACAGACCTGGAAGATTGTTTCCGCGGTTCGGACGGCGAGCTTCTGTGTGTGGATGCGCTGTTCTCGTCAAAATAACCTTCGCGGCGAGGCGCCAACGGCTGCGCCGCCGGAACAGCCCGGCTACTATTGGGGTTGGATCTCTTACTTTCCCTGCTGGCGACATGGACGATTGCCTGGGTCGTATTGGCCCTGTTCGGCGCTCTGCTGCTGGGCGGAGCGGTTGCGGTAGTGTTTGGATCCATCTTCTTCGGGATGAACCGACTGGCGAAAGTTGCCGCTGCGCAGTGGGAGGGTGACGAAGCGCCTCCGCGTCGCGCCAACACCCCACGCTGAGCGCTGCTTGTTACTGAGCCGGCGCCGGGAGCGCGGGCTGCAAGCCGATCCAACAACCTGAGCCACTTGGGCTCCTGACGCCAAGTCTCTGAATAGACCGTTAAAGTATAAACTGAAAATTCCGTGAATGCCGTCGAGTTCGAGCACGTCTCCAAAGGCTATGCCATCTACGACAAACCCGGCCATCGCCTGGGTGAACTCCTCTCGTTCGGACGGCGCTCCCGGCACCGCGATTTCTGGGCGCTCCGCGACCTGAGCTTTACCATCAAACGCGGCGAGGTCTTCTGCATCGTCGGCGAAAATGGTTCGGGCAAAAGCACCACCCTGCAGATCATTGCCGGCATCACGCAGCCGTCGCACGGTTCGGCCCGGGTCGAAGGGCGAGTCTCTGCGCTGCTGGAACTGGGTTCCGGTTTCAATCCCGAATTCACCGGCCGTGACAACGTCTATCTCAACGCGGCCATTCTGGGCCTCTCACGGAGGGAAATCGATCGGCGTTATCCGGCGATTGAAGAGTTCGCCGAGATTGGCGATTTCATTCGTCAGCCCGTGAAAACATACTCAAGCGGCATGGCGATGCGTCTGGCGTTTGCAGTGGCTATCAATGTCGATCCGGAAGTTCTCCTCGTCGATGAGGCGCTCGCGGTCGGCGACACGTACTTCCGGCATCGCTGCATGCGCAAGGTTCACGAACTGCGCGCCCGCGGCGTCACGATCGTTTTTGTGTCGCACGCCATTGCCGACGTGCAGGCCGTTGGCGACCACGTCCTTTGGCTCGAGCACGGAAGCCCGATTGCGATCGGCGAGACGAGCGTCGTTCTTCCTCTGTATCTCGCCGCGATGGCAGCCAGGGGCGAAGAAAGCTGTGGCCCAAAGGCAATCGCACCAGCGGGCGCGGCTTTACCGGCCGCAACGGCGAGTGTACCGGTAGTCGAATCCATCCCCAACGTTGACCACCGTCACGGCGATGGCCGCGCCGATATCCTCGGCATTGCCGTTCTAAACGAATTTGCCGAGCCGGTACATCTGATGATGCCGAACAGCCGCATCGTGATCCGCATCAGTTTCCGCGCCAACGAAGATTTGAAGCAGCCAGTCGCCGGTTTCATGCTTCGCAATCATCTCGGCCTCGACTTCACCGACACAGATACGGAACGCGAGGGACGCAGCCTCCCGCCAATGCACGCAGGCCAGGTTTCCACGGTGGATTTCCAGTTCGACATCCCCGAGTTTTATCCCGGTACTTTCTCCTTTTCGCCATCAGTTTCCGATGTTCTGGCTGGAGAGACCGGGAGGCGCGTTTGCGATTGGATCGACAACGCCATTACGGTTCAGATGGCGCGCGGCGAGGGGCCGGTGTACGGCTATATTCAGCTTCCGTGCAGGATCGAACTGCGCAGGGGCGAATTGACTAAAGCTGAGTTCAGCGCGGCGGACCTGAGCGCAGCCGGACAGGGAGAGTCGCGTCTTGCTTGAATTCACCGGCGAGCGCGTCATACCCGGTCTCGTCGATCCCAATCTGTTCAACGAGCATCTCGCCCGCTACCGGTTCGCCGCGCGCTTCGCGGAAGGCTGTCGCGTTCTCGATGCCGGCTGCGGCAGCGGCTACGGCACTGCGGAGTTCGCGAGTGCGGCTTCCGTGGTCGCCATGGATTTCTCGGCGGAAGCGACCTCTCACGCCCGTGGCATATTCTCGCGACCCGGCGTTCACTTCCTGCAGGGCGCCTGCGAGTCACTGCCCTTTGCCGATGCGGCCTTCGATCTCGTCGTGGCATTTGAGGTCATCGAGCATATTGAGCGCTGGCGGGAAATGCTGGCCGAAACGCGTCGGGTGCTCGGGCCATCCGGCGTTCTGCTGGTATCGACCCCCAACATAGCCTGGTATGCTGAATCGCGCGCTGCGGCGGGCCCGAATCCGTATCACGTCCACGAGTTCGAATACAGTGAGTTTGAAACGGCGCTCAAAGCCGAGTTTCCGCACGTTCACATCTGGAACCAGAATCATTCCGAAGCGATTTCATTCGTCTCTGCCGCACCATCCTGTGACGGAGTTTTGGACGCGCCGGCGGACGCCGTACCCGAGCAGGCGCATTTCTTCCTCGCGGCGTGCAGTTCGTCGCCGATAGCGAACACCCGCGCCTTTGCATGGCTGCCATCCGCGGGAAACGTTCTACGCGAACGTCAGCATCACATAGCGCTGCTCGAATCCGAGCTGGAGCAGAAGAACAAATGGCTCGCCGAAGCCGTTGATTCTCTGGCCAAAGTACAGAAGGAGCACGAGCGCGTCCTGGCGGAGCTTGATGAACATAACCGGTGGGCGGCGCACCAGGACAGCGAGGTCGAAGCCGCCAGAGCGGCCATATCCCGGCTCGAGTCGGAAGCGGATGTGCGCCTCAATTGGATTCACGATCTCGAAGCTCAGATCGCGGACGGCTCCGCCGAGATTGCGCGTCTCGATAAGACCATCGCCGAACGCACCGCATGGGCTCAATCGCTCGACGCGGAGATTGAGCGATTGCGCGCCCGGCTCGCGGCCCTTGAAGAAGAGAAGTGGGTTCGTCTGGGCCGCCGTCTTGGATTCCTGTCCCGTGAAGTCCCCGGTAACTCTGCCGGTAACGCGGAATGAAACAATCCATCCTGCGTTTCGTTCGCGGGCTGCCCTCCCTGCTTCTGGCGCCGCTCCTCCTCGTCATCTCAATGGCCGCTCTCGCCGCCACGGATTTCTTTTGGCTCATCGCGGGCCGCCGCCGCGGGCGCGCGGACACCCAAACGGACGTAAGCGCCGCATCTCTCGTGATCCCCAACTGGAACGGCAAGGACCTGCTCGAACGTTTTCTGCCTTCCTGGGTTGCCGCGACGGCAAATCATCCGGAGAGCGAAATCATCGTCGTCGATAACGGGTCGACTGACGGCAGCGCGTTGTGGATTAGGGAAAACTATCCGGAAGTCCGTGTGCTGGCGCTCCCCGAAAATCTGGGCTTCGGCGGCGGATCCAACGCCGGCTTCGAGGCCGCGAGGAACGATGTCGTCGTTCTTCTCAACAGCGATATGCGGGTCGAGCCGGATTTTCTCGCGCCGCTTCTCGCGGGCTTTACCGACGAAAAGGTATTCGCCGTCTCCTGCCAGATCTTCCTCGCAGACCACGCGAAGCGCCGCGAAGAAACCGGCTTGACACATGGCTTGTGGCGCGACGGCGCCCTTTGGGTAGGACATACCGAAGACCCGGCCATCGACCGTTTATTCCCCTGTTTCTACGGTGGCGGCGGATCGTGCGCGTTCGATCGCCGGAAGTTTCTCGAACTGGGCGGCTTCGATCCGCTCCTCGCGCCGTTCTATCTCGAAGACACCGACATCGGCTATCTGGCGTGGAAACGTGGCTGGAAAGTTCTCTATCAGCCCGCGAGCGTCGTGCATCACGAGCATCGCGCAACCATCGGCACAAATTTCAACGAGAAATTCATCCGGTCGGTTGTGCGGAAGAATATCCTGCTCTTCTGCTGGAAGAATATTCACGAATGGCGTCGTCTGGGCGGGCACTTCTTTTTTTCTTTTGGCGCCGCGATTGTCACCGCCTGGTCCGGATATTCACCTGCGCGGACCAGCGGGGGCGCAATTCTGCGCGCCTTTCGGCAACTCCCACAGACCCTCAGATCGCGCTGGAGAGCGCGCAGCCTGGCTGTGGTGGACGACACCGAAGCCTTCCGCCGCTCTCAACCCGCTTATTTCCGCGACCGTTTCGAAACGCTCCCATCTCGTCCCGACCGCCCTCGCGTACTCTTCGTTTCGCCCTATCCCATCTGCCCACCGACGCACGGCGGCGGTGTGTTCATGTATTACACCCTTCGCGAACTGGCGCGATCCTGCGATGTTCACGCCATCGTGATGCTCGACTATGCTTCCGAAGCGCCGGCTCAGGAGGAGTTGCTTCGCTACTGCCGGACCGTCGAGCTCTATGTGCGCACGTCCGATCGCGACCCTCACCTCGCGTCGATCACGCCGCATGCCGTCCATGAGTTTCAGCGGCCCAGGATCGAGTGGCTCATCCAGCGTCAGACTCTGCTGCACGGCATTGATGTAATCCAGCTCGAATACACGCCGATGGCCCAATACGCGCGGCGCTTCGAGCGTCTCGCCTGTGCTTTGTTCGAGCACGACATCTATTTTCAGTCGATCGTCCGATCGGTGCCGTTCATGCGCGGACCGGTGGAACGACTCAAAGCTCGTTTCGAATACCTGCGGGCGATACGTTTCGAGTTGAAGCGTCTTCCGCTCTGCGACCATATTCAGGTCTGCACGGAGGAGAACAAGCGCTATCTCAGGAGCTTCCTTCCCGCGCTCGCGCCGCGAATCGACTCCGGTATGCGCGCCGGAATCGAGTCCGGCGTTTATTCATATCCCGGCGGTCCGCGCGAACCGTGGACAATGTTGTTTCTCGGCAGCTTCCGGCATGTGCCGAATCTGGTTGCGCTCAATTGGTTCGCTCGCGAGGTGCTGCCCCTGATTGTCGCCAGGATTCCTCAGGCGCGCCTTCTCGTCGCCGGCTCCGAACCTCCGCCGCGCCATACGCTCGTCGATCCTGCCGGCGCTATCGAATTGCTGGGGTTCGTTGAAGACATCCAGCCCTTGTTTGCGTCCTGCTCGGTGTTTGTGTGCCCCATCCGCAGCGGTTCGGGAATACGGGTGAAGCTGCTGGAGGCATTCGCATCGGGCATCCCGGTCGTTTCGACCGCGATTGGCGCCGAAGGACTGGCCCGCGTCGATGGTGAGTTTTGCGCCCTGGCCGACGATGCGCCGGGCTTCGCGAACAAAGTGATTGAGCTTCTCGAGAACTGTAAGCTCGCCCATGAAATGGCGGCGCGTGCGCGCCAGGAGGTAACTCAGAACTGGGACATGCAGGTTGTTACCGAACGCCTGGTCGGCAGGTATCGGGATCTGATCGAGCAAAAGCGAACCGCATTCAGCAACGGCAGCCGATAATCGAACTACGGCTGTAAGCGGGCGTCACTTACTCGAAAGCTTGTGGGCAATCTGCTCCGCAGTGCGATTCAGATCGTGATCGGAATTCGAGTTCGGCGGCTTCTGATAGTCGGACCACAGAACCTGCCGCGACTTGGCATCCACCAGGAAAATCGTCCCGCGGGGTTTCGTGGTGCGGAATGTATTACGAGGGTTTTCGTCCGTTTTCTTGTCACTGTCCGGGCGAATTTCTTTCATTTTCTGCTCGAATGCCTCACCGAGGCGGTCCGTCATAACAACTTCCGCGCTTTTGGGATCTACCACCACCTGCATGATGTGGTCTTTGGTGAGCCACTGCGCGACATATTGATCCAGTCCGCCGGACATGGGAAGGATATAGACCGTCTTCGGGCCGCTGTATTGCGCGAATACGCTGGCTATGAAGGTGGCTGCGAAAGAAGCCGTAATCAGCGCCGCTGCACAAAAGGGTTTCATTACAATCACAGTGTACTGTGTTCGCCACGGCGGTAATTCCCGTTCATAATCGCGCCGATCTGCTGGAGCGTCTGCTCGACACCATCGAGCAGCAGACGGTTCCGTTCGCGGAAGTTGTGGTGGTCGACAATCGCTCGACCGATGGCGCACCGGATCTCGCGCGCCGTCGCAGGTGCCGTGTCATCGATATGGGAGAGAATGCCGGCTTTGCGCGCGCCGTAAACCGGGGCTGGAAAGCGGCCTCGACGGAATCTGTCGCAATCCTGAACAGCGACGTCGAACTGGACAGCCGTTGGCTGGAACGCATAAGCGCCGGCATGGGCGCCTTCGGCTATGCATCGGGGATGATTCTGGACGCCGCCAATCGGAGCGCGATCGATGGCACCTACGATCTTGTAAGCCGTGCTGCATGTGCCTGGCGAGCCGGACAGGGAGAGCTGTCCGAACAGGCAAAGCCGACGACTGAGACCCCGCCGGCATCCATCGCAATCGCCCCGGGAACAGCCTGCCTCTTTCGCCGCGATGTCCTCGACCGGCTCGGCGGATTTGATGAGCGTTACCACTCTTATCTCGAAGATGTCGACCTCGGCCTGCGTTGCATACGGGAAGGCCTCGCAGGCGTCTATATCCCGGATGCCGTCGCTTACCATCGCGGCAGCGCGACGCTCGGCCGCTGGAATCCTCAGGTGGTGCGGCTCATCTCGCGAAATCAGTTGCTGCTGATTTCCCGCCATTATGACCGGGCTCTGTTTTTCTCCTGCTTCTGGCCCATCGTGGCCGGGCAGTTGCTGTGGGGACTCGTCGCGCTGCGCCACGGAAGACCTTTGGCGTGGATGGCCGGAAAGCTCGAAGGGCTGCGGGACTTCCGTCTGGAGGCAAGGCATTCGCCACAATCTTCGGCAAAGCTGCGAGAATTTCTGATGGCGTCCGAAAGCGAAATCCGGCGCAGAGCCACCGGCCCTTACTGGCGCTGGTACTTCAGATTGGTGGCATCAGCCGGCCCCTCATCCATGAACGCTGCGGCGCATTGACACATGGCACGTGTCGCGATTGTCATCGTCACTTACAATTCGGCTGCTGAGATCGGTGGATGCCTGGAAGCGCTCCTGAAGTTACCCGAGGGAGACGCTGAAATTCTCGTAATCGACAATGCCTCGTCGGACAACACCCGCGAAGAGGTGTCGGCGCGAGTCTCACGGGCGAGTAACGTCGGCTTGATTGCCAATTCGGATAATGCCGGTTTCGCCGCCGCGCTGAATCAGGGAGTGCGTGCAACAACCGCTCCACTGGTACTTTCCCTCAATCCGGACGCGCACCTGGTATACGGGCTGGAAGCGATGTGCGCGTACATGGAAAAGCCGGGAACCGGAGCTGTTGGTGGAGCGCTGGTCGGGGAAGACGGCAAGCCGCAAGTGGGCTTCATGGCCCGGAATCTGCCCACTCCCGCGGCACTGGTACTTGAAGTACTGGGCATTAATCGGCTCTGGCCAGGTAATCCGGCAAATTGGCACTACCGTTGCTTGGGACTGGACCTCATAACTCCGGCGCTGGTGGAGCAGCCGGCTGGCGCGTTCCTGATGTTCTCGCGCACGGTATGGGAAAAGGTGGGCGGTTGGGACGAGCAATTCCAGCCGATCTGGTTTGAGGACGTCGATTTCTGCGCTCGTGTCAAGTCAGCCGGTTATTGTATTTATTGGCACCCTGCGGCTATTGCCAAACATTCGGGATCGCACGCAATTAACGGTTTGAATATGGAAAATCGCCAACGATATTGGTATGGTAGTCTTCTTAGATATGCCGCGAAACACCATCGTTCGACCGCATTTCGAACGATTTGCGCGGCAGTAGCATTGGGTGCCGTTGGTCGCGCGGTCAGGGGATTTCCGCGCAACGGGTTTCAGGTTTTTGCGGTATACGGCGGTATTGTAAGCCTTGCCCTGGCCGGGCTCCTGGCTCGGAGGAACACTCGGGTGAGAGTTGTCTGATATAGCAGCACTAAATCTGAAGAGTGGAGCCAGGCTCGCGCGTACATGTCCCGCAGCGATTTCGTTTCGGTAACCATCATCACCTATAACAGCGGACGCTTCATTAAGAGGTGCCTCGAATCCGTTCTGGATCAGAGCTATCCGTTCAGGGAAATTATCGTTATCGATAACAACTCCACCGATGGCACCATCGATATCCTGGAGCCTTTCGAAGACCGTTGCCGGATCGTCTATAACGAGGAAAACATCGGTTTTGCCGCGGCCCAGAACCAGGCGATCGCCCTTTCCGAAGCCGAATGGATTCTGACGCTGAATCCGGATGTTCTGCTGCTGCAGGGATTCATGGAAGCTTTGGTCAATGCGGGCAATCTCGATCCGCGGGTGGGCACGGTCTGCGGGAAGCTCCTGACCATGAGTTCGACCTTCGATTTCCCCGAGAGGCCGCTGGTCGATTCCACAGGCATCTACTTCACTCCCAACCTGCGGCATCTCGATCGGGGAAGTCTCCAGATCGATAACGGCCACTTCCGCAGCTACGAGTACGTATTCGGCGCTACAGCGGCGGCGGCGCTTTATCGTCGCGAGATGATCGACGATATCTCGATCGGCGGCGAATTCTTTGACGCGGATTTCTTCGTTTATCGCGAGGATGCCGATGTGGCGTGGCGCGCGCAGTTGCTCGGATGGAAATGCCTCTATGTTCCGTACGCGCGCGGCTATCACGTGCGCAAGGCGCTGCCCGGCAACCGGCGGGCCCTCCCGGCCGAAATCAACATGCACTCAGTGAAGAACCGGTTCCTGTTGCGCATCAAGAACATCACCTGGGACGTCTACCGCCGCAATTTCTTTTCAATCACCGCGCGCGATGTTATCGTTGTCGCCTGTTGCCTGCTCCGCGAGCAGACTTCGCTCAAAGCATTCCCTTTTCTCTTCCGGAACTGGAAGAGCGTCGTGGCCAAGCGCCGCGAAATCATGATGCGGCAGCGCGTGGATGACGCCTACATGGCGAGTTGGTTCGCCTTTAAACCCGTAAGCAAGCCTGCCCCGAAGAAATTTGCCGCTTCCCTGACCCGCTCGAAGACGACTCGCCGCCAGCGAATCTGACGTGCGCATTGCGATTCTGGGAACGCGCGGAATTCCGGCCCGGTACGGTGGATTCGAGACGTTCGCGGAAGAACTCTCCACCCGGCTCGCGCTTCGCGGACATTCCGTAACCGTCTATTGCCGGGAGCGGCATTCTTCCGCCGAATATCGCGGCGTCCATCTCATTTACCTGCCCACGATCGTTCACAAGTACTTCGACACCCTGGCGCACACATTCCTCTCGACTCTCCATTTGCTTGCGCATCGCGTCGACGTGGCGCTCTACTGTAACGCCGCCAATGCCATTTTTACGATTCTGCCGCGCCTCGTCGGAATACCTGTCGCGCTGAATGTGGATGGCATCGAGCGGAAGCGCCGCAAATGGAACGCCGCCGCAAGGGCGTGGTATCGGATCTCCGAATACCTTTCGACCATCCTGCCGAACCGGTTTGTCACCGATGCCGAGGCGATTCGCGAATACTACCGGAAGAAGTACAACAAGGACTCGCTTTTCATCCCCTACGGCGCCGATCTCGGGCGAGTGGAGACTCGGGGCGCTCTCTCCGCATTGGGTCTGGAACCTCATCGTTACTTTCTCTACGTGAGCCGCATGGAGCCGGAAAATCGCGCGCTCGAAGTTCGGAGGGCTTTCGAGCAGGCTGCGACCACCATGAAACTCGCTCTCATCGGCGACGCGCCCCATGCGAAGGATTACATAGAGCGTGTCCGCGATACGAAAGACGGCCGCATCGTGATCCCGGGTGCGATCTACGGGTTGGGCTATCGGGAACTCGGTTCGTGGTGTTTCGCTTATATTCACGCCACCGAAGTTGGCGGCACGCATCCTGCCCTGATTGAAGCGATGGGCCGGGGCAATCTGGTTCTCTATTTCGAGACGCCGGAGAATGCGGAGGTCTGCGGCGATGCCGGTCTGCCCTTTCGGGATGATGCCGGTCTGATCGCGCGCATCGCCGAAGTGCTGGGAATGAGTGATTCGGAAAGCGAGAGCTTGCGCGCGAGGGCATCCGCGCGGGCGCGCGAACAATATGACTGGAACGCGGTGACCACTCAGTACGAAAAGCTGCTGGTCGATTTGGGTAAGCATGGGCTGCGAAGATAGAGTCAACAAAGTCAGAGTCAATAAAGCCAGAGTCAACCGTGCAGGCCTCCCGCTGTTATGTCGAAATCTCACGCTTTCGGATTGCCTCGAATTATCGCGCCGTGCGTGATGCCATCGGTCCCGGCTCGCGGATTATCGGTGTTGTCAAAGCCAACGCATATGGACATGGAGCCGTCGAAGTAGCGAGCGTCCTGGTCGCCGAGGGCGCCGAATGGCTGGCCGTCAGTTCCGTCGAGGAAGGCATCGTGTTGCGCCGGGCGGGGATCAACTGCCGGATTCTCGTCATGGCCGGCGTCATGCGCTGGGAGCACGAGGCGATGCGCGAATTCCGGCTGACGCCTGTCGTCCACTCGCTGGACGATCTGCGTCGCTTCGATGAAGGAGGTCCGCTCGATGTGCACCTCAAGATCGACACCGGAATGAATCGTCTGGGCACCCGCCGCGCGGCGCGTGACATTGCGGAGGCGATTCTGGCTTTGCGCAGTGCGCGGGTCGAAGGATTGTTGTCGCACTTTGCTTCGGCAGCCGATTTCTCATCCGCTCAGACCGACGAACAGATTCGGGCATTCAATGCGATCTGGCAGGAACTGGCGAGCCTCGGCGTGCGTCCCACGCTGATGCATTTTGCAAGCACTAACGCGATAGCCTATCCGCGCCGGGATGCCTGGTTGTCGCTGGTGCGCCCAGGTCATGCAATCTACGGATACGTTTCCCCCGCGCGCGGCAAGGCGCCCCCGCCGGTTCTTTCCGTGAAGCCCGCGCTCTCATGGCGAACCCGGATCATTAGTGTGAAAAACGTGCCGGCGGGAGCGAAGATCGGCTACGGCGGGTCGTTCACCGCTCCGTCGCCCCTGCGTCTGGCCGTGCTGTCGGCAGGTTATGCGGACGGCGTTCCGCATCGGCTGTCGAACAAAGGCAAAGTGATTGCCGGCGGGCGCTTCGCTCCCATCGTCGGCACCGTGTCGATGGACCTGACGACAATCGACATCACGAACTCACCCGGCATGGAGACAGGCGATGAAGTCACGCTGCTGGGCAGCGAAGGCGACGCCGTGCTCGATGCGCAGGAGATTGCGCGCACCGCAGGGACAATTTCCTATAACGTCCTGTGCGGGATCGGCAGCCGGGTCAAGCGGTTCTACATCGATTAGAGAATTTAGATTTGATTCCTTTGCCGCCGCGAAGAATTTGTACCGCCGGCGATCTTGTCGCCGGTGATTTAGTTGCGGCGCTGGGTCGGTAGTCCTGCTGCATTTCTGACAACCCACCTTGACGCAGTGAGCCTATACCTTCTGTGAAAATGCTCTGGCCTCGAATTCACGAAACGCGTCGGCGATCCGACGGCTGGCATGGCCATCTCCATAAGGATTGTGGCGCCGGGCCATAGCCTCATAAGCCGCAGGGTCATCGAGCAGAAGTGACGTCTCGCGCACGATGGCATCTTCGTCCGTACCCACCAGACGCACGGTGCCCGCCCTCACCGCTTCCGGACGCTCCGTTTTCTCGCGCAAAACGAGAACCGGTTTTCCGAGAGAAGGGCCTTCTTCCTGAATACCCCCCGAATCGGTAATCAGCAGGTACGCACGGCGCATGAGATCCACGAAAGACACGTAATCCAGCGGTTCGAGGAGCGTGACACGGGAACACGCCTGGAGATGGCGATTCACGGCCCCCAAGACATTCGGATTGGGATGGACAGGATAGATAATCCTCACGTCATCGCGTTGGGCGAGACGGGCCAAAGCAGCGCAAATGCGATCGAACCCGGGGCCGAAACTCTCGCGCCGGTGCGCGGTAACCACGATAGTCTTTTTTGTGGCATCGAGAACCGGGCCACCTGTCGCCGTCAGCGCCCCGCCCTCGAGCTCATCGCGCACGTGGAGCAGGGCATCGATGCCGGTGTTGCCTGTGACCAGAATGGAGGACGAGGGAACACCTTCACTGCGCAGATTTTCGGCAGCGGTTTCGGTCGGGGGAAAGTGCAGTGTTGTCAGGCGCGATGCCAGCGCGCGATTCATTTCTTCCGGAAAGGGCTGGCGGAGATCTCCGCTGCGCAGCCCCGCCTCCACGTGAGCGACCGGTACATCCTTATAGAACCCCGCGAGCGCTCCGCAGAAGGTGGTTGTGGTGTCGCCTTGGACAACCGCGATGTGCGGCTGTACGGAGTCGAAAATGGGCTCCAGACCGGCGATAATCCGGGATGTCGATTGAAAGAGGGTCTGCCCCGGCACCATGAGATCCAAGTCGTAGTCCGGCCGGATACGGAATATCCGCAGAACATCATCGAGCATTTCGCGATGCTGTGCGGTGGCGCAGACGACCGTGCGGAACTCCTCGGGCCGTGATTGCAGATGGAGGATGAGTGGCGCCAGTTTGATGGCTTCGGGGCGTGTTCCGAGAATCAGCAGCACCGTCTGCATGAATTCTCAGAGTACGCCACCGGGAGGCAGCTCAGGTCACGCGTCGATGCGGTAAGTCACTGCGAAGCACGGCTTTGCCCGGCATGCCGCGTGGCAGGAGGCGCCGGTCCGCGGCGCGGAATTTATGGTCGCAATCCCGGCACCGGTATTGCCGCAGGCCTGTTAGAAAGCTGCGCAAACGCTCAACGCCAGTATTCTGCCGGACCATCAGCAATGAGGATCTGCATTTAGGGCAATCCATGGTCATTGATCGGCACTTCGAGGCGGCAACTTTATAAGGCGCGGTAAAATACCGCCAGGAGAGTTGTTCGTGCTGATCAATGGGCTGGCGATTGTAACTCTTTTGCTGTTTCAATACCCGTATCCGGGGAGGGTGCAGCGCCAGCAGCAGACACCGAATGTGCAGGGCGCGAATACGGACGCCGTCGCAACGTTCACCGGGACGTTCAAGTCGGCGGACAAGAAGTCTCTTTTCATCGACCTGGAAGACGGCAACACGATGCGGATGTATATCACCGGCTCCACGAAATTCTTCCGTGACGACAAGGCCGCGAAGGCCTCCGACTTCCATGCCGGCGACAACGTGACAGTGGATGCGTCGCGCGATGCGCGCCTCAATATGCTGGCCGTCCGCGTGGCGAACGTGCCCACCCCGAATGTCGACAAACAGCCTGCCGATAAGCAGCCGGATAAATCGACGGACAAGCCCGCCGACAAGCAAGGGGCATCCCGGTAACTTGCGTTCCGGATTTTCTCACCTCCTTTCGCGCCTGTGGCGAATCTTTTCGACGGCGGCAGCCTGCTTCGTCCTCCTGCTGCTTGTGCTTTACATCACGCCCATCGTGCCCCGACTGACCCAATGGCTCACCGGCGACTGGCAGGATCCGAAAGGAGACATTCTGATCGTGCTGGGCGGCGACCAGCTTGGCGACGGCACTTTGGGAATCGAGTCCTACTGGCGCAGCGTCTATGCGGTACGGGCATTTCGTCCCGGTGGTTTTCAGAGGATCGTCGTCACCGGCGGCCATATGGCCGATAAGGGCTCTGTCTCGATTGCGCGATCGATGGCGGATTTCATGGTCGGACTGGGGATTCCCCGTGAAGATATTACGACCGAAGAACAAAGCAGGTCCACGCGCGAGAATGCCCTCTTTACAGAGCGGTTGATCGGCGGATGGGCCGGCCGTAAAGTTCTGCTCTCGAGCGATATTCATATGCGACGTGCTCATGCCACCTTCGCGAAAGTCGGACTCCAAACCGTGCCGGTTCCTATTCCGGATATTGGAAAGCGCTGGAGCGGCTGGGTGAACCGTTGGGACTGCATCTGGGAAGTCGGCGTCTCGTTGGCCAAATACGCGTACTACGCGATGCGGGGCTGGATCTGATCGCATGGATTCCGATCTGCTCTCGGTCCTGATCCCTCTCTACAACGAAGAAGAGTTCATTCACGAACTGCTGACGCGTGTGATCTCCGCGCCGCTTCCGGATGGCCTCAACCGCGAGCTCATCGTGGTGGACGATTGTTCCACCGACGACTCAGCAGCTTCAGCCGAGGAGTTTATCGCTTCTCACCCTGACGTTCTCATACGGCTGATCCGGCATGAGAAGAATCAAGGCAAAGGCGCCGCGGTCCGGACTGCAATTCAGTTTGCCACCGGGCAATACAGCATTATTCAGGACGCCGACCTGGAATATGACCCGCGCGAATATCCGCGCCTCCTGGGCCCGCTGCTGAGCGGAGAAGCGGATGTTGTCTACGGCTCACGCTTCATGGTTTCCCGAGAGCGGCGCGTCCTCTATTACTGGCACTCGCTGGCGAACCACATCCTGACCACGTTGTGCAACTTTGCCGCCGACCTCAACCTTACCGACGTGGAAACCTGCTACAAAGCGTTTCGCACGTCCCTGGTGCGAACGATACCGATCGAGAGCAACCGTTTCGCCATTGATCCCGAGCTGACAGTCAAGTTTGCGCGGCGTCACGCGCGTATCTTTGAAACACCAATCAGCTATCACGGACGAACGTATGAGGAGGGCAAGAAGATCGGTCTCGCGGACGCCATTGCGGCTGTGTGGACGATTGCGCGATCGCGATTCACCAGTAAGCTCTACATGGATGCCGGACATTCCACCCTCGACGCCTTGTCGTTTGCGTCCCGGTTCAATCGCTGGATGGCCGAAACAATTCTGCCCTATTCCGGCCGCCGCGTGTTGGAAATCGGAGCCGGGATGGGAAATATAACCCGGCATTTGTCACGGCATCGAAAGCGCTATGTGGCGACCGATGTCAACAGAGACTACATCGACCATCTCGCTAATATCTTCCGGCATCGTCCCGCTGTTTGTGTCCATAAGCTCGATGTGGCCGATCCGGAAGACTTCCGGCGCTTCGAAGGCCAAATGGATACCGTGATCTGCCTCAATGTGCTGGAGCACATCGAGCACGATGCCGCCGCGCTGCGATCCATCCTTACTCTGCTCGAACCGAACGGACGGCTGATCCTGCTGGTTCCCAACGACCCCAAAGCTTATGGAACGATCGACGCGGAAATCGGCCACCGCCGGCGCTACACCCCCGCGACTCTCAGGACGTTGATGAACGATACGGGATTCGAAGTAGAGGACATCCTGAAGTTCAACCGCGTTTCGATGCCCGCCTGGAGATTCACCGGGCAGATAAGAAAAGCCCGGACCATCTCACGCCTCGCCCTTCGCTTATTCGATCAATTGGTTTGGCTCTGGCGGATGATCGACAGCGCTCTGCCCTGGGAGCCGGCCTCGATTATTGCTATCGCGCGCAGGCCGGACGGAGCAGTCGCCCCGCACTGAACTTCATGAAACGATCGAACGGCACATCAAAGAGCATGACATCTCCGGCGCGGTAACGGTGGTTGCGCGCAAACGCCGCCTCGCGTACCTCGAAGCGCACGGCCAGACTAACACGACTCTCTCCAGCCTCCCTCAAAACAGGACATTTCTACTTTGCGTTGACACGGGGAGGATTTCGCGTGTCGGTGCGCGATCCGATGTGCTAAGATTTTGCAGCCAAAGCTAAACACATATTAGCAGCCGGAGGATAAGTGGGAAGGAACAAATTCGTAGTTACAGCTCTCGTCTCGTGCGGTTTATTCGCGGCATCCATGCGCGCTGACATCATCGGATTCGAAGGTCCATGGGCTCCCGCCGACAGCTCGGGCAATTTTATTAACGGCTATACCAGCACTGCGGGCGATGGCGCCACAGTCACTGGAACCTTGTCCGCCGACGGCTCCACCCTGACACTGGACTTCATCAATCCGTCCGGGGGCTTCAGCCTCTTTTCCAATTATTCAGATCCTTCCATACTTCCGAGCGGAACTGTCAGTTACAACTGGTCGGTCGATTTTCTTCAGAGTGCTTCGTGGCTTATGGAGACAGATGTATTTACGACGTTTCCGGAAGGCGACCAGTTTGGATTCCTGAATGCGGGCATGTACTCCGGAACTGCGTCACTGAACTATACAACCGGCAACTACTTCAGCTTCGGGAATATTGGTTTCGGAGATGGCAACGCCCACGAAGCCATATTGACGTTGACGAACTTTCAATACACCGGCGACGCCACTATCGCGCCGGAACCTGGTACGGCCCTCATTTTGGGCGGCGGATTGTTGGCCATCTCAATCCTGCGACGACGGTTTCATTACCCCGGCAAGTAACGCAGGTGCTGCTACCAGCCGCGTCTACAAAAATGCTACGGTCTTAATCCCGGAGATGTCAAAGCGTTTGCGGCAGCGCGCATTCTTGCACATTGCCTGTGTATCCAACAGCAGCATGTAGCTCTGGGCCTTGGCAAACTTGGCGCGGTCGCGCTCATCAGCGCCGCCCGGGAGGCGGTCCTTCTTCGTGCGCACGATGTAGTTGAGCTCGTATGTATCCTGCGTCCGGCAGGACGGGCAGTTCAGAGTGGCCGGCCTTTTAGCCTGCGACTCGGAATAATAGGCGCGCTCGTCCACGATTAGCGTTCGCCCATCGGTATCCACTTCATGCCGTCCGGATTGCCTTTGTACTCGGCGCGCGGGCGGATGAGGCGGTTGTTGTGATACTGCTCCAGAACGTGCGCGGTCCAGCCGGACATGCGGCTGACGGCGAAAATGGGCGTGAACAGATCGATGGGAATGCCGAGGGAGTAATAGGTGGAAGCGGAGTAGAAATCGACGTTGGCGTTGAGCTTCTTCTCCTCGCGAACAGTCTCCTCGACGCGCTTCGACATGAGGTAGAGGTCTTCGTGGCCGGTGCTCTTACCGAGTTCCTCCGACATGACGCGCAGGTGAGTAGCGCGCGGGTCTTCGGTGCGGTAGACGCGATGTCCCATGCCCGGAATTTTGATCTTGTTCGCGAGCATCTCGTGTACGCGTTCGACCGCTTTATCGGCCGACCCCACCTGCAGCAAAAGCTTGATCACGTCCTCGTTGGCGCCGCCGTGCAGCGGTCCTTTTAAGGCTCCGATGGCGGAGGTAACCGACGAGTAGATATCGGAAAGCGTGGCGGCGGTGACGCGGGCGGCAAAGGTTGAGGCGTTGAGTTCGTGATCGGCGTGCAGGATGAGGGCAACATCGAAAACGTGCTCCATTATGCTGTCGGGCTTTTTGCCGATGAGGCAGTAAAGAAAATTGCCGGCGAAGCTCAGCGTCGCGTCCGGTGCAATAACAGGCTGCCCGGTGCGCAGCCGGCCGAAAGTGCTGACGATGGTGGAAGTCTGCGCCATCAGCTTCGTTGCCTTCAACTGATTGGCTTCGGGGGACATATCCTTTGCCTGCGGATCGTACAGGCTGAGCATCGAAACCGCCGTACGCAGGACGTCCATCGGCGAGGCTTTCAGGTTCGCCTTCAGGAACTCCGTTACCTGCGGTGCAATCGCATAGTGCGCAAAGAGATCGGCCTTCAGACGAGCGAGTTCATCCGGCTTCGGCAGCCATCCTTTCCAAAGAAGCCAGATCGTCTCCTCGAAGGTCGCGTGTTGAGCCAGCGTGTGAATGTTGTAGCCGCGATAGCTGAGGATGCCGGCATAGCCGTCGATGTAACAGATTTCCGATTCGCCGGCGACGACGCCTTCCAGACCCGCGCTCGTAGTAGTTGTAGTCGAACTCATTTGTCTCTCTTCAGTCTAAAACAGGGGCCTGTTTGAGCTGTCGGAAGTCCTTTCAAAGCCTGCCGAAAACCCATCGAGGGACCCGCCGGCAATGCACGGGCGAACAGCGTAAACAGGAGCCCGCGAACCCACAGCACTCAGACAGCCTGCGACTGCTTCAGCAGATCCTCGGCCCAAATGGCGCCGCGGGGATCCTTTTCATGCTTGAAGTAAACGTACGCATCGCGCCCCTCTTCGAGGATCGCCCGAGTGCGTTCCGCAATCTCCGCACGACCGCATTCGGAATAGTCTCCCTTGCGCAGCCGAAAGTAGACAAAGTCCGCCGTAAACACCTTCGGCACTTCAAGCCGGTCGGACTCCGCGAGGCAGAGTGCGATGTTCCGCTTTGCCAACCGCTCGTAGACTTCATCAACCAGCCACGAGACGTGGCGAAATTCGAATGCGAAGCGGATATCCGGCGGCAACAACGGCAGGTAGCCGTCGAGGCGCTCCAGATCGCATTTAAAGGACGGCGCGAACTGATAGAGGACCGGACCCAGCCGCCGGGCAGCGCGGAGAGGTTCCAACGACTTCAGGAACGCTTCCGTAAAGCTCTCCGCGTCCTTCATCTTCATGATGTGCGTGAGCGTCTGGTGCGCTTTACAGCCGAAGGCGAAGCCTTCCGGCGCCGCTTTCATCCAGCCTTCCAGCACGCCGGCGCTGACCAGCCGTCGAAACGTGTAGTTCACTTCAACGCTGTTCAGGCGTGTTGCGTAGTGCTCCAGAAACCGCTTGGCGGGAAGATCCTTCGGATAGAAATCCGGCTTCCACTGCGGATACGAAAACCCCGAAGTACCGGCGAAGAGTTTGCCGGCCATTACCTGGCGGCCGGCGGCGCCGGAGCAGGCAGAATCCTTGGCGCCGGGGCCGCAGGCCCGAAGAAGCCGTCATCCATCTGAACCGAGGCTCCCTTGCGCATGTTTGCAATCTCAGTGCGGGCAAGTTCCGGGCGCAGTTTCTTTTCGATCTCCGGGCGAACCTCGGCAAGAGGCTTCGTCTGATGCGATTCGACTTTGATCAGGTGGTAGCCGAACGGCGTCTTTACCGGCTCGGTGATCTCATTCACCTTGGCCGCGAACGCCGCTGTTTCAAAGGGAGGAACCATCATCCCTTTGCGGAAATCTCCGAGATCGCCGCCCTGCGTTGCCGATCCGGAATCGTCGGACTCGGCTTTGGCGAGCGTTGCGAAGTCTTCTCCCGCCAGCAGACGCTTTCGAATCGCCTGGGCTTTCGCCAGAGCTTCCTCATCGGTCAATTCGGGTTTGCCGGGGAGAGGCTGCATGGGAGCGCCTTTGGCGCGAATCAGAATATGCCGTGCTTTCAGGACCTCGTAATCCGCTTTGTGGTCGTCGTAGTATTTTTCGACTGCGGCGTCATCGAGCTTGACGCTCTCCTGCATGGCCAAAAACATCGCCTGCGCCAGCAGGTTCTGACGTTGGAAGGCGATCTCATCCCTCAGCTTGGGTTCCTGATCGAGTTTGCGTTTCTCCGCTTCCTGCGCAAGCACTTTCACCTGGACGAGTTGCTCGGCAAACGCCCGCTTCCCCGGACCGCGCGCATAGGTCTGATACTGCGCAGGGAGGGCGTTGATCATATTGTCGAACTGAGCTTCGGTTATCTTTTCATCTCCGATGGTCAGAACCACTTTATTCGGCTCCGCCGGTGGTGGAGCGGCGGGAGCGGCGGCGGGCGCAGCCACTCTGGGCATTGCCTGGGAAAATAAGGCTGGAGCAAATAATGACGGAATGGCTAATAAAGCCAGCCGGGTTGCGTTAAATTTCACACTCATATCGTATCGCGATCAAACCGCGCTCAGGCCGAATCTCCGGCCGGCTCGACCACCGCGGACATCGATCCCTTCGATCGCTCCAGCCGCCAGTCACGGCCATAACTCTGCACCTGATCGCGCGCGAATTCGGCCTCCGGCAGTTCGCAGGTGATCAACACCGTTCTGCCCATCGAGTCCACTTCCTGCGCGTGCCGCAACGCCTGTTCCGCGCTGAAGATGAAAATCTTCTGCAGCATTTCGATCACGTAATCGTAGGTGTGATCGTCGTCATCCAGAAGGACCACGCGATACAGAGGAGTCTTCTCAGCCTCCCCCGACATATCGGTTCGCGGCGAAGTGATCCTGGGCGTAGTGACGGTTGAACCGCTGGTGATAGTCGGACTCATTTCCAGGCTGAGAATGCGTGGACTAAGAATGCGTAGACAGCTTCAGTATGCCATTGGCGGCGCGCACCCCACCTGCGACTATCGTTTCCACTCCTTCGGGCGTTTGGACCCGGAGGAACCCCTTGTCATCCAGCCCTGCCGTGATTCCCGCAATCACCCGATTTCCGGTCTCAACTTCCACCGACTTACCCCGCACGTAGGTGGATTTAGCTTCAAATTGTTCCAGGATCGGGCCTTTCCCGCGATCAGCCAGGAGACCTGCGTATCGAAGAGACTCAACCACGACACGGTCGAGCAGGGCTTCTTTCGAATGCTCCCTGCCGGTTTCCAGGCGAAGCGAGGTCGCAATGGCGGAGAGTTCCGGTGGAAATTCCGTCTGATTCACATTCACGCCGATGCCGGCGATCAGAGCACCCTGGGCTTTCGGGGAATCCGCGACCTGCACCATCATGCCGGCGAGCTTTCTCTCGTTCAGCAAAAGGTCGTTCGGCCAGCGAAGGTCGCAGGCGACATCGGCCAGGTCGTCGACTGCGCGCTGCACGGCAAGCCCCAGAGCCATCGTAAGCACAGGCAGATCATCCGGAGCCAAAGGGAGGCGCAGGATGATCGACAGATAGATTCCGCCCGTCGATGCCGAGTGCCACGAGTGGCCGTGGCGACCGACACCGGCGGTCTGTGTTTCCGCCACCACCACCGTGCCGTGCGCCTCGTCGCGGGCGGCCAGCGCCGCCGCGTCCCGCATGGTCGAGGCGGTGGACCTCATCCAGACGGTCATAGGAGTTCCAGCCGGAAGCTGATATCGACGGCTTTCGCGGAGTGAGTAATGGCGCCGGCCGAGACGAAATCCGCGCCGGTTTCAGCATACGAACGGACGCTGGCGAGATCGATGCCGCCGGAAAGCTCGACGGTGGCGCGGCCATCGACAATCCGAATCCAATCCGCGGCCTGCCGCGGAGAAAGATTGTCGAGAAGAAGATGCGTGGCCCCGCAGGCGAGGGCTTCCTGCAATTCATCCATTGTGCGAACTTCGATCTCAATGGGAAGCCCGGCGGCGCGGGAGTTTTCGATCGCCTGACGCACGCCACCGGCCGCGGCGATGTGATTGTTCTTAATGAGGATGGCGTCGAACAGACCCATGCGGTGGTTAGTGACGCCACCGGAAGCGGCCGCGGCTTTTTCAAGCCGGCGCAGCCCGGGAGTTGTCTTGCGGGTGTCGAGGACGCGGCAGTTCGTACCTTCGACTTGCGTCGCAAATTCGTGCGCAATCGTGGCGATACCGGACAAGCGCTGCAGGAAATTGAGAGCCACACGCTCGCATTCCAGTAACGTACGCGCGGGGCCACGAACGGTGGCAATACGCGTTCCTTCAGCAATGCAGTCACCGTCGTAATGGGAGATGGTGAGTTCTTCTACGCCGCCACGTGCTTCGTAGATCGCGGGAAGCAGAGTGATACCGGCAAGTACCAGGGTCTCGCGGGCGAGAAATGTGCCGGAAGCGCGCCTGTCCGCCGGGACGCAGGCATTAGAGGTGACGTCGCCCGAGCCGATGTCTTCGTCGAGCGCGCGGTGAACGGCGTCGAGGATCTCAGAGTGCAGCATTCAATCTCTGACAGGCTGAAGCCTGTCCCACCCAGCAGGTTGCCGAGAAACGCTTCTTGCCGCTCCCCGGAAGACGCGCTCTCCCCGGGATACGTGAAGCTCCGGGCCGGGCGAAAGCCCGGCCGCAGGGCCGAAGCCCTGCCCCACATCTGGTGTCAGCGTCTTCATCTGGTTTGTTGGCCCGAAGGGCCATGGGTGAACCTCTGAAACCAAGTACTAACCATTGAGGCTGGCCTCGATCTTTGCAAGTTGTGCCTCGTATTCGGCGAGCTTGGCCCGGATGCTGTCCACTACCTTCGCGGGGGCTTTGCTGAGAAACACTTCGTCGTTCAACTGGCGTTGCGAATTGGCGATGTTTTTCATGAGCTGGTCGCGTTCTTTTTCCAGCCGCCTCCGTTGCGCTTCGATTTGCCCGGTCGGGACGTCTATCGATAAATCGAAATCCGGAGTCGAACGGACCGCGCCCGTTTTCGGCACGTCGCCCCGCGTGAAGGTAACTCCGCAGAGCCGCCGGAGCAGCTCGGCATCGATACCTATCGAGATTTTTCCCTCCAGCGGCTGTTTGGGGTCGAGCCCCAACTCCGCCCGAAGGTTGCGCGCGGCGCGGACAATGTTCTGGAGAAGGTCCATTTCTTCTTCCTCTTCCGGTTGGAACAGGATCAAGTTGAATTGAGGATACGATTCCAGCGAAATCGATTTACCTTCACCCTCGACGAACCGGTGCCAAAGCTCTTCGGTGATGAACGGCATCAGCGGATGCAGAAGGCAGAGGGTGTCAACAAAGACAGTACGAGCCCAGCGCCAGTTTCCGCGGATTTTTTTGAGCTCTATATACCAGTCACAGAAATCGTCCCATATGAAATGCCAGATCGTCTGGGCCGCTTCGTGATACCGAAACGCCTGAATTGCCTCGTTCATCTGGCGAGCGCACTCGTTGAAGCGCGATCTTATCCAGAGATCTTCAAACAGCGACTCAGACTCCGTGTCGGGATTCGACAGAATGAAGCGGGCCGCGTTCCAGATCTTGTTGGCAAAAGCACGCGAGGCGTCGATTCGATCGGTCGTAAAGGCAATATCGGTACCCGGAGCCGCACCACTCAACAGCGCCATGCGAACCGCATCGGTTCCGTATTCTTCCGTCACGATGAGAGGATCGATCACATTCCCCTTGGTCTTCGACATCTTCTGCTTCTCGGCATCGCGCACGAGTCCGTGGATGTAGACCTGACGAAAAGGGACATCACCCATAAATTCGATGCCCAGCATCGCCATGCGCGCGACCCAGAAGAAGAGAATGTCGAAGCCGGTGATGAGCAGCGTGGTCGGGTAGAAATGCTTCAGGTCGTCCGTTTTATCGGGCCAGCCCAGCGTCGAAAACGGCCACAGGCCCGAGCTGAACCAAGTGTCGAGAACGTCGGCATCCTGACGCAGCGCGCCGCTGCACTTCGAGCAAGAGTCCGGATCGGTGCGCGACACAATTGTTTCGCCGCAGGCATCGCAATACCACGCGGGAATCCGATGGCCCCACCAGAGTTGCCGCGACACACACCAGTCGCGGATATTGTGCATCCATTCGTTCCAGGTTTTGACCCAGTTCTCCGGAATGATTTCGATGCGCTTCTCGTCCACCGCCTGGATGGCTTTGGCAGCTAACGGTTTCGTTTTTACGAACCACTGCTTCGAAACCAATGGCTCGATGGGCGTCTTGCAGCGCGAACACTTGCCGAGGCTGAGCGTGTAATTCTCCACGCTGTCGAGCAGACCCAGGTCTTTCAGATCTTCGACCACGCGCTCACGCGCTTCATAGCGGTCCAGACCGGCATAGGAGCCGCCCGCAAGGGTGATCTTTGCCGACTCGTCGATCACCTGGATCATCGGGAGGTTATGACGCTTCCCGGCCTCGAAGTCGTTCATGTCGTGCGCGGGCGTGATTTTTACGACGCCGGTGCCAAACTCGGGGTCGGCAATATCGTCGAGGATGATCGGGATCTCGCGATCCATCAGCGGAAGACGAACCATGCGGCCGTGCAGATCGCGATAACGCTCGTCGCGGGCGTTGATCGCGACAGCGGTGTCGCCGAGCATCGTCTCCGGACGCGTGGTAGCGACAACGAGATATTGGTCGGATTTACCCACAACCGGATAGCGGATATGCCAGAGATGTCCCGCGGTTTCCTCGTGAATTGTTTCCAAATCGGAGATGGCCGTCCGGCAGCGCGGGCACCAGTTGACCATGTATTCGCCGCGATAGACCAGACCTTTTTCGTACAGGCTGACGAAGGTCTCGCGAACGGCGCGGGAGAGTCCGGGGTCCAGCGTAAAGCGCTCGCGCGACCAGTCGCATGATGCGCCGAGCTGGATCATCTGGCGTTTGATGGTCCCGCCGGATTCGGCCTTCCATTTCCACACGCGGGCTTCGAAGGCTTCGCGGCCCATGGCACGGCGGTCCAGCCCTTCTTCGGCGAGTTGACGTTCGACCACCATCTGCGTCGCGATGCCGGCGTGGTCCATCCCCGGCAGCCAGAGCGTGGTGTCGCCGCGCATACGATGCCAGCGGACCGTGACATCGATCTCGGTGTGCTCCAGCATGTGGCCCATGTGGAGCGATCCGGTGACGTTGGGCGGCGGAATGACAAGCGAAAACGCCGGGCGTGCTTTATCAGAATCAGCCGGCTGATATTCCGCCCGATAGATACCGCTTTCCACCCACCATTGAGCCCAGCGCGGCTCGAACCGCCGCGGCTCGTACACTTTGTCTAATTGCATCTGGAATCCTCAGTTTAACTTGCGCAGCATGGGCCGCAGAGGGCTATCCGGCTGGCTTTCCGCGGTTGCAGTATAGTGTTGGTGAAACCGATGAAGTACTTTGCAGCCGCCGCAGCTCTGTTCCTGATCACCTGGACGGCCTCAGCCCAAGCCCCTGCGGCCGGAACTCAGGATATCCCCCGCTTATCGGACGGCAAGCCGGATTTTTCGGGACTGTACACCATCCCCTACACGCCGAACATGGCGCAGGGCAAGGAGCAGGACGTTCCCTACACGGAGCGCGGCAGGCAGGCGTACCTGAACCACGATTCCAAAGACGATCCCACCGCAAACTGCTGGTTCCCCGGCGTTCCGCGCATTATGCAGTCGCCTTACCCGGCCCGTATCGTGCAGACGCACGAATACCTGCTGATCCTGTTCGAATACATGACCATGCACCGGATCATTCCTCTCGACGGCCGCGCGCATCCGGCGAATATGGAACCGACATTCATGGGAAACTCGGTCGGTCACTGGGACGGCGACACGCTGGTGGTCGATACGACAGACCTCAAGGACGCCCCGTGGACCTGGCTCGACACCGCCGGCCATCAGCACAGCGACGTACTGCACGTGATTGAGCGTTTTCGCCGCGTGCCTGGCAGCGCCAACGTGGATTACGAGTTCACGGTGGACGATCCGAAAATGTATACGAAGCCGTGGACTAATGCGCGGCCGCTCAAACCTTTGAAGCCGACTCCCGGCCTGCCCGATCTCCTCGAATACAACTGCGAGGAAAATAACCGCGATCTGCAGCACCTCCGCAGCAATAAACCCGCGATTCAGCCGTAAAAGGCAATTCGAAAATACGAACCCATTTTTGGATGGGAGTAGTGTTCACCCGGCGTGGCGATGCGCCGCCAAGCCATCCTGAAATGCCATTCGCAAATTCGAACCCATTTTTCCGGACTGCGTGGCCTCCGCGCGGTATCCGGCTTTATGTGGAGGATACAGGTCGAAGGGGCGAAAACGAACCACGTCTGGCAGGAATGGGCCGGAAGCGATTGAATTGATTGAGAATAGAGGTAGCAGGGGAGGTGTGAACGCGGTTTTGGGTGCCGTCGAGCCGAGTAACCGCCCATCCAATCGGCCAAGAAGCGGCCACGCATACTATAATCCGGCATGCGGCCGATAACCAGTTGGGAAAGTCGATAACAGCAGAGTTTTCATTGGCAAAAACACGGCATGCCACTTAAAGCCCAAGAAGTTTTTGTTCCAGGCTCCTATCCGCAACACACCTACGTAGAACGCGCAGATCAAGGGCTCGAAACGATTCTGCGTGACGCAATCGAAACTCCAGGCCAAGTGGTGTCCTTGTCGGGCCCATCGAAGTCCGGGAAAACCGTGCTGGTGGAGAAGGTAGTCGGACGCGACCTCCTAATTCCGGTTTCTGGTGCATCCCTTCGCGGGCCTGACGACGTTTGGAACCGAGTACTCGACTGGATGGATGTCCCGAACACGACAGACAAAAGCCGGACCATCGGTGGCTCGCTCGGCGGGGAGCTCGAGGCGAAGGGAAGCATTGCTTTACCGTTCGTCGCGAAAGGCGAGGCCGCCGCGACAGGTAAGACCGAGGTACGGGCCGAAAGCAGCGACGGCTCGACCCACCAGCGCCGCGGATTGCAGCAGGTAGTGGACGAAATTGGTGGGAGCGAATTCGTCGTGCTCTTGGATGACTTCCACTACATGGACCGCGCCGTGCAAGCGGAGGTGGCCAAGACGCTCAAAGAGGCCGTGCGCTTAGGCGTAAAGATCGTAACAGCAGCAGTGAGCCACCGAGGGGACGACGTGGTCCGCGCCAACCCCGAGCTTCGCGGCAGGGTACGCGCGATCAACCTGAGATATTGGGCCGACGCCGAACTTGAAAAAATAGCAACAGTTGGCTTTGGGGCGCTCAACGCGTTCATGGATCCGGCAGCAATCCAGCTATTTGTGCGAGAGTCTGCTGGGTCACCCCAACTAATGCAACTGCTTTGCCTGCAGGCGTGTTTTGTTAACAACCTCCGAACGCAGGTTGAGTCGTTGGTCCCAAGGGCGATCACGCTGGATTCAACAACAAGGCAGGCAGTCCTCGAGCAGACAAGCGCAACGACAGATTTCAGATCGCTCGTCGACGTTTTGGACTCAGGACCGCGAACGAGGGGAACCGAACGGAAGACCTATAAGTGCACCGACGGAACCGAGGGGGACGTTTATCGCGTCGTCCTCAAGGCCCTCGCCAGCGACCCGCCACAGTTGTCCTTCCCATATGATGAACTTCTGATAAGGACAGCGAAAGTCTGTATAGGAGATCCTCCGGTCGGCTCGAGCGTCACAGGCACTTGCCTGCACATGTCAAAACTGGCGCTCGACAAATTCCCCAATGAGCGCGCCGTGGACTGGGATGAACAAAAACAGGTCTTCGACATCCCCGATCCGTACCTGCTCTTTTACCTTCGGTGGTCGGCGCGCCTGAAAGAGCCATCTTAGTAACCCCAAGCACAATCGCCGCTATCAACCGTAGCAATATCAAAGCGCCGGCACTGTTCGGAGCTCACCGGCAAAACGCACCGCGCGCCATAGCCACAATGTCCATGCCGAAAGCGCGACCGCGAGAATGGGACCATCATTGCATAATGGCTCTGTATCGCCTTGGCTTCCGGCACTTAGAGCCATCACGCTAACGTTCTGCCGATTGTTTACCCAAACGCTCCTTTCGCGGCGCCGTTGCGCGGTACGGTACGTGCTTCACCACGCTGGCGATGGGACCACGCGAGAGATTCCGGAACAAGAACAGGCCATCGCCGTGATGCTACATACGTTTGAGTCAGGCTCACGAAAGTGAATTTCTCTCTCGCGACCCGCGCGCTGCGGTCCCGAAACTACAAACTATTTTTCACCGGCCAGGGCATTTCGCTTATCGGAACCTGGATGACGCGAATAGCCACCAGTTGGCTGGTTTATCGCCTCACGGGTTCGGCTGCACTGCTCGGCCTGGTGGGTTTTGCCGGACAAATTCCGGCATTCGTGCTTGGCCCTGTGGCTGGTGTCTGGGTCGATCGCCGGAATCGTCACCGCACCATTGTCGTCACCCAGATTCTCTCGATGCTGCAGTCCTTTGCGCTGGCGGTGCTCGCGCTGGCGCACATCATCACCGTCTGGGAGATTGTCGTGCTCGCTCTGGCACAGGGCATAATCAACGCCTTCGATATGCCCGCGCGCCAGTCCTTCGTAATCCAGATGGTGGATCAGCGGGAGGACCTGCCCAACGCGATCGCACTGAACTCCTCGATTGTAAATGCATCCCGGCTCATCGGCCCTGCGATCGCCGGCATAGTGGTCGCCGCTGTTGGAGAAGGATACTGTTTCCTTCTGGACGGCGCCAGCTATATCGCCGTGATTGTCTCGCTATTAATGATGCGGGTTGCATCGAACGCGGCGCCTAAACCCCAACGCCACATTGTGCACGAGCTGATCGACGGGTGGCGCTATGTCACCGATTCCGTTCCGATCCGCTCGATTCTACTGAATCTGTCGATCGTCAGCTTGTTCGGAATGCCGTACTCGGTCCTTATGCCCATCTTCGCGGCCCGCGTCCTGGGCGGCGGAGCGCACACGCTGGGGTTCCTGATGGGCGCTGTCGGCGTGGGAGCGCTCGGCGGCGCGCTGGGTCTCGCTGCCCGAAAGAGTGTCATCGGGCTTGGCAGCCGGATCTTTGCGACCACGGGGGTGTTCGGGTTGGCTCTCGTCGGGTTCGCTCTTTCGCACTGGCTATGGCTGTCCATGCTCCTGCTGCCGGTTGTGGGTTTCGGCATGATGCAGCAGATGGCCGCCAGTAACACCGTCCTTCAGACAATCGTGGACGACGAGAGGCGTGGGCGCGTGATGGCCTTTTATTCCATGGCCATTCAGGGTATGGCGCCGTTCGGGAGCCTTATCGCAGGCAGTACGGCCGGGCGGGTGGGTGCTCCCGTAACAGTGTTAGGGAGCGGCATTGCATGTGTGTTGGGCGCGATTTGGTTTCGGAGTCGCCTGCCGCGCATTCGGGAAGTCGTGAGGCCGGTATACGTCCGGATGGGAATCCTCCCCGAGATTGCGACAGGCGTTCAGCAGGCCAGCGCGTTGACGGAGCCGCCTGAGACCTAAGCGAAACATGGTTGTAGCAGCCGAGAATGTACGGCGCATTCGACTGCGTTTGCCGTCTTTTGGGCAAAAAGCGCAGGATGCTCTAAAGTCTGGGAAACTGTTTAGCCTGCATTTCTCACACTGGATTGGTGAGCCGAGAAAAATGGGGCTGAAAGCCGCCTTGTGGTCCGATTTCGTGACCTGACAAAAATATCGGAGTCGATTTGGGCTATGCGCGAGGGTAGGGGGGACTTTCAGGTGTG
>DATAXN010000053.1:0-11360 GCA_036273015.1 Bryobacteraceae bacterium | reverse complement strand
TCCTCGAACGGGTTGCTCGCCAGCATTGCCCGTCTCCGCTTCACCGGCACGGCCAGACTAACACGACTTCTCTCCAGCCTCCCTCAAAACAGGACATTTCTACTTTGCAGGGAATAGGACATTTCTACTTTGCGTTGACATGTGATTGCGGAGGGCAGATTTCCTACGGCGGTGATCGCAACGAATGCGCGCGTCAAAGCCAGCTACCCGGAAAGCATATATTTATTCGACTTTGATGTGCTTTCCTCATTGGTCTCTGATGACGAGGAGTTGGCCGACAAGTTTGCCGAAATCAATCAAGAAGCGTTGGTATTCGGGCGCGTCGCCGCCCAACGACTGCCATTACTCCCGCACATCGCGCAGAACCGCCCCGGCGGAGATGCACACAGAAGAGCTGCACGTTTTCCAGAGCGCGGAAAGGGTGAGCAACTTTGGCGAGAAATAGATAGAATCCGACCCGGCAAAGGTCGGGATGCTTTGCAGTTTGCCAAGAAGTGTTCGGAAGCGTTCAAGTACATATGCGAGCACGATCTGACAGCCTGGCATGAAGAGCTTGGCACCCACAGCCGGATACATCGGTATGATCTGATCGCGCGAATCGCATCCCAGCATGATTTCTGGCACGCGCTCGTCAGAGACCATCGAACAAGATACGTAGTCTTTGAATTCAAGAACTACAAAGCCAAGATAACCCAACAGGAGATTTACACGACTGAGAAGTACCTGTATCCCGCCGCGATGCGCTCGACCGCGATTATCGTCACTCGGGTGGGTGCAAACGAGAACGCGATTGCCGTCACGCGTGGGGCTCTCAGAGAGACCGGAAAACTGATACTCATCCTCAATCTGAACGACATTCACCAAATGCTGCAGTTGCGCGACGCTGCTGGGGATTGCCTTAGTACATTAGTCCAAAAACTCGATGAAATCCTGATGAAGATCGACCGCTGAAGCTCTCGCCGCGATCATGAAGTGTACCCCTCTCGGTCGGACATTAAGTCCGGATCGATTTGTTTTTCGACCGATAGCCCCCACGACTATTTAGCGCCAAAGTGGACTTAATCTAAGTCAGCCGAGCACCCTTCTGCCGGTTACAAACCTCGCAAAGCAATTGGAGGTTTCGCTCCGTATCGCTTCCTCCCAACACAAGAGGAATTACGTGATCGAACTCCAGTCGTTCGTTGCTCCCACACGACACGCAGCGCCCACCATCCCGCTGCCAAACGAATAAACGAACGGCTGGTGGTATCGGCGCCCTCCTTGACTCCGGAATTTTCCCAATGGTTTCAAGTACTTGAAGTTCGCGTTCTATTCTAGCGAGACCGTGCTGCTGCTTTAATACCTCATGTTTGATCCTGAGTCGAATTTCGTCATCCTCGACATCCGGATGAAATTCAGCCATGTAAAGTTTTCGGTCAAATACCCAGGTCATACCCTTCCAACGCCGCAGGTCGGTGTCAACACGGATTGGGGACGGCGTATTGACGGTCTGGCCCTCGGGAATCGTTATTATCACCATTTTTTCCAGGTGATCCGTGTATTTAAGTGCAATGTAGAATTCGCCCCGAGCCTCTTCGATTTTGCCAAGATATGAAATTTTTCCCCGCGTCGGCATCCGTCTTACTCGTCCCTTGTGGCCTGTTGCAACAGCCGAGCGGCTCGCCATGCATTGAATACGCCGTTGCCCGAGCGGAGCCGTGTCATGTATGAGCCACGAATTTCTCCATCGTACAGCAGAAACTAACGAGGCCTCGCGACGTTGCGGCTATTGATCTGATTGAGCGCCGAATAGCGCGACCCCGCATGGTCCCGCGTGTACATCGGCCAATCGCTGCCGGGAATTCTGGTCTGCCCGACGACGGGCAGGCAGACTGCGAGGCCCCACAACGTCGCCGCAGGTTTCATGGATCCGGCGTAGCCGCCGGCGACTCGAAGGGACCGGGCGTCGGCATGAGTGCCGACGCGGCACGCAGGAGTGCGTGCGCCACGGTTTTACTTCAGGCGACTTTCAGTCGCGGCCAATCCCACTGGCTTGGAGCTGGTAGCTGTTTAGTATCCGGCGTCCTTCTGCCTGTTTTGTTGCTTGTCCTGGCCCTGCCCGTGCAGTTCCTGACCGGCGGCCGGCGGAGGAGGAGCAGGCGTAGCCGGAGGTGCGCCGCCTCTGCCGCGCCCGAAGCCACCGCGCGCAGGAGGCGGGTCCGGCATTTTCTCCTTGCCACCGACCTTCAGAGCCATGAACCGCGTGCCGGTCGCGAACCCGATGTACTGCGTGCCATCGACCATATAAGTGATTGGGGGAGCCCCGCCGAAGAGGTTAAACGGCAGCGCCAACAGTTCGTCGCCTGTGTCCGCCTTGTAGGCGTATAACGTCAAGCCCGCAACCTGGAACAAGAGGTTGCTGGCAGTGGTCATCGTGCCGCCACCTGTCGCGGCGCCCTGCCCCGTCTTCACCCACTTGATCGTGTTCGTCTTCGGATCGCGTGCCTGCATCCCACCGCGGCCCACGTTGTCCGGGCCCCAGATCGGCATCGGCGTAGTCTTGTTTGGGGCGCCGCGACCCAACCCATGCGCGCCGCCGCCGGCCTTCGGGTCCGGTTCCGCCGCCGCGCTGAACGTGTAGCTGCCGGCGCTGTAAGGCAGGTAGACCAAGCCGGAGTTCGGGTTATAGGACATTGGCGCCCAGTTGTGCGCGCCGCCGCCGCCCGGATAGATCAGGACCGCATTCCGCTGATCGTAAAATGCATCCTGATTGATGATCGGCTTGCCGTTGTTATTCTTATCGAAACCCTTGACCCAGTTCACAGGAACAAAGGGCTCAGCGGAGATGAACTTTCCGTTGGTGCGGTCGAGGATGTAGAACACACCGCTCTTCGGGGCCTGCATGATGACCTTGCGCGTCTTGCCTTCAATCGGGATATCGGCCATGATGAAGCCGCCGACAGAGTCGAGGTCCCAACTGTCGGTGGGAACCGTCTGGTAATACCATTTCAGCTTGCCGGTCTTTGCATCCACGGCCACGATCGAGCAGGTGTATAGCGCGTCCCACTTGCCCCATTCCGATTTCGGGATGCTGCGCAGCTCCTGAGGCCACGGCTCCGCATTCCCGGTACCGGCGATTACCAGGTTTTCTTCCGGGTCATAAACCAGGCCATCCCAAACCGGCCCGCCGCCGCCGTACTTCGCCCAGTCGCCGTTCCCCCAGGTTTTGGATGCCTTTTCCTGAGCCGCGTCTTCCAGCGGCTGACCCGGCTTCGGAGGAACCGTGTAGAATTTCCAGGCGAGCGATCCGTCTTTGAGGTTGTACGCCGCGAAGAATCCGCGAGTGAAGAATTCGCCGCCGCCCACCCCGATGATCACCTTATCGCCTGCAATGCGCGGCGCGATGGTCAGCGAGTAGTATTCATTGATGTTCGCGACCTTGCTCTGCCACAGCTCTTTGCCGCTGATGGCATCGAGCGCGATCAGCCGCGCGTCGTTGGCCGCGAGGATAATTTTGCCGTCCGAGAGGGCGAGCCCGCGATTGTGCGTGCCGCAGCACATATGCCGCGGCGTGATCGGGTCGATCTTCGCGTCGTACATCCATTTCTGTTCGCCGTTGCGCGCATCGAGGGCATAGACGATGCTGTTGTCCATCGATTGATAGATCGTGTTGTTCCACATCAGCGGAGTGCCTTCGGTGCCGCCGCGCCCCCCTGCCGGCGCTAGGGACGTCGACCAGGCGAGCCCCAGTTTGCCGACGTTCGATTCATCGATCTGCTTCAGCAGGCTGTAACGCTGTTCGTTTTGCGTCAGACCATACGTGAGCCACGTGCCTGGCTCAGCGTCCTTTGCGGTGCCGGCGGTTTTGAGGACTTTAGCGTCCACCTTCGTATCGGCCGCGCGCGGCTGTTGCTGGGCGATGCCCAGGGAAATGAAGGCGAGAGCGGCGATGACGCCGGCCCCACACAAGGCAGCCGTTCTGGTGTTGAACCTGGTCACAATACAGTCCCTTCAATGCGGATATGACCAATTCGAGTCCAGGAAGGACCCGAACCAGCCTTTGTTATTCTATTTCGCCGAGGATGTAACGACCGTGAGGTTTTCGTAAGTTCGGGTAAATCGGCCATTCTCTGTTCCGGCGTGGTTTTGTTCGGACTATTTGCGGGGCGTCCCAGGCTGCGCCAGCATGACACGCCGAACGCAGACTTTCGGATTGAGTCTGAATTCCTCGGGACCGGCTGCTATCTGATCCGGATCCGGGCCATCCGACCGGTACCCGGCGATGCGGTAGGAAGCCGCGGCGAGTCCGTCGAAGACAAATCGTCCTTCGTTGTTCGACACCGCGTAGCGAACGGCGTCATCCGATTTGAGTTCGACCAGCAGGCCGGAAACAGGGCTGGGGATGCGATTGCCCTCCGGTGGATTGGCGCGCGCGGCGGGATCCGAAGTGACCAAACCATCGAGATGACCGGATCTGTCCGGATCGGCCTTCAGAAACGACAGATACGGCAGGTCCGCGCCGGCATCCGAGAGGCGGCGTGTGCCCATACAGGTATCGGTTTCCACCATATCGCTATCCTCATCCATAGTGGCGTAAACGAGATAGGTTTCTCCCACCTGGAACTCGACGCCGCAGTCGAAGGTCGGTGTCCAGACGGCGAATATCTTCCCGGCGGCGAGACCGGTGTCGTCGTCTCTCTTACTGGCGGCGCCTGCGGGTTTGTCGTCATCGTCGTCATCTTTAGACTTGTTCGCCCCTTTCGACTTGTTCGCCGGGGGAGGGGAGGATTTGTCGTCGTCATCGTCATGGCCGGCTGTGAAGACGTTTGTGACCTCAAGCGTGACCTAGCTGCCATGGTCGAGTACGGAGTCGAACAAGCGAAGCAGAGCCTGGCGCGAGTTCGCTTCTTTCAGGTGGCGGGCCTGATCGGGAGAGAGGCCGGGAACCAGTTCACGAAAGGTTTCCTTCAGCGATTGGAGGCTCTGGCCCACTGCTCCGGAATCGAGCTGCGCGTAAAACTGCGCCACGCGGTCCGCCTGCGCGCGGTTCGCGGGATTGAACCGATTCACAAAAGGCGGAGAAACCGACAACACGCGACCGGTGAAAACCGCGCTGCCGGTCGCCACTTCTCCGCAGGCCGAATGCCCTCCCATGCAACTACAGGCGTTTGCCCAGCACTCCCCCCAAACGCAGAGGAGGACTGTCACCCATATCCGAAGCAGCAGCCGCAGGCAAGACGAGCGACGAATTGCCATCCGTTGAGAAAACACCACTTATTCTATATATTCCCCACGGAAGGCGCCTGTTCGGCTCTTAATTTTTCGAGAGCCAATCCGGAGCAAAAGACTCCGGCAAGCACCCGGCGGAAAGGATCTGTCAGGCGCCCGACGTTCGCACCAGTTGTTCCGCCCTTTTCCAGTCCCGTTCCGCCGAACCTTCCGGCCGGCCGGCCACTTCCCAAAGCAGTTGAGCAGTCTGCCGAATATGGCTATCGTCGACTTTGGCATGGGCCGGCAGCGGCGGACGCACTAGTTCTCGAGCGAGCCGGTCCCGCGCGGCATTATGGGCAACACGCGCCTTCTCGACGAGAAGCCGCACCGATTCAATCCGATCCGGGGCGGGATTGCCCTGCAGCAGGCTGTGAAGCCCATCAAGTTGTTTAGAGTATTCCCGGAACGTGGCGCGGTACGCGGCTGGGAGTTTTCCGTCGACTTGCATGCCCGAGGTCGTCATACTTCTTAGACGATTCAGGCGGCCTTACGGTTCGCGTTTTCCTCAGAAATTCCGGCGAACTATTCCGTCCATGCACGGCATATTCATTACAAAAACGGGAACTTTTGTGACGAGGACGGTTTCGCGGAACGTTCTCAGTTTCCGGTAGCCGGATGAGCAAACCCGGTCACGGAATCGATTCTTGCGTCCGCGCTCAATACGAAAACGTTCGTTCCGGACATCCGCTCTTTCGCATCGCCGTCCACCGCGACCCATTCGGCAAGCACGGTACCCTGGCAATGCCGGATGTCACCTTTGCGCCGCATCCGGATTCCCGGCATGAACCGCTGTGTCGCCCCGCTGTGGGCTGTCAGATCTTCCAATCCGCGCAGCAGGCTGTACCGATCGCGAAATTGAACATTGCTCGTTGTGATCTTCGGCAGCGACGTCTCGCGCGCCTTGTCGTCGGGAATCGCCCACGCGCCGAACCAGGCATCCACCAGGTTCGCCGCGCCGATGAACACTTCGTTCGTAACCAGATTGCTGAACAACGAAAGCTGAAACCGCCACGCCTGTACATGCTCGTCCCGCGGAGCGGCTTCGGCGAATTCATGTATCGGATGAAGCCGCGTTCCGCCCTCATCCGGTTCGAGGCGAATCGTTACACGAGAACTTCCCGGCGGTATCGGTTTGCCGGCTGCAAATCCGTAGGTGAATACGATTCGCTCCGGACCGCTGACTTCAAGCACCTCACCCACCGTTTCCACTCCGTTGGGATGCCGGATGTACACCTTGCCGCCGGGCGTGGCGTAGATCGTCGACCCGGCGCCCCACCATCCGGCCCAGCGCGCGCTGTCGGTGAAGAATCGAAAGACGGTTTCCGGTTTTGCTTTGATCTCAACCGTGCGGTCCAGGCGCCAGGGCAATTCCCGCATGAGCTGTTACCGATTTCCTTTCCTGCTGTTTTGTTTCTTTTCCCCAGGCGTCCGGGAAGCACGCGGCTGAGGGCCCCGGCGCGTCTCCTCAAGCTCCGCGGCCAGCTTCAGCTTCCAGAGCGCGTCGTCCCACATGCGCTCCAGAATTTCCGCGGCCTCGCCCAAAGCTTCACGGCGCGCCCGATAGAATCGGTTCCGCTGTTGCGCGCGCGCCTCCACCAGACCGGCTTCCACCAGGGACCGCAACTGAAGAGAGACCGCTCCGAATGTCACATCGGGCATCGCCCGGTGGATGGCTCCCGCGGTCTGCTCCTCTTTCCAGACCAGACGCAGAATCTCGCGGCGGCGCGGCGAGGCAATCGCTTCGAGCACTGCCGACTCCATGCGATTTAATTTAGTTTAAACTAAATTAACTGTCAATCGGTCCAGCCGGCGATTTTGCGCCGAGCGGATTCCCACTCCGGGGCGTCGACCGCCGCCGGCATCTGAAGAAGGGCGCGCCTTGCCCGGAACTCGGCCAGCCGCGCCTGCTGATCGGGAATCAGAAAGAGGCGGCGCTGGACTTCGATCTTGGCCTGCCGGAATAATTCGAGATCGAGCTGATTGAGCCGCAGCAGATCGGAATATACATCTGCGCCCCACAACTCCACAAGCGTCGGACGCGGGCTGGCCACCCCGTCAGCTCGGCTCATATTCTCGGGGTTATGGTGCAGCCTCAACTCCGGAAATGCGGGTTTCAGGAAGTATTCCGCCGCCAGCAGGCTCTCATCAAACATCTCGACAACACCGGCTACCGCCATGTCCCGCAGTATATGGATCGCGGTCTCAAGATCGTGCTCACCGGCCGGACGGGCAAAAACGCCTGCGTTCGCGAGTTGTGTCACTTGGACGTCGTTCACGAGGTGCGGGGCGCTGTGCACCAGATGCTTCATGAATTCGCCGGGCGCGAGCTGGTTGGCGCGGACGCTGAGCGGGTCGTCCGAGTTCGTTCTTCGGAACTGGTTGTAGAGCGATACCAGCCGGTCCAGGGGATGTCGCAGAAAGCAGCAATCGAAGATCACCCAACCCGGCGTCACAGGCTTGGGATAGCGCAAATGATGGCTGGAAACCGCCCCGATGCACGGATTCTGACGGAGGAACTCTGTCAGCCGTTTTCCGTCGAGGACCGAGTCGGCAGCCGGTCCGTGAACCGTCGCAAATCGCTCCCCAAACTCCCGCCGGAGGATCGACTCGATCGTCGTCCCGCCATTTTTGAATATATGGTAGTGGACGAAGACGAACCGCGTCGCCGGGACGTCGAGGGTATGGTCGGGGCCCATAGCTTAACGATTAAATGTCTTTCGCCCGTTAAAAGTTTCATAAAGATTGTAAATGCGTTTGATTTGACCGGGCGACCGGTCCGATTTTAGCCTCGTCGGAGAAATCTGTGGGTCACCGATACGCTCCAATGGGCGCCGGAAGCTCGGCTCGCGCAGCCCGCGAACCCGATGTAGGATAGCGCGGCTTCAGCTTTTCCTGTTCGTAGCCAGTTGCCTTTCGAACTAGGTTGCCCTCTTCGGTAAACGCTACGCGGGACCGGTCTTTTCGATCTGCGCTTGAAGTCTCTGGAACACTGCAGTTCTGCTCGTCGTATTGTCTCTACATGAAGCTCCGAAATGTCGGTTGGGCTGCTTTGCCGGTCGTCGGCGCATTGCTGTGTGCTCAGGGGCCCCCCACTGTTCCCCTATTTATTCGCGACATCACAATAATCGACGGTGCGGGTCACGCAGCTCAACCTGGCATGTCACTCCTGATCTCAAACGGGCGGATCGCCGCCATTGGTCCGGTAGTGCGAGTGAAGGTGCCAGCACACGCAGAAATAATCGACGGCCGCGGCAAATATCTGATCCCAGGCCTTTGGAACATGCATGTTCACCTCGGTACTTACTCAGATGGAAAACTCGCCCTGTCTGCCTTCCTCGCTCAGGGTGTCACCGGCCTGCGTGACATGGGATCACCGCTCGACGATATTCTTCGATTGCGGCAGGAGGTGAATGATGGGACGATTCCGGGACCCGAAATGGTCGTTTCAGGGCCCCTCATCCAGGGTCCATTGCCGTTCCAGATGCCTGTGTTCATCTCGGTTAAGGATGTCGCGGCCGCCCGGGCGACCGTTGACATGCTGCATCAACGCGGCGTGGACTTCATCAAAGTGCAAGATGCGATTCCGCACGACATTTACGTGGCGGTCGCAACGCAAGCCAGACACGACCGCATCCCTTTCGTCGGACATATCCCTCCCACAGTCCTTCCTGAGGAGGCGTCTGACCTTGGACAGCGCAGCATCGAACACCTGGGAGGGCGCTTTTGGGGTGTTCTGATTGGAAGCTCCACCGAGGAATCGAAGTTGCACGCCCAGGAAGTTCAAATCTACCAGGATATTCTGACGGCGCTTGGGAATAACGAGACACCGCCGACAACCAATATGCGTGCCGAGTTTACCCGGGCAATCGTCGAAAGCTATGACGCGCAAAAAGCCGCGGCACTAATTCGCCGTTTTCAGAGGAACGGAACGTGGCAGTGTCCAACTCTGGTTGTTTTGCACACGCTATGGGCCGACGGCGCCGCAAAATACACCTCCGAGGACCTTCGCTGGGCTGACCGCCTGCTTGCGAGGGATACGGAAATTGTGGACATAATGCAGCGCGCTGGTGTGAGACTCCTTGCAGGCACGGACTTGCCACCCGGAGCCAAGAAGGGCTCTATCCACGACGAACTCGCAGACCTGGTGGATGCCGGCCTCACCCCGATGCAGGCGCTGGAAACAGCGACCCGAAATGCGGCGGAGTTCCTTGGCAAACGCGATACCGTCGGCACGGTCGAGCGAAATAAGGCAGCTAACTTGGTAGTGCTCAGCGCCAATCCGCTCGATGATATTCACAACACAACGCGGATCTCCGCGGTGATCATACGCGGTCGAGTTGTCCCACAAAAATAGATTTGAATCGCAGGTAGTCGCGCAGCGTCTATCGATCCCCCGGTTCACGGGTCTGGAGCGGCTTATGGTAGAGGTTCGCCGCCGCCCGCTTCCACGCCATGGAACTGATCACGATTCTAAACCGCTGCCATCGTTTCCGAGGTTTTGTCTACCAGCACGCCCACTTCAGTGCCGACAAGAAGAGTATCGAAGTGGCCGTCCGACCGCGCAAGGGTTCGGACGCAGTCTGCTCGCGCTGCCATTTGCCGGCACCTGGTTACGACCAACTCGCCGAACGGCGCTTTGAGTTCATTCCCCTGTGGGGGTTTCTCGTCTTCCTTCTCTACACCATGCGGCGCGTCAACTGTCGCCGCTGCGGCACTGTGGCTGTCGAAGAAGTTCCCTGGGGCGACGGCAAACGCACACTGACCAAAGCCTACATGCTCTTCTTAGCCCGTTGGGCGCGGCGACTGTCATGGAAAGAGACGGCGGAGGCCTTTCGCACCTCCTGGGACAAGGTCTTCGACGCGGTGGAACACGTCGTCACCTTCGGACTGGAGCACCGGGTGCTAGGCCAAATCGATGCGATCGGCGTCGATGAGATCCAATATGCCAAAGGCCACAAGTACTTGACCCTAGTGTCCTGAGTTAGAAATTCGTTGTAAAAGTAGAGATGTTCGTCTATCCTGGGTCTAGACAATCCGGAGGCGACATGAGAACAGGACGGCCAAAGCAACCTTTGATACTGGATGCCGCTGACAAGGAGAAGTTGACGCTCCTGGCGCGGAGGCCCAAGACCGCGCAACGGACTGCGGTGCGGTCGAAGATTGTTCTTCGTGCCGCCGAAGGTCTGAGCAATCAGGATATTGCCGGGCAGTTGGGTGTCACAGGCTCTACCGTCGGGAAATGGCGGGAGCGTTACAGATTGCTTGGAATGAGAGGCTTGGCGGACGATTCGCGGCCCGGTACGCCACGCAGCATTACGGATGAGAAGGTCGAGGAGGCTGTCACGCGAACGCTCGAGGGTATGCCCACAGCGACCACTCAATGGAGTACCCGTTCGCTGGCGCAGAATGTAGGTCTGAGCCAGAGCGCAGTGGTTCGCATCTGGCGGAGTTTCGGGTTGCAGCCTCACCGGACTGAAACCTTCAAGCTGTCCACCGACCCATGGCTGGTCGAAAAGGTTCGGGACATAGTGGGGCTTTATCTGAACCCGCCGGAACACGCGGTGGTGCTGTGCGTGGATGAAAAATCGCAGGTGCAGGCACTGGACCGGACCCAGCCGATTCTTCCGCTCCGGCCCGGCCTGCCGGAACAAAGAACGAACGACTACGAGCGGCACGGCACGACTTCGCTGTTTGCTGCATTGGACGTGGCCACAGGCAGAGTGATCGGAAAGTGTCACCGCCGACATCGCCACCAGGAATTCCTGAAGTTCATGCAGACCGTGGACGCAGCTATTCCCCCGGATGCCGGCGAAATCCATCTCGTACTGGACAACTATGGAACACACAAGACGCCTGCGGTCGTTCGCTGGTTCGTGCGTCATCCGCGATACCAGCTGCACTTCACGCCCACGAGCGGTTCCTGGGTGAATCAGGTTGAGCGATGGTTCGCACAGATTACGGAGAAGCGCATTCGCCGCGGCTCGTTCACAAGCGTCACGAGCCTGGAAAAGGCGATTCAGGATTACCTCAACTGCAACAACGAGACCCCGAAGCCCTTCATCTGGACGGCCGATGCAGAACTTATCCTCGGTAAGATTCAACGACTTTGT
>DATAXN010000052.1:0-22415 GCA_036273015.1 Bryobacteraceae bacterium | reverse complement strand
TCCGAACTCTCAAAGCCCGCTCCGTCGTTGCTCTCCAACAGGCTCTCTCTGAAGCCCTCACCACTCTCACCCCACCAACCGCCACCAACTACTTCCGCCATTGCGGCTATACTCTATAGTTATTATGAAAATGCTCTAGCCGCGCCCAATGAACAAGGTATGCCGGCCACCGGAATTCGCGTGCGGTCTGCAGCGCTGCACGTCAACGTCGAACCCGGCGCGGGTCATAAGCTTCTCAAAAGCCGGATCAGCGGCAGCCGACCAAATGGCCACGCAGCCCCCGGGCCGTAGAGCGGCACGGGCCAGATGCAATCCTTCGGAGTCATATAGGCGATGGTTGCTCCCGGTGCTCAGAGCGGCAGGACCGTTATCGACATCGAGAATGATGCTGTCGAAGCTGCCCTGGGATTCGCGGATTACTTCCCCGACATCTTTCTGCAGGACGATTACGCGCGGATCTGCCAGCGCACAAGCGGCAAGATTGAAGGACGGGTTTCGATTCCATGCAATGACCGCGGCCAATATCTCGACCATCACCACCGTCGCGTCAGCCGGAAGCGTGGCCAGGGCCGCTTTCAACGTGAACCCGAACCCCAGCCCGCCGATCAGGACGCGCGAACCGCGGATGGCCGCAATATGTGCGCAGGCCAGCTCCGCGATCTTTTCCTCGGAGGCATGCCTGCGGGTTGACATGAGGTCGGCGCCGTCGACACGGATAAAGTAGTTCCCGTCGTGCTCGTTGAGAGAGATGGTTTTACCGTCGGGCGTCAGCGCGGTTTCAACGGAAGTCCATTTCTTCATGAAGTCGGTACCAGCGTAGCGGCTCTATGAAGAGCGGCGTGATCGTCTGACGGTATTTGCGGTTAACGCCGCTTCCCGGGCTGAAACGCCCGGCGGTCAGGACCGCCGGGGCATTCTAATCAGAAGATGAGACGCGCAACTATTGTGCCTTGTCTTGGCAGGCTGAAGACCGTTGACGTATTGATGTAACCGAAGCCGCCAGTGGTCTGGCTGTTTGGATTCGCCGGGTTCGCGCGCACCTGCGTCAGCAAGGCGTTGGACGAGGTCGGATTGTTGAGTTCCGTCCGATTGAAAATATTCGTGAACTCGGCACGGACGTTGAGAGTCATTTTTTCCCGCATCCGGAATGTGCGGCCGAAGTTTATATTTTCAGTAGGCCGCCGCTCGTAACGATAGTCGTTATAGTAGGCGGCGGCGGTGCCGAATTGGCCGGCGGGCGGGTTCACCCATGCCGCGGGATTCAGTACGAACGTCGTGTTCGGGTTGAAGCAGTGGCAGTTCAAATCCTGCGTAAAGAGAGGCACGCCGGGTACCCGGTCCATGAAAGTACCCTGGAAGTAAGGCCCCGCCGTTGCGAGCATACTGGTAGCCGTCGGAGACTGAATGGGCAGACCGCTGCGGTATTGCAGGAGGGCTCCGATTGTCCAGTCGCGGGATACCCATGACAGCGCCTTGCCGGTGCGTCCGCTGGAGAAACCAACGTTGGGCGTAGTATAGTCCAGCGTGATGTAGCTCACCAGCGGTTGGTCGAATTGCGAGATGTACTTCGAGTTCTGGCGATTGAACACGTCGTTGACGACGCCGCCGCCGGTGCCTTCGCTCTCTGCCCCGTTGGTCAAAGATTTTTGCCATGCGAGGCTGTAACTGGCCTCGAAGCCATGGGAGAGCCGCTTGATCACTTTCACCTGAAGGGAGTCGTACCAGGTGTCGCCCAGAGGCGCATACTGAGCGGCGATGGTGCCGTACTCCGGAAATGGGCGGAGAGATTGCGCCAGGGTGGCGCTGAGCGGGAAGCCGGGGTAAGGCGCTGTGAAGCCGCGCGCGATGACAGTAGAGTTGCTGAGCGGTAAGTTCAGCAGCTGCAGATCGGACGGGTTGCCGACGTTGATTCCCCGCGCCAGCAGCATCTGCGGATTCAGCGCGTTGTAATTGACGAGATTATTCGCATCCCAGTAAGCGCCGCGGTTGCCGACGTAGTCGGCTTCCACCAGCAGGTTCCGAACGACTTCGTGTTGCAGGCCGATGCTCCACTGCAACTGTCTCGGGGGCCGGCCGGCGTTCGGGTCAATGACCGTGGGAATGTTACTGGTGGCCACCTGACCAGGGACGTTGGGGTATTGGCCGGGGTTGAAATAAGGCCAGGGATTGGGAGTAACAGGCACGCCCTGCGACAGATACGTAGCAGGCGTGAACAAACCGGGAGAGCTGAATGGATTGTTGCTGCTGATTGTGAGGTTGTCGTACGCGGCGGGCTTCGCATAGACGACGCCAAAACCCGCGCGAAACACGGTCTTTGGCGCGATCTGCCAGGCAAGCCCCAGTCGCGGCCCGAATGCGAAGGGGTAATTTTTTGCCAAATTGCACTGACAGCGCCCCGGCAGGAAGCCATCGTAGACTGTGGCGCCCGGCAGATTGCCGGCGCTTGGATTCGGCTCTGTCGAGATGCTCGGCATACGGCCGGCGCCCTCTCTCAGATAGGTCTGGTAATCCCACCGCAGGCCATAGTCGAGCGTGATTTTGTGGGTAATTTTCCAACTGTCTTGTACGAAGAGCGCGTAAAACTGCTGCCCGAGATGTTGATCCGTGGGGACGCCGATGTTGCCGCTATCGACCGCGCCCAGGAGGAAGCTGGCATACGGGAATCCAGGGGTGCCTCCGCTGAGGGTCGTGCCGGGAGCGAGATAAGGTTCGGAAGTCTCTCCGGCGCCGAAGTTAAATATGCCGGAAGAACTCGCATCCTGCGCATACATGAAGTTGTCGACAATGATTTCGACGCCGGCTTTGTAGGTGTGATTGCCGCGCACCCAGGTCACGCTTGAGTTGCCTGTGGGGCGAAAGGAGAAGATTCCGCCGCCGGCGGTGTCAGCGGGCGAGCCGCCGGAGGTGGTGGGACCCAGATTCACGAGACCGCCCTGACTTCCGCAGCCAACCGGGTTCGAAGCCCCGGCGGGTACAACCGCATTGCACAAATTCGTAATGCTGGGGAATCTGCCGGTGGCAAAAGTGCCCGTCAGACCGATCGACGCGGGAACGAAGCTGTCCATTGCGGGAGTGTAATCGTTCGGGCCGTGCTGGTTCACGTAGCCCACCCCAACGTGCAGGAGCAGGGTCGGCGCGATCGTGTAGTCGTAGTTGAGGCGCGTGGTGTGGACCCAGTCGTAGTTGCCGCGACCGACCGTGATTTCTTTGGGCAGGGAATCGCCCGCCAGAACCTGTGAATAGGGCGCGTAAGTGTGGGTCCGGGAGTAGAAGATCGAGATCTTCTGCTTGTCCGTCAGCATCTGGTCCACTTTGATCGAGTTGATATCGGTGTGGCGGATGCCGGTGTAGCCCGAGAGATAGTTATTGTTCAGGCCCGGAAGATTGGCCAGAGGAACAAGATTCTGAATATTCAGAGCCACAGGGTCGATACGGCTTGTGGGAATTGTGTTGTTCGCAAACGGAGTGGCGACAATCTGGCCATTTGGCGCGGCGTGGGCCGTTTTAGGATCGAAAATCTCTCCCTCCAGAATGGGCGTCTGGTCGGGCGCCGTACCGAGCATTTTTCCGTCGATCGCGCTTGAGAAATCGCCGGCGCGGTAAGCGGCCGTGGGAACGGTGAGGGGTACGTTATTGACGATGGTGTTCTCGCGGTATTGTTCGAAGTTATAAAAGAAAAAGGTCTTGTTGCGGCCATCGTACACTTTCGGAATCAGGACGGGGCCGCCGAAGGTGCCGCCGTAATCGTTGCGCCGCGCGCGGGGTTTCACATTTGTGAAGGGGGTGCTGGCGTTGAGCGCTTCATTGACGAAATAGTCGTAGGCGGTGCCGTGGAACTGGTTCGTTCCCGATTTCATGGTGGCGATAAAGACACCGCCGCCGGCCTGCCCGAACTCCGCGGCATAGTTGCTGGTCTGGACCGAAAATTCCTCAATGGAATCGACGCTGGGCTGATTCTGCGAACCGAAGGCGGTCATGGTGGCGTTCGTCGAATCCTGTCCTTCGATGCGAAGCGACTCGGTATTTTGCGGCGTGCCGTTGATGCGGACAGTCACATCGCCCTGGAAGATTCCGCCGGGAACCAGATTCGTTGCCGCGTACGGGTTGCGGATACCGCTGTTGCTGGCGAAGGAAGAACCGATGCCCAATATCGGCAGTGTATCGAGGGATTCGCCGGAAAGATTGTGGCTCAACTCGCCGCTTTCAGTTTTGAGCAGGGGAGCCTCGGCGCTGACGGTGACGGACTCGGTATTCGCGCCGACCTCCAGGGCGATATCGACACGATAGGTCTGGGCTGCCTGGACGACGAGACCCTGCCGAACATATTTCTTGAAACCCGGTACCGTGGCGCTGATTTCGTATGGACCGGCGGGCAATTCAGTGACCGTGTAATTTCCGGTCGCGGTGCTGGCGGTTTGATATGTCAAACCGGTAGCAAGGTTCTTCGCCTCGATTGACGCATTGGGTACAACGGCGCCTGCGGGATCGGCAACCGTCCCCGTTATCGTGCCACGGTCGCTTTGAGCGAAAGCGGCAATAGAAATCAATAATAATGAGCAGAACAATCTGACCGGCGAGCGCATAAAACCTCCTCAAAAAAGCATAATCACGGCCTATCGCTACGGCATCGTAAACGAAAGGGTCTGCCCTGAAGCAACTCGAAAATTATATCAGTCCGATCGTGAAATCAAAAACAAAACTTTGTCTAAATGTCGTTAGCGTGTGAGTTACCGGACCAAAGCGGCGAGTGGGTCGTCCATCGTGCCTCAGAGCGAATGCCCGCACCCCTTCCTGCTTCTTCTTCGCGCCGGCTTCCTTCATGGCTCTAAGGTGGGGAAGGTCGTGGTCTTCCTCATGGCGCGCCGCCTCACGGAACTCGAACTTCTCCCGCCGAAGCGGAAACGTGATCGTCCACGGACACGTGTGGACAACCGGGTCGATAACAGTCGCCTGATACTTGAATGCATCCGGACCGGTGGGCGTGATCCGCTCGACAGTATGCTCGGCGTAGCGGACAATTTCGCGGACCTCGTTCAGCCAGGTCTTGCCGTTAAAGTTGTCGATGGCACGCGCGTTTGGAGACGCGTCTATACACAATTCAGCCGCGCAGCCACCCTCGCTATCGAGCGGCTTTGATCCCACGATTCGCCTCGCATTGACTAATTGCGCGAAGCGGTGAGCGGATCGTCCGAGGACGCGGGCGGCATAATGCCCGTGACGGCCGGATCCGAAAGAAAAAGAGCCACGGCATGAAGCCGCGGCTCTGACTGACTCGGTTCTGAAATAAAAATTACGCGTTTCCGCGGGCGGCAGAGCGTCGCCATGCGAAAAACAGGAGAACGGGCAGAGCCAAAGCAATGATGCCGAAAAAGCCCGGTTCAGGTGTGACGTTGGCCGCCGTGACGTTGGCCGTGAAACCCGCGCTATCGAATGTGTCGCCCAATGAGATTTCGGCAACTTCGGTGGCAAAGCCGTTGGTGTCCAGGACGTCGGTGTCGAAAACCTCGATTTCAAGTTGCGCTTCAGGCAGATTGTAGGTCCCGGCGGGTGCGTTTCCACCTTCCGGCGTAAACGTACCGAACAAGAAAGTGGTGGAGGTTCCCGGCTCAAGATCCAGGTTCGGCGCATAAAAGAAGCTGCCCGGACCGGTGCCAAAGGTGAAGTCATATGCTCCGCCGTTGCCGGCGCCGCCACAACCCTGGAAAAATGTTCCCGAACAGTAAAGTGTTTCATTTGTGTTGGTGGTCAGGTTGTCGCCGGTGAAGGCATTAGGAGGCGGGCTGCCGACCTGGTTTGCCTGAATCTGCGCCAAGCTAAGGCTTGTAACATTGCCGGAGCCATCAGTTATGAGGGCATCACCCGTCATGGTCAGCGTCACGAAAACAGGAATCGAGTCCGTGGACAGGACGTTAACTACGGGAGTTGTAAACGCAACGGTGCCGGAGATGTCAGCGGAAGCGACACCCACCAATCCCAACATCAGACAGCTCGATACGATCAGTCTTTGTTTAAACATGATTCCCTCTTTGCCGACTTTACTCTGATTATTGGCGGCGGCAACCGTAATTAAAATTATATGCGGCATTATATGCGGCGACACCTTCGATCGACAGATGTTTAGTACCAGATCGATAAATTGTGAGTACCGGTACGACCCGTGAAAGGGTACTCCAAGCGCGAGGCAGGAATCCGTTTCAGATGCAGCCCGAGGCCGTCGCGCTGCGCCCTGCGCATGCGAGCAGACAGAGACACCGGCAGCACTGCGCATCAGCGCTCCCGACCTCAGGAACGCCTGCCGATATCACCGCTTATCGTGCCTCGAGCGAGTGCCGCACCTTCCTACTTCTTCTTCGCGCCGGCTTCCTTCATGGCTTTCAGGTGGGGAAGGTCATGGTCTTCCTCATGGCACGCCGCCTCACGGAGCTCGAACTTCTCGCGCCGAAGCGGAAACGTGATCGTCCACGGACGCGTGTAGACAACCGGGTCGATGATGGTCGCCTGATATTTGAATGCATCCGGACCGGTGGGCGTGATGCGCTCGACGGTGTGCTCGGCATAGCTGACGATTTCGCCGACCTCGTTCAGCCAGGTCTTGCCGTTAAAGTTCGTGGTATCGATCACCAGCGTGTCGCCTTCCCAATGACCGATCGAGTCGCCCTGCCAGAGGCGCATCGACTCCGGAAGGTGCCGGCTGCGGTTGAGCGCCACGATCCGCCAGGCAACGCGCTCATGCAGAAAGACGACATAATCCGGGGTCTGGATGATTTCGATCCCCGCGGGCACATACATCGATCGCGGAGCGCCGGCGGGGAAACAATGCGCCGTGGGATCGTCGTAGCCGCGTTCGTCCCGGTTGCGGTCGGTGTGCTCGGCAATGGCCCAGGGCTGCATCGGAAGTTTGCCGTCGGGCGGGTCCACAATGACGCCGCGGCCGCCCGGAACCATACCGTTGTAGGAGTGCTTTTCCAAACCATAGTTGGCCCCGCCGGCATTGGCTTCGAAGAAGCCCTGCAGGTCAGGCTTGCCATCGGGAGTGCGGCGAAGGTTCGGCACGGGCGCGACCGGGGGAGCGACGTAAGTGGATGCGTCCAGTTTTGCAGGAGGCGCCGCGGGGCTGCCCGGATACCAGGTTCGCTCCTCGCGGGTGAAATCGCCACGTGCTTCCTCAAGATCGGCCTCGCAGACGTATTCAAAGAGGCGGTCGCGATCGGTGCGGCGATGCAACGCCAGATTGATGGTCCAGGGTTTGGTGAAGACCTTGTCGTCTTCCAGCGTGGCTTCGTACTGGATTGTGTCGTGGTCCGTCATGCGATAGCGTTCGACGACGTGAAGATCTCCGCTATGGAAATCGCCGGCTGCGTCGAGCCAGGTTTTGTCGTTGATGTTGCGCACATCGACGACCAGGGTGTCGCCCTCCCAATGCCCGCGTGAATCCCCCATCCAGGATTCGTCGTCGGGAGGATGCGGGGTGCCGTTCGTGTAGATGAGCCGGTAGTCGAGCTCCCACTCGAACGCCATGGTGAGGATAGTGGGCGACTGGAAGATCTGGAAGGGGAAGTCCATGTACATGATGCGGGGGACGCTGGGAATGTAGCACTTCGAGACGGGATCGGCGGTCGCCCGGCTGGCGAAGTTTTCGGCGCGTTGTTTGGCGGCTGCGGGCAAGTAGGGAATCGCGCCACCGCCGGCAAGAACGGAACGGCCGGCGAGGATGTTGAGGCCGGCGACGTGGTCCTGCAGATCGTCGGCAGCGGTGGTAGTGGCCTGCCAGATGCCCTGGAGATCGGGCTTGCCGTCGGCGGCGCGGGGGATGGGCTGCTGCGCGAAGGCGGGCGCAGCGAATAGCGCGGCCGCGGCAACCAGCAGCGGGATTGTTCCGAATGTGCGTAGATGAGTGCGGTTCAGCATTTCCGAAAGCAGTTTATCAGCGAGGGTGGATCGCAGGCGGCATGTATACCTCGAATCGGCACTGGCTTTTCCAAACCGTGACCCTAAGGGAGGGGCAAGAAGCGCTTCTCACAGCAGCCTTGTTAGGACAATAGGCTCATCCCGCATGAAAAAGATCGGATTCCTCTCATTCGGCCACTGGACACCCGCACCGCAGTCGCCGTATCAATCAATGACACGCTCCGCCGCCGACGCACTCCTGCAGTCCATCGACCTTGCCGTGGAGGCCGAGACGCTGGGCGCGGACGGAGCCTATTTCCGTGTCCACCACTTCGCCCGCCAACTCGCATCGCCGTTCCCTCTGCTGGCGGCCATCGGAGCAAAGACCCGGCGCATCGAGATCGGCACCGCGGTGATCGACATGCGTTACGAGAATCCGCACTATATGGTGGAGGATGCGGGCGCAGCCGACCTCATCGCCGGCGAGCGGCTGCAACTCGGCATCAGTCGCGGCTCACCGGAACAGGTCATTGATGGATGGCGCTATTTCGGCCATCAGTTGGCGGAGGGCGAGAGCGACGCCGAGCTGGGCCGCCGCCACGCCGAGGAGTTTCTGGATCTGCTGCGCGGTGACGGATTCGCGCGGCCCAACCCGCGCCCGATGTTCCCCAACCCACCCGGCTTATTGCGCCTTGAGCCGCATTCGAAAGGACTGTGCGACCGGATCTGGTGGGGCGCGGCTTCAAACGCCACCGCGGCCTGGGCGGCGAAGCTCGGAATGAACCTGCAGACCTCGACCCTCAAATGGGATGAAACCGGCGAGCCATTGCACGTCCAGCAGGCTGCGCAGATCCACGCCTTCCGCGCGGCATGGAAAGAGGCCGGTCACGCGCGAACGCCGCGCGTCTCCGTCAGCCGGAGCATCTTCGCGCTGATGAATGACCAGGATCGCGCTTACTTTGGGGAGCGCACGGAGGCACACGACAGCATCGGGTTCATCCACGGAGATACCCGGGCCATCTTCGGCCGAGGGTATGCCGCCGAGCCCGACATCCTCGTCGAACAGCTTAAGAAGGATGAGGCCATCGCGGAGGCCGATACACTCTTGCTGACCGTACCGAATCAGTTGGGTGTTGCCTACAATGTGCATGTCATGGAGGCCATTCTGACCCACGTCGCCCCCGCTCTCGGCTGGCGTTAGAGCAGCCTCCTGACGCACGCGCAAGAGTTTCTGGCCGGTGACGAAATGACCGAAACGGTTCACCAGACCATGAAAGGCGGTTCACCCGCCGAGCCGGCTGTCCCGTTTGCCGACCGCGCTATTGGAAACCCTCCCGCCATGCGCCAATATGTCAGAGGCGCACATAGTGCCGCCATAGGCCCTCCACCCCCGGCGCCGTCGCGCTTAGCAAGTGGACGGCAATTATCCCAATGCTGATTCCGATCAGAAGTGAAATCGCCGCTGTGACGATCAACTGAAGCTTCCTCTTCGTCATCGCCGATGCCGATTGATTGGCCGACGAAGCGTTTCGTCCGCCGCCAGCCGGTACGCCGCTCTCGCGTCTCTCGATGAAGTCAGACCTGGTCATAATTTCAATCTCCGAATTTCACTATATGAGTGAGCAAATGGTGGCCCAAATGCAGAATTATTTGGGCATATCAGGCATCAACGGGAGTGCCCACCGGCTTGCCAAAGATCAAACCGGCGAGCCAATGCACGTTCAGCAGGCTGCGCAGATCGGCGGCTGCGGCATAATCAGAGCTGGTCAATCCTGAAAGAGGTCGCATTTGCCGAACTCGTTCCACTGCAGAATGTGTCTCTCAGTAGTCTCATCGATCGCAGTCCTGACGCTCCCCGGAGTCGCGCAGCAGGCGCAGGCGCCTCAGCCGGGAATCGCGCAGGTTGAGCTTGGACCCGGTCCGTACACCTTCGACACCGCCGAACAGCATAAGCTCCGCGTCACCGTTGTCGCTCGGAATTTAGTGCACCCGTTCAGCATTGCATTCCTCCCGAATGGCGACGCTCTGCTGGTAGAGCGGGGCAATGGTCTGAAGATAATCCACAATGCCACCGGCGCGAGTGCCGCAGTGGACGCCGAGCCGGTGCATGGCCTGCCCGAAACGCCGCGCGTGGGAGGCGCGGGATTGCAGGACATCCTCCTTCATCCCGATTTCGCATCCAACCGGCTGGTCTATTTCACATACAACAAGGTTGAAATGGGCGACAAGCAGCAGAAGCCGAAACTTGCGATCGTGCTGGCGCGCGGAAAATTTGACGGCAAAAAGATCAGTGAGGTACAGGAGTTGTTCACGGGCGAATGGCAGGATACGGCCAGTGGCGCTCGACTGACCTTCGGCAAAGACGGAATGCTGTACATGACCACGGGTGGCCCTTTCGGACAAAAAGCGTTGGACCTCGGCAGCGTGTACGGCAAAATCATCCGCCTGCGCGAGGACGGTTCGGTCCCGGCCGATAACCCGTTCGCGGGAAAATCAGGGGCACGCCCGGAAGTCTATGCCTATGGATTTCGCGATCAGCTCGGCTTGGTGACGCATCAGGCAACGGGCGCGATACTGGCGACCGATCACGGTCCGAATGGCGGAGACGAGGTCAACAGGATTCTGCCTGGGCGTGACTATGGCTGGCCGAAGTACAGTTTCGGACGCGATTACGCCGGACCACGCATTTCTGAAACGCCGCTCGGTCCGGGAGTGGAGCAGCCGCTGCTGCTTTGGATTCCCTCGATCGCGCCCTCCGGCCTTGAGGTCTACACAGGCGATCGCTTCCCGGCATGGAAGGGCAATCTGTTCATCGGCAGCGCGCGCCGTGGTGAAATTCCGCGCACGGGCGGCCTGGAACGCGTGGTGGTCAATAAGGACCTGGAGGAACTGCGGCGCGAAACCCTGCTCACCGAGTTGCACCTGCGAATTCGGTTTGTCCGGCAGGGGCCGGATGGATTGCTCTATGTGTTGGCGGAGCAGAATGGCGGCGACATCGCCCGCGCCCCGGCTGCGGACGGCGCAGTCCTGCGCCTGGAGCCGGCGCAGTAGCGTCCGGTCCGCTTGTGTCGCCAGCGAGATGAATGCTGAGTCATATCTCTCTATCGCAGGCGTGCCGCAGCAGAAGCGCCTGAACTCAAATCCTGCCCTGCCCGGATTTCAGAGGCAAAATTTCTTCGATTATCGGCGCCTGCGCTCATAGTGCGCTATCGCCGGACTACAGATATTTCCGGCCTGCTCCTCTTTTACCCCAGCTTGTGTTTATTTCGGCGTATGCGCCACGTCCTTTTCGTCCTCGGCGCAGATGTGCTCAAACACGTCGGTATCGGGCAGCAGCTTTTCCCCGAAAGTGATCGTGAAGGGTTTTGTGAAAGTCTTCGGGTCGGTGAGCGTCACCGCCACGTCGATGTGGCCGAAGTCGCGGCGCGTAAAGCGCTCCTGCACCCGCAGGTCCTCGCTGTGGCCGTGGCCTCCGGCGTCGAGCCAGCCGAGGTCGTTGAAGCCCTGCGTGTCGACCACGAACGTGTCGCCATCCCAATTGCCCACCGAGTAGCCGTACCACGTAGGCCGCACATCCTCCGGATTCGGCAGCTTGCGGCCGTCAGTGTAAATCTGCCGGAAGATGGTTTCCACCTCATAGAGGACGAGGGTTTCGCCGGGCATCTGGATGATCTTGAAAGGTTCCGGCAGCAGGATGCCATGCGGCACGCCGTCCGGCAGACAATATGACTGCGGATTCCTCGTTCCGGTTCCCGCCCGGTTCTTCCTGAATCTTTCGGCGCCCTCGGGAGTCAGCGGCTGTTCGCCGGGCTTGAAGCCGGCGAGAATACTTCCGAAAAAAGGCGAGTTCGTCGATTCCCCGAGTCCGTAAAGTCCCGGTCCGCGAGTTCCCCCCTCGATCTGCCAGACCCCGGAAAGATCCGGCTTGCCGCCAACGCGGGGCACAGGACCGGCCATGTTCACCTTGCCGTCGGCCGTGCGGGGGGCCTTGGGGTCCGGGTTGTTAAGCCACTGAGCCTGAGCACACAAAGAGGCGCCGGTCAGGAGAATCGCGATTTGTACGTAGTGACGCATACGCATCATCATATTAACTGCGCCACGGCGATCACCGAGGTCAGGCTGCTGCCAAAACGCTGACGTCAGTCAGATTCGAATCCTGGCCCGAGCTACGGAAGTTGACCGCCGTGTTCGCCATCCGATCATCGCGCCTCTTGCAGTTCATTCGGATGGAAGATCTGCAATCCCTCGAAGCGCCGGAAGTCACGCACGTTGATCGTCATTAACCGCACGATGCCATGAACATACATACTGGCGGCCAGCCGGGCGTCATGAACCTGCACTCCCTGAACGTTATTCGCAACGAGCAGCGATCGCCAACGGTCGTGCACTTCCCGGCTATCCGGCAAAAGCTCAAAATCCCGCTCAATGACACGTGCAAGGCGATCAGTCTGAACGACGCTCAAACCAAAGCCGTTCTTTTCGAGCGGGCGGGTTGATGCATTCCAGAACTCGCCCAGAGTTTGGGACGTATAGCAAAGCCGCACCCTCTGCTCCACGAGCGCGTGCAGCCCATGGCTGATCGCGGCATGTTGAGGATCGTCGCTTTTGCTGATCCGAAGCAGGATATTGCTGTCGAGCAGACAGCCATCGCCGCCCGCCATCAATCGTGATCCCGGTATAGACTCTCGCGCGAAAAGGCTTCATCCGGAAGCGACGGGATTTTATCCGAAAATTGCGCAAGCTCGCGGAGCGTGTTGTCGAGCTGATCCAAACTCAGCGCTCTTGCACCGACGGGAATGTGGGTGGCTTCCTCAAGCAGACTCGCGGCATAGGAGCCGATGTCGATGCCATGAGCCGCCGCTTGGCGGTTCAGCTCTGCCTGAACCTCTGGTTTGACATCGATAATAATTGTCATTGCATTCTCCTGGCCATCTGGTCCGCGCCCGAGAACTACAGCGCACCTTCCCAATGGATATGGCCCATCAGCGAGATGCTTGCTGATCGACCCCGAACCTGGCGCGGCCACGCCGCTTCACATCCTCAGCCAGCGCCCTCATCGACTCCTGCGTTATCGGGCGGCCTTCTCCGCGATGTACAGCGGCTTCGGCTTCATCAACCGCGGAAAGTATTTCCGCGCGGCGTCGCTCGCGCTCTTCCCACAGAGAGAGAGCTTCCCGGACAGCATCGTCTTCGTCGCGAAGGCGACCGCTCTCGACGGCTTGGCGGATAAAGGCTTGCTGATCCTGGGTGAGGTCTACTTGCATGCCGGTAATTTAAGGATAACGCGGCTCTGCGCCGGTCCGGCTCTGTTTCAGGAGACGCCGAACCCGTTGACAAAACCCCGAAAAATATTTTCATTCCCCGCATCTTTCCAGTCTGCCTCAACTTGCGGCAAATCGTTCCCCCTCTCCACGCGCCCCAATGCATCGATTCCCCGTCCTTCCGTGCTATTGCTGAGATCGCGAAAGGACCATCTTCATGGCCAAAAAGACTTCCCGCCCCAGCCGGGCAACTCACCCCTCCAACACTCCAGCCACGCCTCTCCGCGAAGGCGCCCAACTCTATGAAATTAATGGCTCGTCTCTCGCAAATGGGTTCGAATTTGCGAATGACGAAATCGTCGTAACCTCCAGTGGCTGTCCGCCACCGATCATAATCAACATTCCCGGTTTCCCGATCCCACCCAGACTCAACCCGCGCACCCGAAGGAAACTCGAAAAAATTGCAAGCGGCCTGGCAGACGGTCCGAAAATCGGCGCCTCCCTTGCCCGTGCGATTAAACTAATATTGTGAAGCGCTTCGCTATGGCCGCGGCGCTGTGGGCCGTTGCGCTGCTGACTGTCGCGACCGCTCACGCGGCCCTCTCCATCATGCCCCTGAAAGACATCCGTGCGGGCATGCACGGCACCGGCAAAACGGTTTTTATCGGCGACAAAATCGAAGATTTTCAGGTCGAGATTCTCGGCGTCATCGAGAACACCGGCCCCAAAGAATCGCTGATTCTGGGACGGCTCTCCGGCGGACCGCTCGAGCATACCGGCGTCATGGAGGGCATGAGCGGAAGCCCGGTTTACATCGACGGCAAATTAATCGGCGCCGTCGCGATGGCCTTCCCCTACGCGAAAGACCCCATCGCCGGCATCCGCCCCATCGAGGAAATGCTCAGCGTCGATTCCGCGTCGCAGCAGCGTGTTTCCCGCAAGCGCAGCCTGGCCGAGGGCCTCGCAAAGAATTCCAACGTCGCCGCGCTCTTCCCCGCCCCCGCCAACTCCGGCGTTGGCGATTCGCGCATGACGGAAGTCGCCACGCCGCTTTCACTCAGCGGATTTACTTCGAGCGCCGTCGAGCAGTTCGCGCCGCAGCTACGCAGGCTCGGTCTTGAACCGCGTCAGGGCATCTCCACCGGTGGCGCGCCGGAAAATCGCATGGGCGATCCGTCAAAACTGAAGCCGGGCTCCATGATCAGCGTCGAACTGATGACCGGAGACATGAGCGTCGGCGCCGACGGCACCCTCACCGCCATCGACGGCAACAAAGTCTACGCGTTTGGGCACAGATTCCTCGCAGTCGGCCCGACCGAACTGCCTTTCACGCGCTCCGAGGTGCTCACGCTTCTCGCGAACGTCAATACATCGTTCAAAATCTCGTCCGCTCGCGAACTGATGGGCGTGATTTCGCAGGACCGCAACACCGCCATCGAAGGATCGCTCGGCACGCGCGGGCATCTCGTCCCCCTCGATATCTCGGTCACCCAGTCAACCAAGCACGTCGACAACTACCACATGCAGATGGTCAACGATCGTTACCTCTCGCCCTTCCTGGTGCAGATGGCGCTCTTCTCGGCTATCGACGCCACCGAGCGCGCAACGGGCGTTTCCACCCTCTCCATTCAGGGATCGATCGAGTTCGAAAATCGTAAGGACCCCGTCCGGTTGCAGAATATCTTTGCGGGCGACGGAGGCTCCGCGATGCAGGCCGCAACTTCAACCGCCGTCCCGTTGGCTTATCTGATGGACGCCGGCTTCGATCAATTGAAGGTCAAACGGATATCGCTGCGGATCGAATCGTCTGACACCAAGAAAGAGCTGAACATCGGACAGGTTTACCTTTCGCATAAGGAAGTCAAGCCGGGAGAAACGATTGAGCTGATGACGGAGCTCGACGGCGAAAACGGCGTCGAAGTCACGCGTTCGCTCAAGTACACAATCCCGCTCGGAACCGCTCCGGGTACGCTGTTTTTCACCGTCGCCGACGGCACTCAAACCGGCCTTGCCGAGTTGAAGCAGATTATCGCCGAAACGCCCACGTCTCCCGAGCAATCGATCTCTACAGTGGGTCGTTTGCGTCCCAGCGACAAAGCTTACGTGCGGGTTTGGCGCCCCGAGCCGGCCTATGAAGTGGCGGGCGAGGAATTGCCCGACCCGCCTCCCTCGCTCGCGCTGATTCTGGGCAGCACGCAGAGCGTGTCGCAGAACCGCAATTCGAAAATTACGGAATTGGTGATCGACGCCGGCGAAATGATGATCACCGGTTCCAAGACCGTTCAGGTCGAGGTGAAAGAATGACCCGAATATCCGTGGGGCAGACTGGCAGCCTGCGCGGGACTGGCAGTCCCGCTCTCCGTTTTTTCGGGCTCCTTCTTCTTGCCGCCTCTACCTCGCTCGCCTCCACCTCCGCCCTCTGGGAAATGACGAGCTTCTCAGACTTCGTCAAAGGCAAGTTCGACGGCGTTTCCCTCGGACGCGACGGCCGTCTCTCGCTTGCGCCCCGCCTCGATACGTTGTTCACATCCGAACAGCCCGTGATCTGGAGTGTCGCCTCCGCGCCTGACGGATCGCTTTATGCCGCCACCGGACATCGCGGCCGCATTTTCAAAATCGAACCCGACGGCACTTCCAAACTGGTATGGACCGCCGACCGCCCCGAAATCTTCGCCATCGCCGTCGATAAAGCCGGCATCCTCTATGCCGCCACTTCGCCCGATGGAAAAATCCATCGCATCGAAAACGGTAAGGCCACCGAATACTTCGATCCGAAGACGAAGTACATCTGGTCGCTCGCGCTCGCCGCCGACGGAACGCTCTACGCCGGAACCGGCGACGGCGGCCGCGTCTTCCGCATTACCGGTCCAGGCAAGGGCGAGCAATATTACGCCACCGGACAAGGCAACGTAACCGGCCTGATGATCGACCCGCAGGGCCGCCTGCTCGCGGGAACCGAACCGAACGGCATCCTCTACCGCATCACCGCCAAAGATAAGGCCTTCGCTCTTTACGATTCCAATTTGCCCGAAATCCGCGCCGTCTCGCCGAACCCCGATGGCAGCGTCTACGCAGTGGCGCTCGGCGGTTCAGTCGCGAAGAAGCTGCAGGGAACGCAGGCGACTCAGGCAGCGCAGGCAGATGCCAACGCCACCGTCACCACAAGTATCACCGTTACAGCAGACACCGGCGGCGATATCAAACCCACGCAGCCAATTCTTCCCAAAACGCAGGAGCCTGCCGCATCGCCCGCGGTAACAACGACAACGGCAGTCACCGCCGACACAACGCCCGTCGAAAAAAGCGCGATCTACCGCATTAATGCCGACAACTCCGTCGACACGCTGTGGAGTTCCAAAGAAGAAAATGTCTACGACATTCTGACCGGTGCCGACGGGCAGATCTACTTCGGCACCGACGCCAGCGGGCGTATCTACCGGCTCACACCCGATCGCAAACTGACCCTGATCGCACAGACGAACGAGTCTGAAGCGACGCGGCTCCTGCAGTGGAAGGGCGCTCTGTTGGCCGCCACCGGCAACATGGGAAAGATCTTCCGCCTGGGAGCTTCCGGCGTTCGCGGCGCCTACCAATCGCCCGTATTCGACGCCGGCAGTGTTGCTCAATGGGGCAAGCTTCGCTGGCAGGGTGAGAACGGTGCGGGCGCGATCTCCATGCGAACCCGCTCCGGCAACAGTCTCCGCCCCGACTCCACGTGGAGCGACTGGTCGCAGCCGCTGCGCTCCGGTGTCCAGATCGCAAGTCCGAACGCACGATTTCTCCAATACGAAGCCAATCTCTCCGGCGCGGGCGTCACGCTGGAGAACGTCACTGCGGCCTACCTGCCGCAGAACAATCCTCCCGTCGTCAGATCGGTTACGGTGCTGACGGCCGTGACGCAGGCCACCTCTTCCGCAAAGGCGGGTTCGACGGCAAGCGCGGCCACCGCTCCTTACACTGTCACGGTCACCGATACCGGCGACGCCACGCCGGTGAGTTCCACCGGGACACCCACGCAGACGCTCTCACGAGCCGGGCAACAGCAGCTCATGATCTCCTGGCAGGCCGACGATCCCGACGGCGACAAGCTTGTCTATGAAGTCGACTTCCGCGGCGAAGGCCAGCGCGACTGGATTCTTCTGAAGAAGGATCTGCACGACACCAACTACGCGATCGACGGCGACGCTCTCGCCGATGGGCGCTACTTCTTCAAAGTGACCGCATCGGACCGTGAGGCGAACGCACCCGCTGTGGCGAAAGAATCGGACCTCGTCAGCTCACCCGTTCTCATCGACAACACGCCACCCACGATCAAGGTCCAATCCTCCAAACGCACCGGTGCAGGCGCGGACATCAGCTTCGATGCACAGGATTCCGCATCCGCGCTGCGCCGCGCCGAGTACGCTCTCGACGCCGGACCGTGGACGCCCGTCGCCCCGGTCGACGGCATCCTCGATTCCCCGTCCGAAGAGTTCCGTCTCCACATCGATGCCATTCCCGCAGGCGAGCATCTCCTCGTCATCCGCGTCGCCGACAGCGGCGGCAACACCGGCCTCGCCAAGGTAGTCCTCCGTTAGTGGGGCAGGGCTTCGGCCCTGCCGCCGCGCTTCCGCGCGGCGCGGAGCCCGCACTAATCCATGACAAACAAAGGGTTTCTCCTCTGAAGACCAAAACTCTCGACCGCGTAATCTCCAAAGCCGGACTCGGCTCCCGCACACAGGCTCGCAGTTGGATTCACGCTGGCCGCGTCCGCGTCAACGGCCAGCTCGTCGAAAACCCCGATCAATGGATCGACTTCGATCGCGACAAAATCCTCTTCGATGACAAGCCGCTCCAGTCGACGAAGCGCCTCTACATTCTGCTCTACAAACCCACCGGCTACATCACCACTTTCAAAGATCCCGAAGGCCGGCCCACCGTTTACGATCTGATCCCCGATGTCGACTCATTCGTCTCACCCGTCGGCCGCCTCGACCTCGACACCAGCGGCCTCTTGATTCTCACGAACGACACGCAATTCGCCGAGCGGCTCACCAACCCCGATCACAAAATCCCCAAGACCTATCTGGTGAAGTGCGCTGATTTGGTTCCCGATAGCGCACTTGATCAACTGCGCCGCGGCGTGGAGCTCAGCGACGGACCCACGCGCCCGGCGGATGTCGAGCGTGTGCGCGACTCCGGCAAGTACTCGCACATTCAAATCACAATCAGCGAAGGCCGCAATCGTCAGGTGCGCCGGATGGTGGAAGCCATCGGCAGCAAAGTTCTGAAGCTGGTCCGCACCGCCATCGGTGCGATTCAAATCGCCGATCTCAAGATCGGCACGTGGCGTCCGCTCGACGACCGCGAAGTTGCCGCGCTCAGCGGGTCTCCCACTCGGAGTGGAAATTCCGGTCGAGCACGATATTCCCGAACCCGTCGAATATAAACAGGCCCGCGCCCTCCGGCCTTTCGAGCCCACCCTGCAGGATCAGGCCACGAGTGCGCTGCGACGTGCGGTCGCCGTCGTCAATCGGTCTCAGCGCAATCGGCTGCTCCACTCCGTTCCGTTCGATTCGATCGAAGCGGATCGTTACAAACCAGCGCGGCGGTGAGTCCAGGGACTGCTGCAGGCGGAGAATTCGTCCATGCACGCGATCGTCAATCCGCGCCACGGTGCCCGTCCTTCGGTCGCCGACATCGCTCAGCAGCACGCCTTCCACAGCGTCTCCCGCAGCGGCAACGCTCGTATCGATCGGTTTGCTCAGACCGATCAGCAAATGAACCTTCGGCGGCAGAGGCTGTGAAGCCGCCTTCGCCGCGGCGGGTCCCACCCTGGGATCGGCATCGTCGAAGCGGATGGTGGATTCACCCACATACTCCCGGCATTCCGAGTAGCGCGTATCGTTCATTGATTCCGCGCCGTCGCGGTAAATCGCATCCATCGTGGAGACCTCGGGCAGCGTGAAATCGCCGTTGCCGATCTTCACACGCGTGTATCGCATCACGTGCTGCACGCGGCAAACATCGTCGGCAGGCGTGAACTGGTCGGAGTCGACCGCCAGTTGCTGCACATCGGCATCCGCCGGATCCACCGAAAAGGTCCCGCGATATCCGATGATCCTGCCAGGTCCAGCCGCGCCGCGAAAGCGATAGTTGCTCCTTCCAACCGGCACGTTGTATTCGAACTGTGCGAGGCTGTTGCGCAGGCCCAGATACCGGATCGCATCGGGCGCGCTCCCGAAAACTCCGGATAGAAACGACCCGAAGTCGCCGCTCCCCGAGGCGCCCCCGCCCACGAGCTTGTCCACATCGTGCGTTTCGAACTTCCCCGCACCCGCCCAGGAAAAGATTTCGCCGCCGTCTATCACCGCCACATCCAGACGAAGCCGGTCGCGCATCGCGAGCTTGCCGCGGATGTTTGCCTGCCGTGAAGAGAGCAGATACCCGCAGCTCTGCGGAGTTTCCGGCGGATGATACTGCGTGCGGGAAATGGTTTCCACGCAGGTGTAGCGCGGCATCCTGCGCGCATTGTCGAGAACCTTGTCGCGAGCCTTTTGGAAAAGCTCCTGAACGTCCGGATCGGCGGTGTGAGCCGCCGTGGCAGCGGCCAGCACCAGCGCGCAACTCCGGAGCGCCCCGCTCATAACTGTTAAACCTGAAGGGCCTGGTCGAGGTCCGAAATGATATCTTCCACCGCTTCGATGCCCACCGAGAGGCGCAGCAGATTGTCGTGAATACCCAGCCGCGCGCGGTGCTTCGGTGAAAGCTCCCGATGCGAAGACATCGCGGAATAAGACACCAATGTTTGGACGTCGCCCAGCGACGTGGCGGGAATCACCAACCGGAACGCGTCCATCAGGCGGAAGATCCTTTGCTGATCGGCGTCCTTGACTTCGAAACTAACGATCGCGCCATAGAGACTCGGCGCGAAAAGGCGCTTCACAATCGCTGCGTCCGGATGCGCGGGATCGGAGGGAAAATAGACCCGCTCGATGGCAGGATGCGTCGACAGCCAGCTCGCCACTCTGCAGGCATTGGCGCATTGCCGTTCCATGCGCAGCGGAAAGGTCTTGATGCCGCGCATCGCCAGATAGGCTTCGAACGGGCCCAGCACCGGACCCAACGCCTTCGCCAGCGTCTTCACCGTTTCAAGATGAGCGGCCTCGGTAATGACAACTCCTCCGAGCACGTCTCCGTGGCCGCCAAGATACTTAGTCAGGCTATGGACCACAAACGCCGCGCCCAATTCCATGGGCCGGACAATCAGCGGCGTCGCGAATGTGTTATCGACAATAAGCTGCGCGCCGGCGTCCCTCGCCATCTTTGCGATGCGATCCAGCGGAGCAATCCTCAGGAGCGGATTCGAAATAGTCTCGAGCAGCAGCGCGCCCGGCTTGTGTTCGGCGATCGCTTCCGCCACCGCCGCTTCATCGTTGAAATCGACGAACACGGTCTCGATCCCGGCGGGCTCGAGCACCTTCGTGAGCATGTTGATGGTCGCGCCGTAAAGTGCGCTCGCAGCCAGAATCACGCGCTTCCGGTCGACCAGCGCCGCCTGGATTGCAACATTCAGCGCGGCCATTCCGGAGCTGCATGCCAGCGCACCGGCGCCCGATTCCAGCGACGTCAGAAGTTCCTCGAGTCCCTCGTTGGTTGGATTGCCATGGCGCGCATAGTTCGGGCCCGGCATTTCATTGGCAAACACGCGCTCCAGATCGGCGGTCTGGTCGTAGAAATAACTGACGGCGGTATGGATCGGAGTGGTGATGGGAACCCACGACCCGGTGCGTTTGCGGTCGCCGGCATGAACGGCGCGAGTGGCTGGCTTCATTTCACTTTCCCGGCTTTCATTTCCGCTTCCAGCGAATTCCATCTTTAGTGTCTTCGAGGATGATGCCCTGGTCAAGCAAATGCGCTCGAAGCTGATCCGCCTTGGCAAAGTCGCGCGCCTTCTTCGCCGCTGTGCGGTCGACCACCAGTTTTTCCACCTCGGCGTCCGACAGGCCGCCTTTGCTTCCGGAAGGCGTCAATACACGAAAGATGTCGTCGAATCCGTCGAGCAGTGCGCGCGCCGAGGCCACATTTCCGGCGTGGAACGCACCCGCGTCCGCGGCGATATTTGCCTCGCGGATGAATTCGAAAACGGCCGCCAGCGCTTCGGCGGTATTCAGATCGTCGTCGAGCGCATTGCGGAAATCGGTCTGCGCGCGCGCGGCGAGTTCTTCGATCTTGTCGTTCCTGCCTTCCGTCCACTTGGCGGAATCGAGGCGCAGGCTGAAGTTTCGTAACCGCTCGATCGCCGTGGCAGCGGATCTCAGCCCATCCATGGTGAAGTTCAGCCCCTTGCGATACGGCACCGAAGCCAGCAGGTAGCGAATCGACTCGGGAGAATGCCCGTGCTTGCCGCAGAGATCGCGCAGCGTATAGAAGTTGCCGAGCGACTTCGACATCTTCTGGCCATCGACCAGCAGAAATTCGGAGTGCAGCCAGTAGCGGGCGAAGGGCTTTCCCGTCAGGGCCTCCGATTGCGCGATCTCATTCTCGTGATGCGGAAAGATGAGATCGACTCCGCCCGCGTGGATATCCAATGTGGCTCCGAGGAACTCGATCGCCATGACGGAGCATTCGATGTGCCACCCCGGGCGGCCCGGGCCGATTTCCGTGTCCCAGGACGGCTCTTCCGGCTTGGGCGCCTTCCATAAAGCGAAGTCGCGACTGTCGGACTTGTCATAAATGTCGGCATCGACGCGCGCGCCGGCGACCATGCCATCGAAATCGTTATGGGAGAGCTTCCCGTAGCCCGGAAAGGTGGAGATACGGAAGTAAACGGAGCCGTCGCTGCGATAGGTATGGCCCTCCTCTTCGAGCTTGTGAATCGCAGCGGCCATGTCCGGGATGTGCTCGGTGGCGCGGGCGATGCGCTCGGGCCGCTCGAGGCGAAGGGTGTCACAATCGGCGAGGAACGCTTCGGTATAGATCGCGGTGTAGTCCTCAAGGGACTTGCCCTGGGCGACGGCGTTGCGGATGATCTTGTCGTCCACGTCGGTGATGTTCATGACGTGGTCCGTCTTGTAGCCGTTCAGGTGCAGCACCCGGCGCAGCAGATCGTAGAAGACGAAGGTGCGAAAGTTGCCGATGTGCGCGTAGTCGTAAACGGTGGGTCCGCAGGTGTACATCCGGACCGTATTGTCGCTCGCGGGTGCGAAAGGTTGCAGTTGCAGCGTCAGCGTATTGTAGAAGCGCAGGGGCATGGGAGGGTTAATTTTTATGGTAGCAGTGGACGGC
>DATAXN010000051.1:0-4911 GCA_036273015.1 Bryobacteraceae bacterium | reverse complement strand
CCAGTACGGAACGGCGAAGCTGACAAGATCGACCTTGCCGCCTCGTGTGGGCTCCGACTCCTGCAAACGCGCGGTCCAATGCTTGAAGATCGTGAGTTTTCGGTAAGCTTGCATGAATTCCTCAAGGCATAACTGGTAACGTCGTTCTTCGCCCAGTTAACGGCGAGGAGGATGACAATGCGCAGCAAGGTTCAGACTTTCTCAATCGATGAAGTTCGCAGCCGCTTTGAGGCGTGGAGGCAGAATCGGCAGGGCCGAGAGCCCATACCTGGAGAGTTGTGGTCAGCGGCCGTCGAGTTGGCCCGCAAGAACGGCGTCACTCAAACTGCCGCCGAACTCCATCTCGATGGTGGCAAGCTGAAACGTCTGATGGTTGCGAAGGCGACATCAGGGAAGTCTGCGCCGGCGTTCGTGGAACTGTTGCCACCGCAGGCAGTTTCACTACCGGAATGTTCGATAGAACTGGAAGGTCGTCGTGGCAAAATACGAATCCAGTTGAAGGGGGCGTCCGCTTCGGATCTTGTTGGATTGAGCCGGGCATTGTGGGAGGCCGCTTCCTGATCCAGATCACACCGCAGATGCGCATCCTGGTGGCGATCGAGTCGATCGATGGTAGGAAAGGCATCGATTCGATTGCCCAGCTTTGTCGCGAAAAACTGGATGCCGATCCTTTTTCCGGCTGCCTGTTCATCTTCCGCAACCGTAGCGGAAAGTCGATCCGGATACTCACGTACGATGAGCAAGGATTTTGGATTGCCACGAAGCGATTGTCAAAAGGACGCTTCAAGTGGTGGCCCACCGGCACGGAACCGGCGAAAACATTGCGGGCACATCAAGCGCAGTTGCTACTTGCGGCTGGCAATCCGGAGACCGATGCTGCACCAGTCTGGCGACGCGTGAGCTGATAAAACTTCGCCTCAGGGGCTTGCGTTCCGGTTTCGATTCTGGCACACTGACAGCAAATGCCAGCCGACTGGAGATATCGGGGCAGAGTCGTTACACCCGAAGACATCCTCTTTATCCGGCAGTTTATCGCTGATCGTCCTTCCATGAGTCGCCGGAAATTATCGGCAGAACTATGTGAAGCCTGGCAGTGGAAGCAAGCCAACGGCGCGTTGTGCGACATGGTTTGCCGCGGTCTTCTTTTAATGCTGCATCGGGCCGGCGAGATTGAACTACCTGCAATTCGGCAGATCTCGCTCAATCCGTTTGTGCGGCGTGAGCGGCCACAGCCCATGCTGATCGACATGGCTCCGCTAGCCGGCGCACTCGCAGAGATCCGACCGATCTCGCTGCAACAGGTCAGGCGGACATCGGACGAAGCCCTGTTCAACAGTCTTATCGAACATCATCACTATCTGGGTTACGAGCAACCGGTCGGCGAACACCTGAAGTACCTGATATGGGCGCAAGGTCGCCCCATCGCGTGCATGGCATGGAGTTCGGCGCCGCGGCATCTTGGCAGCCGTGATCGTCATATCGGCTGGTCAGCCGAAGCACGGCGGCGCAACATCCGCTTCATTGCTTACAACACGAGGTTCCTCATTCTGCCCTGGGTGCAGGTGCCGCATCTGGCATCGCACATTCTGGGTCGCATAGCGAGTTCACTGTCGCGTGACTGGGAACAACTCTATGGCCATCCTGTTTACTTCGCTGAAACCTTCATCGATCCCGGTCGTTTTCGTGGAACCTGCTATCGCGCAGCCAACTGGAAATTACTCGGGCTCACCACGGGACGTGGCAAGGATTCCACCAGCAAACGTCCTAACCGTTCCATCAAACAGGTGCTTGGGCTTCCGCTGACGCCGCGGTTCCGAGAGTTACTGATTCAGGCATGAAGAAGAAATCATCCCGCCGTCAAATCGATGTGAATGTGGAGGAACTGGACAGGATCATCGACGATGCTATGCGTGCGCCTCTGAATGAGACGGATGGCCGGACGCTCAAAACGGCAGTACATGCCATGGCGGAACGATTGGTTCGGCATCGGAATACGGAAAAGACCAGTGTGGTGCTGGAGCAAACGCAAGGCTCCGCGACCGCACCGGCGCCTCCCTCAGATAAAGGCGCCTCCAAACGGGCGGGTCACGGACGTAACGGCGCAGCCGACTTTACAGGAGCCAAGAAAGTAGCGGTCGCGCACGCAACATTGAAATCCGGCGACCCTTGCCCGGGATGTTGCGAAGGAAAGGTATATCGCCAGAAAGAGCCCAAGGCGCTGCTGCGGATCGTGGGGCGGCCGCCGCTGGAAGCAACCGTGTTCGAGATGGAAAGGCTGCGTTGTAATGCCTGTGGCGAGATCTTCACTGCGGAGGAGCCACCGGCGGCGGGTCCGCAAAAGTACGACCCCACTGCCGTGGCGATGATCGCGCTGTTCAAGTACGGCACGGGAATGCCGCTCCACCGTATGGAGCGTCTGGAGAGACAACTCGGGATTCCATTGCCTGCGTCCACGCAGTGGGAACTGATGGAGCAGGCCGCCGCTGGGTTCCGCCCGGTGCTCGACGAACTGATCCGACACGCGGCCCAGGGCGGTTTGGTGCACAACGACGATACGAGCATGCGAGTTCTGAAACTGGTGCGCGAAAACGACGACGGGCGCACGGGAACATTCACCAGCGGCATCGTATCGATCTGGGGAGAGTGGAGCATCGCGCTGTACTTTACGGGCTGGAAACACGCGGGAGAAAACCTTGCCGATGTGTTGAAACAACGTGCGGCGGAATCGACGCCTCTCGTTCAGATGTGCGACGCGTTGTCCAGGAATACGCCAAAGCTAAAGGGCGTTGAAATCCTTCTGTCCTTTTGCCTGGCTCACGGAAGACGGCAGTTTGTAGATATCGCCGCGAACTTCCCCGAAGAATGCCGATATGTGCTGGAGACGTTGGGCAAGGTTTATCACAACGACGCTCAGGCGAAAGAGCGGCAGCTGTCACCGGAACATCGTCTACAACTTCACCAGGAGCACAGCCAACCCCTGATGGACGGACTGCACGATTGGATGAAGGCCCAGTTGTCGGAGCATCGGACGGAGCCGAACTCCGGGCTCGGCAAGGCCATCTCCTATTTACTAAAGCACTGGACGAAACTGACGTTGTTTCTGCAGCAGCCAGGCGCGCCTCTCGACAACAACGTCGTCGAAAGAGCCCTGAAGAAAGCGATCCTACACCGTAAGAACGCGCTCTTCTATAGAACGATGAACGGGGCTCGGGTCGGTGATCTCTTCATGAGTCTGATCCACACCTGCGAACTGAACAACGTCAATCCGTTTGACTATCTGACGGAGTTGCTCCGGCATCCTGCGGAACTGACCGTGCATCCGGCTGAATGGATGCCGTGGAATTACCGTGAGGCATTGGCGCGGATCGTAAAACCCGTGGCCGCGTAATATCATGGTCTGGTCGCATGGCCGAAAGCATTAGCTTAAAGCCCTGCCCATCGGACCTCTCGAAATGACCGCCAAACGGGCTTCCACTCCAGCCAAACTGAAGAGGGTTTTTGGCCAGCGCCAGAAACCCACGAAAATGTTTCGCGTGGGGCTATACGCGCGCGTTTCCACGCACGATCAGCAGACTCTGTCGTTGCAGATCCGCGCCATGCGCGAGTACTCGGCGAGACGTGGCTGGAGTATCGCCACTCAGATAAAAGAGGTTGGATCCGGCGCGGTTGAGCGTCAACTCCGGGAGAAACTCCTCGCTGCGGCGCGCCGCCGCGAAATCGATGCCGTGCTGGTTTGGCGATTGGACCGTTGGGGTCGCTCCCTGGCCGATCTGGTTGTGACCTTAAAGGAACTCGCTGAACTCGGCGTCGGGTTCGTGTCGCTGAACGAAGCCCTCGACCTGACAACATCGACTGGCCGTGCAATGGCGGGGCTACTTTCGGTGTTCGCTGAATTCGAACACGAGATTCTCCGTGAACGAATCCGTGCGGGCATTGCCGAAGCGCGCTTGAAAGGAAAGCACCTGGGACGACCTTTGACGGTGGCGAAGAAGGCGGACCAGATCGGCAAGCTTCACCGCGCAGGCGTGAGCAAGGCCGAGATCGCCCGGCGGCTCAACATCGGCCGCACTTCCGTGCGCCGGATACTGGCGAGCAAGGGATAAGTTTATGACCAAGAATCGCGCGATATATCAAATTAGGATCGCATTGCAGGAAATCCAGCCGTCCATCTGGAGGCGCATTCAGGTTGGGGAAGACATCACTCTGGCGCAGTTACATACGATCTTACAGATTGTCATGAACTGGGGGGACTATCATCTTCACGAGTTCACGGTCGGCCGGCACGTCTACAGCGTGCCTGATCCGGATGACGACATGTATGAACGCAAGGTGATTGATGAACGGAAGGAACGGCTTTGCGACGTGGTCCCCCGCGTCGGCACGCAGTTCCTGTATCTATATGACTTCGGGGATAGCTGGCATCATGATCTGCTCCTGGAGGCGATCATTATGCCCGACTCCACATTGCAGTATCCCAGATGCGTCGCCGGCGAGCGTCAGACTCCTCCGGAGGATGTCGGCGGAATCCCGGGGTATGAAGACTATCTCGAAGCCATCGCCGATCCGGACCATGAAGAGCATGAAAACATGCTCCGCTGGAGAGGTCCGTTCGACCCTGAAGCTTTCTCGTCCGAAGAAGTTAACAGCCGGCTCTGGAAAACGTTCCGCTCAGCACGTAAGCTCAAAAGTCCGACTGCTCCGGCATGAAACCGATCGGGACCTACGCCGTTGACGGAATCCCTGCGAGCGCTTCGTCGGATTACGCAACTCTACCGAAAACACACGATCAATCGGGAGAAAACGCGCGTGGTGAATCTGAAAGAAGAAGGAGCAAGTCTGGACTTTCTGGGATTCACGTTCCGCTACTACGATGACCTGCAAGGGCGCGGGTGGCGGTACTTAAATGTGAGT
>DATAXN010000050.1:0-222307 GCA_036273015.1 Bryobacteraceae bacterium | reverse complement strand
TCGCCTTCTTCAAGGCCACCAGTCGATCCCGCTCGGCTTGTGTCATCAGTAGTTGTCCTTCTTGCACCTCCCCAGCCTGAAGGCCGTCAATAGGACATTTCTACTTTGCGCAAATAGGACATTATCATTTTGCGCCGACAGCGGCATATAAGAGTCTGGCAGCGGTGAAGAAGTAATGGTATGATGCACCCGAGAGACATCCGGCCAAGCTGGATGGATTCCGGAAGAAAACGGAAAGAATTCAAGGAGCTTTTTGCAATGAAGACTAGTTTGCTTTGTGTTTTGGCGATCGGTTTGGGCCTCTCGGCGATGCCCGCGCTTGCCCATCATTCGTTCGCGGCGGAATACGACAACAAGAAGCCTGTCGATCTGACCGGAACGGTCACGAAGGTCGAATGGATGAACCCCCATGCCCGGTTTTATCTGGACGTGAAGGATGAAGCCTCCGGCAAGGTGAGCAATTGGGAATTTGAGCTCGGCAGCCCCAACGGCCTGATGCGACAGGGTTGGACCCGCAACTCGATGAAGATCGGCGATACGATCAACGTGCAGGGCGCCATGGCCAAGGATGGTTCTCAACTCGCCAATGCCAGAACGGTCAAACTGTCGGACGGCAGACGATTGTTCGCCGGCTCGGCCAGTGAAACAGGCCGGGACGAGAAGTCCGAAAAGTCCGATAAGTAGCTTTTAGCTCCGTGTTTTTCTTCGGACCGGTATTCGTTCGCTCAGCCTCGCTGGCTGGACGAACGAGGCCGGTCCACGTGTACTTGGACTAGCGTGCGTCTGAACCCCACACTTTCGCTTGCCGTTTTCTGCTTCGCGGCGGCTCACTTGAGCGCCCAATGGCTCGACTATCCCACCAAAGGAATTCCGCGCAACCCCGACGGTAAAGCAAACCTCACCGCGCCCGCGCCTAAGCTTCCGGACGGCAAGCCCGATCTTTCCGGCCTTTGGTTGGGCGATCAATGGAGTCCTGCCGGTCACCGCCCGGTCAGTCGGGCCCGATCGACCCCTCCGGAAATGCTCCCTTGGGCGCAGAAGGTTTTCGACGAGCGCCGCGCCAATTCGATAAAGGACGATCCCGAAGCCCGCTGCATGCCGCAGGGTGTTCCCAAAGCCAGCACCCTCCCCTATCCGTTCGAGCTCATCAATGCGCCGGGCAAGCTGGTCATGCTTTATGAAATGTATTCCCTGCGCCGCGAGATCTTCACCGACGGCCGCGAGCTTCCCAAAGAATTCATCAGTCCCAGTTGGATGGGTTATTCGGTCGGCAAATGGGACGGCGACGAGTTCGTCGTCACCACCGCCGGCATCAACGACCAAGTCTGGAACGTCGATCTGGCAGGCCATCCGCACTCCGACGTTCTGCGTGTGACCGAGCGCTTCCACCGCGTCGATTTCGGGCATATGGATATCCAGGTGACGATTGACGACGCCAAGACATACGTCAAGCCGTGGATCATGCCGGTCATGCGCTACACGCTGCTGCCCGATACTGATCTCCTCGAATTCGTCTGTGAAAAGAACGTCGATCCGCAGCATATGGTAGGCAATTCGAAATGAAACTTTCCTGGTTCTCTACTGGCGCCGCCGCACTTTTGCTTTTCTCGATGCGCGCATTTGCGCACCATTCGTTCGCGGCCGAGTTTGACGCTCGGAAGCCCGTGGAACTCAAGGGCACGCTGATCGAGCTCGAGTGGGTGAATCCCCACGCCTGGATTCACATGGAAGTGAAGGACGAATCCGGCAAAGTAACGAAGTGGGACTGCGAACTGGGCAGTCCGAACCTCCTGATGCGCCAAGGCTGGCGTCGTGACTCTCTGAAGAAAGGCGATGTGATCGTCGTCGACGGCTCCGCCGCCAAAGACGGCTCCAACCTCGCCAACGCAAAAACGGTCAAGCTCGCCGACGGCGCCCGCGTCTTCAACGCCGGCTCATCCGGCGAAACCGGAACCCCCGGCGCTCCTGTTCAATAGCCGTGAGACAGGCTCAACAGAGCAGCTTGTCATCGCCCGCGCCGTGCATTACCCTTGCGGCTTCGGCCCATCCTGCTCGTGGCTTCCCTGCAGGTCGCACGATCATCCGCCCCTTTTCGGCCTCGATCTCGATTTCATCCGGTAGTTGAGCGTGTTCAAGCAAGCCTTCGGGTGCGCGGATAACCAGCGAGTGTCCCATTTGAACGATTCGGGCCTTGGCAATCATCTTCAGTCTCCCTATGGTTTCATCAGAAGCGTAAGCTCTGTTGGAATGTGGGGCAGATTGTGAATCTGCGGCCGATTGGCAATCGGCCCACTGCTGATTTGCAACCGGATAGCGGGGTTACCCGCGCAGGATTTCATCCCGCCCCACCTCATCTGCAGTATTGCAAAACTGCTTTAAATCCCCATCGCCTCGGCATAAGCCCGCCGAACCTCTTCCGGCTGCCCGGCCTGAAACGGATACTCCCCTTCATACTGCTTCCCCAGCACAGGATGCTTCAGCAGCTCCTCGCGGCCGAGGCTTTCCGTTAGAAACCGGCGCTCGGCGACGGGCAACGGCACGGCCACATTCGCCGCCGGATCGCGGATCACTCCTTTCGGATCCCCGCCCCTCCCGATCGCCGCCAGATCGTCCAGAAACCGCTGCCGCAGCAGAATCACGCCGCGATCCCCCGTACCCAGGTGCTCCTGCGTCCGGTCGGCGATCCTTCCCTGGCCGATCCACGCGATGAAATCCTGATTCATCACGTGACTGGAAATCCAGCGTCCGGTCGCTTCATCTTTCACCGGCCCATGCCAACCGGGGATTTGCTCCTGGACGTACGGTTCCTGCTCCCGCGGGACTCGCGTGAACGCCCACGTGACGCTCAGCGTGTTCTCATCGTCCACCGGCACGCGCCACTCGAAGTGGTCGCCTGGAAACAGCGCATTCGGCCACAGACACACGCGGCCCGTGGTCCACATCGAATCGGTCTCTTTCATTCCTTCGCGCAGCCGCCGGTAGACGAAACCGTAGTCGAACTCTTCGAACTCCAGCTTCATGTGCCGGGGTGAATAAGGCCGCAGCTTGTCGTCCAACCGCACGCTCCAGTTCATGTGCATCCACTCGAAGTGCAGCGGATCGATGGAATTTTCCTGGCATTGCAGCCAGTTGCACGGCACATCCGCGAATACGATCTGCACGAACCCGTTCGCCCAGGAAAACGGTTCCCAGTCGGGAACCAGCGGCGCGGGTTGCGGTCCCAGATATGCCCAGAGCAAACCGGCTCGGGCCTCCACCGGATATGCCGTAATCCGAATCTTGTCTTTGAACCGCGCCTCGGGCGCCGCGACATCTTCCCACGGCTGCTCCACGCACTGGCCCGTCTGATCGAAGCGCCAGCCGTGGTAATTGCATCGCAGTCCGCATTGCTCCACGAAGCCGTAGGAAAGGTCCGCGCGCCGGTGCGGGCATTGCCGGTCCACCAACCCGAAAGTGCCGCTGAGATCTTTGTAGAGCGTTAGATCCTCGCCCATGAGCCGGATCGGTTTGACCGAAATCCTGTCGAACTCGGAAACGGCCGCGATGGGCATCCAGTAGCGGCGCAGCAGTTGACCCATCGGCGTTTCGGCGCCTGTCTGCGTCAGGAGTTGGTTTTTGGTGCGATCCAGCATACGGGGTCAGTATATTCCCGCTCGGGTCATGACCCGATTGGATATAATCCCGCTTGCGAACCCCACTCAGGAGATATAGACAACGATGATCATTGACGCCCACGGACACGTGACCGCGCCCGACAAGCTCTACGTATATAAAGCCGGACTCATATCCCACCGCGGCGCCCATGGGCGCGGCAGCGCGGGAGCTGATGACGACGACGTCAAACAGGCTCTCAACCAGCCGGTCTTCGGCGGCTCTTCGCATCTCGATCAGCTCAAGGAAGTCGGCACCGACATGCAGCTAGTCTCACCCCGCCCGTACCAGATGATGCACAGTGAGCATCCGAGATTGGTCAACTGGTTCATGGAAGAGACCAACAACATCATCGCGAAGCAGACCAGGCTCTATCCGAACACCTTTCGCGGCGTCTGCGGTCTGCCGCAAAGCCCCGGTATCAGCCCGAGTAACTGCCTGAAGGAGCTGGAGCGATGCGTGAAGGAGTTGGGTCTCGTGGGCTGCCTCATCAACCCCGATCCCGGCGAGGCCGGCGGCATCGAAACTCCCGCGCTGGGCGATCGCTACTGGTATCCGCTCTACGAAAAGCTCGTCGAGCTGGACGTCCCCGGCCACATCCATTCCGCCGGCTGCCGTTCGGATCGCCTCCCTTATTCGCTGCACTTCATCAACGAGGAAAGCATCGGTGTCGTGTCGCTGCTCAATTCCAACGTATTTAAAGATTTCCCCACGCTCAAAATTCTCGTCTCGCACGGCGGCGGCGCGATTCCCTATCATTGGGCTCGCTTCGAAGCTGGTTCGCTGCGCACCCCCGGGGCCACGCGTTTCTCTGAGCGCATGCGGAACATTTACTACGACACCGTCATTTACTCGAGCGACTCGCTCGCTCTCCTCATCAAGACCGTGGGCGCCGATCGCTGTCTCTTCGGCACAGAGCGTCCCGGCGTCGGCACTGTCAAAGACCCGCGCACCGGGAAATGGCTGGACGAAACGCGTTACCTGATCGAAGCCTTTGACTGGCTGAGCGACGCCGATAAGAAGCTGATCTTCGAAGGCAACGCCAAAAAACTCTTCAAGATCGACAAGCCAAGTTAATGATAGGTGTCCGCCATGAGTAACTTAAGGTTTTGTGGGGTCAGGGCTCTGACAGGCCCCCTTTATGGGGGTCTCAGCGTCGCCCTGCCGCCGGTCTTCCGCCCGGCGCTCCGGCGTTCGATTCTTCCCCTCCTCCTGCTCCTCGCCGCGCCGCTGTTCGCGCAGCTTAAGGAAATCACCATCAACTACCCCGCCAAGGCGCCCGCCAACTGGCCGCTGTTTCTGGCGAAGGAGGGCGGTTATTACCAGAAATACGGACTGGACGCCAAACTGGTCTTCGCCGTCCATCCCGCCGGTATGGCGATGCTCATCAGCGGCGAAGCGCAGATGACCAACTACCCCATGGATCAGGCCATGCAGGCCGCCATGCACGACACGTCGCTCGTTATCATGGGCAGCCCGTTGAATCGCGCCCTGTTCGCGATGATGACGCGCGGCGAGATCAAAAGCGTCCGCGACCTGAAGGGCAAAAAATTTGGCGTCAGCCAGCTCGGCGATCCGCCCTACAGCTTCGCGCTCGCCATCCTCGGCAAGTTCGGAATCGGCCCCCGCGATGTCGAGTGGGTCCCCCTCGGAACGGATGGCAACGGACGGGTTGCCGCCTTGGTGAGCGGTCGCATCGACGCCACCATGGTGCCTCCGCCCGCTTACTTCAAGCTGGAGCCGCAGGGCTTCAAGGAGATCGCCAACCTCGCCGACAATCCCGATCTCTACGCTCCTCTGGCATACGTCTTCAAAAGGAGCGCGATCGCGGCCAATCCCAAGCTGCCGGAATTGATGATCAAAGCGCAGGCCGAAGCCATCAAGCGCTACTACGACGACAAGGCCATGGCCATCAAAGCATACGGCGTATATGACACACAGAGCGCCGCCGACATCGGCCGGATCTACGATCACGACAAGAAAGCCAACACGTACGAACGCGTGCCTTACGTCCTCGCGCCCGCCGTCACATACATTGCGGAGCATCAGGCCGATGCCCGTATCGGCGCGCAGATGAAGGCTTTTGATTTTCACAAAGTAATTGACAACAGCGTTGTCGATCGCCTGGTGAAGGAGCATTTCTTCGAGCAGTTGTTCGGCCCCGGCGTCAAAGCCGAGGAAGATGCAAAAGCGAAAATAGCTTTTAAGTAAACTGAACCTTATGGCAGAAATCGTTCTCGGTATCGGATCGTCTCACGGCCCTTTGCTTTCCACGCCGCCCGAACAGTGGGATTTGCGCGCGCAGGCCGATCGCGAAAACAAGAAGCACTGGTATCGCGGCAAAACCTGGGATTATGAAACGCTCCTGCGCGAGCGCGCCCCGGGCTTCGCCTCCGAGGTGACCGTCGAATCGCGTCGCGATCGCCATGCGCAGTGCCACCGCGCAATGGAAGTGCTGACGCGCAAATTTGCGGAAGTTGCGCCGGATGCGGTTGTTATCCTGGGCAACGATCAGCGGGAATTCTTCGATGAAGGCCTCACGCCCGCCATCACGGTTTATCGCGGCGCGCAAATCAAAAACCTGCAGCATCTGGATGAACACAACCCGCCGGGCATCAATATTGCCGAGCCCGGCAATTCGCCCATCGAAGGCGCTATGTATCCCGGAGCGACGGCCCTTGCCGATCACATTCTGGATTCTCTCGCCGGTGAAAATTTCGACCTCGCCCAATCGGACACGACACCCAAAGCGGCTCCGCGCGGTGGCATCCCGCACGCATACGGCTTTCTCTATCACTCGATCCTGGGTGACACTCCTCCCCCGAGCGTTCCGATCATTCTGAACGTTCACTTCCCCCACAACGTCCCGAAGAACCGCCGCTGTCTCGATCTGGGCCGCGCGCTTTATCGTGCGATCGAAAGCTTCGACGGTGCGAAGCGCGTTGCCGTGATGGCCTCGGGCGGCCTGACTCACTTCGTAATTGACGAAGATCTCGACCGGAAAATTCTGAACGCCATGAAGGACAGCGATGAAAAAGCCCTCGAAGAAATCCCCGAGAGCCTTTTCAAGGTAGGCACCGCCGAAATCAAAAACTGGTATCCGGTAATCGCCGCGATGAATCAGGCAAAGCTTCGCTGCCACCAGGTCGACTATGTCCCCTGCTACCGCTCGGAAGCGGGCACGGGCAACGCGATGGCCTTCGTCTACTGGGATTAATTGGTGGGGCAGGGCTTCGGCCCTGCCCAGTCGCAGAGTAGTGGGCAGGCCTTATCCCCTGAAAAGGTGACCGGGTATTTCAGCCTCGGGTCAGGGGCTTCTACCCGGCGCACCGCTGTCATCGAATAAGGTGCAACCTGTCCATAAGCTGCTACGCTTGCCAAATCAGATCGGAGTCCGCGGCACTGCAAATGAAAGTGCGCCGTTAGCTCGAATTCCGGCTGGCAAAACCAACCGGAAGAGATCGGACCTGTACGTCCGCTGATCTACTGCGCAGCCGCCGGCGACGGCCCCGGATTTCCCACCGTGCCGCGATCCACCTTCGTCGCCTTGCCCGCTTTCTCCAGGTCGCGCGCGCCCGTCAGCGCATCGGTCATCATGTAGTTGCCTTCATGGCAGGCGTACTCGTAGATCACGTAGCTCTTGTCCATGTGGTACGGCATATGGATCGTCCACGGTTTGGTCCACGTCTTCGGATCGTTCACAGTCAGATCGTAGCTGAGGCCTTCCGGACCGGTCCGCGTGAATCGTTCCGTCAGCACCGCGGCATCGCTGAAGTAGCCGCCGCCAGCCCCGATTTTGTCGTTGAAGTTCTTCGTTTCCACCACCAGCGTGTTGCCTTCCCAATGCCCGACGGAGTCGCCCATGTAGCTGGTAACGCCCCTGCCCGCGTGCGGACGGCCATCGGTCGGAATCACGCGCGTCTCATGGATCATCTCGTTTCGGATCACCACGGTTCCCGGCGCCTGCATGATCTGGTTGCCGAAGTTGTATAGCGTAGGCAGCATGCTGCTCACCAGCCCGCGCGTAATGCAGCGGCTGTACGTATCGAAATCCTCCCAGGAATCGACCTTCGTCGGGAAGTGGCTGCCCGGTCCCAATCCTCCCCGCAGGCTCTTCACGAAATCCTGCCCTGCCGGAGTCATTGGCGGAATTCTGCCGTTCGGCGGATCCACCACCAGCGACGCCTGATGATCGGGCTTTCCATGCTCCACCCAGTAGCCCGGCGGATTGATGGTGACGTTTGCCGCTCCGGACGCAGGCGCGAACTCTTCATTGTCGTCTTCGCTTTGCTTCACGGCCTGTTTCGCCCGCTTTGCGAACTCTTCGTCCGTCAGGAAGGCGCGGTTGCCGAAACTCGCCGGCCGCTGCATCGGGATGTTCGCGTAGGCCGGCCATTCTCCCTGCAGGTCCGGATCGCCCCACGCCGTCTTCGGCGGCGTGTAGTCTTTTGCCGCGGCGACAGTGTTCGTTTTCGGTGTTGAGAGTAACTTTGCCGACTTCGGCGCTTTGGGCGCAGCCGCCGGCGACGAGGAGATGGAGGTCTGAGCGGCAATTGGCAAACAAGCCAGTACAAGCGCCGCTGCGAAACACACAAATTTCAGATTCATTGTGGCGACTCCTTTACTTCTTATCTTTATCTTCCTGCTGAAGATCCGGGTTCGACCCGCCCACAAACAGCTTCCGTCCATCTTTGAACGTAACGCTGCTTCCATTGGCCCGGTTCGACCCATTTTTGGCCTGGTAACCCTTCACCGAAATCTCCGTCCCGGTCTCGAGCGAATGCTTCGTGAATCCGCGCCGCAGCATAATGTTCGGGCTTCCGCACTCGATCATCCAGTTCGTCACGGTGCCGTTCGGGTTGGTCACATCGATATGAATCCAGGAATGAGGATTGATCCATTCCATGCTGGTAACCTTGCCCTCCAGCGTGACCGGCTTTTTCTGGTCGAACTCCGCCTCGAACGCGTGGTGTGCCCATACCGGGGTTCCCGCAAAAATCATCCCGAGCGCCATCCCGACTGCCAGCTTGATTCGCATTTTCGATCCGTCTCTCCTGTATATATAAAGCTTACTTCGATTTCTTTGCTGCTTCCGCTTCCCGCGCGCCGCTCAGAATGTCGCTCATTGCGTAATTGCCCTCATGGCAGGCGTATTCGAGAATCTGATAATTATCGTCCCTGGCCAGTTCGATCAGAATGGTCCAGGGCTGCGTCCAGGTCTTCGGATCGGCCACTGTCGCCCGGTATTCCATGATCTTCGGACCGGTCCGCGTAAATCTTTCGATGATCTTGAGCTGGTCGCTGTGATAACCCGGATCTCCCGGATACCCCGCGCCGTTCGATCCGATCGCGTCTTTGTCCGTAAAATTCGTCGTCTCCACCACCAGTGTGTTGCCTTCCCAATGCCCGCGCGAGTCTCCCATAACCAAATGAACATTGGAGGCCGGGTGCGGCCGCCCGTCCAGGGGAATGACCCGGCTTTCGTGAATCATTTCGTTGCGGAGCACAACATATCCCGGCGACTGTACGATCTGGTTGCCGTTGTTGTAGACCACAGGAATCATCGACCCCAGCACCCCGCGCGAAATGCAGCGGTAATAAATGTTCAGGTCTTCCCAGGAATCCGCCTTGCCGCGCCATTCGCCCGGCAGCTTGGTTTCTTTTCGATATTTTTGCGCTTCCGCGGTCAGCGCCGGCAGTCTTCCGTTCGGCGGATCGATGATCAGCGAAGCCTGGTGCGTAGGCGTGCCCCGCTCGGTCCAATAGGACGGAGGGCCGATCCCCACCTTTGAATCGCTGGCCACCGTCGATTCCGAGTCGGCTTGGGCCTGCTTCCTGGCCTGCGCTTCCTTTTTGGCAAATTCGTCTTCAGTGAGCGTCGCCCGATCGCCGAAACTCGTCGGCCGCTGCATCGGCACGCCCATGTTGCCCGGCCACACGCCCTGCAGATCGGGATCGCCCCAAGGTGTCTTCGGGGGCGTGTACGTGCTCTGCTTTGTCTGTGCGAAAGCCGTTTGCCCGAAAATGAGCACCGCCGTCAGGATCGCCGCTTTGGTCATTTGGTCCCTCCGCCCTTCGTATATTTCCCGTAGAGAAGCTGTTCGGCAAACTCCGTGCACTTAAACTCCAGCAGTTCGGCGTCTTTCTCCACCTTGCGGTAGAGCGTCATGTTGATGGTCCACGGCTTCGTAAATACGGACGGATCTTCAATCCGTGCCTGATAACTCATGTGGTCGGGATCGGTCCGTGTGAAACGCTCCACCACGTGCGCCTTGTCGCTGAAGAAATCCCCGCTCCGGTCGAGCCACGCCAGCCCGTTCAGACCGGTCACGTCGATCACCAGCGTGTCGCCTTCCCAGTGCCCGTTATTCGTTCCCATCCATGTGTCGGAAGGAGCTTCCATTGCCTTACCCATGTTCACGAGCCGGTTCGAGCTCGCAAATTCGTACACGAACAGAATATCTCTTCCCGTCTCGACAATCTGGAACGGATACGGCATATAGTTGGCCCGCGGAATACCAGGCATGAAGCACTTCGCCTCCGGATCGTCGGTGCGCCGATTCTTGAAGTTCTCCTTCTGTTTCTCCGCCGCTTCCGGTTTGTAGGGGATGTCGTTGCCCACCACTACGCCTTTGCCCGTGGGCTGCGCCGCAATCGCCCCCAGTTCCCAAATCGGACCCGGCGATGCCGGATGATCCTGCAGGTTCCAGTTGGCGGTATTCATCGCCTGCCAGATCCCGTTCAGATTCGGATGGCCGTTCGGCATGCGCGGCGCTCTATACGTCGTGCTCTGCGCCTGCAGCAACGCAGGGGTGATGGAAAGAAGTAAACAAAAGAATGCGGAAGTGCCTGGTCTTACGGGTCCCATTTATGGTCGGTTCTGTCAGTTTAATTCTGTTGATGATGCTATAGGGAAAATCCCGCCGAGTCAAACGCCGCCCCCACCTGTGCTGGAGTCAGTCGGCGTAGGGTATGTCGACTTCGGCAAGACTGCCCGGCGTTGCCTGATCGAAAAGAACCAGCATCTACGGCGTAAGGGCTGGCGCTTTATCCAGGCTGCGGGCGGCGAATTCAAATACCGCCTTCACCTGCTCCCGGTCAAGTCCGTCGAACCATTCATGATCTTGTCAATGTTGATGTCGTCAATGTTGGCCCCGGCTTCGATATTCTCGAAGATCGCTGAAACAGGCATACGGGTTCCCCGCGGCACCCACGCACCGCTAACCTTGCCCGGCACGTTCTCAACGGCGGGGCATTGTGACCAATCGAGATTTGCCATTCGTCACCCCTACTTTAAGGGTATCGTGAAACACCCGGCCCGGATGACGGATGTGCCGACGGATATTAAACTGGTCTTCTCCCCATGACCGGTAAACGCGACCGCATCCTCACCACCCACGTCGGCAGCCTTCCCCGCAACCCCGCGCTTTCGAGCCTCCTCGTCAGCCGCGAAGAAGGCGTCGCCATCGACAAAGCCCAACTCGATCTCGAAATGGACCGCGCCGTTCGCCACGTCGTCGAAGAGCAGGTCAAAGCCGGCATCGACATCGGCAATGACGGCGAGCAGCAGCGCGTTGGCTTCCAAACCTACGTGCCCCAGCGCATGTCCGGCTTCGCCGGCGAATCGAAACGCCGCCGCGGCCGCGACTACGAAGAATATCCCGAGCTCGTCGAAGACTTAATGCGCCGTTTCCCCAAACGCAGCCGGATGCAGAACGCGCCGGAAGCGCAGCGCGAACTGCACTACCTCGACGTCGCCCCCATCGACAAAGAGATTGACCGCTTCAAAACCGCCGTCAAAGCCGCCCCCGGTTTCGCCGATTGCTTTCTCACCGCTCCGTCGCCGGGCATTATCTCCACCACGATGTTCAACGCTCATTACAACTCGCACGAGTCCTATCTCATTGCCCTCGCCCGCGAGATGTCCAACGAATATCGCGCCATCGCCAACGCCGGCTTCATCCTCCAGATCGATTCCCCCGACCTCGCCATGGATCGCGCCATGTTCTACCGCGACCTCTCCGACGCCGACTTCGTCAAAGCCGCCGAAACGCATGTCGCCGCGCTCAACAAAGGCATCGAAGGCATTCCCCGCGACCGCGTTCGCCTCCACTGCTGCTGGGGCAACTGGGAAGGCCCGCACCTGCACGACGTGCCGCTCTCCGTCATCCTGCCCGTTCTCTATCAGGCCAACGTCGGCGCGCTCAGCATCGAGTTCGCCAATCCCCGCCACCAGCACGAATATGAAGCCGTCCGCCGCAATCGTCCGCCCGCGCATATGACGCTCGTGCCCGGCGTGATCGATTCCACCACCAACATCGTCGAGCATCCCGAAGTAGTGGCCCGCCGCGTCCTCGAAGCCATCGCGGCCGTTGGCGACAAAGAGCGCGTCATCGCCGGCGGTGATTGCGGTTTCGGCACCTTCACCGGACGCGAATGGGTCATCGAACCCGTAGTGTGGCTGAAGCTGAAAGTCCTCCGCGCGGGATGTGACTTGGCCGCCTCCCGCCTTCAATAACGTGGGGCAGGGCTTCGGCCCTGCCGCTGGCCTTCCGGCCGGCGCGGTGCGTGTCGTTAGCCCTTGGCGCCTGTGTGGCGCGGCTCATTATTGCCTGTCGGCTCAATATTTCCGATTTCAGTCGACACGAGCCCGATATAATACTGGGGCGCTGAACGCACACGGGACCAGCCAGTAAACGATAGTCCCAGGAGAAAGGATCGCTTACAGAAATGGCTACGCCCGCTCCCCCGCCGATTACGCCGCTCCAGTGGACGGGACTGGACACCACATTCGCCCTCCGCGCCGAAAAGCTGACCAGGGACGTGATGAAAGGCGTGACGAGCAAAAAACTGGGGTCGGCTTATAAAGGGTGGAGGAAAGACGCCGCTTTTAAAACCCTTTTGGTTGAGACCGGCGTCAAAGCCGGGGTTTCGGTTGCTCAGGGGTTTGCCATCGGCGCAATTGCGGCGGCCGGAGTGGCCGCGAGTGCGGTTACGTTTGGAATCGCCCCGGCGATCGGTCTGGTAGTCGGCATCGGTGTCTCTAAAACGCTCGACGAATATCATTACCAGAGCGCGAGCAATGCTCTGCGGCGTGACATCAAAGCCAGCGCTTCGAGGAACGCTATGCCGCTCGAGAGGCTGCCTGAGGCCACAATGAAGGTCGTCAAAAAATACATCCGCGTTGCCCGCCGCGGGAAGATGCTGTTGGGAGGCGCGCGGGGGATTGCTTACAACCTTCGTCATTTGCACACTACCGTCCGCTCGCGGATGAGCTCGCCGGCAACCGCGGACCAACTATCGACCAAATTTCGCGACGACGGCGAGTTGAACCGCAGGCTCCTGGAATTCCGTTATTACGGTCAGATGACCTACAATACCGTCCTGACGCGGCTGGTGGAGATTGTCGGACTTCGCAACACGCTTGCCGCGCACGCGGAAAAAATCTACGCGCATATCCTGCGACAGGTGCACTTCAGCGGGAACCACGAACACTGTATCCGGACTTGTTACAACATCTCTGATACTGATTTCCGCGCCAATGTTCACAACCTCCGGCTCATCACCCAGCGCGGAAATGCGGCTACGTCCTGGTACCACGCCAGAACCGACGCATCGGCAGTGCGCTCGCGCGCTGTCGCGGCGCACAGACAGCAACCCATGCAGGCTTACGAGACACAGGCCGCCGTGCCCCATAGGGCCATGACTACGGATCACTTTAGGCACAAAGTCGAGGCCCTGCCCGCTCACCTTCAGCCCCCGGCGGAGGAAGGTGGCGCCTGGGACGAAGTCAAAGAGCACGCACAAGACTTTATTACAGATACCTGGGGTCCATCCGTCCTGGGCGACATGGCCACTGCGGCGGCCGACAGCGGCGGAGGAGGATTCTCCGGCTATCAGTCGTCGATAGCGGGCAATCAGGCTTCCGGCGTTACCTATACGTCCTTTCACTCCACTGCCTCCACCTCTTCAGTGCCGTTCGGTGCGACCGTGGGGGCTGGTGTCGGGACAGCCGGCGATCTCGTTCTCGGAGCGCTGAAAGAGCGATACAGCCGTCGCACGATACGGAAAAAGGTGCTCGGGGCGAAGGTCGCTGTCGAAAACCTGATGCAAAGCGCCGACGACCTGGCGTTTCACGATTTGAAAGAAGCCACAGACAAGCTGAAGAAAGAGGACATGGGCCGCATCTCCCAGAAAATCCTCTGGTACGGAAAGAAGATTAATGAGCTTGAGATCGACCCGGCTTTCAAACGCCTGCGGGACGAGCTTGTAGCGTCCGCCAATTTCAATGACAGCCGGTTTGCCGATTGCAAAGAGGCGTGCAACATATGGTACGGGGTGAAATACCTGCTGCAGCAATATGGAAAGATGCTGGCAAATCTCGTTTGCATGGAGATGTTGCTGCTCAAGCTCGACGAAAAGCTGGTGCACCTTGATATCGGCGTCACTGCCGGAAGCCTGATCAAAGAAGGAGCGCCGACGCCGGCGCGCCCCGCGCACATGAAGGACATCAAATAGCTCCTATGGATCCGATTCGAATCGAAAAGAAGTTGGATTTCGATTTGGATTCCCTGCTCGCTCCGATTCCCGGAAACCTGCCCGCGGGTGCGTTTCTGCAAGGCGAAGGGACGTATGACCGAATCCGGGAAGCTCGCTCGCAGGCGGAACTCGGCGGATCTGTGTCGGGCGGGTCTGGAGTCGCTTGGTCCGATGTGGCCGGGCTGTGCCTCGATGCCCTGCAGCGCAGCACCAAAGACATACAGATCGCCGGCTGGTTAACCGAAGCATGGCTGCATTTGTACGGGTTGGGTGGACTCGCGCAGGGCCTGGAAGTGGTCGCCGATCTTTGCGAATACTACTGGGACCCGCTGCATCCCGGAGCGGCAGAGGGCGGTTCGTGGGAGCATCGGCTTGCGCCCATTGCCTGGCTCAACGAGGAACTGTCCGCGGCTGTTCGCACTATGGTGCTGACGGCGCCGGATTCCAGCGAGGCTCCGGCATTTTATGAAGAACTCCTCAATGACCTCGAATCCGCGGCGGATGCCGCCGCCGAGCTGGAAGGCGTGCTGAACGAACGCTGCGCTGAGCAGGCGTCCCGCTTGGGAGAATTAACGAACACGTTGGACTCCATTCGGGAACAGATCGCAGGCATTCTCCCCCAGCGCGACCCCGAACCGGTCGCCACCGAGCGGCCCGCCGCCTCCGATCCGGCCGCGCCGGTGATTCCGTCCGCGTCCGATCGACCACCCTCCGGCTCCGGTCCGATTCGCAACCGGAACGATGCGTACCGGCGGCTCGCGGACGCCGCCGATTTTCTCGCTCGCACCGATCCCCACAGCCCCGCCCCATATCTGGTTCGCCGGGCGATCGCCTGGGGAGACATGCCGTTGGGGGATTTGGTTGCAAACCTGATCCGGAACGATGGCGATCGCAGCGAAATCAATCGCCTTCTGGGCGTGAGCAAGCCCGAGAACTTGTAGCGCCGGCGATCTTGTCGCCGGCGGGTTTAGTGAATCAGGGTCGTCCCGCCGGTCCCACCAAATGCTTCACATCCCGATTATTTTCCTGGCAGATATACTCCATCAGTTCGTCGTTCGGCAGCAGCCGATGCCCCGACAAAATCGTGAACGGATGTCGATATGCCCCCGGATCGTCAATCGTCACTTCCTCCGCCAGCGTCCCCATATTCGTCCGCGTATAGCGCTCGATCGTATGCAGTTGTTCCGTGTGCGGGTGCCCGACGAAATCGAACCAGAAAATATCGTTGAAACCGACCGTATCGACCACCAGCGTGTCCTTCTCCCAGTGCCCTACCGAGTGCCCGTACCACGACGGACTGGGATCGGCCGGATGCTTCCTCCCATCCATGAAGATCTGCCGGTAGCTGTGAATGTTCCCTTCGAACAGGAAGTAAATATAAGGTGGGCTCTCGACGATCTTCCACGGATACGGCGCCTGTCGCGGCACGCCAGTCGGCAGGCAATTCGTCTCCGGGTCGTCTTTCGACTCGTGCTTCCGCATGATCTCCGCCGCAGCCGGCGTCAGATCGATCGTGTCGCCTTTCTTCAGCCCCAGTGAAATATCTTCAATCAGAAAGATATCGGCCGGACGCCAGACACCGGAGAAATCCACTCGTCCGTTCGCCAGGCGGGGCGCAGGTTTTGCGGGCGCCTTCGCCGCCGGAGTCTGCGCGCTGATCGCCGCCGCACCCAAAAGAGCAAAAAGAACCACGCACGTTCGCAACATAGATTTTATTTCCCGATCATGTGTACTGAGCTCTTTTCGTTCTCGTTGCACACATATTCCGCCAGTTCAAATCCCGGTCTCCACGAAACCGTGTTGTAAGCGACCCACGGCTTCGAATACGCGCCCGGATCGTCGATGGTCACTTCATACTTCAGCGTTCGCGAATCCGTGCGCGTATAGCGCTCCACGATATGCGCTTTTTCCGTCTGCGCGTGTCCGGCCTGATCCAGCCATGCCAGCCCATTGAATCCGACCACATCCACCACCAGCGTGTCGCCTTCATAATGCCCCGTCGCGTCGCCCATCCACGTCGGATTCACATCTTTCGGATGGGGCCTTCCGTCCGTTGGAACGATGCGCCACGGATAATTGTCGCCTTCGAAAAGGAAGACCACGCGGTCCGGCAGTTGAATCATCTGGAACGCATACGGATCGAACATATACCGCGGCACTCCCACCGGCAGGCATCGCGCCTCCGGATCGTCCTTTCCGATCGTCTCCACGCGCTCGTTGAATAAATTCAGCGCCCCCGGCAGGAACGGCACATCGACATGCCGGTCCGCGCTCTTCACGCCCTTCCATTTCAGTTCGGCGATATTCCCCGCGAAGCCCGGAAACCACGCGCCTTTTCCGCCAAAGTCGGGACGCCCGTCCGGCAAATGCGGCGCAGGACCCGCCGGAGGCCGCGGCGCTCTGCGCGCCGGCTGATTCGCAGAAGGATCGAACGCCCCGGGATCTTTGGCAAGCGGCTGCTGCGCGAAAAGGCCAGCGAGATTAAGGGTCATCATGGCCGCGCCTGCGATCACGATTCCGCGCATTGTGATTGGGCTTCTCAAACACCGGGATTATACAGCACGGGAACTGCTATGCAGACAGAATTTCGAGCTCCGCGACGCAGGACTGTAATAACCCGCTACTCTGGTGGAAGGAGCCGACCTCATGGATATTCACATCACGCAACCAGACTTGGAAGCCAAACTGACGCAATCAGCGGCGCAACAGGGCCGCCATCCTGACGAGTTCGTGCAGGATGTTCTCGCGCAGTATTTTGACGAAGAGGCCCGCTTTGTTGCTGCCGTCAAACGCGGTGACGCATCGCTCCGCCGCGGTGAGTATCTGACCCATGAGGAAGTCGGCGAGCGCCTCAAGCGGTTTCTGCAACCCTCTTGATGAAAATCCGCTGGTCGCCCGAAGCCGCTGACGACTTACAGCGTATTTGCGAGCGCATCGAGATCGATAACCCCGAGGCAGCGAACCGGGTAGCTGCAACGATCTACGAAGGCTGCGACCGGCTGAAGGAGTTTCCGCGTGTTGGCCGGACAAGCCGCCGTATGCCGGGATGGCGCGAGTTGGTATTCTCTCCTCTGCCCTACATCGTCGTTTATCTGGTGACCGAAGAAGCGATTGAAATAACCCGCATCTTTCACGGGGCGCAGGACTGGCCGTAAAAACATTCCTGACACGTTTTGTTGTGCTAATGGAGAAAGCGTCTCGCCAGTTCCGATTGAGCCGCCGCCCGTTCGTTATCAGGCAAGCCCTTCGAGATAGGTCACATCGGTGGCCACCTCGAAGAATGCGACCACTGCGCCCAAACACGCAATGCTTACAACTCCTGCCGCAACCGCCATTGCCCGAAATGCCTGGGCTCGGAGCGAGCAAAGTGGCTCGAAAGCAGGAAGTCTGAACTGTTGCTGGTGGAATATTTCCATGTCGTTTTCACGGTTCCCGAACAGATCGCGCAAATCGCCTTCTACAACAAAGAGACGGTCTACAATATCCTGTTCCGCGCCGCTGCCCAAACGCTGTTGATCATTGCCGGCGACCCGAAGCATCTGGGCGCCGGCATCGGTTTCTTCGCCATTCTTCATATCTGGGGACAGAAGCTGCTGCATCATCCGCATCTGCACTGCGTTGTTCCCGGAGGCGGGCTGTCTTCCGATCATGAGCGCTGGGTTGCCTGTAGTCCGGGTTTCTTTCTGCCTGTGCGCGTGCTGTCCAGCCTGTTTCGCCGCTTGTTCCTCGAAGCGCTCGATCAGGCTTTTGAAAACGGCCAACTCGCATTCTTCGGCGATCTCGAACCGTTGCGCGACGCATCGGCTTTCATCGCTTATCTTGCCCCGCTCCGTCAGGCCGATTGGGTGGTTTACGCCAAGCCGCCCTTTGGCGGTCCGCAACAGGCCATCGAATATCTCGGCCGTTATACGCACCGCGTCGCCATCTCCAATCACCGGCTTCTCTCAGACAAATACGGCCAGGTCTCGTTCCAGTGGACGGATTACAAACACGAAAACAAGCAGAACTCACGGGTCATGACCGTGGACGCCGACGAGTTCATCCGGCGTTTTCTCATCCACGCACTGCCACCCGGCTTCCAGCGCATCCGCTATTTTGGCTTTCTTGCCAACTGCCATCGCATTGCCAAGCTCGCGCTCTGCCGTCAACTGCTGATCGTTCCCCTCGCCGATCTTCTGCCGCCAACCGACGACTGCCGCCGGTTGCTGGACGCCATCACCGCCGGCGAGATTAACCGATGCCCTCACTGCGGTATCGGCAGGATGATCCGGATCGGAATACTGCCACCATACCTGTGGCCCGCGGCGCCACCCTCGGACACATCATGAGGACCTTGCCGATTCCTCGCCGATCGACGAAGACGCCGTTATCACGGCGACCTACGCCCGTCGTGTGCCCGTGCATCGGCGACGATACATTTTCACTGCCACAATCCACCGGCCCGAGCGCATTTTTCGCTCCCAACCAGAGGCCAGCGTTCCGGTATTGCTCTCTCGCAGCAAATACATTGCCCTCACCGAACCTATCCAGGGACATCCATCCTCTCAGCTTCGGCATTGAAACGGCATAACCGAACACTTCGTTACGGTTTAGCTCAATGCGCGTTCCCTACAGCTTGCGGCCTGACCTTCCTCCGCTCCCGCCGGATTTTCGCCCGCAAAGCTGAAGGGAACTTTTTCAGTGACGCCGCTCGCATATATTTTTCGCATCTCACTAAACCATTCCCCACCTGACAGTTGCATCAATCCCACGCCTCCTTCCCAGCCCCCGCCCACCCGATTTCGCCCGCCGCCCATGCTACGCATATCTCGAAGGAATCCAAATATGGCTACCGAAAAACAAATCATCGCCAACCGTCAAAACGCCCAGTCCTCCACCGGACCGCGCACCGAAGCCGGCCTCAGAATCTCCAGCATGAACGCCTACCGTCACGGCCTCACCGGTCAGATCGCGGTCCGCACTCCCGACGAGCAGGAAGCGCACGATAAGTTCTGCGCATCCATCGTCGCCAGTCTCTCGCCCGTCGAGGGAATCGAGCGGGAATTCGCCCACGCCATCGCCGAAGACCAATGGCGTCTGAATCGCGCCCGGACACTGGAGAACAACATGTTCACGCTCGCCTCTTTCCGGATCTCAGACGACGATTCCGAATCCCCTGAAATCGACCGTGCCCGTGCCGACGTCCACACCTTCATCGCCGCCCCTGAGCGCTTCAATCTCCTGACCAGCTACGAGCGCCGCATCCACTCCAACATGACGAAGAGCCTGCAGCAGCTCACCGAGCTTCAGTCCGTCCGCCGCGCCGCCGAGAAAGAAGCCGAAGAGAAGCGGAACGCCCTCCGCGAGCAGGCTCTCGAAGAAGCCCGCCTTCTCGTCCAACTCGATGAAAGCGAAGGCGTACCCTGCGATCCCGCCGGCGAATTCACGCACCCAAATGGGTTCGTTTTTCCAAACGCCGAAATCGTCCGGACCATCCGTCACCTCGCGCGCCTCAGGGCCGCCAGACAGGCCGAACCGGCTGCCGCGACGCCGTCTTTACGCCGCGCCGCATGACAAGTTGGGGTTTGGTAGGGTCCTGAAATGAGTGTCCCTGATGCACCGTGCCCTAATGTCGTGTGCCGTAAAAGCCGATACTCTCTCGGATGATACGATGACTGCTCAATGCCGACTGGCACGGAACGCCTTCCCGCCTTCATCAGGGAGAACTACGAACTGGGCGAGTGGAAGCACGCCTGTGCAATTCTGGAGACCGATTTCCCGAGCGAATACGCGAATGTGGTAAACGTGTTGACCGATTTTCGCGTGCCGAAATCAAGTCTGATCGCCGGAGGCGGCGGAAAAACCAGAATCGCCCAAGCGGTGGATGCCGCTTTTAGTGGCCGTAATTGGAGAGAGAAGAAATTCAATACCAGCGTTATCGTGGACGGCGAAGAGAAGAAAAGTCCCACGCACAAAGTGGATTGTTACAAGAACCGAGTGGCGCTGGAACTCGAATGGAACAACAAAGACCCCTTCTTCGACCGTGATCTTAATAACTTCCGCTTGCTTTTTGACTTGCGCGCGATTAGTGTAGGCATTATCATCACGAGAACAGATGAGCTGCAAAATGTTTTTGACGGTCTGTATGATGCGAAAGGGAGATGTATCGGTCCGAAGTACGGGCCGTCCACAACACATATGGGTAAATTGCTCCCGCGAATACAGGGCGGAGGTGGCGGCGGGTGTCCGATTCTGGTGTTGGGAATAAAGCCGTCACTCTACGTGGAGGAATTATGATCTTTGCAAACGATCCGTTTCGCGGTTTAAAGGGACCGTACAAGACGATTCTCGCTGATCCGCCTTGGCGGTTTTTGAACTCCACCGGGAAAGTAGCGCCTGAGCACAAACGTCTTTCCCGCTACGGCACGATGACATTTGCCGAGATTGAAGAGTTGCCGGTCGCGCGGATCGCTGCCAAGCAGTCTCATCTTTATCTCTGGTGCCCCAACGCTCTGCTGCCGCAGGGACTATCGACGATGAAGGCGTGGGGATTTCAGTACAAGGGAAATATCGTCTGGCACAAAATCCGCAAGGATGGAGGCCCCGACGGGCGTGGTGTCGGATTCTATTTTCGGAACGTCACCGAGCTGATTCTGTTTGGTACGCGAGGAAACCTCCGTACTGATGCCCCAGGGCGGCGTCAGGTGAATTTTCTGGCCACTCGCAAGCGCGAACACTCTCGCAAGCCGGATGAAATCTACCCGATCATTGAGGCGTGCAGTTTCGGACCGTCTATTGAATTGTTCGCCAGACACAGCCGGTCAGGATGGGAGTCATGGGGCAATGAGGTTGACGAAAGCCCGGTGTCTCGCCAGGATCGTTCCGAACAAGCCCTGATTAACCCGATGTACGTTTAAGCTACCAGCAGTTAGTGCACGTTCCTTACGTGCTCTGTAATTCCTGCGGCCATTGCGGGCATACACCATGACTGTGAATCCGGACACGGATTCACAGCACTATCGCCGTTTGACTTCGAACCCCCAAAACATTACACTACCTACCGTCCGACAGGTAACATCGGCGAACCGTCCGCAACAACGATAGCTATGAGGAGACGACCATCATGAGGCAAATCGAGTCGACAACCAGAACGCCTGCAGCCGCAACTCTCGGAAAAATCACGCTCGCGTTCTCAGCCCTCTTCGCCTTGTCCGCGATCGCGTTTGCCGCCGCGCCGCCTGCGAAGTCTCCCACCTTCTCCAAAGACATCGCGCCGATCTTCCAGGAGAAATGCCAAACCTGCCACCGCGCCAATCAGATGGCGCCCATGTCGCTCGTCACTTACGAAGAGACGCGCCCCTGGGCCAAAGCCATCAGGCAGCGTGTCGTCTCCCGCAACATGCCGCCCTGGCATCTCGATAAGACCGTCGGCATTCAGCAGTTCAGCAATGACATTTCTCTGAACGACGACCAAATCTCCCTCATCTCCCGCTGGGTCGACGCAGGCGCTCCGCAGGGCGATCCGAAAGACATGCCCGCCGCCAAACAGTGGCCGAACGACGATGGCTGGAAACTGGAAAGCAAGTTCGGCCCGCCCGACTTCGTCGTCAAATCCGATGCCTACACGATGCCCGCTCACGGTCAGGACGTCTGGTTCAAGCCCCTCACCGACATCCCGGTTACCGAGCCCCGTTGGGTGCGCGCCGTCGAGATACGGCCTTCAACGCCCGCCGGCCGCAGAATTACGCATCATGTTCTCGCCCGCCTGATTCAGGATGAACCCGATCCGCTCGCTATCAACGACGGCAGCGGCGGTGGACCCGGCTCCGCCGGCCTCCTCATGGAATGGGCCATCGGCAAGAACTATGACATCTATCGCCCCAACACCGGCAAGCTCCTGCTGCCCGGCTCGAAGATCTGGTGGGAGCTTCATCTTCATTCCGTCGGCGAAGAAATCAGGGACCACGCCGAACTGGCCGTCTATCTTTATCCGAAAGGTGAGGAGCCGAAGTACCGCACCCGCCTCACCTTGTTCGCCGCCACCGCCACGCAGGGCAGTCTTCTCGACATCAAACCCAACTCCATCACCCAGACCGAAGGCTTCCACGTTCTGCAGATGCCCGCGCGCCTTGAGAACTTTCAGCCCCATATGCACCTCCGCGGCAAGGCGATGGCAATCGAAGCCATCCTTCCCAACGGCACGCGCCAGACGTTGAGCTATGTCGACCATTTCAACTTCCAGTGGATGACCAACTACATCTACGCGGATGACGCCGCGCCCGTGCTGCCGAAGGGCGCCATCATCCATGTCACGGCCTGGCATGACAACACGACCGCGAACCCGAACAATCCGGATCCCAATCAATGGGTCGGATGGGGCGACCGCACGGTCGACGAAATGGCGCACGCCTGGGTGAACGTCACCTACATCAGCGAGCAGGACTATCAGGATTGGGCTGCCAAACACCGGTCCAGCCCCTTCGCGATCAACACCCAGCGCGCCGGCAACTGACATGGCGCTTCGATTGAGGTACACGCGGCTTCCAGCCGCGTTCTTCTTCGCCCTTATTCTGGGCGCCGCACAACTGTCTCTGGAACCCAAGCACAATTCCGGCCAGAGCGTGACCGCGGCTTTTGAAGGCTGGTACAAAAATCCCGATGGCGCATTCAGCATCCTGATCGGCTACTACAACCGGAACCTGAAGGAGGATCTCGACATCCCCATCGGACCGAACAACCGCATCGAACCGGGCGGTCCCGATCGCGGACAGCCGACCCACTTCGTTACCGGCCGTCAGTGGGGTATGTTCACCGTCGCCGTGCCCAAGGATTTCGGTACCGAAAAAAAACTGACGTGGACCCTGACCGTCAACGGTTCCACCACCGAGGTTCCGTTCAGCCTCAATCCCCTTTGGGAACTCTCGCCTTTCGTCGATGCCACCGGCAACACGCCTCCGTACGTAGGCTTCGCCGAGGCCGGTCCTTTTGCGCAGGGGCCGCGCATCGTTTCTTCGGCCATGAGCGCCGCGGTCGGGGAGCCGCTCTCCATTACTGCGTGGGTCGCGGATGACGCCAAAAAGGTTCCGGGACAATCTCCGTTGTTGAGTCGCTTGCCTCCCGTAACGGTCACGTGGACCAAGTTCCGCGGACCTGGCGCGGTGACTTTCAGCAGTCCCCGCTCGCCCGCGACGAAAGAAGAATTCGCGCTCCCGCCCGGCGCCACCTTTACCGGCAGGCAAACCACCACGGCCACATTCAGCGAAGCTGGTGACTATATCCTGCGCGTCGCGGGAACCGACTGGTCCGGCGAAGGCGGCGGTGGTTTCCAGTGTTGCTGGACCAGCGCCCAACTCAAAATTTCAGTCAAGTGAGGTCCTTGTTATGTCCAGCGTTTTAGTGGGGCAGGGCTTCGGCCCTGCGGCCGGGCTTCCGCCCGGCCCGAAGCTTCCGAAAAAGCTCTTTCCGTTGCCGCGTACTGGCGCTCGCGGTCCAGTAGCGTTTCCGAACCGCGACTGTGAAGGAGCGGCAAGAAGCCTTCCTCAACACCCTGCCGCGTCTCTAATCGTCCTCTCCTGCCTCTTGGCCGCGCCGCTCTTCGCCCAAACCCAACCCTCCACCAAAACCGGCGACTGGCCCTACTACACAGCCGACCTCAAGGGCACCAAATACTCCCCCCTCGATCAGATCAACGCCGCCAACTTCAGCAAACTCGAAGTCGCGTGGCGCTTCAAAACCGATAACCTCGGTCCGCGCGCCGAATACAAACTCGAAGGCACGCCCCTCGTCGTGAAAGGCGTTCTCTACACCACAGGCGGAACGCGCCGCTCCGTCGTCGCGCTGGACGCCAAAACCGGCGAGCAGCTCTGGGTCTACTCTTTCCGCGAGGGCCATCGCGCCGCCATCGCGCCGCGTCAGCTCTCCGGCCGCGGCGTCTCTTATTGGACCGATGGCAAAGGCGACGACCGCATCGTCTTCGTCACCACCGGCTATCGGCTCGTCGAGCTGAACGCTCGCACCGGACAGCCTGTCCCCGGTTTCGGCAAAGACGGCATGGTGGATCTCAAAGTCGGCATGACTACGGGCACGGGCAAGCAGATCGATCTCGAGAACGGCGAGGCGGGCCTCCACTCCACGCCGCTCATCGTTAAGGATGTGGTGATCGTCGGTTCGTCTTTCAAGGAAGGCATGACGGTTGCGACCCACAACAACACCAAGGGTCTGGTTCGCGCCTACGACGCTCACAACGGCAGGCTCCTCTGGACCTTCAACACCATTCCGCGTCCCGGCGAATTCGGCAACGAAACCTGGCAGAACGGTTCCTGGGCAACCAACGGCAACACCGGCGTCTGGACCCAGATGACGGTCGACGAAGATCTCGGCCTCGTCTACCTGCCCGTCGAATCTCCGACTTCGGACTATTATGGCGGCGAGCGGCCGGGCGACAACCTCTACGGCGAAAGCCTGGTCTGCGTCGATCTGAAAACCGGCAAGCGCAAGTGGCACTTCCAGATCGTGCACCATCCCATCTGGGACTACGATCTTTCTTCCGCTCCCATCCTTGCCGACATCACCGTCGATGGCAAAGCGGTCAAAGCCGTCGCACTGCCCAGCAAGGAAGCGTTCCTCTACGTCTTCGACCGCGTGACCGGCAAGCCGGTCTGGCCGATCGAAGAGCGTCCCGTTCCGCAGTCCGATGTGCCGGGTGAAAAGACCTCGCCCACGCAGCCATTCCCCACCAAGCCTCCTGCCTATGGCCGCAACTACATCAACGTGCCGGACGACCTGATCGACTTCACTCCGGAAATGCGCGCGCAGGCAAAGGACAACATCTCCCGCTACAAGACCGGCCCCATGTTCCTCCCGCCTGTCGTCGGCGATCCCAAAGGCTTCCTCGGTGCGATGCAGCTCGGCAATGCCAGTGGCGGCACCAATTGGCCGGGTGCCGGATACGATCCCGAAACCCACATCGTCTATGCACAGGCCAATCAGGCCGCCGTCTCGCCGATCTCTCTTCGCGTACCGCCGGAAGGCTTCTCCGATATTCACTACGTCCTCGGCCGAAACGATACGGAGTTTCGTGTCTCGGAAGGACCCGGTTTCGGCACGGCTGCGGATGCCCCGCAGCAGCAACGACGGCGTCCGGCGGCGGCGCCAACCCGACCTGCAGCCGCTCCGACGGGCACTCTCACCGTGCAGGGTCTCTCGCTGGTCAAGCCGCCCTACGGTGTGATCTCCGCCATCAATCTCGACCGCGGCGACATCCAATGGCAGGTCCCGTACGGCGAAACGCCCGACGCGGTCCGCAATCACCCGGCTTTGAAGGGCATGAACATCGGCAACACCGGCCAGCCCGGGAGCGTGGGCTTGGTCGTGACGAAGACGCTGGTCATTCTCGGCGACAGCCAGATGACCTCGGTACAGCATCCGCGTGCGGCCATGCTGCGCGCCTATGACAAGGCTACCGGCAAAGAAGTCGGCGCCATCCCGATGCCCGCGCCGCAAAGCGGCTCCCCGATGACATACTCGGTCAACGGCAAGCAGTACCTGGTAGTCGCCGTCAGCGGCGGCGCGTATTCCGGCGAATACATCGCCTGGAAACTCCCGGAGTCCGACTAGTGAACTCCTCCTCCAACCTGTGGGGCAGGTTGGTAACCTGCGGCCGATTGTCAATCGGCCTGGTCGCTTTAACCGCGATCATCTCCGCCGCCGTCCGCACCGTCTGGGACGGCGTCTACACAGCGGATCAAGCTAAACGTGGCGCAGCCCTCTACGCCGAAAACTGCCAGTCCTGCCATGGCCTCGCTCTCGGAGGCGGCGAATCCGCTCCTCCGCTCACCGGCGGCGAGTTCATGTCGAACTGGAACACACTCACCTTGGGCGACCTTTTCGAACGCATCCGCACAACCATGCCCGCGGATCGTCCTGGCACACTCACACGCGAACAGACCGCAGCGATCCTCGCGCGAATTCTCCAGGCCGGCGACTTTCCGGCGGGCGCGTCCGCTCTCGACACCAGGACCGAATATCTGAAAGAAATCCGCATCGAGGCAGTCAAAAAATGAAACTCCTCCTCTCAGTCCTCATCACAGCGGCCGCGCTCACAGCAGCGGACCCTGTTCCCAACTCTCAACCCGATCCGTACAGCCTTGGCATGAGCTGGGGCAAGCTGCCGGACGGACGAATGTGGGGCTCGACCAGCGCCGTCGACATCGATCGCGACGGCAAAAGCATCTGGGTTGCCGAGCGCTGCGGTGCGAACAGTTGTGAAGGAAAGAACGATCCGCCGATTCTGAAGTTCGACGCTTCCGGAAACCTCATGAAGAGCTTCGGCGCGGGCATGCTGCTTTTCCCGCATGGCATCTGCGTCGATAAACAAGGCAACATCTGGGTGACCGATGGCCACGCCAAAGGCGACAAGGGCTTCCAGGTTTTCAAGTTCAGCCCTGAAGGCAAAGTCCTGATGACCCTCGGCAAAGCCGGAGTTGCGGGCGACGGTCCGGATACTTTCACGGAGCCGAACGACGTCGCCATCGCGCCCAACGGTGACATCTTCGTCTCGGATGGTCACACTCCCAACAAGGGGAACGCGCGCGTTGTAAAGTTCACCAAAGATGGAAAGTTCATCAGGCAATGGGGCGGACACGGCTCCGGCCCCGGTCAGTTTGAGGTCCCGCACGCGCTGGCTTTCGATTCCAAAGGCCGTCTGTTCGTCGGCGATCGTGCGAACAACCGCATCCAGATCTTCGATCAGGACGGCAAGTTCCTCGCCGAGTGGAAGCAGTTCAGCCGTCCCAGCGGAATTTACATCGATAAGAACGACATCATCTATGTGACCGATTCCGAATCGACCGATCGCGACGGCTACGGCCACAATCCCGGCTACAAGCGCGGCATCCGCATCGGCAGCGCCAAAGACGGCACGGTCACCGCGTTCATCCCCGATCCGTCACCGGGAGCCGGCGCTACCAGCACGTCGGAAGGTGTTGCGGCGGATGCGGCCGGCAACGTCTACGGCGCCGAAGTCGGCCCGAAAGACCTGAAACGCTACGTAAAGAACTAGCATGTGGGGCAGGTTGGCAACCTGCGGCGGGTTGTCAACCCGCCCTTTCTGAGCCTTGTTCTACAATCGACCTGAGGGCTGATGCTGCGGGCAGTGTTGATCGTATTAGCCGCTTGCCCGCTTGCAGCAATTGCTGCTGTGGACTTGCACGGCCGCGTCGTGGATGAAAACGACGCCCCCGTTCGCGCAGCGCGCGTCACGGTACACTCTGTCTCTCCGGCGGTCTCGCAGGAAGCGCAGACCCGTCCCGACGGCACTTTCGACCTCACGCTTCCCGATCCGGGCGACTTCCTGGTCAGCGTCGAGCGTCAGGGCTACTACGCGCTGAAAGACCGTCCGGTCCACGTCGAAGCCGCTCAGGAGTTGATGCTCGCAATCAACGAGGTTCGTGAAGTCTTTCAGTCGGAAGATATCCATGCGGAAACTTCTCCCGTCGATGTGGATCAATCGCAGAACCAGGAGCGCCTCACCGGCACCGAAGTGAACAACGTGCCGTACGCCAATAGCCACAGCTTGCTGAACTCGATGGCATTGCTGCCGGGTGTTGTCGAAGAAAGCTCGGGAGCGCTGCATATCGATGGCTCGTCGGGCAACCAGGTTTACTACGCGCTCAACAGCTTCAACATCGCGAACCCGATCACAGGCCAGTTTCAGGTTCATCTGGCAGTGGAGGGCATTCGCTCGATGGATCTTTCCACTGGCCGTTACTCGCCGGAGTTCGGGAAGGGCTCAGCCGGTGTGCTGACGATCAACACCGAGAACGGCTCGGATGCGTTCCACTACACCGCAACCGACTTCTTTCCCGGGCTCAGGGTTCAGCAGGGCGTCCATCCCGGCAACTGGTATCCGCGGTTCGGAGTCTCAGGCCCGATCGTCAAAGGACACGCCTGGTTCTCCGACACGTTCGACGCCGTCTACACGGACTCGCTGGTGCCCGGCCTTCCTTCCGGCCAGAACACGCGAACCGGACTCGCGGGCAGCAACCTGCTGCACCTCCAGGCGAATGTGACGCCTTCCAACATCCTCTATGCGGACTTTCTGGTGAACCTCGACAACGAGGAGCGAGTCGGTCTCGGCCCTCTCACTCCTGTGTCCACCACGTCCAGCGTTCATACGAACGAATACTTCGGAAGCATCAGGGACCAGTCGTACTTCGGTCACGGAGTGCTTGTGGAGTTCGGCTACGCTCACAACGCCGTCGCCAATATGCAGAACCCGCAGGGACAGAACCTGTATGTGATCTCAACCCTGGGCAACAGCGGCAACTACTTCCTTAACTCCACGCAGTCGGCTGCTCGCGACCAGGGTCTGGTTCACGCTTATCTTCCGAAGGTTGAGTTTGCGGGCGCTCATCAGTTCGAGGTGGGTGTCGATGTCGACTGGCTGCACTACAACGGCGACTTCCGTCGCACGGGGTATGAGGTCCTCGGGCTTTCCGGCCAGTTGCTCTCCGAAACCTCGTATCCGTCTCCGGCGACATTCCGCGTGGGCGATGCGGAGATGTCGTCGTACGTGCTCGACACCTGGCGCGTCTCGAAGCGGCTTCAGTTCACGCTCGGCATGCGGGAGGATTGGGATCGCCGCATCGACAGTTTTGGCTGGTCTCCGCGCGCGGCCTTTTCCTGGTCGCCCACGGAATCGGGCCACACTCGTATCTCCGGCGGCTGGTCGCTGACGCACGACGCCGTCACGATGGACATGTTCGGGCGGCCCTTCGATCAGACCGCTTACACGACGCTCTACAACTCCAGCGGCGCGCCCACCGGGCCTCCCGCTCCCACCACCTTCGCGATCGGCAATGCCGGCCTCGTTCTGCCTCGCGCTACGAATTGGACCATTGGCGTGGATCATCAGCTCGCCGCGCGCGTCTATGTGTCGGCGAAGTATCTGCGCCGTCGTGGTACCGACGAGTTTGCGTTCGTCAACACCGCCGCCCCTGATGCGCCCGCTTCGCTGCTGCCATTACCGGGCACCGGAATCGCCGGAGTCTATCAACTGGAGAATGTTCGGCGCGACGACTACGACTCGGTGGAACTCTCGGTGCGTCAGACCTTTTCCGGTCAGTACGAGTGGATGGCTTCCTATACCCGCTCCCGCGCGCTTTCGAACGCAGTGCTCGATCCCAACACCGCGCAGCCGTTGCAGGTATTGCCGGGTCTCGCGCCCATGCCCTGGGATGCGCCGAACCGGCTGGTTTCCTGGGCCTATCTTCCCCTGCCGCATCGTTATTGGTTCACCAGAGATTGGGCCATATCGGTTCTCGCCGATATCCGCACCGGCTTCCCATTCTCCGTGCGCGATCAGACCGGCGCCGTCATCGGCGACTTCGACGCTTCGCGCTACCCGTTGCACCTCGATCTGAACATTGCCATTGAGCGCCTGATCACGCTGCACGGTTACCGGTTCGCGCTGCGCGGCGGTGTCGATAACGCTACGAACCAGGCGAATCCCACCGCCGTGAACAACGTGCTCGATGCCCCGCGCTTCCTGCAGTTCCTCGGCGACGAAGGCCGCCATTACGTGGTCCGGATTCGGTTCTTCGGCCGCGCCGGAAAGTAGAGCGGAAGGTAGCGCAAGCCCTGCCTTACACTGAAAAATCCATGGCATACAAGAAACTGGCATCACTCAATGAATTGCCCGAAGGCACGCTGATCGAAGTCGTCCAGGGCGCGGAACTCTACGCGCTCTGCAACGTCGGCGGCGAAGTTCGCGCGATCGCCGGCGTCTGTCCGCATAATGGTGGCCCGCTGGGCCAGGGAGCGCTGGATGGATCGGTAGTGAGTTGTCCCTGGCACGCTTACGAGTTCGACTCTGCCACTGGAACGTGCCTGTTCGACGACGCACTACAGATCGCCACGTATCCGGTCCGCATCGAAGCGGGCGACATCCTGGTAGACCTGCCCGAAGCTGGTAATGCCTGAGTTACCTGAAGTCGAAACCGTTGTACGCACGCTGCGGCCCGCGATCACCGGGCGGCGTATCCTCAACGCCGAGTTTCTCCAGTTGCGCGTGTTGCGGGGCTCTCCGCTCAAGACAGCCAAAGCGCTTGCAGGTCGGCGTATCGAATCCATCGAGCGCTATGGCAAATTCATCGCCATCCGTCTCGACCGCGGCTTTCTCGTGGTTCATCTCGGCATGACGGGAAAGCTCCTCGTCAACGCGGAGCCGACCAAGTGGACGCACGCCGTCTTCACTCTCGACCGCGGCGTCCTGCACTATGACGACCAGCGCCAGTTCGGCCGTATCGAATACGGAGTCGAACTCCCGGAACGCGTCGTCGCGCTGGGGCCGGAACCGCTCGAGATCACTCTTTCCGATTTCATCGCGCGCGTGCGAGCCCGCAAGTCGCCCATCAAAGCCGTGCTGCTGAATCAGGCCGTCATTCGCGGCATGGGGAACATCTATGCGGATGAAGCGCTCTTCCGTGCCGGCGTTCATCCGAAGCGCTCTGCCGCATCGTTGCGCAAAGACCGCATCGAACGCATCTACGACGCCATGCGCGAGGTGCTCGTCGAAGCCATCGACAGCCGTGGATCCTCTGTGTCGAACTATGTGGACGCGGATGGCCGCAAGGGCAGTTTTCAGACGGCTCATCGCGTTTACCGGCGCACCGGAAGGCCGTGCACCAAATGCGGCTCGAAGATCGAGCGGATTGTTCTCGTCCAGCGCGGCACGCATTTCTGTCCGAAGTGCCAGCGTTGAACGGACCCTGCTATCGGTAGAAGTCGCGGTCCCAGGCGTGGCGGCGCAGAGTCGCGAGCGCGGCGCCGGGCAACGGGCCTTGACCGGAGGCCATGGCGTTGCCTTCCACGCTGCTGATCGATCGCATGCCGGGGATTACAGTCGTGACCGCCGGATGGGACAAGCAGAAACGGATCGCGATCTCCGGCAGGTCAGTTGGGTCTCCCAAATTGAGATCGCGCACCAGTGCGTTCACATGCTGAACGACCTGCTTTTTTCGGTCGCCGCGGAAGTAGTGGTTTCGGAAATCGCCCTCCGGGAATGTTGTGTCTTGGGTGATTCGCCCGGCCAGAGCGCCCTCATCCAGCGGCACGCGGGCCAGCACACCGATGTTGTTCTTGATGCAGGCCGGAAAGAGATTCCGCTCGGGTGACTGATCGAAGATGTTGTAGATCACCTGCACGGCATCGATCAATCCGGTGTCGATGATGCCCAGCGCCGAATCCGGCTGATGGTTATTGATCGAAATACCGACGGCGCGAATCTTCCCCTGCTTCTTCAGATCCTCAAATGCGCGCTTCCACTCCTCGCGGCTGGTCCACTCCGGATTCCAGACGTGAAGCTGCAGCAGATCGATGACGTCGAGACGAAGGTTCTTCAGGCTCTCTTCCGCCGAGCGCAGGATGTAGTCGCTCGGAAATGCCTCCTCGATGCTGACGCCCGCGGGCGCCGGCCACAGCCGGTTTTTCGGAGGAACCTTGGTGGCGACATAGACCTTGTGCGCAGCATCTCCCACGACTCTGCCGACCAGTTCTTCGCTGCGTCCGTCGCCATACACCAGCGCGGTGTCGATGAAGTTCATCCCCAGATCGATCGCGCGCCCAAGCGCGGCAAGGGATGCTTTGTCGGAGGCCCCGATCCACATCGTCCCGCCGATTCCCCATGCTCCATAGCCGATCTCACTGATCTCGAACTTCGTCCTCCCGAGCTGACGGTATTTCATGCGCAACTATTATAGGCATAGACTCAGGAAAGAGCCTGCCTATGCGTAAGCTGCTTCTACTGTTGTGTGTATCCGTTTTCACGCTCAGCGCGGCGAACTTCAAGCTGTATCTCAAAGACGGCGGATTTCAGCTTGTTCGCGAATACAGCGTTGAGGGCGACCGCGTCAAATTCTACAGCGTCGAGCGCAGCGACTGGGAGGAAATTCCTGCGAATCTGGTCGATCTGAAGCGCACGAATGCGGAGTCCGCGGCCCGCAAAGAGACGCTGGACAAACAGGCGCAGGAACTCGCGGACGAAGCGGACGCTGCGCGCGACGCGCGACGCGAGATTCTGAAGATCCCACGCGATCCCGGCGTGTACCAACTGGAGGACGAGAAGCTCCGCGTCTTCGATCCCGCCGAATCCACCGTGCATAATTCGAAAGGCCGCAACGTACTAAAGGTACTGGTTCCTGTCGTCAGCGGCAAAGCTACTCTCGATGTCGCCGGCGAGCATTCGAAAAACCTGGTGAAGGACAAGAGCCCGGAGTTCTTCCTTCAGCTCTCCGAATTCGAGAGCTTCGGCATGGTGAAGCTGACGCCGGGGAAGGGCAGCAGGAACGTGGAGACGATCTCGATTCTTCCCGTGGTCAAGGAGATGGAAGAGACGCGAACCATGGTGCAGACCTTCACGAAGCAACTCTCCGACAACGGGCTCTACAAAATCTGGCCGCAGGACCCACTCCAGCCGGGCGAGTATGCCATCGTCGAATACACCGACGGCAAGGCCAACATTCAGGTCTGGGATTTCCGCATCGAATAACAGAGCGCACAGGCCGTCCGTGTCCGTTGTGCGCGATGCGAGAATCGTTACTGATGCATCAAGGTGATCGGAAAGCGGTGCGGGTTGGCCGCATCGATGAGTGCCAGTCTGTCCATGAGATTTTCGAGCGCTGCCTGCCCGCATTTGGCGGCGCGATTCTACGCAGGGTTTACAGCATCCTCGATCGCGCGATCGGGATGAAGTGCCCGCTCACCATGTCCATCGCCGGACCGGTGACGGTTTCGGGGCAGCATCAGGCGTGGCTGATTCCTCTGCTCGAAACCGGCTGGGTTGCATATATCAGCACGACGGACGCGGTCTGCTATCACGACGGCCACCGCAGCCTGAACGAACACACCAACGACCCCATCTACGAAGTTCCCATCTTCGGCGACGACGGCAAGCTGCGCGATGAAAAAGTGATCCGCGTCACGGACATGGGTTTTGACGAAGAGGTTTTGCTCGATCAGGATAAGTTTCTGACGGCCGTTCTGGCGCGCCCTGAGTTCCAGAAGAAGATGACCGGTACGGAGCTGAGATACCGGCTGGGCGCTTATTACGGCCAGCAGGAACATCGCAACCGAGTGTGTCCGGGTCTGCTTTCAACGTGCAACCGCCTGGGCATTCCGGTCTTTGTCGGCGCGCCCGCGGACGGCAGCGTGTTTCTCAACTCCATGAAGTTGTGGGCCATGAAACAGGCCGGTCTGATTGGTGATTACAGCTTCGATCTTGATCTTCACGCGGAGGTGTTCGAGGCGTGCGCTTATCACCACTGGGGCTTGTTCGAGAGTGAAGCGAAGAGCATCGCGACGCTGATCCTCGGCGGCGGCGTGCCGAAGAATTACAACCTGCAGCCGGAGCCCGCTCTGGGGCAGGTGCTCGGTCTACCCGACGTTCGCGGCTACGAATTCGACGTGCAGATCACGACAGCGCCCGTGACAGACGGATCGCTTTCCTCCTGTCCGCCGGCGGAGGCGGTCACGTGGGGAAAGGTGGACAAGGAGACTTATCTGCAGTCCACCGAGAGCCTGCCGGGTGACTACTCGACGATGATGCCGTTTATTGTGAAGGCGCTGATGGAGAAGCACGCCAAACGGGAACCGTATCGCCTGTATGAGAATCGCGAGCGGCTCGTCGATACCCTGCGCGGCGCCGTGCGGGAGAACAGTGAGTGGCTGATGGAGTCGCTGCACTATCCGCTGGCGGGCGCGGCCCAATAGCGACTTACTCGACCTGCACGCCTTTCCAGAAGGCAACACGCCCCTCGATCTCGCTTGCAGCCGGCATCGGCGTTGCGTAGTACCATGCCGCGCCCGGATTGCGCTTCCCGTTGACGACGACGTCATAGTAATTGGCGACGCCCTTCCAGCCGCACACAGTCGTCTGGTCGATCGGCTCCAGATATTCCTTGTGCACGGACTCGATCGGGAAGTATTGGTTCCCTTCAACGACCACGCAGTGGTCGCTCTCGGCGATAACGGTTCCTTCCCAGGTTGCTTTTGGCATAGTTCAATTATCGGTCGGTGTCTTCAGCGCATCGTCGATCACAATCACGTCGATCGGAGCTTTACGCGCGTCGAGTCTGAGTCCGACCTGCTGCAGCGCATCGCTGAGCCCGCTGCCCGAACTGTTTCCGGCCAGGATGCGCTGCACTTCGGGTGGAAGGGTCATTCCGGCCTGGAGCGCGGCTCTTATCAACATGGCCCGGTAATCCTCCTGTGTGAGATCGACCGCGAAGTCATACCTGGCGGTCAGGCCGGTCATATCGACGATCGGGCGATCCGCGAAACGCTCCAGTTGGGCGGCAAACACGGCCATGCTCAGCTTGTGGGCTTCGAACCGGCTGTTCGCGAGCGAGTAGGAAGAGCCGTGTCCCAGGTTCACGCCGACACCTGCCGCGGAGCCGGCAGCCGCGACATTGACGGCTCCCTTCGGCTCATCCTGATCCGCGCCGGAGTCGGGCGGCGATTCTTTCAGCTTCAACGAGCTCTTACCAGTCAGGAGGGCATAGACCGGAAATTCTTTCTTTTCCTTGTGAAGCTTCACATGAAAGCGCTCGGTGAGGAGCGTCTGAAGCATCTCAGGAATTTGAGCCTGCGTGCTGCCCGCCGGCAGAGTCGCCGAGAGGTCGAAACGCTCGTAACCGGTCCAGTCAGGTCCGGAAATCATCGGCGCCTTCGTCGAGTAGGCTCTGGCGAGGTACTCCCGCAACGTCAGGGAACTGAAGCGGACCTGCGATCCGTCGATCTGAACTCCGATGCTCACCTTTTGCGTCCGATCGATGTCCGATGCGGAGGGTCGGATGGATGCCACCTCGAATTCCGGATGCTTTTGGGATTGGGCAGGGGCCTGCGCGAATGCCGGGCAGGCGAGAAGAACCGGAAGTGCAGCTTTTACGAAGAGCCTCATGCGGCGATTTACGAAAAGCCCCCTGAATTAGTTCGGGGAACTTCAGTTTTCCGTCGGCGTCTTCAGCGCGTCGTCAATTACCAGCACGTCGAGCGGGGCTTTACGAGCGTCCAGTTTGAGCCCAACCTGCAGCAGCGCGTCGCTAAGCCCTTCATTGGAACTGTTCGCGGCCGCGAAGCGAAGAGCCTGTGGCGGGAGCGTCGTGATGCCGGCGCTGAGCGCGGCTCTGATCAGCATCAACTGGTAGTCCTCTCTGGTGAGATTGACTGTGAAATCGTATTTGCCGGTGAGCCCTGTCATGTCGATGATCGGACGATCCGCGTAACGCTCGATGCTTGTGGCGAATAGGCTCATCGAGAGCTTTTTGGCTTCGAACTTGTCGTTTGCGAGCGTATAAGACGACCCATGCCCGAGGTTCGCGCCGACGCCGGCCTCTGAACCGGCGGCCGCGATGTTGGTCGTGTTCGGCGCATCCTGATCCGCGCCGGAATCGGGCGATGGGGTGAGTTTCAGTCCCTTACCGGTCACGAGCGCGTAGATCGGGAAATCCTTCTTTTCGGTGTGCAATTTCAAGTGAAAGCGGTCGGCGAGCAGCGCCTGCAGCATTTCGGGAATCTGTGCCTGAGTGCTGCCGGCAGGGAGGGTTGCCTGGATATCGTAGCGCTCGGAGGCCGTCCAGTCGGGACCGGATATCATCGCCAACTTCGTCCGGTAAGCGCGGGCCATATAATCCCGCAGCGACAAGGAGGTGAAGCGGACCTGAGATCCATCGATGTGCAGGCCAAGGCTCACTTTCCCACCGGTGTCGTTGTACGACCCCGCGGGGCGGATCGATGCGACTTCAAATTCCACGCGTTTGGGTGATTGCGCAGGCGTCTGCGACGATGTCTGCTGCGCAAACGCAGAGCAGGCCAGGAGAATCGGGAGAACTGTTGTTCCGAAGAGTCTCATGCCTCATTGTACGGAGGAGCTTCTGAAATAGTTCGGTTTAATTGGCTGTCGGTGTTTTCAGCGCGTCATCGATGACGAGGACGTCGAGCGGCGCTTTCCGTGCCTCCAGTTTGAGCCCGACCTGCTGCAGAGCGTCGCTGAGCGCAGAGGGGGAAGTGGAGTCCAGGAATTTCCGGACGTCCGGAGGTAGGGTTATGCCGCGCACGACCGCGCCGCGGAGATTCATGGCCTGGTAATCCTCCGGAGTGACATCGACAGTGAAATTGTATGCGCCGGTAAGCCCGGTCATGTCGACGATCTGGCGATCGGAGTATCGTTCGAGAGTCCGGCAAACCACCCACAGCGGCAGCTTCCTGACTTCAATCCGATTGTCGGCGACCGTGACTGAGGCGCCGTGCGCATAGGTAATACTTGCGCCATTGCCGCCGGCGGCTATGGTGGCGACATTGGCCATTCCTACAGGCTCGTCTTTTTCCGGATCCGCGTCCGGATCGGGCGGTACCTCTTTCAACTTCAACGGGCCTTTGGCAAGCACGAGCGCGTAAATCGGAAGCTCCTTCTTATCTTTGTGCAGTTTCACATGGAACCTGTCGGCGAGAAGAGCCTGAAGCATCTCCGGAACCTGCGCCCGGCTGCCGCCCGCGGGAAGGGTTGCCGAAATATTGAAGCGTTCCGTCAAAGTCCAATCCGGTCCGGAGATCAAGATCGCCTTGAACCTGTAAGCGGTGGCCAGGTAGTCCCGCAGCGACAGTCCGACGCCCCTGACCAGTGCACCGTCGAAGTGAAGGCCGGCGGCCTGTCCCGGCGCGTTCGGCTCGAATGGCTTGATCGATGCGACTTCGAATTCCAGGCGCGGCGATGGAGCGGGCGTCTGGGCGAATGACGTGGAAACCAGAGCGATCGCGAGGAGAGCAGCGTTTCCGGTGAGCCTCATAAGGTGAATTTGATCACTTTCGCCGACGCGTTCGCCGGGACTTAAGATTGGAATGAAGCTATGCGAACTCCTATTTTAGCCGCAATTGCCATTCTGGGGATTCTGCCGCTGGCCGCGGAAGAAGGTATGTGGACCTTCGATAATCCTCCGCTCAAGCAACTGAAGGACAAGTACAATTTCGCGCCTGACAAAGCATGGCTGGACCATGTCCGTCTCTCGAGTGTGCGGCTGAACGACGGCGGGTCGGGGTCGTTCGTCAGTCCGCATGGATTGCTGTTGACGAATCACCACGTCGCTCGCGGACAATTGCAGAAGAATTCCACCGCGGAACACAACTACATCGAGAACGGTTTCTATGCGGCTACATCGGCGCAGGAAATGAAGTCGCCCGATCTTGAAGTCAACGTGCTCATGTCGATGGAGAACGTCACGGCGCGTGTCCAGCAGGCGCTGAAGAATGCAAAGACGCCGGAGCAGGAGTTCTCGGCGCGACGGGCTGTGATCGCACAGATTGAGAAGGAAAGTCAGGACAAGACCGGGCTGCGCTCCGATGTGGTGACGCTTTATCAGGGCGGCGAATACTGGCTTTACCGCTACAAGAAGTACACGGATGTGCGGCTCGTATTTGCGCCGGAGCAGCAGGCGGCGTTCTTCGGCGGCGATCCGGACAACTTCACGTTCCCGCGGTATGACCTCGACATGGCGCTGTTCCGCGTTTATGAAAACGGCAAGCCGATTGAATCCAAGGACTATCTGAAGTGGAATCCGAAAGGCGCGGCGGATGAGGAACTCGTCTTTGTGTCCGGCCATCCCGGTTCGACGCAGCGGCTGGATACGATGGCGCAGCTCACGTTTCAGCGCGACGTAGATCTGCCGGCGATCCTCAAAATCTATCGGCGGCGGATCGCGGTATTGCGCGAGTACTCGGCGAAGGGGCCGGAGCAGGACCGCCAGGCCGGTTCGCGCATCTTCAATTTCGAGAATGCAGTGAAGGTGACCGACGGCGAATACAAAGGGCTTCGCGATCCGACCATCATGGGAGAACGGCAGAAGGAAGAGAATGCGTTCCGGGCCAAAGTGATGGCGAATCCACAATGGAAGTCCGCGTACGGCGGCGCGTGGGATGCGATTGCGGAAGCTGAGAAGAAGGCCGGTTCGCGGATCAAAGAACAGGACTTTCACGGGCTCGATTCGTCACTCGCCAATCTGGCGACTTCCATCGTGGAGTACGTGGCGGAAGTGAAAAAGCCGGATGGAGAACGGCTGCCGGGCTTTCACGATGCGGAACTGGATTCGCTGAAATTCCAGTTGTTTTCTCCGGCGCCGATCTATCCGCAAATGGAGATTGCCCGCATGACGGGCGCGCTCCAACTCGATATCGAAGAAGCAGGTAAGGACGATCCATTCGTGAAGGCCGTATTGAACGGCAAGGCACCGGGGGAGGTCGCGACGGCGCTGGTGAACGGCACCGGGCTGGCCGATCCGGCGGTCCGGAAAAAGCTGATTGAGGGCGGGGAAGCGGCTGTCGCGGCCTCGACCGATCCGATGATTGTGCTCGCGCGTAAGCTCGATCCGATGCGGCGCGAAATGATCAAGTGGATGCAGGACAACGTGGAGAGCGTGGAGCAGCGGGCCGGCGAGCAACTCGGCAAGGCACGATTCGCGGTCTACGGAAAGACGACTTATCCGGACGCGACCTTCACGCTGCGTCTGTCGTACGGCCAGGTGAAGGGGTATCCGATGAACGGGACCAAAGCGCCGCCCAAGACCACGTTCTATGGCCTGTACGATCGCGCTTACAGCTTCGATCTCAAGCCTCCGTTCAATCTGCCTGCGCGTTATGCGGAAGGCAAAGACAAGCTCAATCTCGCGACGCCGCTGGATTTCGTCACGACGAACGACATCATCGGCGGCAATTCGGGATCGCCCGTCATCAACCGGAAGGCTGAAATTGTGGGGTTGATCTTCGATGGCAATATCGAGTCGACTGTTGGGGACTTCGTCTACAACGGAGAGACCAACCGCGCTATAGCCGTTCACACGGCTGGGATGACTGAAGCGCTGAAGAAGCTGTACAAGACAGACGCGCTGCTGAATGAACTGGGCGTTGCGGGAAAGTAGCGCCGGCCGGAAGGCCGGCGGCAGGGCCGAAGCCCTGCCCCACAAAATCTAGTTGAGGAAGTAAGTTCGGTAGAGCGTGTCGCGCTGTTTGGGGACGAAGCCCGCGTCGCGGATCATGCGGCGCAGTTCTTCCTCTGTCGCCTGATGGTGTGTGCCCGCGGCTGAGACCACATTCTCTTCAATCATGATGCTGCCGACGTCGTTGCCTCCGAAGCGCAGGCCGAGCTGGCAGATCTTCAGACCCGGCGTAACCCAGGAACTCTGGATGTTCTCGATGTTGTCGAGATAGATCCGCGAGATTGCCAATGTTCTGAGGTACTCGACCGATGTGGCTTCTTCCTTGATGAAGCGGCCCAGCGAAGTGTACTCGCGCTGGAACGACCAGGGAATGAAAGCGGTGAAGCCGCCGGTGTCTTCCTGAATCTGTCGGACGATATCGAAATGGTTCATGCGCTGCTCGACGGTCTCGCCGCAGCCAAACATCATGGTGGCTGTGGTTCTCATGCCCAGCGAATGCGCCGTACGGTGAACATCGATCCATTCCTGCGTCCCGCACTTCAGACGGCTGATGCGGTGACGGACGGCGTCATCCAGAATTTCAGCGCCGCCGCCGGGGATGGAATCGAGGCCCGCGTCGCGAAGCCGGGCGATGGTGTCGCGCAGCGAAATGCCGCTTACTTCGGCGATGTTGGTGATTTCGGGCGCGGAGAAGCAGTGGCACCAGATGTTGAACTTCGCTTTGATGGCGCGGAGCAGGTCTTCATACCACTCGATTTTGAGGTCCGGATGCAGGCCGCCCTGGAACAGGATGCCGGTGCCGCCGAGGTCGATGGTTTCCTGGATCTTGTCGAAGATTACTTCGCGCGGAAGAATGTAGCCTTCCTTGCTGCCCATCGGACGGTAGAACGCGCAGAAGCTGCAGTACTCGGTGCAGAAGTTCGTGTAGTTGATGTTGCGATCGATGATGTAGGACACCACGCCGTCGGGATGGTATTTACGACGAATGGCGTCAGCGTCCATGCCAAGACCGATAAGGTCGTCGGACTGGAACATGTCGATTGCTTCGGAACGAGAAATCATAAATAAGGAAGAACTTCTTTATTCTAGTAGACCCACCGGCGGCAAGATCACCGGTGCTACGTCGACTCCACCAGCTTCTTCAGGTTGCGGGCGCAGTCTCCGATACCGGGCCAGTAGGTTTCCAGATTGACAGAACCCTCATAGCTGTCTTCGGCGAGGGCGTCGATCTGACCCTGCCAGTCGATATCGCCCTGCCCGATCGGCTCCCAGACGGGCTTGTGACCGTCGAGCCTGCAGTCCTTCGCATGAACCAGGGCAATGCGTTTTGCATCGAGCAGTTGGTAGCCGGTGGGGAACGGCGTCTCGCCGGAGATATAAGCGGCGGCGGGGTCCCACACGACGTGCAGATTGGAATGATCGATCGCCGCGAGCACGCCGGCCATCTCCTGGGCGGTGGCGACGTTGCAGGCGCGATCGTTCTCGAGGGCGATGATCAGACCGCGCTGGCCGGCTTTGTCGGCCAGTTCCTGGAGCAGGTCCACTACGCGTTCGAAAGCCTTCTCCGGTTCCGCAACCCGCAGTCCGGAGAACACGCGAACGATTCCGGCATCCGCCGCGGCGGCAATCTCAAACGCACGCTCGACCAGACCGGATTGTGCGGGCCACTCATCGAGAGAGCATTTGAGAAGCGGAGTGGCGACGGCAACCACTTCGAGATGATTTTCGCGAAGCGCACGGAGGGCGCCGGCCACCTCATCTTTATCCGCCTCCAGGATGTGGCGGCGGTTGATGGTGCGCAATTCGGCGCAGCGCAGGCCGAGGTCCCGCATCGCCGCGGCGGCTACGGCCACTTCGGGCGAAAACACGTCGGTGACGGCGCCGATGTCGAATCGCCGCATTACAGCTTCATCCGTTCCAGCTTGCGGTAGAGAGTCTTGCGCTCGATGCCCAGTATCGCGGCGGCGCGGCTCTTGTTGCCGCCGGTGGCGGCGAGTACGCGGCGAATCTGATCGGCTTCGGTCCCGGCGAGAGTTTCACCGGCCGCTCCGCCAGGCTCCATCGCGGAGATGGCGTCCTCGACAGCCTCGGCATCGATCCGTTCACCGGGCGCGAGTATGGTGAGGCGTTCCACGAGGTGCTGGAGCTGCCGGATGTTGCCCTTCCAGGTAAAATCCTTCAGCGTCTTCAGACCCGATTCGGTCAGCTTCACATTGCGGTTGTAACGCGAATTGTATTTGTTGAGGAAGTAATGGACCAGCAGCGGTATGTCATTGCGGCGTTCGCGCAGCGGCGGCAGGGTAAGCCGAACTACGTTCAGGCGGAACCAGAGATCCTCGCGGAACTTGCCGTCCTCCACCATTTTCTGCAGATCGCGATTGGTTGCGACTACGACCCGCACATCCACCTTCTTCTCGCGGGGCGAGCCGACCGGGCGAATCTCGCGCTCCTGCAGGAAGCGGAGTAGTTTTGCCTGGAAACCGAGATCGATATCGCCGATTTCATCGAGAAACACGGTGCCTCTATTCGCCGCTTCGAAGACTCCGACGCGATCGCGATCGGCGCCGGTGAATGCACCTTTCATTGCGCCGAAAAGCTCGCTTTCGATGAGCGCGGCGGGAATGGAAGTGCAATCCACCGCGACGAAGGGATGCGAGCCACGGTTGCTGAAGCGATGGATCATGCGCGCGACGAGCTCTTTGCCCGTGCCGGTTTCACCTTCGATCACCACCGTCGCGTCCGTGGGAGCCACTTGGGAAACAGTCTTGTAGATTTCGACCATACCGGGCGTGCTGCCGATCATTTCGGTCTCGGGCAGCTCTTCCGGCTCTATCTCATCGTCGTCGCCGTCGCGCGGCTGAAGCGCCCGCCGGACGGTCCCGAGCAGCGTGTCGAGCTCGAAGGGCTTGGCAAGATAATCGAACGCGCCGTTGCGCGTGGCGGCCATTACGGTTTCCATCGAGCCGCGCGCGGACATCAGAATGACGGGGCATTTCGGATCGTGTTTGCGCGCGGCCATCAGAATGTCGAGACCGGTGCGTTCATCGACATAGATATCGGAAATCACCAGGGGATAAGGACGATTTTCCAGCCGATTCAGCGCGTCGTGCGTGTTCGAGACGGCTTCCACAGGAAAGCCTTCCAGTTCCAGGAACGTGACGATAGTGGTTCGGACGCTCGCGTCATCTTCCACCAGCAGAATGGGTTCCGTCATGGCTCGTGTCTCATATGGCGCGCTTCAGAAGCAGGGTGAACTTCGATCCTTTGCCTGGTTCCGATTCCACCTGGATAGCGCCGCCGTGCTCGTTGATTATCTGCTTCACGATGGAGAGTCCAATGCCCGTGCCCATTTCACCCGATTGTTCGGCTTTCTTCGTGCGGTAAAACTTGTCGAAGATTCGTCCGACTTCTTTCTTGTCCATGCCGATGCCCTGGTCCTGGACGGAGAGCCGCACGAGGTTCTCTTTGTTATTTTCTCCCGAAATCTCTCCAAAAACCGTAACGCGCGTTTGCGGAGGAGAGTATTTTACGGCGTTCGTCAACAAATTATAGACCGCGTATTCCATGAGTTCGCGGTCGCCGACGAGATCGTCGGACGGAATGTCGTCGATTTGGATTTCAATGCGCTTGTTTTCGGCGAGCGGGCGGGCGCGGACTGCGCAGCGGTCGACGAGGTCGTTGAGTGGAAAGCGCTCGCGCTTCAATTCCATCTGACCGGCGGACATGCGCTCGACGCTGAGGAAGGTCTCGATCATTTTGGCCAGGCGTTTCGATTCGGAGTTAATCAGCTCCGCCATCTGTGTGCGCTTCGCTTCGGGCATGGAGGCATAGCGGCCGATAAGCTCGCTCGAGCCCTGAATGGCGGTGAGCGGAGTTCGCATTTCGTGAGTAACGAACTGCATGGCCTGCTGATAACGGGTCTTTTCGTGTTCGGCATCGACAAGGTCGCGACTTACGAGCAGGTGTCTCCATGCGGCGGCGGATGCCGTGGCGAGAATCACGGCGAAAGTTCCGGGAACCCAGGGCCAGACAGCGGAGTGCGTGAAAGAGACCGCGGGAATCAGTTGTGCGGCGAGAAATATGAGGAGGCTGAGGATATTGGCGATCCAACCGGATGTGAATACATAGATCAGGCCCGCGGCAAGGGTAAGGAGAAAAGTTGCGGCCACTACGGTTTCGAGCGGCACATCGACCAGAAACATCCGGCGCGCCAGCGTTTCAAACGCATTGGCATGCATTTCGACGCCGGGCATGATGATGCCGTTCGAGTAGGGCGTCATCCAGCGATCGGTAGCGGTTTGCGCGGTCACGCCTGCGAACACAACTTTGCCGGCGAATCGAGAAGCGAGCGAAGGGTCCCGATCCAGCGCGGTAACCGTGACTTTGGGAAGACCGCCCATCGCGAGCGGCGCGTAACGAATGCGAACGGTGCGGCCGTCGCGGTCGCGCGAGGGGATGCGCAGGGAGCCGACGGTCAGATCGTCGGGGGATTCCAGGATGTCGCGATGCTCGAACACACGCAGGGCTTCGAGCGCGAGTGTCCAGCGGCGATCGTGCCCGGCAACTTTCTCAAGCGGGATATCGCGGCTGACCGCGTCGAATTTGTCGAGATCGGCATGCACTTCGCCGATACCCGCGGCGTATTTGCGAAAGCGCGGAATCGGGTCTTCCCACTGACTGCCGTCGGGCTGCATGTCGCTCGAGAGCACCAGATTGGGAGTTTTCGCGAATGCGGCCTCCAGCGTGTCGTCCGTCGCCGCCTGAGGTTCGGGGAGAATGATGTCGACCACGACAGCGGCGGGATGAGCCGGCGCGATGCGGTTAAGGCCGTCGGCGAGGGCCGCGCGGATGCCGGTCAGGCCGTCATATTTGGTCAGGGTGCGATTGTCGATTGCCAGGACGATGGAGGAGGGCTCCCAGGGCGCGGGCTGTTCCAGACGGAAAAGGAAGTCGTATGCGTACTGATCGAGCTGTCGACCGAATGCGCTCCAGCCAAGAACCAGGCTCAGAAGTGCGGAGGCGAGGAGCAGGGCGCTGAGGATCAGATAACTCGTATGATTCGAGACGCGCAAGATGAAAGCACGAAAAATGGCAGAAAACGCGGCAAACCTTGAGTATATGCCCTTCGGCGGGGAGTATATGCTTCCGGCGGGCGGGCGTCCGCCTTACGGCTTTCCCGAGGGCGTTCTGTCGCGGTACTTTTGCCAGTTCTTCAGTAAGTCCTCGACGACCGTGTTTCCGACTTTCCAGGCGGCTTCGAGCGACGGCAGAAAAGCGGGATATTGGCCGATCTTCAGTCGGGCAAGGTTTTCCGCTGGTGTAACGCCGTCCGGAGGCAGGTCGAAATTGCTGGCGGTGCGCAGTACGAGCACGCGGTTAAGGTCCACGCGTCCGGCCTTCGCGAGGAGAGTCAGGGACTGAAGTGTTCCGGTGTCCTCCATGGCGGTGGTGACGAATTGTCCGTTGCCGCCGGTGTGGTAGCGAACCCAATCGGCGGCCCAATCGTTCAGGAGTTTGCCGTGCCAGAACGTTCCCGAGGAAAGCGTATCGCCCTTGATGACGAGGGGAGGGCGCTGTGCATTTGCTGCCGCATACTGGCTACGCGCGGCTCGCATGCCGTCGGAGTCGGCCAGCGGAACATGCTCCGTCATGCGGAATGCCCAGTCGACTAAGCCGGGATCGAGATGGTAGACCTCGCCTTCGGAGGAGTCGCGAGGCTGTTCGTACGGCACGGAGCCGCGTAATGGGAGGTAGCCGGTTTTCCAGTCCGCGGGGATTTCGCGTGCGTCGATTTCGCGCGCCAGGTCCCCATCCACAACCCATTCGGCCCACGCGGCCGAGCCGAGACTGCCGCGTGCGGGATCGATTCCGGCAATACCGGCCACCAGCCAGTAGGCGTGAGACAGATCGAAACGCGGGTCCATGCCCAGGGCCATGATTGCCGCTGTGGATTTGGCGGTACCAACTCCGGTAAGGACGGCGAGCACTCCATCGCGGTTCATGCGCAGATCGTGAAATCCCTGCGGGAAGGGGAGGACGCGGTCGAGCTTGTTGCGCTCGACCCAAAACTGAAGCTCGCCGGGTTGGTCGCCGGTGTCGGCGCCGCGCTCGAACATCGTGACGATCACGACCTTGACCGGGATCGGCGCCGCGCGGGAGGCAGTTGCGGCCACGGCCAGAAGGAGCAGCGTGGTGGCGCTTCGGACGGCGAACATGCCGTATGTTAGCAGGGCTTCGGGGCTTATCCGGCGACGCTGCTCGGGTCGAACCAGCTGCTTCCAGTTGTCGATCGCCTGCTGCGCAATAAGCCTCACATCCCGGATTCAGAACTCAAAACCACTTCTTCGTTTTTAGCCCCATTTCAACTGGCGGCGGAGATCTCCGGCATTGACGGAGGAGATGCGGCGGTGAACCTCTTGCTCGGGGCGTTGCTCGATGTGGTCCCCGACGCGCTGGAGCAGGAAGTCAGGGCCGCCGGGGTACCGATGGGGTTGCCGTCACACCTGGTAGCCTTGATCCGCCAGAAAACGGTCAATTAGTTCCTGCCGGTAATGAAAGCTTGTCCGCTTGAGCCTGTCAATGGCGTCAATCAGATCGAGAAGGCCTTTTTGTGCGGCCATAGCGAGAACAGTCAGTGTGCCGGCAACTCGAAGTCCTTTGTCGCGCGCGACCGCCACAGCTTCGCGGTCGTCAACAAGCAAAAAGATCGGCATGAAGTTCAATCGCGAGAGTGAGAGCCTCGCTCTCACCCGAATCGAGGTCGCGGATCGCCGGATCGGATACGGGCTGCGTTGCCGTTCGCACCTCGATCCATGCGGGAGGCGCCCCTATCCAGCTTCGAACGTCAACAGGGGCCTTTGGCGCATTCAGGTCGCCCCGGACTGCCGCGGGCAGGATCACCTTCTCGAACAGAGCGGGCAAAACACCGATATGGCGCCGATGAGAATCAGATAGTTGATGGGGCTGGTGTCGGCGATAACGAGTTGCACTCGTTAAAGTCCCAGGCTCTTCAAGTCCTGCATCTGGCGATTGAGCTCTTCGATCGTAACGTCAGCGTGGACGTCGTGAGCCTTCAGAAAATCATCCAGTTCGAAGCGGGTCTCGAAGCCCAGCAGGCGGCGGAGCTGCGCCCGGGAGAGGCGGCGCCCTTTGTACTCCTCAAGTGCCAATGCTTCCAGCGCCCGGCGCGGCAAATCGCCTGCGGCTACATTGGGCGGATCAGCGAGGTCGTCGGGAATGTGCACAATTACGTCCATGTCGCCTGCCTTCAGCGTACCTGAGGAGCATACGCGTTGGCTTCGTTATATCCAGGACGGCCGTCGGCTTCGATTACTGCAAGCATCATTTGAACACGACATTCCAAGTCGGCAGCGTTCGACAGCCGTCCGCAATGCGCGCATTGGGGTCTCGTCGTACCAGCCATGCCACGTGTGAACCAGCTACTTCCAGTTGTCGATAGCCTGTCGCGGCAATGAGCCGGGGAGAAAGTCCACCATCTCCAGCCGGACGCCGTCGGGATCGGTGACGTTGGTGATGCTGGTTTTGGTCGAACCGGTGCGGGGATCGTCGATTTTGATGCCCCGCTGCCGAAGGGCCGATACGGCCGCGTTCAGATTTTCAGGCCAGAAGCCGATATGGCTGAGTCCGGCAGGGCGCTGCGCTGTGGCGGGCGCGAGTTCCAGGAATGTGTCTTTGCTGATCTGGAGATAGGTCAAGGTCGGCTTGCCGTCCTTATCTTTGAATGGTGAAGGCTTCGCGAAAGCCCATGGTCTTCGTGTAGAAACGCATGGATTCGTCGTAATCCTTGGTGTAGATGCCGACGTGATTCAGCCGGATGCCGGGGTTTTGGTTTTCCTGTGCCGGGTTTGTCTGAGCAACGCTGGGCTGCATCAGGAACATTCCCGCGATGACGCCCGCCGCAAATAACGAGAAACCGCCGATCAGAGTACGCATGACCATCCATGCTAATACGAATTCGGGACGAGATCGGCTCAGCGTTCGCCGCGCAGGCCGGAGCTGAAACGCTTAGGTCGTCTTCTTAACCGTCAGTTCCATGGGCATGCCGGCGACGTCGATGGTGAATTTGATCTGTCCCGCGGCAACAACACCTTTGAATTCCAGAGTGAGCGGCATTCCGCCGGCGTCAATCGTCAGCGAGAACGAGATATTGTTTCCGTCCATTTTCGCGTTAGCGATTTTGATCTCCGCGCCGTCGGGTCCGGAAGTGGAGCCGGTGAGGTTCGCGCCATCCGCTTTGAAGGTAAAGCTGACGGGAACGTCACCCATCGGAGTGGACATGCTTCCGGCCCATTTCCCGTCCACATCGGCGGCGAAGCAGGAACCGGCGAGCAATACAAAGGCAATGACGAACGAGCGAATTTTCATGGGTGAATTTTCTCCTGGAGCAATTGATCTGAAATCAGGCCGCCGCGCGGTACCGTCTCGCGAGCCGAGCGAATTCTGCGCGCCCGCGGTTTAAACGTGACTTAACGGTGCCCACCGGGATGCCGACTGCCACGGCGATTTCGCGGTAGTCTCTATCCTCAAGATCGCGGTAGACAATCGATTCCCGCAGTTCCGGCTCCAGCATCTGCAGTATCGACTGCACGAGGTCGGACGCTTCTCGGGCGGCGAGCGCACGCTCCGGGTGGTCCGCCGTGGCAACGATCAGGTCTTCGAGCCCCGGGTGCTCCTGGGTGGATTGCGTAAGCCGGTCCTTACTGCTGCGCCGATAGTGATCGATCAAAAGGTTCCGCGTAACCCGGATCAGCCAGGTGGCGAAGGAAGCTTCGGCACACCGAAAAGCAGAGAGGGTTCGGAACACGCGGAGGAAGACGTCCTGTGTGAGGTCTTCCGCCACGGCGCTATTCCCGGTAAAGCGCCAGCACAATCCGTAAACGAGGCGCGAGTGCTGTTTCACCAACGTCTCCCAGGCGGAGTCGTCTCCCCGAAGGCAGGCTTCGACCAACGCGCTCTCCGAATGCCAGGGCGCGGAAGAGTGCCCGAGCATGCATAATGCACCGGACGACAGGGTATTGGCGGCTGCGCTCATCGCTTCTTCCTATTTCGAGTAGACACCGGCAAAGGGGGCATTGACTCTTAAGATTTGTAAAGCCCCTGCCTGCCGTGCGCTCAAAGGTATACAACAGAAGCAGCCGCAAATGACCCGTGTGCTGCTGGCCGACGACGATACCGAACTCTGCTCGCTGATGCACGATTATTTCGCGCCGCACGGATTCGCGCTGGAGACGGTGCATAACGGGCGTACCGCTTTGGGGCGCGCGCTCGACGGAGGCTTCGACCTGTTCCTTCTCGACGTAATGATGCCGGTGCTCGACGGCTTCGAGGTGCTGCGGCAGATTCGGAAACGAAGCTCTGTCCCGGTCATCATGCTGACGGCCCGTACCGCTCACGCCGACCGCGTCGAAGGGTTGAACTCCGGCGCGGACGATTATCTGCCCAAACCGTTCGACCCGGAGGAACTGCTGGCGCGCATGAGGGCGGTGCTGAGAAGGGCGGGGCGGCTCGACGAGGCGGACGAGCGCGAAATCGAATGCGGCAGTCTGCAACTGAGACCGGACACGAAAGAGGTCCGGCTGCGCGGCGAGACCGTGGTGTTGACCTCGATCGAATTCGACATTCTGGAATGCCTTGCGCGCTCGGCCGGCCGAGTGGTTTCACGCGATACACTCGCCGCCGCTCTTTACCAACGCGAGGCAAACCCGTTCGAACGGTCGCTCGACGTTCATATCAGCCATCTCCGGAAAAAGCTGGACAATCACGAGGAAGCGCTCATTCATACGATTCGCGGTGAAGGGTATCTGCTGGCGTTCCGCGGGCGGGCGCAAACGCCGGAAGGAAACGAATGAAATCCGTCTACATGAAGATTCTGGCGTGGTCGTTCCTCACGCTCGTGGTCTCTTTGCTTGCATTCTTTTTCGTAACCAACCAAATCGCCATGCGGCTGGGCGCCCGCGATGTCTTTCCTCATCTGCAGGCGCTGGAACTGCAGGACGCTCAAGAGGCGTATGAAGCCGGCGGACCGGCCCAGGTGGCCGCGTTCATCAACCGTCTGGACCGGCTTATGGGAGCGCGGCACTACGTTCTGAATTCGCAGGGCCGGGAACTTGCCACGGGAGCCGACCGCGCCCAGCTTTTAAATCAGGTCAAAGGAAGATGGGGGCAACCGATCGCCATTCCGAACGGGGCCATGGTGGGATCGCAGACAAGCGACGGGCGGTATGCGCTCATCGTGCAGGCGCCTGTCGATTTCGAGCCCTGGACTTATCTTCCGTACTACGGGCTGATTCTGCTCGCGGTTGCGTTATTGTGCTGGCCTCTGGCGCTCAACATTGGGTCGCCGCTGCGCTCGCTGGCGCGGACTGTGGAACGCTTTGGGCACGGCGATCTTTCGATCCGCGCGCACTCCAGCCGACGCGATGAAATCGGAGAACTGGCGGGTTCGTTCGACCGGATGGCCGATCGCATCGAGACTCTGCTTACCGCCGAACGCCGCTTGTTACAGGATGTTTCACACGAGTTGAGATCGCCGCTGGCGCGTCTTGGCTTTGCAGCGGAATTGCTGCGGACGTCGCCCGACAAAGATCAGGCGATGGCGCGCCTTCGCAAAGAGATCTCGCGTTTGTCAGACCTCATCGGGGCGCTGCTGCAGATGACGCGCGTGGAAGGAGATCCCGCATCGGGCAACCGGAAAGAATTTCAACTGGACCGGCTGATGCTCGATCTGGTGGAGGACTGTTCGGTAGAGGCGGCGGCGCGCGGATGCGAAATCGTGTGCAAGGTGGGCGGCGAGGTTTCGATTGTGGGAGATCCCGAGCTGACACGGCGCGCCATCGAGAATGTGCTGCGCAACGCGGTGCAGTACTCGCCGGAGGGTGAGCGCGTGGACGTGAGCCTGGAAGCCGGCGACGAGACGGCTCTCATCGCGATTCGGGACCGGGGCGCGGGCGTTCCCGAGGAGCAACTCACCAGAATTTTCCAGCCGTTCTTTCGGGTAGACGACTCCCGGAACGGGGCGACGGGCGGTCTGGGCCTCGGCCTGGCGATTGCGATGCGGGCGGTCAACCTTCATCACGGCGCAATCGAGGCGCGGAATGAAGATACCGGCCTGCTCGTCAATATCAGACTTCCGCTGGATTTTTCGTCAGGCAAGAAGACGGAGGCCGATCCTACGGAAGCGCATACGCGTTGAGGCCGGAACTCACCATCACGACGTATTGCTTGCCGTCGCGGCCCAGGTAGGTCATCGGGTTGGTGTGGCCCTCGGCATCGAGCTTTGTCTCCCACAGCAGCTTTCCGGTGCGGGATTCGAAGGCGCGGAAGCGCTTGTCATTGGTTCCGGCGATGAATACGAGCCCGCCGCCCGTGGCGATGGAGCCGCCCTGACCGAAGGCTCCGGTATTGTGAACGCCTTTGGCCTCCATTTCATCGCTGGCGCCGAGAGGAACGCGCCATGCGATGTCTCCGGTGTTGGCGGCGACGGCCATCAGCTCAGCCCAGGGCGGCTGCTGACAGGGCATCTGTTTCGCCGGGTCCCAGAAACGGGCGTTGACGGAACCCGGCCCCAGCGGGCTGGAGCGCCGGTATGCGACGGGATCGCCGTCTTTCGATTTGTCCATGCGGCCCATGCCGGCGACGTTGCGGACATTCACGAATACATAGTTCAGTTTCGGATCGATCGAGACGCCGCCGTAGTTGGGACCGCCCTGCTGGCCGGGGAAGATGAGCCGATATTCTTTGCTGCTGTAAGGCGTGTAGGAACCGTAGTTGTGCATGCCGTCGATCTTCGCGACGAGGTCGCTGCAGAACTTCGCGTGTTCCGGCTCACCGGTGAAGATCTCATCCGGCTTGATGCTCTGCCGCGCGAGCGCGGGAGGCTTCAGCGGGAACGGCTGCGTCGGCGAAGTTTCTTCGCCCGGTATGTCTGTCTGCGGCACGGGGCGCTCTTCCACGGGATAGACGGATTTTCCGGTGTCGCGATCAAGGAAGAACATCAAGCCGGGCTTTGAGACGGCAACGACTACGGGAACCTTCTTGCCGTTGCGGACCAATTCCATCAGCGAGGGCGCGGCTTCGGCGTCGTAGTCCCAGAGATCGTGGTGCGTCAACTGGAAGGACCAGCGCACCTTGCCGGTGTTGGCATCGAGCGCGACGATCGAGGACGAGTACAGATTCGGACCGTGACGCGCGCCGCCATAGTATTGGGCCGCGGGTTGTCCGATCGGCAGAAAAATCAAGCCGCGCTGCGCATCGATTGTAGCTGCGCCCCAGTTGGCGGGCGATCCCGCGGTCATCCAGTAATCCTTCGGCCATGTTTCGTAGCCGGCTTCTCCGGGATGCGGAATAGTGTGAAATGTCCAGACGAGCTTGCCGGTGTGGAGATCCCACGCGCGCACGTCCATGTCGGGGCCGCCGGGATCATCTTCTTTACCCTGCGCGCCGGTGATGATGAGGTTGCGCCAGACGGTTCCCGGAGAAGCCATGTGGTACGGCGCGGTGGGAAATTTCTCAGTGACTCCGACGCGCAGGTCGACCGTGCCTTCATCGCCGAACCCCGGAACGAGCTTTCCTGTTTTGGCATTGAGGGCGATCAGATGCCCGTCGGAGGTCCCGGCGAGAATCTGCGGCGGGGTTCCCGCATCGCCCTGCCAGTACGTGACGCCGCGCAGCGGAGCGCCCACCGCCTTGCCGAGATCGTATTTCCAGATCTCTTTGCCCGTTTCGGGTTCGAGGGCCACGATGGTGTGATGGACGGTGGGCGCATAGAGAATTCCGCCCACCATAAGCGGTACGGCCTCCGTCGAAGACAGGTAACGGGTGGAAGCGTCCAGGTTGATGTTGGCTGCGTCGCTGCCGTATTGCCACGCGAGTTTGAGTTTCGAAACGTTTTTCGTGTTGATCTTCGCAAGAGGAGAGTAACGCTGGCCGCCGGAGTCGTGGCCATAGGCGGGCCAGTCCGTCTGGGCGCAGGCGATGGGCGCAAGGATGGCGGCGATCAGGGCAAGTCCGGTATATGATCGCGAAGGAGTCAACATGGCTAATCAATATCTCACGCGGCGCACCTTATTAAAAGCGGGTGGTTTCCTTGCTGCTTCCGGCGCGGGTCTGAGAGGAGTGACGGCGGCCGAACCGCCCAGCGCTCTCATGAGCACGGTCAGCACCTTCATGAGCGAAGCGGGTGGCCACAAACTGCCGGATGCCGTGATCGAGAAGACGAAGCAGATGATTCTCGATACGTTCGCGGCGATGATCTCCGGCTCGGAACTGGCGCCGGGTCGATTTGCCGTCAACTTTGCGCGGGCGAATCGCGGAGACGGGACATGCACGGTGCCGGGTTCGAATATCCTGTGCGGTCCGATGGAAGCGGCGCTCGTCAATGGAATGTTGGCGCATTCGGACGAGACGGACGACACACATCCGCCGTCGCAGTCGCATCCGGGATCTTCAACGGTGCCGTCGGCGCTGGCGGTGGGAGAGAAATTCGGGATCGACGGAACGCGGTTCATGCGCGCGATTGTGCTGGGTTACGACATCGGCCCGCGCGTCACCGCCACGCTGGGCAAATTGGAATACATGTTCCAGAGCCATCGCAGCACGCACGCGCTGGCGGGAACGTTTGCCTCGGCCGCAGCCGCCGGATGCGCGGCAAACCTGAATGCGAAACAGATGCGGTGGCTGCTTTCCTACACGGCCCAGCAGGCATCCGGACTGGCCTCGTGGCAGCGGGACACCGACCACATCGAAAAGGCCTTCGACTTTGCGGGTATGTCGGCTCGCGATGGCGTGACGGCGGCGCTGCTGGTGCAGGCGGGCGGGACCGGCGTGGATGACGTTTTCTCGGGTACAGACAACTTCTTCCAGGCCTTCGGCCCGATGCACGACCCTTCGATGCTGATGGACAAGCTCGGCGAACGCTACGAAATCACGCGCACGAACGTAAAGAAGTGGACGGTGGGGTCGCCAATTCAGGCGCCGCTCGACGCTCTCGACAACCTGTTTCACAAATACAAATTCGATGCCGAACAGGTGAAGGAAGTTCGCGTGCGTGTGGCGACGGATGAAGCGGCGATCGTGGATAACCGCGAGATTCCGGATATCTGTCTGCAGCACATGCTGGCGGTGATGCTGGTCGATAAGACGGCTTCGTTTAAATCAGCGCATGATGTCGCGCGAATGAAAGACCCTGCAATTCTGCGTCAGCGCGCGAAGATCCAGCTCATTAAGGATGCGGATCTGCAAAAGCTGATGCCACGGCGCGAAGCTGTTGTGGAGGTCACGCTGACGGACGGGAAAGTGGTGAGTGACCGTGTGGGCAACGTACGCGGTACGGCGGAGAATCCGATGACGCGAGAGGAGATCATCGCCAAGGCGCGTGACCTCGTGACGTCCGTACTGGGCGCCGCGAAATGTCAATCGCTGATCGATCAGGTTTTCCGGCTCGAAACGGTCCGCAACGTGACGCAGCTCAGGCCGCTGCTGCAGCGGGCTTGAATTGCCATTTCAACGGTGGTGTGGTCTTGCGGGGAGATGAAGATTTTTACGGGGCGGTTTGCGCTCGTGCCCGCTTTGTTATGGTCGTTTTCATCTCTTTGCCGTTCGGCAGGAGGAATATCAAGCGTTCCCCGTCGATTGCGACCTGAACCGGATCGCCAACGATCAGGCCTTTCCCTACATCGCCTGATCCTCGCCTTATCCTGTCTCCGCGTGCGGTATAGATGATGTCTTCGATTTGAACCGTGAACAGCGCAGAGCGGTAAACCGTTCCCTCTAATACCCGCTCGCTCGAGCCGATGTCCAGCAGTTTTCCAGTCTTGAAATCGTGGCTCTGCGCGGCATTCAATGCAACGCTGGCGGTAGCCAGAATGAAAACGAATAGCCTGCTCATTTGGTAACCGGAGGAACGACCCAAGAAAACCCAGATGGAGTTACGCTGGCGGTGTGGATATGGCCACCTATCCGTTTGCATCGCTCCGGGTCGATACGGCGCGCTTGATCGTCGCACATAGCTTCGATGAGTGACCGGGTGAATCTGACGCCCTCCGTTAATGTGTCTTCAGGAACGTGCATCAATTCCTGCCTCTCTTGGAACATAGGGTGTCTCAGTTTTATCAATTTTTGTATTGTATCTGAGCCTTCAGCTACGGCAGTTCCTGGGTAGACCGGGTGTGCCACTGGCTGGAGTAGTGTTTTTCCGCCTTCGCTGCGTGCGAAATTTACGGTACAAAAGAACGGCTCGTGGTCGTGGTATCCGGCCACCACAAGCCGCGCGAAGCCGTCCGCTCGCTGCCTTAGTCGCAGCCATGAATCCTCGATTAATCCGTCACGCACGCATTCGCCGATGTACCGTTTTAATCCTCGCGCCAATGCGTTTGCGCACTCATACCCTCCGGGAATTCTCTTAGCAGAAAGATCAGCAGCTATCTTTTGTGCCTCTACAGTGAGATCGTGGAACGCAGAGCCAATGTGCCCGGTTAGCGAGTATGCCGTTACCGACCGCTGTCCGCGCAACTCGAAAATCTTTGTCTCGCTGTCCGATGTGATCGTACCGTCCGCCAGCGTGCTTCGGCCATCGGCTGAAATGACAAATCCCTCGTGCGTGTAGACGAATGCGGTTGAACTCATGTTCCGAAAAAGCAGATACGAGAAGCCATACAATTCAGGAAGTTCCGCAAAGTAATCTCAAACTGAGACATATAACTCAATAAAAATGAGTGATCCTCGCTCAACTAGACGACGAACGCGGCTGGATCGAGTATTGCAACCGGGGTGTACCTTTTAAAGTCGCTTACGTTGAAGGTGAGAATGTTTCCCACGCCGTAAGTATTGGCGACAGCGATGAGGCGGGCATCGAACACTTTGATTCCTTGCACGACATGGGTTGACACAATGCGCTTCCACTCGGGGTAGATGCCCGGCGTCTCCGGCAGGAGCGTGAGCAGGTCCTCGATGCTCTCGATTTCCTTTAGCGCCTCTTGATGAGAGAACCCGAGTCCGTTTGCGGAAGTGGGCCTGGTTGCCACGTGCCAGAATTCAGCGATGTTTTGCGGGCAGAAGAAAATAGTTTCGTTTTGCTTGAGCAGCGTCGCGACCGCGTATGTCGCAGTGGGATAAAGCGGGTGGGTGGGCTGGGCACTACGGAGCAGGATGTTGGTGTCGATCAGGACACTCATCCGGCGTCGCGGCCTTCATAAATCGATTCGCGGCTGACAGCGTAATCGGAAAGCGGCGGGGTATGGCGATGTCCGGCTGACCATGCTTCGAATGCGGCAGCGCGCTGTGCCGGTGTCAGGCTGGCTTTGCTTCCCGGCGATATGGTCCGCTCCACCACGGACAGAATGTACTCTTCCGGCGTCTTTCCCCCGGCGTCAGCTTGAGCTAGAATATCGGCTTCCTGTTCCGGCCTGAGATGGAGCGTGATTGTCATAGAACTACCCGTGTTTACTTAAGCTTATACCTTCCAGACTCTGCCTCGGGGATCTGCGTGTATCCGACCGCTGCGGAGTTCACACTTCATCGTCCGAATCAAATCAGCTTCTTACAGGCAAAATGCGCAAACTCATTCCTCGGACGTGCTAAGAATAATGCGGGAAAACCTCGCTCCGAAGTTCACCATGCAGCTATCATTAACGACTCGTTCGAATACCGGCAAAGATGTCCTGCCAATCCCGGCGATTCACCAATCAGCGGCGAAATGGGTTCGTTTTTTCAAAATCCATCGACGCTGCCAGCGATTGGTCAGCTTATCCCCGCGATGTGCATGCACAGAACAGAGCTACTGGTCGATGGGTCTGAATTTGCGAATTGCGAATTCCAGCCGTCCATCCCAAGCTCCAACCCACACATTCCAAAAGAGCGTCCGGTCAAAATGGGTTCGTCTTTTCGAATGTCAAAAGGGCTGCGGAATCCAACTTGGCGGAAGCAGGTCGCCCTCCCTGCAAATCCGGCGGAGACCGTGGCGTATCGCCTGCCGGGTTAGCGAGGCACAGTCATCGCGCGAACGGACCGTCGAGGTATTCCAGAAGCGCCGAAGTGCTCTCGAACGGCACGCCGATATCAAAAGGAAAATCGCGCCAGACGAACTTGGGTGGGGTCTTTTTTGGGAGAGAAACATCCAGACCAAGCCGGAGCGTCTCATTGACGACATCTTCGAAGCTGGATCCGGACTGCCGGGCTTTATCCTGAAGCCTCCGGGCGGCATCTTCGTCGATGGTGAGCCGGGTGCGCACATCCCGATGTTAACCGAGGTGGGCTGCGCTTGTGTTTAAATGCGGCTTTCGAGTATATTGCTTGCAGGTTACGGAGCGGCCAAGGAGGCTTGCAGAATGAAAACATTACGGTTATCGCTAATTGGTTTGGCAGCGGTTGTGGCTGCCTCGGCCGCATCCAACACGCCCGTAACCTTTAATAAGAACGTCCTGCCGATTCTGCAGCAGAATTGCCAGGGATGTCATCGTCCCGGTGAAATGGCGCCTATGTCCCTGCTCACCTACAATGATGCGCGTCCCTGGGCGAAAGCGATGAAGCAAGCCGTGTTGAGCAAGAAGATGCCGCCATGGTTCGCGGAGAAGGGCCACTTTGCCAACGACCGAAGCCTGAGCGACGACCAGATCAAAACCCTTGCGTCCTGGGCGGACGGCGGCGCGCCGGAAGGCGATGCCAAAGATAAGCCCGCGCCACGGACGTTCCCCGATGGATGGAATATCAAACCGGACATGATCGTCGAAATGCCCAAGGATTTCCATGTGCCTGCGACCGGGACGATCAACTACCAGAACATCAAGGTCAAGGTGAATTTCCCCGAAGATATGTGGGTGGTCGCGGCGGAGATGCGAGCCGGCAATCCCAAAGTGGTGCATCACGCTCGCGTAATCGTCCTGCCGCCGGGAGCCGCATGGATGTCCCATGCCGCTTATGGCGAATCGTATGAAGAGGGATCGGAAGGGATGGGCGGCGCCAAAGAAGGTACCGACCTTCTGGGTAAATACAATCCCGGACTCGGCGCGCAAAGCTTCGACGTGGACGGCTCGGCAAAGTTTATTCCGAAGGGTTCGGATCTTGTATTCAATCTGCATTACACATCGGTAGGGACCGCGCAAACAGACCGCACCAAGGTCGGGCTGGTGTTTGCAAGGCATCCGCCGGCGAATCGGTACTGGATGTCGCCAGGGACGCCTGCCGCGTTCAATCTGGTCATTCCCGCGGGCGATAAAGATGCCGAAGTGGTGAGCGAAGTAACGGTTGGAGTGGACGGAGCGAAGCTCGTGTACATCCAGCCGCATATGCACCTGCGGGGTAAGGACTACGAACTCCGCGTGACTTATCCGACGGGTGAATCGGAGACCGTTTTTAAAGGAGTCTGGAATTTCGACTGGCAGATCGGATATCAGCTCGCGAAACCGCTGGTGCTGCCGAAGGGAACGAAGATTCTCGCGATCGCACACTACGACAATTCCCCGAACAACAAATTCAATCCAGATCCGACGAAGACCATCCTCTGGGGCGATCAGAACTGGGATGAGATGCAGTCGGGTTTCCTGGGTCTCGTGTTCGACGCCAAGACCGATGTGAACAAGGTGTTCATCCAGTCCGGACCGAGTCTGTTGCCGCGAGGCACCACCGCCGGCCCCACGCTGGCAGCCGTTCAGACAACGCGATAGACTTTCGGGGTGCAGACCACAACGGCCGCTGCGGCGCGGCCCGCTCCAACGCGCGAGTTCAGCTCGGCCTTCGCGTGGTACGTCCTCATTATCCTGACGGCGTGTTATACGCTTTCTTTCATCGACCGCCAGATTCTGAGCCTGTTGGTCGGGCCTATTAAAAAGGATCTCGGCCTCAGCGACACAAAGGTCGGCTTGCTGCAGGGGCTGGCGTTCTCGGTTTTCTATACCCTCCTGGGTCTGCCGCTCGGCAGAATTGCCGACACGAAGAACCGTCGGAACCTCATCGGCGTCTCGGTGCTGTTGTGGAGTCTGTTTACCGGCGCGTGCAGTCTGGCGCGGAGTTTCTGGTCGCTGATCTTTACCCGGATCGGAGTGGGATTCGGGGAAGCGGGCCTTTCTCCGGCGGCGTATTCCATGTTCTCCGACATGTACCCGAAAGAGCGGTTGGGCGTGGCGCTGAGCATCTTCTATATGGGCGTTTTTCTGGGGCAGAGCCTTGCGCTGCTGGTAGGCGGCACGACTGTGGAGGCCGTCTCGCACATGTCTTCCATCACTCTGCCTCTGCTGGGAACGATGGCGCCGTGGCGGATTACGTTTCTGGTAGCGGCCGTGCCTGGAATTCCGTTCGCGCTGCTGGTTTATACGCTGCGCGAGCCGGTGCGCCGCGGTCTCCTGAACGTTTCGAAACTGGGGCCGCGCGCCACGCTGCGGGAGGTCGGGACGCGATGGAGTTCCGTAGCGGGGATTTCGGCGGGAATGATCTGCCAGGCGATCTGCAACTACGGCTTTATGGCCTGGGCTCCGACGTTCTTCGCGCGCGCTCATCACTGGGCCCCCGGCCAGACCGGCCGCGCGCTGGGAGTGATTATCGCCACCTTCGGCTGCCTGGGCATGTATGCGGGCGGAAAGATCAGCGATGTCTGGCTGAAGAAGGGGCGGTTCGATGCTCCACTGCGTGTGGGTATACCGTCCGCAATCGGGACCGCGATTCTTTTCCCGCTCGCATTCCTTTCGCACAGCGCCACGTTGACACTGGCGCTCATCTGCCCTGCTCTGTTCTGCCTCGCTCTGCCGATGGGGACCGCGGCTGCCGCGTTGCAGATGATCTTTCCGAATCAGGTGCGCGGACAGGTCTCGGCTTTCTATTTGTTCTGTCTGAATCTCGGCGGGCTCAGCCTGGGGCCCCTGATGCCGGGCGTGCTGAACGACTATGTGTTTCACAGCGAAGCGGCGATCGGGAAATCGATTGCCATTACGATCGGAGCCGGGGCCGTGCTGATGCTGATTGTGTTTTTGGCTACGCAGAGGCCTTACCGTAATCACTACCGGATGCTGAATCGGGCGGAGGCGTAAATCCCATGAAGCTGGTGTTGACACTTCTTGCGGTCGCGGCAGGTGCCTTGGCACAGATGCCTCAGCCGCCAGTGGGCGAGACTACAACGAGAATCTCCGAACACGTGCAGGCGCTCATGGGCTTCCCGAATATCGCCATCGTGATCGGAAGCCGCGCCACGCTGGTAGTGGATACGGGCATGGGGCCTAAGAATGGAGCGACTGCGGCGCGTGTGGCGGCGAAGCTGGCTTCCGGTAATCAGAAGCTCTTTCTCACCACCACGCATTTCCATCCGGAGCATGCGGCCGGCGAACCTGGCTTTCCGGCGTCCACTATTCTGATTCGCAATTCCCTTCAGCAGGACGAAATGGTAAAGCACGGCGAGGAGATCATGAATCGGTTCCGCGCGAGCTCGGCGCAGAACAAAGAACTGCTGGCAGGGGTTCACCTGCGTTCTCCCGACGTGACTTTCGATCGGGAAGCAACGGTCGATCTGGGTGGAGTTACCGTGCGTCTGCTCTGGTTCGGAGAAGCGCACACCAAAGGCGACGAGCTGATCTTTGTGGAACCGGACCGCACGTTGATTTCGGGCGACGTGGTGCAGAACAAAACCATGCCGAATATCTCGGACAGCGGCGGCACACCGACAACCTGGCTCGCGGTGCTGGATAAGATCGCCGCGCTGAACAGCGCGCATGTGCTGCCCGATCACAGCGCTCCCGGCGATGGTTCATTGGTAGGCGCGGAACGGAGTCTGATCGCCGAAATCCGCACGCGGGCGCTGTCGCTCAAGCGTCAGGGCAAGTCAGCGGAGGATGCCGGAAAGCAGGTCAGTGCGGATCTTAAGACGTTGCATCCGGACTGGCCGAATACGAATGCCGCGGGATTTGTCCGAAGCGTGTACGCGGAGGCGCAATAGATGATAGATATACAATTTTGCTAATGTGTATCTATGCAGGTTTCCAAATGGGGAAATAGTCTGGCGGTCCGCATTCCCGCAGCGGTTGTCGAGGCGCTGAATCTGAAGGCGGGCGACGAAATCAATATTCGCGTCGCGGGCGCCGACGACTTCGTTGTGGAACGGGAGCGAACTCGCGAGGAGTTAATTGCCCGTATCAGGAAGATGGGCCGTCCTCTGCCTCCGGGGTTCAAATTCAACAGACTCGAAGCAAATGCCCGATAGGGCATTCTTCGATACGAACATCCTGATCTACGCGTTTTCCGCACGGGATCGCCGCCAAAACATTGCTCTCGCCCTCTTGCTGGCCGGGGGAACGATAGGCATTCAAACTCTGAATGAATTCGTCGCCGTGGTCACCGGCAAGCTGAAAAGGCCCTGGCCCGAGGCGATGATCTGTCTCGATACCATCCAGGAGTTGTGTCAGCCACCAATTCCCGCGACGCTGAGAGTACATCGTCATGCGCTCCATATTGCTCAGGCTTCCGGCTATCACATCTACGATTCGCTGATGCTTGCCGCGGCGCTGGAGGCATCCTGCACAGTCCTCTATACGGAGGACATGCACGATGGGCAGGTCATTGAGAACCTGACGATCCGCAACCCGTTTGGTTAATCTGGTTGGGCTACTTCACGTACATGATGCCCACCATGGGCACGATCTCGTGGAGCATGCTCCCGTATTTCACGCCCGGTGCGGGTGTCAGGACTGCAGTCGGAAAGGCAGTTACGAAATCGCGCACTTCCGAGCGAAGATAAACGTTCTTTCCTAACCGGTACATCACTCCGCCGCCAACGCTTGCCATCGGCTTGATCGATTGCGTTTTGGTGAAATAGCCAAACTGACTGAGAGGCTGAAACGCTTCTTCGGCGCCGGTTCCGAAGAATGCCTTCACTCCGCCGCCGACAACACCGAAGAGCTGAGTGCGCGATTCCCGCCGGTTAGTGTGAAAGATGAAATCGTAGTGAATAGCGTGCGCGGCGCCGGCGAACTTCGCCGTCTGACCACCGGATTCAAGCTGCAGATCGCTCTGCATGAACTCATAGCGGATCTCGCCCGCGAAGTGATGAGAGAGTGTCTGTCCGGCGAAGACGCCGGTCGCGATTCCGGGCGCAAATCCCGCCGTGGCGCTGCCCGCCGGACTCGCCGCGGCAACGTTGTTAATCAGCCCGCCGCCACCGACTGCTCCGAACTCCCATTGCTGCTGTCCCCAGGCAGCGGTAACTATCAGGATCGGAAGCACCGCAAATCGAATGACTCTCATAGATCGCTCCTTGTTCCTTTCGTCCTTTTCTCTCTTCGGCGGAAATTTCGTTTATTCGACTACACGAAGGTAAACAGTGGTGGACCCGCTGCCCTGTGAGATCACAAGCGGCACGGACAGGCCGGTGGGCACGAACGAAGGCACCGCCGCGTTGATTTGGTACACTCCCGTCTCACCCGGGACCAGTCCGGCGTAACTCACGGAAAGATCTGCACCGCCGAGGGTAACTGTGGGCTGGACGGCCGCGACAGCCAGAGGTTTCCCCGGCGCCGGCTGGCCGGCCTGAACCGACGGCGATGTCGCGCCCATACCGGTGAGATAGATCGTGATCGCGTCCTTCGCCTTTTGATGGATCGGGTTGGTTGGTGTTACCAACTGGTTATTGTTGTTCCGGACGACTGTCGCGATCTCTGTACCCGAGGCATTGCCGACGAATATGCTGGGCGCCGTCTGCTGGACGGTGAAGTTATAGTTGTTGCTGCTTCCGCCGGGCGTGTGCACGGTCAGTGTGGCGCTGCCGGAGATGTTGAACGGAAGCTGCGCGTTCATCTGCTGCGGAGATACGTAGAGCAGTGGAATCGGCTGGCCGTTGACGCCGAGGCAGGAGTTGCCAAGAGCGGTCGAAAGCGGAATGCTTCCCGCGGCCACGCTCGACGGGCTCATATTCTGGCCGTAGATCGTGATCAGTCCGCCCGGTGCTACCGCGGACGTGCCATCGGCGGCACTTACGATTCCGGATATGGAGGCAGACGGGGCGCCGGTCGAATAGTTATAGGGCAACACCGTCAGGCCTGAAGTGCTCAACAGGACGACCGTACCCGCGGAAGCCAACGGCGCGACGGTCCGCGCGAAACTCGTGGCTGCGTGGATGCTCATGCTGCCGGAGCCGTATGTTCCCCATCCGGCGGCGGCATTCGAATTGTCGGTTGTGGGCAGCAGCGGCGCTTCCGCAATGAGGAGCGGTGCTGCATTCCCGCTTTGCATCGAATTCAAGCGCAGCATGGCGCCCGCCGCGGAAGCAGACGCCGCGGAGGCCAGGTATCCGCCTGAGTCGACAAACGTGAAGCCGGAGGTGGGATTCGTGGACTGGCTGACGGAACCAGAGGGCACTACCGAAGCATCGAGGATCGAGTTGCCGACTACATACGAGCCATAGTCGGAGGCGGCGAACGCGCCGGAGAGCGCGGAGAAGTCGTGACGCGAGGCGACGAAACTGTTGGCGGATGCGGTGTAGAGCATCACGTTGCCATCGGGTGACGCGAGCAGAATGTTGCCACCGCTCGGCGCCGACGCCAGTACGCCGGTGGCTGAGACCGCATTCTGATAAACGCCCAGGGTCGGCAAGGGGGAGATCTCGCCGGAAGCGAGGTTAATGCTGTCGACCATGCCCGGCGGAACGTTCCCTTCATTGCGCGCCAGCACGAGGATCGCCGAGTTCGATACGGCAATCGAACGTGCGAAATGGCCTCCCGGCATCACCAGGGAAGCCAGCGGCTTCAGGGCATTCAGATCGTAGACATTGACGAATTCCGAGTCGTCGTGGCCGACCAACAGGAGATTTCCGTCGACGGTCATCGCCATCATAGTCGGCGAAGTGGCGGTGCGGAGGGTTGCGATCAATCCCATCGAGCCTCCGTCGAAGACCAGGAGCTCGTTCATGTCCTGACGAAGGACATAAACGCGGTTGCGCACGGGGTCCGGCAGAATATCGCTGAGCACGCCGGGTTGATCGATGATGGCGCCGCGCTGGCTTGGATCCGGGTTGTTGATCAAGAGGCGAACGGGCCGGGGCTTATTCACCGCGCTTTGAGAGGTCAGGTTTAGAGTGACGGCGGTTGTGCCACCGGAGCCGGGGATGATCGTGGGATCGATCAGGACCTGAACCGTGGCCGGCGTGGTTCCCGCAGCGGGAACAATGGTGACTCCGGGCTGACTGGCGGCGATGGCGAAGTCGGTTTGTCCGCCGCCGGGATCGGTGATGGTGAGGCTTTGCGACAGCACGGCGCTGTTGCAGAAATTGGTGACTACCAGCAGGTCTTCCGTCGTCGCCGCAATGCGGTGATAGGTGTTCAGCGAGCCTACCGGCAGAACCATCACGCCGCTGTCGGAAATCGCGTACATCGTTGTGGCCGCCGCATTCAGTACGGCGCGCCCCACCATGTTCTCGGGGATTGAGATACGGTCGCGGAAAGTGAGATTGTCCGAATCCAGGATGAGCATGGCGGAAGGTCCGCTATAGCCGGAGGGATTGGACGCAGACGGTCCCGTGGGCTGGTTGGCGTCCGGGTACTGGGCGTAGATGAGGCCGTTCACGGAATCGATGACGCTGCCGGTGATGTTGGTGGATGCGATGGTATTGGGGTAGCGGCCCTTCAGTACCGCGCCGGGTCCGACGAGCATGTAGCCGATGGTGGCGTAGGAGCCGTCGGCCGCGGAGCTGATCCGGGGCAGCAGCAAGGGCGAGGAAGTGTAGATTGAGCCGGAAATGGAGTTTGTGGCGCCGAAGTACTGAAACAGAAGTTGTGACGGGGTTCCCGCGCTGGCAACGCCCCAGACCGATTTGCCGTCGGCTGACGAGGTGAGCGACGCCTGAACAATCTGACCGGGGAAGCTGGCGAGCGGCGCGGGTATGGTCTGGCCGACGTTGGCGATCGTATCGACAAGCTGAATCTGGCCGGTTGCCGGATCGATCAGCAGGATATTTGTGGTAGTAACCACGAGTGCCTGGCCGCTGCCGAGGAATGCCACGCCCAGCGGAGGACTGGCCAGCGAGAAAACCTGCCGCGAGTTATCGGCCAGGTGGATCGACGTCAGCGCATTCGAACAGGGGGGCGCAGTTTGCGTGGGTCCGCTGGAGCCGGGCGCGGGCGTGTTGCAGTAGTGCGCGACCAGCAGATATTGGTCATCGAACGAAAGAGCGATGGCGCCGGGCCAGGGCAGCACGTTCATCGAAGAATGGATCGTGTTGTCCGAGGTCGACATGATGTCGATCACATTGGCCCCGAAGTTGGCGATATAGAGGACGCCGCGCGATTCGTCGAGCGCGATGTCGGAGGCGGCGCCACCGATGGCGACCGTAGAGCCGAAGACGGGCGAGCCTGTTGAGGCCGCGACAGCCGGGATGGAGGTGAGGGCCAGAGCTAAGGCCAAGTGTCCCTGTAAACGCATGGGTGCAGATGGTCTTATTACACGGTTGGGGGGACTTACGATCAATCATCCAAATAGGTACTAGACGGGAGTTAGCGGAGATTCACTCGGGTTGTATATCGGGTTATAGCAGGCGGCGGGGAGGCTTGGCCATGATCCGGAGAGAGGTAGTGAAGCTCGGTGCGGCAGCAGCGGCCCTTCGGGAAATCCGCGAGCGGATAATCTCTTTGAGGTCGTCGGTTTTCTGCAGCGGCAGGAAGGTGTGCGGTTCAACGTGAAAGCGGAGGTAAGATAATCGACCATCTGCGTACGCGGGCCTGGCAACGGCAACTGTATCTTTACTCGCACTATCTGCTAAGCGCCCAAATTATTTCGGCGCATAATTGAGGCGTGACTCGGCGCCGCATCGTTCTCGAAGGCGTTGTTCAGGGCGTTGGGTTTCGTCCATTCATTAAGACGCTGGCCGGGCAGTTTGGCCTACCGGGTGTTGCCTTCAACACCGCAAGCGGCGTAGTCGTTGAAATCGACTCCGGGGACCAGGATCGAGTCCGTCTGTTTACCGAAGCTCTGCAGGTGAAGGCTCCGCCCGCTGCGCGTGTGGAACACCTTCTCGTCGAGGAATTTGATTGCAGTACGCCTTACCGGGAATTTCGCATCGCGCCCAGTCCGCCGCGCGATCACGCGTTTACTCTGACTTCGCCTGACCTGGCGACATGCCCGCAGTGCGCCGCAGAAATTGCGGATCCCGCTGATCGGCGCTTTGGATATCCGTTCAATAACTGCACAAACTGCGGTCCGCGCTATTCGATTACTGTTTCGACGCCATACGACCGCGCGACGACGACAATGGCGAAATTTCCGATGTGCGCCGACTGCGCGCGCGAATATGCGGATATTTCGAATCGGAGATTTCACGCAGAGCCCGTCGCCTGTCCGGTTTGCGGACCGCGACTTTCGTTTCCGCTGGCGGACGCAATCGCGGCTCTGGAACACGGCGAGATTCTGGCAATCAAGGGGCTCGGCGGATTTCAGCTTGCCTGCGATGCCTTTTCCCCAGTTGCGGTAGAACAACTGCGCATTCGTAAGCGCCGCAGCCGCAAACCGTTCGCCGTTATGGCGCGCGACATGGGAGCGGTCAACCGCTATTTCATCGCGAACGACGCCGAGCGCCGGTTGCTGAACGATCCTGCCGCACCGATCGTATTGCTTGACGTTCGGGCGGGGCACCCTTTCGCTGAAGGCGTTTCGCCGGGGCTGGCGCAGTTCGGCGTCATGTTGCCTTACACCCCGCTGCATCATCTGCTGTTTCAGGGAAAGCCGGATTGTCTCGTCATGACGAGCGGCAACATCAGCGAAGAGCCCATCGTCATCGACAATGATGAAGCGATCGCGAAGCTTTCACCGCTGGCCGACCGCGTTCTCACGCACGATCGCGATATCTTCATGCGCGTGGACGATTCGGTCGCACGTGTGTTCGAAGGCGTTCCACGCGTGCTGCGCCGCGCGCGCGGTTACGCGCCGGGCGCAATCCGGCTTTCGCATGAAGTGGGTGAAGTACTGGCCGCGGGCGCACAGTTAAAGAACACCTTCTGCATCACCAAAGGCCGCTACGCCATTCCGAGCCAGCATATCGGCGATCTGGAGAACTACGAAACGCTGCAGTTCTTTGAGGAAACACTGCGCAATGTGCAGGGTGTTTATCAGGCGCGGCCGCGACTGATCGTGCATGATCTGCATCCGGACTACCTGAGTACGCGATGGGCCCTGGCGCGTGCGGAGCCGAAGCTCGCTGTACAGCATCATCATGCGCACATCGCGAGCTGCATGGCGGAAAACGGCCTCGACGAAAAGGTGATCGGCATCGCGTTCGATGGAACCGGCCTGGGAACCGACGGTCAAATCTGGGGCGGTGAATTTCTGATCTGCGACTACGGCGGCTTCGAGCGCGCCGCGCATCTTCGCTATGTTGCGCTGCCCGGTGGAGATCGCGCCGCTCGTCAGGGATGGCGCATGGCGGCTGCGCACCTCTACGACGCACTGGGTCCGCAATTTCGCAGCGTGAACCTCCCCTGCCTGCGCGAAGCATCGCCCGCAGTCTGGCCGCTCCTGGAGAGAATGCTCCACCGCCCCTCGTTATCGACGTCCAGCTGCGGACGGCTGTTCGATGCTGTTGCGGCAATTTGCGGAATCAGCCAGGAAAGCGGCTATGAAGGAGAGTCCGCTATGTTGCTGGAGGCCGCGGCCCAAGACGGCTCGAGTGGCGAATCGTACAACATCGAATTGGATCGAAAAGCAAATCCCTGGACTGTCGATACGCGGCCGATGATTCGGCAGATTGTGAATGAAGTTACGGAAGGACGGTCTTCAGGCGACATTGCGCGTTGCTTTCACCTTTCCGTCGCGCGTATGATTGAGGCGGTTTGCAATCAGCTTCGCGAACTGACGCGAGTGAAAAAAGTCTGCCTGAGCGGCGGTACTTTTCAAAACCGGACTCTCCTCGCGGACGCCGTTGCGCTTCTGCGGAGCAGTGGATTTCAGGTTTATCTTCACTCGCTGGTTCCTCCCAACGATGGCGGTCTTTCGCTTGGTCAGGCGGCGATCGGCGCGGCTTATCTCGAAAGGTGATTTGAATGTGCCTTGCGATTCCCGGCAGAATTAACGCGCTTCACGAAAATACCGGCGTTCTGATGGCGAAGGTCGATTTCGGCGGCATCACGCGCGAGGCCTGTCTTTCGTACATTCCCGACGCGCGCGTCGGCGACTACGTCCTGGTTCATGTCGGCTTCGCGATCAGCAAAGTAGACGAGGAAGAAGCGCGGCGCACTTATCAGTATTTGGCGGAAATGGATCAGTTATCCGAACTGGATGACGGTCGAGAGGAAGGAGACCCGAGCGATGAAGTACCTTGACGAATATCGCGACCAGAAGATCGCAGGGAAGGTTGTCGACGAGATTCGGCGTATCGTCACGCGGCCATGGGTTCTGATGGAGGTCTGCGGCGGTCAGACGCACTCCATCGTGAAGTACGGTCTCGATTGCCTGTTGCCGTCCGAGATCGAACTCGTTCACGGCCCGGGCTGCCCGGTGTGTGTGACTTCGCTCGAAATGATCGATCGCGCCCACGCCATCGCGCGCCGCGCCGACGTCATTTTCTGTTCCTTTGGCGATATGCTGCGCGTGCCAGGATCGGACGGCGATCTGTTCCGCATCAAGTCCGAAGGTGGCGATGTGCGGGTGGTTTATTCGCCACTGGATTGCCTGAAGATTGCGCGCGCCAATCCGGAGAAGCAGGTTGTCTTTTTCGCGATCGGTTTTGAAACCACCGCGCCCGCGAACGCCATGTCGGTTTGGCAGGCCCGCGCGCAGGGCGTCCGCAATTTGTCAGTTCTGGTGTCGCACGTCCTGGTGCCGCCCGCGATCACCGGAATCCTGGAGTCCGAGGGTAATCGGGTGCAGGCGTTTCTCGGCCCGGGACATGTATGCGCGATTACCGGCTGGACCGAATACGAACCCATCGTGGAACAACACCGCGTGCCGATTGTGATCACAGGCTTCGAGCCCGTCGATATTCTGCAGGGCGTGTTGATGTGCGTGCGTCAACTGGAGCAGGGAAGAGCCGAGCTGGAAAATGCCTATACACGCGCAGTGCAGCGTGAAGGAAATCCGGGCGCGCAGTCGATCGTGCGTCAGGTATTTCAGGTCTGCGACCGAAGCTGGCGCGGCATTGGCGTGATTCCGCAAAGCGGATTCGGTCTTACCCCGGAGTTCAGCGACTACGACGCTGAGAAAATTTTCGACGTGGGTGGCATCCGAACCGAAGAACCGAAGCTCTGTATCAGCGGTGAAATTCTCAAAGGGCTGAAGAAGCCGCTCGATTGTCCGGCCTTCGCGAAGGAATGCAGCCCGGAGATGCCGCTCGGCGCAACGATGGTTTCGTCGGAAGGGGCGTGCGCCGCGTATTACAACAACGGCCGGCATCTGATCAGCGCGGAATCGCTGGCGGCGGCCCGCTGATATGGCCGGCACATTCGCACTTGCCTGTCCGGTTCCCATCACGGACCGGAAGAATATTGTTCTGGGTCACGGCAGCGGCGGCAAACTGAGTGCGCAACTGGTGCGCGATCTGTTTCTCCCCGCCTTCGACAACGATTACCTGCGGAAGCTTGACGATCAGGCTGTCTTTGAAGCCGGGTCCGCGCGACTGGCGTTCACCACCGATTCGTTCGTGGTCACGCCGCTGTTCTTTCCCGGCGGCAACATTGGCGAGCTGGCCGTCAACGGAACCGTGAACGACCTTGCGATGAGCGGCGCTCGTCCGCTGTTTCTTTCGGCGGCTTTCATCATGGAAGAAGGCCTGCCGATGGAACAACTGGGACGCGTGGTCGACGCGATGGCGCAGGCGGCACGCAAGGCGGGTGTGTCCATTGTTACCGGCGATACGAAAGTCGTGAATCGCGGTTCAGCCGACAAGCTTTTCATAACTACTTCCGGAGTAGGGCTGGTTCCGGAGGGCGTTTCCATTTCCGCGTCGAACGTGAAAGCCGGCGATCACGTGATTGTCAGCGGCTCGATTGCCGATCATGGAATGGCGGTCATGTCCGAGCGCGAAGGCATGGAGTTCGAAGGTGCGATTTCTTCGGATACCGCGCCGCTCCATTCGCTGGTTGCGGCAATGCTGAAAGCCGGTGAGGTGAGGGCGCTGCGCGACCCCACGCGCGGAGGCTTGGGAACATCTCTTTGCGAGATCGCGGCGTCTTCTTCGATTGGTGTTGAAATTGACGCTCCGTCTATTTTGGTTCACGAGGAAGTCCGAGGCGCGTGCGAAGTCCTCGGACTGGATCCCCTGTTTGTGGCGAATGAAGGAAAGCTGGTGGCTTTTGTTTCTCCGGAATCGAGCACCTCGGTTCTGGACGCGATGCGGCGTACGCCGGAGGGCGTCGAGGCGCGTATCATCGGGCGCGCTGTTGCCGGTCACGCGGGCATGGTGTTGCTGAAGACCGAAATCGGCGGCAGCAGAATTCTCGATTTGCCGTTCACCGAACAACTGCCTCGTATCTGCTGAGTAAGTGGTCTGTTCCGCACCTTGCGTATGACTTGTGTACTTGGACACCGCATCTTATTGACACTTATTCGCGAGAAGCAGAAACTTCAAAGCGAAAGGGGCAAGGCCCATGCCCGACGCAGTTCCCTACGGCCGCTCGACGCAGCGGCAGCCTGATGTGAAAGAAGTCCACATTCTGTGGATCACGGCAGGATTGGGATGCGATGGCGACAGTGTTTCCATCACCGCCGCTTCACAGCCCAGTATCGAAGACGTTCTTCTCGGCGCGATTCCCGGTCTTCCAAAAGTTCATCTGCACAATCCCGTACTGTCATATGAAGTCGGCGACGATTTCATGAAAGCCTGGTATCGCGCGGTGGAAGGGAAGCTGGAGCCTTTTGTTCTGGTAGTGGAAGGTTCCATACCCAACGAGAAGATAAAAAAGGAAGGCTACTGGGCCGCGCTCGGAACCGATCCGCACACAGGCCAACCCACTACGACCTGCGAATGGATCGACCGGCTGGCGCCGAAAGCCACGGCCGTCATCGCCGCGGGCACATGCGCGAGTTACGGCGGCATCCACGCGATGGAGGGCAATCCAACCGGCTGTATGGGCCTGGCGGACTATCTCGGCTGGAAGTGGAAATCGAAAGCCGGGCTGCCGATTGTGAATGTCCCGGGCTGCCCGGTGCAGCCGGATAATTTCATGGAGACTTTGCTCTATCTCCTCTATCAGCTCGCGGGACTCGCCCCGATGATTCCGCTCGACGATCAACTTCGTCCCAAGTGGCTGTTCGGCAAAACGGTGCATGAGGGCTGCGATCGCGCGGGCTACTACGAGCAGGGCGATTTTGCGCCGGACTACAACTCGCCGAAGTGCCTGGTGAAAGTCGGCTGCTGGGGACCGGTGGTGAACTGCAACGTGCCCAAGCGCGGCTGGATGGCGGGCATCGGCGGCTGTCCCAATGTGGGCGGCATCTGTATTGGCTGTACGATGCCGGGCTTTCCGGACAAATTCATGCCGTTTATGGACGAGCCGCCGGGCGCGAGGGTGTCGGCGTCGGCCATTGGTGTCTATGGCGCAGCGATTCGCTCGCTCCGCAGCCTGACCAATCACACGGTCAACAAAGAACCGAAGTGGCGGCACACTGGTACTCGTCTTACGACGGGTTATCATCCGCGAGCCTATTAGCAACAGGAGAAATCAGTGGCTACTATTACCGAACCGACAGTATCGCGCGAAAGTTCTCAGCGGCGATTAGTTGAGATGAATTGGGATCCGATTACCCGGATCGTGGGCAGCCTGGGAATTTACACAAAGATCGATTTTGAAAACCGCGAAGTTGCGGAGTGTCACAGCACGTCCTCCATTTTCCGAGGCTACAGCGTGTTCATGAAGGGCAAAGATCCGCGCGATGCCCATTTCATCACGAGCCGCATCTGCGGCATCTGCGGCGACAATCACGCGACGTGCGCGTGTTACGCGCAGAACATGGCGTTCGGCATTCGGCCACCGCGCATGGGCGAGTGGATCACCAACCTCGGCGAAGCCGCCGAATACATGTTCGACCACAATCTCTATCAGGACAACCTGGTCGGCGTGGATTTCTGCGAGCAAATGGTTCGCGAGACGAATCCGAGCGTGCTCACAAAGGCCGAACAGACCCTCGCGCCTCACGCGAGCGACCACGGCTACAGAACGATCGCGGACATTATGCGGGCGCTCAATCCCTTTACCGGCAGCTTCTATCTTGAAACTCTGCAGATGAGCCGCATGACGCGTGAAATGTTCTGTTTGATGGAAGGACGGCACGTTCACCCGTCGACTCTCTATCCCGGCGGCGTCGGCACAGTTCCCACGGTTCAGCTCTTCACCGACTATCTGGTTCGGCTGATGAAGTATGTCGAGTTTATGAAGAAGGTCGTGCCGTTGCACGACGACCTGTTCGATTTCTTCTATGAGGCGCTACCCGGATATGAGAAGGTGGGGCAGCGCCGCATTCTGCTGGGATGCTGGGGATCCTTCCAGGATCCCGACGTTTGCGACTACACCTACAAGCACATGGACAAGTGGGGCAAGGCGATGTTTGTTACGCCTGGCGTGATCGTGGACGGCGAACTGGTAACGAACAATCTGATCGACATCAATCTCAACATTCGAATTCTGCTCGGCAGTTCGTACTACGACAGCTGGCAGAACGAGGAAATGTTTGTGACTCACGACCCGATCGGCAATCCGGTCGATCGCAATCATCCCTGGAATCAAACCACAACGCCGCGTCCGCAGAGGCGCGATTTCAAGGGCAACTATTCCTGGGTGATGTCGCCGCGCTGGTATGACAAGCGCACTGGCGATTACCTGGCGCTGGATACCGGCGGCGGCCCGATCGCGCGTTTTTGGGCAACGGCGCTGTCCGGCCTCGTCGACAACGGCTATATCAAAGCGACCGGCAGAAGCGTGAAGATTTATCTGCCCAAGACCGCGGGAAAACCGGAAGTCGAATTCGAATGGAAGATTCCGAAATGGAGCAATGCCATCGAGCGGGATCGGGCGCGTACCTATTTTCAGGCATACGCGGCGGCATGCGCTCTCCACTTCGCGGAACAGGCCATGAAGGATCTTCACAGAGGCCATACGAAGACCTTCCAGGATTTCAAAGTTCCGGATGAAGCGATCGGCTGCGGCTTCCACGAGGCTGTACGCGGCGTGTTGTCTCACCACGTCGTAATTCGTAACGGGAAAATCGCGAATTATCATCCGTATCCGCCGACCCCGTGGAACGCGAATCCGCGTGATATCTATGGCACGCCGGGTCCTTATGAAGATGCCGTGCAGAATACGCCGATCTTCGAGGAGAACGGGCCGGAGCATTTCAAAGGCATCGACATCATGCGCGCGGTACGCAGCTTCGATCCGTGTTTGCCATGCGGCGTTCATATGTATCTCGGGAAGGGCAAGACGTTGGATGTCCGGCACTCGCCCATGTTCGGAGTACAAGGTTCGGGAGTCCAGGCTTCGCATGGCTGACGCGTCCAAGGAACGCGTGCAGCGGATCGATCAACTGGTCGAGCAGGTAGACGCGATACCCGATCCGGAAAGCCGCGCGAGCGCGCACGCGCTCATGGAAGCAATTCTGGAACTCCACGGCGCCGGGCTTGACCGGATGCTCGAAATCGTTCTCGATTCCGGAGAGTCCGGCAAGGCCGCGCTGCGCCGCTTCGCGGGTGACGAGCTGATCGCAAGCCTGCTCGTGCTGCACGATCTCCATCCCGACGATATTGAGACGCGAGTGCAACGGGCGCTGGCAAAGATGTCGGGAAATGCGGAACTGATCGGCGTCTTTGAAGGAGTGGTGCGGATTCGGCTCGCCAACTCCCACTGTGGGCTGAAGGAATCTGTTGAGGCGGCTCTGCGTGAGGCGGTGCCGGATGCCGCGGAATTCGTAATCGAAGAGGCGCTGCCGACAGCCGGCTTCGTGCCGGTAGAATCGCTGGGCAGTTCATTGGTGACTGTGGGATGAGCGCTGTGCCTTCCGTTGGAGCTTTACGTCGGTTCATTCAGCCGCGCGAAAAGGAAGAGCACTGCGATACCTGCGGCGCGGCACTACCTGCGGAGCATCGCCATAACTTCGAGCCGTCCACCGGCCGTATTCGTTGCGCATGCGATTCATGCGAAATCCTCTATGCGGAAATTTATCGACCGGTGCCGGACAGCGTCCGGATGCTGCCGGATTTCCGCATGACCGACGTGCAATGGGACGATCTGACGATTCCCATTTCGCTGGCTTTTTTCTGTTACAGCACGTCGGCGGGCAAAGTGATTGCAATGTACCCGGGGCCTGCCGGCGCCGCGGAATCGTTGCTTAGGCTCGAAACGTGGGGAGAAATTCTCGAGCAGAATCCCGAGTTAGGCGAAATGCAGCCCGACGTGGAAGGTCTGCTTGTGAATCGTGTCGGCAGCGCACGGGAATATTTCATTGTGCCGATCGATCAGTGCTACACGCTTGTCGGATTGATTCGCCTGCACTGGCGAGGGTTGTCGGGCGGTGCGCTGGTGTGGGGTGAGATCGGCCGATTCTTCAATGCCCTGCGACGGAAAGCGTCATGCCCGATCTGACTTTCCGGATTACCGGCGCGCAGGCGGTTCCGTTCGCGGCGTGCCCGACGATCGCGTTTTCCCTTCAGGTTGCGAGCGGGGCGGCGATTCACAGCGTCGCGCTGCGCTGCCAGATTCTCATTGAAGCCACGCGGCGGCATTACACAGCTCGGGAGCGCGCGAGCCTCTGCGACTTATTCGGCGAGTCGGATCGATGGAGCCAGACACTTCGGCCGCTGCTCTGGACGCACGCCGCCGTAACCGTTTCAGAATTTTCCGGTACGACGGAAGTGAGTGTCCTGATTCCCTGCACGTTTGATTTCAACGTGAGCGCCGCCAAGTATTTTTACGGAATCGAGGATGGCGACGTGCCGCTTTGCTTTCAGTTCAGCGGCACGGTGTTCTATGCCGCGCCGGACGGCACGTTACAAATCGATCAGATCGGCTGGGACAAAGAGGCGAAATTCCGTCTTCCCGCGAAGACCTGGAACGAGATGATGGACCATTACTATCCCAACAGCGCGTGGCTGTGTCTGCGCCGCGATGCATTCGAGCGTCTGTATGAATACAAGCGCAGCCGAGGCCTCGCCACGTGGGAAGAAGCCGTCGAAAGCCTGGTGTTGTCCGGGAAAGATGCGTTGGAGAAAGAGGCTGTCTCGTGAACTCCACGCCGGGCGCGAATTTCGAAGCGTTGGAGAAAATTGCCAACGCCGTCCTCTATGAAGGTTTCCTGCTCTATCCCTATCGCAAGTCCTCGGTGAAGAACCAGCATCGCTGGCATTTCGGAACTGTCGGAGCCGCGGGAAGCCAATATCCCACCTCCATGCGGACGGAATGTCTCGTCGAGGGTGGAGATCGAACGCTGATCGACTTGAAGATTCGTTTTCTGATGGGCGAAGCGGAGCAGGCTATCGAAGTGGCGGATATTCCACTCCGTGCGGAGCCGATACGAGGCACGTTTCAGTTCGGACCGATCGAATGCGCGGTTGAAATCGAATCGGCAAGAGTGAGCGAGGGCCTGTTTCGTTTCATCGTTCGCATCGCGAATCTGAGTGGCAATTGCAGTGACAATTGCGCAATGTGCTCGGTGCATACGATGCTCGCCGTGCGGGACGGCGCTTTCGTCTCTTTAACGGATCCGCCGGAGGAATGTCGAGTGGCTGCCGCGGAGTGCCGCAACATCGGAACCTGGCCGGTGCTGGCCGGGCGCGAGGGAGAACGAAATCTGGTGCTTTCGTCGCCCATCATTCTCTACGACTATCCGCAGATCGCGCCGGAGAGCAGCTTCGATTTCCACGACGGCACGGAGATCGATGAGATGCTTACGCTCCGTGTGCTCACGCTGAGTGAAGACGAGAAACGTGAGGTTCGCGAAGCGGGACAGCATGGACGCGACATTCTGGAGCGCACGGAATCCCTGCCGCAGGAAGTCTTCGCCAAAATGCACGGCGCCATTCGTGGATTGCGAACGGAATCCAAACCGGCGTTTCGAGAAGGCGATCGGGTCCGCCTGCATCCACGGCGCAAGGCTGACATTTTCGATATTGCTCTCGAAGGGAAAATCGCCGTCGTTGAGACCGTCGAGCGCGACTTTGAGGACAACGTTCATCTGGCGGTCACGGTTGAAGACGATCCAGGCCGCGATCTCGGCGCCGCCAGCCAGATCGGCCATCGGTTCTTCTTTCGCCCCGAGGAAGTCGAGCTCGTATGAGCATTCTCATCGCCTGTGTCGGAAATATTTTTCAGGGCGATGACGCGTTCGGGTGCGAGGTCGCGTCCATTCTTGAAGGCAGTTTTCACGATGAACAGGTACGCGTCGTCGACTACGGCATCCGCGGCCTCGATCTCACTTACGCGTTGCTCGACGCGCCGGAGCTGACGATTCTTGTCGATGCCGTATCGCGCGGTGGCGCGCCCGGGACACTTTACACGATCGAGCCGGATCTGGATGATCTGGGAGACGGCGAAGGGCCGGAACTCGACGCCCACGGCATGAATCCTCTGCAGGTGTTGAGAGCGGTGAAATCGATGGGCGGCCACCGGGGGAGAATTCTGCTGGTCGGCTGTGAGCCGGGCGATTTGGGAGGCGAAGAGGGACACATGGGACTAACGCCGGCAGTCGCCGCCGCCGCCGTGGATGCAGCATCGCTGGTGGAATCTTTGGTTGCGAAGGAATTACAGGGGGCAAAAGCATGAGAAGAATTGTTACCGGGATGGCAATCACACTCGCAGTTGTCGCGGCAGTGGCGTTTCTGCCCGATCTGAAGCGATACATTCGCATCAGCACGATGTAGATGCACGAATTATCGATCGCGCTGAGTATTGTCGAAGGCGCCGAAGAAGAAGCGTTGCGGCAGGGCGGCGAGCGTGTCACCGCCGTCTATCTGCGCCTGGGACCTCTGAGCGGCGTTGTGCGCGAGGCGCTGACGTTCTCGTTCGACCTCGCCACGGAAGGGACGCGGCTGGCAGGAGCGCGCCTCATCATCGACGACGTTCCGGTTCGTATTTACTGTGAGACCTGCAGGGCGGAGGGTGATCCGGTAGCGGAGCATTGCCTGCACTGCGCGCGATGCGGCGGATCGGCCTGCAGAGTCGTGAGCGGCGACGAACTCGAATTGGCAGCACTGGAGTTGGAAGATGCTACAGCCGCGGTTGGTTGAAGTTCGTCAGAAACTGCTGACGAAGAATGATGCTTTGGCGCGCAGCCTGCGTGAGCGCTACCGGGATTCGGGTGTAGTGGTGATCAGTCTGGTCTCCAGCCCTGGCTCCGGCAAGACCGCATTTCTGGAAAAGATTCTTACCGTTCTGCATCGCGATTTTCGCGTCGCGGCGTTGACGGGCGATCTTGCAACCGAGAATGATGCGCGGCGTTTGGCCCGCAGCGGCGCACCGGTGAGGCAGATTTCCACGGGAACTGTGTGCCATCTGGATGCCGCAATGGTCGGCGCCGCACTGGAAGGCTGGAAGCTGAATGAACTGGATTTCCTGTTCATCGAAAACGTGGGCAATCTGGTCTGCCCGTCGAGTTACGACCTTGGTGAAAATGCGCGCGCGGTGCTGCTCTCCGTCACGGAAGGCGAAGATAAGCCGCTGAAATATCCGTCGATTTTTCACACCGCGGACGCGGCGATCGTCACGAAAATGGATCTGGCCGATGCGGTGGATTTAGATAGCGATGCAGTTCGTCGAAATATCGATGCCGTGCGGCCGGGCATTCCTGTTTTCGAGACGTCGGCCAAGTCAGGCCTTGGAATGGACGAGATCCTGAATTGGATGACGTCGTTTGCCCGGGCGAAGGCTGTAGGCGCCGTCTGATTAATGAACAATCGGCTCCGGCACGGCCTCTCCATCCGCGCGCGGATCGGAGGCAGCGTAATTAGTGCCGGTGCGGGAGTCGTGGAGGATGGCTTGGCCGCGTCCCATCTCCTGTGTGTACTCGCGACGAATGCGAATCTCATGGCCGCGTTCGGAGAGTTGCTGCAAAGTAGCCGCGGGCACGCGAACTTCAATTGAGACGTCACAGCCGCCGGCGTTCTTCTTCGTAAAGCGCGGAGCTTCGAGTGCCGCCTGGATGTTCATGCCGTAGTCGATGATGTTGGAAGCAAACTGCGCGTGGGCCAGGGGTTGGTTTGCGCCACCCATGATCCCGAAGCCGATGTGCTGATCGCCGCGCTCCATAAAGGCGGGAATAATGGTGTGAAACGGTCTCTTGCCGCCCGCGAGCACATTCGGCGATTTGGGATCGAGCGTGAAGAGTGCGCCGCGGTTCTGCATGATGAATCCCATGCCCTCGGCGGTAAGGCCTGAGCCGAATTCATCGTAGATGCTCTCGATCCAACTCGCGATGTTGCCGCCTTTGTCGACCACGGTCAGGTAAGTTGTGTTGCTGCCGATGGGATCGCCATTGGGTACGCTGCAGTTGGCTTTGCCGGGGTCGATCAGCGCTGCGCGCTTTTTCGCATATGCTTTCGACAGCAACTGCGCCACCGGAATGTCGGCTCTGCGCGGATCGGCGTTATAACGGCGTACGTCGGCATAGGCAAGCTTCATGGACTCGATGCGCTTATGCATTTCGGGCGGGCTGAAGGGACCCAAAGGGGAAGCCGGCGTGACTTCCATGATGTTCAGCATTTCCAGCGCGGCAAAGCCCTGAGTGTTGGGAGGAAGTTCGGAGATTTTCCAGCCGCGATAGTCGACCGAGATCGGAGTCACCCATTCGGGAGTGAACGCGGCGAGATCGTCGGCAGTCATCGTGCCGCCCAGTTTGTGCGAAGTCTTCAGAATGGAAGCGGCGATTTCACCTTTATAGAAGGCGCCCGGTCCCTGGTCGGCGATAAGGCGCAGGGCGTGGCCGATGTCGGGGTTGCGAAACAAATCGCCTTCTTTGGGCCCTTTGCCGCCGGGCAGAAAAACGCGAGCCGACTCGGGGTTGGGACGGATTCTTTCCACGGCGTCCGCCCATGATTCGCGAATGGCTTCGGTAACAGGGAATCCCTGTTCGGCGTAGGCAATGGCGGACTGGAATAAATCCTTCCAGGGAAGCTTTCCATATTTCTTGTGAATCTCCGCCCAGCCCTGCACCGCGCCGGGAACGGTGAAGCTGTGAATGCCCCTGTTCGGCATGGTTTTGATTCCCTGCTTCGCCAGAAATTCGGGTGAGAGAGCTTTCGGCGCGGGTCCCGAGGCATTCAGACCGACGAGCTTGCCGGTGCCGGCTTCCCAATAGAGAACGAAGAGGTCGCCGCCGAGGCCGGTTTTCATTGGCTCGACCACGGCCAGCACGGCGTTGGCGGCGATCGCTGCGTCTATCGCCGATCCGCCTTTGGCGAGAATCTGGGCAGCCGCCTGCGACGCCAGAGTTTGGCTGGTAGCGGCAATTCCCTGCTGCGCGATGACCATCGAGCGGCCGTAGTTACGGCCCTGGCCATAGACCGGCGCCAAAGCGATCACCATGAAACAGGTGAGACAAACGAAAGCTTTCATGAATGCCGATATCGTACCTGAACGCCACATCCGCCGGAAGGCCGGGGCATAACTCCACATGGCTTTCCGGGGTATACTGCCGGAATTCCATTCCGGCCTGGGAACACATCGGTCGGGAAATATTTTAAAAGCTATCAGTGAACGACCGATAAGAAGTAATGATCCGGTGGTTCCTCGGGGCTGCAAACTCGTGCCCGCCTGCTTATGAGAGCCGATATTCCTTTGAAGGCAGGTCGAAGCGGACTCCCCTCGTGGCCCGATACTTTGTGCTGGGCCTGCTGGCCGCACAGGCGATAGTCGCGCAGGTCTCGGGCGGAGCATTTCGTGGCGAGGTACGCGACGAGTCTAACGCGGTTGTACCGGCTGCGCAGGTAGTGATCCGGTCCCTCGACACCGGTGAAACCGTCGTCACCGAGTCGAACGGCGAGGGGCTGTTCAGTACGCCGACACTGATTCCCGGCCGCTATTCGTTGCAGGCGAGTAAAGACCGTTTTAAGGAAACGGTATTCGGTCCCGTTACCCTTCCTGTAAGCCGGATCGTACGGGTCGACTTGGTGTTGGCGGTGGGCGGCAGGGCCGAGTCGGTTCAGGTGGAAGCATCCGGCGAGCAATTGCTGGGAACGGAAAGCGCGGATCTGGCACAGATCGTCGTCGGCAAGCAGGTTTCCGAGATTCCTCTCAACGGCCGGCAGTGGCAACAATTGATTACGCTCAGCGCGGGGGTAACGCCCGGGGCTCCCGGAGAAACGGGCTCGCCCAATGCCGTGAATATCGATGGCCAGCGTTCGAAGGCCAATCTGTATCTGGTTGATGGAATATCGACTACATCGTCCGCGCAGGGGCGTGGCAACGGTTTCAATATTCCTCTCGAAGACGTCCGCGAATTTTCCGTTCAGGCGGGAGCTTATTCTGCCGAATATGGAGATGTTGCGGGTGGTGTCATTAATCTGCAGTCGAAGTCCGGTACGAACGAATGGCACGGTTCGCTGTTCGAGTTCCTTCGGAACGATCGGTTTGATGCTGCGGATTTCTTTTCCAATGCAACCGGGCAGCCGAAGAATTCCCTTCGCTACAACCAGTTCGGCGGATCGGTGGGCGGCCCGATCCGGCGCAACAAGACATTCCTTTTCGCGGACTACCAAGGCACCATTACGCACGGGGCCACGCCGATGATTACCAGCGTGCCGACGGCTCCGGAGCGGCAGGGAGACTTCTCGGGGTTAACCGGTACGGCGGGAGTCCCGATGCCGATTTACAATCCGTTTGGCGCGTCCCTCGTCCGCCCGCCCTTTCCGGGCAATATCATTCCGCCGAGCCTGATCGATCCTGCGGCGGCCCGGCTCACCGCGCTTCTGCCTCAGCCGAATCAGTCAGGGCCCGGAGGGCAGGCTTTGCCCTTCAATAACTATGCGGTCACACCGCCGGCGACCGCGAATTTCGAGGCTTTCGATATCCGGATCGACCATCAGTTTTCGCCAGGGAACAGCTTGTTTGCGCGGGAATCCTTCCAGAATACGAACGCAGTATTACCGTCGATTTTCGGCAACACTCTGGGAGGTACCTTGCTCGGCGCTGGTCCCGAGGCGTCCGGCAATCAGAACGCGGGGATCGGGCATTCCTGGCAGATCAGCCCCTCGCTGATCAATGAAATCCGGATTGGCCTGAATCGTGAAACAACGGCGCTTACACAGGCCGACTACGGCCGGAGTCTCGCGACACAGAACGGCATTCCGGGTGTGAATCTAAGCCCTCAGACCTCCGGGCTACCGGCGATTGCCGTGTCCGGTCTATTTAACATCGGTGGAAGTCTTCTGACCCCGCTGACCCTTGACACGACCGCTTGGAATGTGAGCGAGAAGATCTCCTGGGTCAAAGGGCGCAACATCTGGCGCTTCGGATTCGACTATCAACACGAACTGGGCAGCACCGGCTATCTGGTATATGGACGGGGCTATTACACCTTTCTCAACCTGACTACCAGCAGCGCTGTGGGAGCGCCCGGCGGTAACGCATTCGCGAGCTTTCTCACCGGCGCGCCTTATGAAGTGCTGCACGACGAGTTTCCGGCGGGGCTGGTGGGTTTGATTGCCGATCGCTGGGGATTCTACGCGCAGGATGACATCAGGCTCACGCCTCGGCTGACCGTGAACATCGGAGCACGCTACGACGTGATGCCTTATCCCCATGAGATGCATAACCGCCTGTCGAATTTCGATCCCGCCACCGGAACGATGCTGCTGGCCGGTGTCAACACCAGTCCGAATCTGGTGAACACGGATTTCGGCAATGTGGCGCCACGCGTCGGATTGGCATGGATGCCGGGGCGCGGCGATTCCACCGTGCTGCGGGCCGGTTACGGGATCGGCTTCGTCGATCCGCTGGGCGGAGCGGGAGTGCTGAACAGCAATGAATTCAGCCTGCCCTTTTATTACCTCAATACTTTTACGCAGTTTCCCTTCACCGCTCAAACCTACACACTCAGCAACGGGCTGCCCGCGCTGACGATCCCGCCGGTCTCGGCGCCGAACGGCAATCAACGCTATATCGATCCCACCGAACGAAATCCTTACTCGCAGACCTGGAGTTTCAATATCCAGCGGGCGATCGGTTCGTCGCTCATGGCGGACCTGGGATATGTCGGCACGAGCGGAGTCGGGCTGCTGACTGCCTCTAATATCAATGCCGCTCCGCCGGGTGCGACCAATCCCGTACTCAGACAGCCCTACGGTCCGGCGTTGGGGACTATCCAGGAGCTCTCCGACAGCGCCCATTCCATCTACCATGCCCTTCAGGCAAAAGTGGAGAAGCGGTTTTCGCGCGGTGTATATTTTCTGGCGTCGTATACCTGGTCGAAGGCGATTGACGATCAAAGTAACGGGACGGATATGGCGGCGGCCGCGGGGCAATATCCGCAGAACCCCGGGAACGCGAGTCTGGATCGCGGACTCTCCAGCTTCGACGTGCCTTGGCGGTTTACAGGCAGCCTGGTATGGGAAATCCCGTTCGGGCACGGCCGGGCGTGGGCTGGCCGGCTGCCCGGGGCTCTGGATGCCGTAGTCGGCAGCTGGCAGTTGAGCGGAATCTTCGTGGCGCAGAGTGGATCGCCCTTCAGCGTTTTGATGTCGTGCGCCGATGTCAACGCACAAGGCAACAACTGCCGTCCGAATCGGCTGGCGAATGGAGAGCTGCCCGCTGGGCAACAATCGATCGCCGAATGGTTCGATACTACGGCTTTTGCGATTCCTTCCACGCCTGCATACGGCAGCGCGGGGCGGAATATTCTCTTCGGTCCCGCCCTGCGGAATCTCGATCTGGGTTTGTCGCGGTCATTTCCGTGGGGAAGGTCCGAAAGACGGCGCATTCAGGTCCGGGCTGAATTTTTCAATGCCCTGAATCACACCAACTTCAGCCTGCCGGTGAATTCGATTGATTCGCCCGCGTTTGGCTCCATCACGTCGTCGGCTCCAGGGCGCGAAATTCAACTGGGCGCGCGGATCGAGTTCTGATGTTGCGGGAAATCGTATTGCAGGCCGAATCGACGAAGCCGGCTTCACGTGCAAAGTGGAAATCCGTCTCGATCCGGTATTCGCTACCCGTCCTTACTATCGCAGCGGCCCTGACGGTGCAGGGGATTCTTCAGCTCTATATACCGAAAGGTGTCGACTTTCCCTATGCTTTCTTCTACCTGATCGCCGCCTTCGTCTCCGCATGGTACGGCGGGTACGGCTCAGGTATCGTCGCGTGTCTGTTGGTTCTCATTGGGTTTCCGCTTGGGGCCGGTCGGTTCACGCAACTGCCACCCATCGATCCGAGCCGCCTGATGCTGTTCATCGGTGTGTCGGCGCTGATCAGCAGAACGGCACAGACACAGCGGCGAGCCCGGGAGGTGCTGAGAGCCGGCAATGCCGAGTTGGATCGCCGGGTTCGGGACAGGACACGCGAACTGGCTCAGAGCGTGGAACAGTTGCGGGTTGAAATCGAGGAACATCACAGGACTGAAGCGGCACTCCGGGAAAGCGAAGAGCGCATCGAATTTGCCCTCGATGCGGCGGATATCGGCCGGCTGGACCTGAATCTGATGACCGGATTCGCAAACCGCTCGCCCCGGCACGATCGGATCTTCGGCTATGAAGCCCTGCAGCCCGAATGGACCTGGTCGATGACTCTGGAGCACATTTTGCCCGAGGATCGCCAGCGTGTCGCGGAGCGATTCGAAGCGGCTGTTCAATCCGGAAAGGTGCTGGAGTGCGAGTGCCGCATACAAACGCCGGACCATATGGTCCGGTGGATCTCGATCCGGGGACGAATGCCGCGCGAGGAAGCCGGAACGACTCTCAGCATGCTCGGCATCGTGGCCGATATCACGGAGAACAAGCTCTCGGAACAGAAACTTCGGACTCAGCTCGAGCGGCTCAACCTGCTCGACCAGATTACGCGTGCGATCGGGGAGCGACAGGATCTGCTGAGCGTTCTTCAGGTAGTGATCCGCACTCTCGAAGACAGTCTGCCCATCGATTTCGGATGCGTGTGCCTCTACGATCAGGCCGCGGAGTCGCTCACCGTCACCTGCGTCGGCGCGGGCAGCCAGGCCCTTGGCGTTGAGCTCGCGATGCAGCCGGATTCCCGGATCGTCATAGATCAGAACGGTCTCTCACGTTGCGTGCGGGGTCAACTGGTCTACGAGCACGATCTCGCCGATGTGCCGTTTCCGTTTGCCGAACGGTTGGCCAGGGCCGGCCTGCGGGCAATGGTTGCCGCGCCGCTGCTGGTGGAAAGCAACGTCTTCGGGGTTTTGATAGCCGCGCGCCGCGAAGCAGACAGCTTCAGCAGCGGCGAGTGCGAGTTTCTCCGCCAGTTGAGCGAGCATGTCGCGCTGGCCGCGCATCAGGGGCAAATTTATTCCGCGCTGCAACAGGCCTATGACGATCTCCGGCAGACCCAGCACACAGTCATGCAGCAGGAACGATTGCGCGCGCTGGGGCAGATGGCAAGCGGTATCGCGCATGACATCAATAACGCCCTGTCGCCGATGGGACTCTACACGGAGTGGCTGCTCGAATCCGAGCCCAATCTCAGCCAGAGAGCACGCCAATATCTGACAACCATACAACGCGCGATCGGCGACGTGGCGCAGACCGTCGCGCGCATGCGCGAGTTCTACCGCAAGAAAGACACGGAACTGACGCTCTCTCCGGTGGATCTCGGACCGCTTGTGCAGCAGGTTCTCGACCTGACGCGGGCGCGCTGGAACGATATGCCCCAGCAGAAGGGTCTGACGGTTCATCTGCATACTGAACTCGCGGGACATCTGCCTCCCATTGCCGGAATCGAAAGCGAAATCCGTGAAGCTCTGACCAATCTCATCTTTAACGCGCTCGATGCCATGCCCAACGGCGGCACATTGACGTTGCGCTCGAGAGCGCGTACATCTGCGTCCGACAGCGAAGGACAGGTTGAGCTGGAGGTTGCGGACACCGGTATCGGCATGGATGAGGACACCAGACGCCGCTGTCTCGAACCTTTCTTCACCACAAAAGGGGAACGTGGCACGGGTCTGGGCCTCGCCATGGTCTATGGCGTGGTGCAACGGCACAACGCGCACGTTGAAATCGAGAGCGCGCCTGGGGTGGGCACAACGATGCGTCTCCGGTTCCCGGCGATCACGGTAACGGAAGGCCGCGTTGAGCCGGAAGCGCCGATGCCTTCGCCTGCCCGGATGCGCATCCTGGTGGTGGATGACGATCCTCTGCTGATCAAATCGCTGCGCGACACGCTCGAATCCGACGGTCACATAGTGACTACGGCCAACGGGGGCAGGGAAGGAATCGCCGCCTTCCAGTCTGCCTGCGAGGGCAATGAACGGTTTTCCGTTGTGGTCACCGATCTCGGAATGCCGTATGTGGACGGGCGGAAGGTCGCGAGCGCGGTGAAGGCGATTTCACCGTCGACACCGGTGATTCTGCTGACGGGATGGGGTCAACGGATGTCCGCTGAAGGCGATGTGCCGCCCTGCGTGGATCGAATCCTGAACAAACCTCCAAAACTAAGGGAACTGCGTGGCGCGCTGGCGGAGATGGCGCTGCAAAACGCCACGCGCGAAGCCGGGGCGCTCGACACCGATGCGGCGTTGGCGCCGGTTCCTGCATTCCGATAACCGAGATCAATCGCCATGAGCTCGATCGGTATCGCCGCGCTTCCCGACGCAGTCGATAACTATCCGTCCGCGTCTCCCGCGCCGATCTCCGGTGTGGTGATGATAGTGGACGATAATCCGGCGAACCTCAGACTAATGGAGGAAATGCTGGAGCCTCGCGGGTACGAGGTCCGTACGTTCCCCAGGGGTCGAATGGCGCTGGCTGCAGCCGCGGGGAATCCACCGGATCTGATTCTTCTCGACATCAATATGCCGGAGATGAATGGGTATGAAGTCTGCCGTTGTCTCAAATCCGGCACGTCGTTATCGGGAATCCCGGTTATTTTCCTGAGTGCTCTGAACGCTCCGGAGGACCGGCTGCAGGGCTTCCGATGTGGAGGCGTCGACTACATTTCGAAGCCCTTCCAGGTTGCCGAGGTTCTGGCACGCGTCGATACGCATGTCCGGCTCCGGCGCTTACAGCAACAGATCGAACTCGACAATCGGCATCTGCACGAGTTGGTGGAAGCCCAGGTCCGGAGAATCGCCGACGCACATCTGGCAACTATCTTTGCTATCGCCCGGCTTGCCGAGGCTCGTGACGACGAAACCGGGCAACATTTGGAGCGAATGCAGACTTTCTGCCAGCTACTCGCGGCAGGTTTGAGCCGGTCTACCTCGTGGAAAGACACCATTGACCACGGCTGGATCGATGACCTCTTCCATGCAAGCCCTCTGCACGACATCGGGAAAGTTGCGATTCCCGATGCCGTTCTTCTCAAGCCGGGCAAGTTGACCGCGGAAGAATTCGGCATCATGAAAACACACACAACGCATGGCGCCCACACCTTACGGGCGGTGCACCAGCGGTTTCCCGACAACAACCTCATCGCGATGGGCATCGAAGCGGCGCTGTCGCATCACGAACGATGGGACGGAACCGGCTATCCCGATGGGCTGAGCGGGGAGAAGATTCCGTTCAGCGCCCGTATCCTGGCGGTCGCGGATTGCTACGACGCGCTGCGCTCAAAGCGCTGTTATAAGGCAGCTGTCCCGCACGATGAGACATGCGCCATCATCCTCGAAGGCGCGGGCACGCAATTCGATCCCGCTGTAACGGCGGTTTTTCGCGACCTGTCGGAAACCTTTCGGGATGTCCGGAACGCGATGGACATTGCGGCTTTGGGAGCTTCCCGCAGTGTCTGAGCAGAAGAACCTCACGGCACTCCGGATTCTGATTGTGGACGACCAGACCGCAAACCTGGAGGCTCTGGCGCTCGTCCTGGAACTCGCCGGTTACACGAGCATGCGCTGCCTCGACGATTCCCGCCGTATCGCCGGCGTATTTCAGGAATACCAGCCGGATCTCATCCTGCTTGATCTGCACATGCCGCACGTGGATGGACTCGCCGCGCTCGACCAATTGGCCACGATCATTCCCGCAGGCGACTATCTCCCGATTCTGATGCTGACAGGAGACGCAACATCGGAGGCCAAAGAAAAGGCGTTCTCCCGGGGTGCGCATGATTTTCTGACGAAGCCGCTCAATCGCGCGGAAGTCCGGCTTCGCGTTCGGAATCTGCTGGAGACGCGGCGCCTGCACCTGCAGTTGAAATCCCAAAACACCTCATTGGAACAGCAGGTTCGGGAACGCACGGCGCTCGCGGAGGAACTGGGGCAGACCAACGAGAAGCTGCGCGAAACACAGACACACTTAATCCATTCCGAGAAAATGGCGGGACTTGGGCAATTGGTCGCCGGTATCGCGCATGAGATCAACAACCCAATGGCCTTCGTAATCAACAATCTGTTCATCGCCGACGAAACGCTGACAAAGCTGGACGCCATGCCGGAGTCAGAGGCCGATGGAGAAAACGCCAGCCTGCGACCGGCTATGACTGAGAGAATCCACAAGCTCCGGAAACGTATCGCCGATGCGCAGTCCGGAGCGGCGCGCGTCAAGGAACTGGTTTCCCGGCTGCGGACCTTCTCCCGCCTGGACGAAGGTGAGGTCAAGACAGTCGATATCCATGACAGTATCGAGTCCGTGCTGCTCTTTCTGCAGCACCGGATGGACGGCAGGATCGAGATCGAGCGGCAGTACGGCGACGACGCCATGCTGACCTGTTTCGCCGGCGAGCTGAATCAGGTCCTCATGAACCTGATCGCGAACGCCATCGAGGCCATCGACGGCGCCGGCCGCATCACCCTCGTCACTGCACGGCGGAATGGCGACTTCGTGATTCGCGTGCGCGACAACGGTAAGGGAATTCCGGAGGAGATCCGCAACAGAATATTCGAGCCGTTTTTCACTACGAAACCGGTCGGCGCCGGCACGGGGCTGGGGCTCGCCATCTCATACGGAATCATCAAGGCGCATCGCGGCTCGATGGAGGTTCACAGCAGAGTGGGTGAGGGCACCGAATTCGTTCTGAAGATTCCGGTTCCTCAGGAGGATCATTTATGACGGAATCGCTTTCCCGGCCCAAAGTGCTGGTGGTCGACGACGAACCGCAGATACTTCAGTCCATTCAGGATTTGCTGGAAGAGGATTTTGAGGTAGTGACGACTACCGATGCAACCCAGGCGGTGAACGTCCTCCGGAATACGGGCGTTGCCGTGATCCTGGCCGACCAGAGAATGCCGAAGCTGCCCGGCGATCAATTCCTGAAGCAGGCGCGTGAAATGTGCGATGCAACGCGGATTCTGGTCACGGGATATACGGATATCGACGCGCTGATCCGCGCCGTGAACGACGGGCAGATCCATTCCTATGTCCCCAAGCCCTGGGATCCCGCCAGCTTGCGGGTGACGGTCTTGAAAGCAGCGACGCAATCGGACGAAATTGTCCGAAGAAAGAGAATCGTCGCCGAGCAGCAGGAGACGCTCACACGTTCTGAGGCGGCTTACCGTCAGCAGACGAGGATTCTTCGCTCGGTGCTCGACAGTATCAGCGACGGCGTTCTCGTCGCGGACGACGCCGGGAAAGTATTGGTGCTGAATCCGGCAGCGACGCAGATGGTCGGCCCGAGTGCGGGTAACGACGCGGGTAACGATGTAGGTAACGATGCAGGCAGCGTGCCGGGATCCGGGCAGGATGACCAGTACGGCATCTATCTGCCAGGGACGAGCTCGTTGTATCCGCCTGAGCAACTGCCGCTGGCGAGAGCCAGGCGCGGAGAGGTTGCCGATGGGATCGAACTCTATGTCCGAAATGCGCAAAAGCCGGAGGGTGGCTATGTCAGTGTCAACGTGCGTCCGCTGAAGGACGACACCGGAAAAATCGGCGGCGGCGTTGCCGTCATTCGGGATATCACCGATTCCAAACTGTCCGAGGAGGCATTGTGGGAAGCCAAGGACGAAGCGGAGCGCGCCAATCGCGCCAAGAGCGAGTTTCTATCACGCATGAGTCACGAGTTGCGCACCCCGCTGAATTCGATTCTCGGCTTCGCGCAGCTGCTGGCGTTGTCTGAACTCCCTGCACGCCAGCAGGATAATATCCAGCTCATCCTGAAAGGCGGATATCATCTGCTGGAGCTGATCAACGAGGTGCTCGATCTGGCGCGAATCGAATCTGGCCGCCTGACAGTTTCACTGGAGCCTGTCGGAGTCGGGGAAGTTGTGACGGAAGTCCTGGATCTGGTGCGTCCGATCGCCGCCGGAAGGAATATCGTTCTCAACTCGGATCTTGAGGGGCGGGGAAGATGTTACATTCGGGCGGACCGCCAGCGTCTGAAACAAGTCCTGCTGAATCTGCTTTCGAATGCGATCAAATTCAATCGGGCTGACGGGCTGATATCCCTGGCTTGCCGGAAGCGTGGTTCCGACCGGCTGGTATTTGAAGTGTCCGACACGGGCCCCGGCATCGATGAGGAAGGATTGCGGAAGCTGTTCGTGCCTTTTGAGCGGCTCGATGCCGATCGGAATGCGGTGGCTGGTACCGGATTGGGTCTCGCGCTCTCCAAACGCATGATCGAAGCCATGGGCGGCACCATGGGTGTCGAGAGTGCACTCGGAATCGGCAGCAAATTCCACTTTGAGTTGGCATTGGCGGACCATGACGCCAACCGTGCCGAGCCGGTGCGATCACCGGAGATTTCGGCGTGCTTAGATGGCGGCGAGTCGGTGCGGGGAACGGTGCTGTACATAGAAGACAATCAGGCGAATGTGCAGCTCATTGAGGAGATCATGTCCCGCTATCCTCGTGTCCGTCTGCTTGTTGCAATGCGGGGCGAACTTGGTCTGGCGTTGGCTCATACGCAAATGCCCGACTGGATTCTACTCGACCTGCATCTCCCCGACATGCACGGCGAAGAAGTACTGCGTGGCCTGCGCAACGATCCGCTTACCGCCACGATTCCAGTCACTATTCTCAGCGCGGATGCGACCTCGGGCCAGATCAGCAACCTGAAGGCATCGGGCGCGCGCGAGTACCTGACCAAGCCGGTCAATGTGCGTCAGTTCATGGAGCTCCTGGAACGAACGCTGTGGCGGGGCGAGCGGGCTCCGGTGTCTGCCAAGTCTGAAGATGGGCCGGCTCAGCATGAGAGCCCAGTTTCAGCATTGGATAAGGGCGCATTCAGTGTGTTGCCTGCAGAGCTGATTGAGCAAATGCGAATCGCCGTTCAGGAGGGACAAAAAGGATGGTTGGACGAACTGATTGCGGACGCCTCGAATCGGGATGCTCCAAGCGCCCGGGCTTTGAAGGAACTGGCGGATAACTACGACTACGACGCCCTAAACAAACTGCTTACGACGCGGGCATAACCGGCAGGCAACCTGGGTTCTGATGCGATGAGGAACAGGGCAGCTCTCGATCGGGCACTGAGCTGATCGTCCGTGCCTTATTTGTGCCGATGCAGCGCCGGCTCGACAACAGAAGCCATTCGCGCAGGTTCGGTCCGGAAATCCAGAAAAGCGCTGACCGATGACGCAACCTCCCACGCTTTCGAAATGCAGTCCTGATATTGGATCTCGACGATTTGAAAATTCGGCCGTGTTTTGAGCCATGCGACCGCCGAATCGAGCTGCGATTGGAGCAGACCGGCCAGAGTTTCAGCCGGAATTTGCGCACCTTGGCGCCCCAGGCGATCCAACATGGCGCGCTGTGACGCCAATACCTGCTGAATCGGGCGGCGCATCAGAATTACACGGTATCGATACCCGCCTGGCAGATCGCGCAGGAGCAGATGAATTACCTTAACGGCCTTGCCTGTCGCCCCGGAGGCCCATGAATCGTCGCGCCTCGTGCTCTTCACCGGCTCATATTCGAAATAACCGCGGGGATTATCTTCATCGGGCGACCGCACGCCATCGGCGAGGATGGGGAATCCGCCCGCCGCCAGCATCTGCATCATCAGAGAAGTACCCGAGCGTGGAAGACCGGAGACAACGGTTACGTAGTCAACCATTGAGACCTTCCCCGAGTTGCGGGAACTCGACGGGCCGCACAAACCGGTCGAACGCATGCAGCGTCTCGGCGTTGAATTTTCGCGCGAGCTTCAGCGTGTCGCGGTTATTGTCGAGCGAATCGAAACGGACGCTGCGAATTCCTGCCGCCGCTCCTTTATCGAGAGCATCGGCCATGATCAGAATGTTGGCCCACCCGCCGCGATATTCGGGAAGCACCACTTTCGCCGGAACTTCGGCCCGGAAGGAATCGGTTTCGTAACGCACCACAACCATCGCGGCGACCCGTTCGCCCACCATCAGAATCGACGTCGGCTGGGAAAAGCGCCGGTCGTCGAGCTGCGCCGCGACATACGCCGGATTTCTCCGGTGCTGGGTCAGAATGTGGTCGCCGTAGAGTTTGGCCACCTGATCGGTCGGAGCCTCGGCCAGCGGAACGACGCGAACCGACGCGGGAATTCGGCGCGATCTCAGAACCCGCTCACGCAGGCGTCCCATTTCTTCGCGCATAAGCGCGAGATCGACTTCCACTGTGAAAATCCGTTGCTCCGCGTGAAAACCGCGGGCGGAAAGAAACGGATCGGCGTCCGGGTACTTCAGGGTATCGATGAAGGCGGCGATACGGATTTTTTCCCGTTCGCGGGCGAATCTCAGCACCTGAGCGAGCAGACGCGAGGCGATGCCTTTTCGCCGCTCGGTGCGGACGACGCGAATGCGATAGAGAGCAACCTCATGTTGTTGAACGTCGAAGGCCGCGGCGCCCAGTATGCGCGGCGAATCGCAGTCGAATGCGAGCAGAGCCTGCGGCCGTGCGCCTTTCTCGAAAGGCTCGGGAACCAGCATGCGGCAGGCTGGCCATTCATCATCGAGCGGAGGTCGAATCTCAATCGGCATGGCATGCCGCGGGCAGCGCGGACAGGCTGCTGAAAAAACTCTTTTCGTTTGCCGCTTGCTCACGCGCGCGGTGCTGTATCTGCTTCGAAATCAGCGCCGGTTTTTCCGAACCGCGACTGTAAAGGGGTGGCAAGAAGCCTTTTTCAGCACCCTGTTAAGCGGCGCGTCGCATCGCGTCCGTCAGTTCCGCAATCCTGGTGCGATGCCCGGCTGCTCGCGCGAGATCGTGCGTCGCCTGTTCGTGAATCGCCGCGAGCCACTCATGAGCGAGGACGGTGTTCGGCGCATGGCTCAGGCAGGTCTCGAGGGCCTGCACCGCGCGGTCGATTCGCCCGACCCGCGCCAGCGACACCCCCAGCACGTAGTGTGAACCCGGCAGGTCGAACTTAAGGCCAATCGCCTCGAGCGCTTCGTCGGCGGCTTCCTGAAGCTGTCCTTTTTCGAGCAGGCACCGCGCGATACCCGCGTGCGCCTCCGCCATGTCGGGATCGTAAGCGATGACCGCGCGGAAGCAGCGCTCGGCGTCGTCCCATCGGCGCGCGCGCAGATAAATCCGGCCGGGCGTCTGCAGCATGCGGGGAAACTCCCGCCATCCCTCTTCGGCCTTCCGCAGACAGGCGAAACCGAGATCCTCGTCGCCCTGAGCGAGAGCAAGATTGCCACGGATTACATTGGCCGCCGCCGAATCGGGTTGGCGCGAAAGCAGATCGCCGGCCAGCGACTGTGACTCGGCGAACCGGTTCATCCGGTAAAGCGCCTGTGCGAGATAGGTCTGCAGAAGAGATTTCTGAGGCTCCGCCGCCTCGGCGTAAAACCTCTCGAGTATCGGAACCGCATCGGCCGTGCGGCCCCGGCTCAAATAGACAGTGGCGAGATTGAAGTCGCGATCCTTGCGGATAATATCGAGCTGTCGCTGGGAGTTTTCGTTCGTGACGTCGATATAGCCGAGGTCAGCCAGTTGCGCCAGCACGGCCGCAGCGGCCCAGGGATCGCTCTCGTCCGTGGTAACCGCGGGAGAATCGGGGCTGCCGGAATTCTCCCACGTGGGGACGGAGCAGGTTGCCGGTGGCTCTTCGAATGCCTCCGTGAGCACGCGCCCCGGCATGTCGGCGCCCACGGGGAGTCCGAACAAGGTCAGTATGGTCGGCGCAATGTCCAGTAACCCGGCTCCGTAGACCAGTTCATCTTTTCGAATGCCCGGTCCCGCCATGCAGAATACGCCGTGCGAGCGATGCCACGCGATCGGGCGATCCTGGCCGCCCGGAAGCAGATCGGGACGATAAGCGCCGGTGGCGAAACCATGGTCGGAGACCACAATTATGGTGGCGTTCGATCCTGCCAGATCGACGAGGCGTCCCAGCATCAGATCGTGAAAGCAGTAAACGCCCTTCATCACGCCTTTGTAGTTCTCGAAATCCTGCTCGGAAACGCCTTCCATGCGCGGCGGCTGACATTGCATGAAACCGTGGCCCGCGCGGTCGATTGCGTCGAAATAGACGGCCGCGAAATCCCAAGGTTGATTTTCCATGAGCCAGGTCGCGGCCGCCTGAATCGAAATCGTTTCCGCCAGCACAACGGCAAGGTCGCGGGGGCGTGCATCGGTTTGCTGGTCGATCTCGGCGAGATGCGGGATGAACGGCAGCAGGTCGTCGCCCGTCAGCTCTCCCATATGGACGCGAAGTTCCGCCAGCGTTTCGGCGAGCGATGCCGGATGCACTGCGTTCGGGACCATTGGCCAGGACTGGTGCCAGGGAGCCGTTGCTTTCGGAAACAGATTGGAGACGCAGGCGCCGCGAACCGGCTCGGCCGGATGACTGGCAAACCAGTTCAGAACCAGTGAGCGAAAGCCCGCCTGGTCGAGAATATTCCAAAGCGCTTTCGCCTTGCGCGAGGAACTGGTCACGGGACGCGCCCCGCCCGTAACGGGATCGGGTTCGAGAAAACCGAGAATTCCGTGATGATCGGCCGTTTTGCCGGTGGCGATGGAATTCCACAGCATGGGCGAAAGGGCCGGCTGTAGCGTTTCGATCTTGCCCATGACGCCGTCCTCGATCAGCTTGCCCAGATTGGGCATCAGACCGGCGTCAAGAAGCGGATGAATCAGGGTCCAGTCCGCTGCATCCCAGCCAACGAGGAGCAGACGGCGATTCGATGACGACAACATTACTTCACTTCCGAAACTTCAGAATTCGGCGAACGTATTTAATCGAGTTTCTTACGGCGTGTGCGGAGCGCGGCCAGACCCGCTGCGCCAAGCGCAAAAAGAGCGATCGACGATGGTTCCGGCGTGGCCGTGCCGAGGAATTCAGAGCCGCTGTCCTCGATAGTAATCGTTACGCCCGGGGACGGAGCGTCAGATTGAAGACTGCCCTGAGGCGGTTGAATGGTCGCAGGACCCAGACCGTTCGACGCATTGATCAGAATATCGGCCCAGCCCAGATAAATGTTGCCGGAAGCCACATAGGTCATGCCCAGGTAAGCGTTCCCATTGTTCTGGAAATTGCCTTTGTACCCGTTATAGGGAACAGCGCCGGAATTATTCACCAGCATACTGAAGAGTTTGTTGTTGCTTCCCGAGACAGTGGAACCGCCTACGGCCCCGGCGACCGCTGTGGATGAGGTAAACGCCGTGGGATAGTTTATGTAGATTGGTGTATCTGGGATTTTGAAACTGCTCCCAAAGAAATTGGTTGTTGAGGGACCTGATACGCCTACATAGACGTTATAATTCCCGCCCGAGAGATTGAAGCTCTCGAAAAGCGTGAAATCGATATCGCTGCCGCCATCGAAACTGAAGTTCAGGGGGACGTTACCGGTCTGGGGATTGGCGGTAACCGAAATGTTCGAAATGCTGCTCGCGAACAGCGGCATTCCGGCGATGGCCGTACCGGCGAGGGCATATCTTGCCAGCTTCTTTTCGAACTCCCGACTCCGGCTATTCTTGCTTTCTTTACTCTTCATGTCCATCCTTGGATTAATCCTGCGGACGTGATTTCATTCACAAAAAATTGATTCTGTCAGATTTCGCCGAGGCAAATCAAGAGCGATCTTACAATTGTCGGTTGCGAATGGTACCAGTACGCTGCTTTTCGCGATGGATCTCGCGAAATTCCGCCAGTGTGGCTTCCGCGATGGCCTCCGACAATCCATCTGGCTCGCCGGCAAGGGAATCGATATCGAACCACGAACGGTAAAGCGGGCGGGTGCGATCCGTAATAATGCCCGCCTGCAACAGCGTCTTTGCCAGAACACGATAAAGCTGAAAATGGCTTTGAAGAGCCTCGCGCGCGGCGTCGCCGTGGGAAGCCTCCCGCATCGCGCCCGCAACCCATTCCCAGTCGAAGCCGAAGCGCGAATAGATCGACTGTTTCTGGTGGAGACCCCCGAAATTGCGGAAAATGGTAACGAAGCAACCTGCGGCCCAGTTTTCGATTTGCGCGCGCTGTTCTTCGTTCAGCTTCGGAAGGGTGGAGGCGCCCCAGATGCGGCCGAAGCGGTGATGATAGGACTCATCTGTGAGAATGAACTGAACCATGCGGCGCAGCACGGGATCGGTCGTGGAGTTATAGATGGTCGAGAAAGCCCCCAACGCAAGCCCCTCCACCAGCATTTGCATGCCGACGATTTTCTGGTAGACCTCGCCGGTCATGACGAGCGTGGTGAGCAGGGAAAGCAGACCGCCGCCTGCCGCCAGCGGAGCGCCCCAGCGGACCGCGAAGTATCGCGTAAGAGCGTGCACATGGCGGGCTTCCTCCCGCACCTGATTAGCCGCATATTCCTGCGCGCCCGGATCACGGAAGATGTGGCAGAGACTGGCTGAAAGCGAAAGAGCTCCCTGCTCGCCGTGCAGGAGTTGTGAGAGGTAGAACCGGGTCAGTTCATTTCCGAAAAGGATTTGCTGCCGTTCGTCGAGCTTGTCCACCACGGCGCAGTTCAGTTCCGGCGTGAAGGATACCGGCATCAGCAGTTGTTCGGTCAGATCGAAGGGGTGCGTGAAATCGAGGTAGCTGCGGTCGTCCGGATCCCAGAAATGGCCTTCGGTGGCCGAGATGATCTCATCGAACGTGTCGCTGCGATCTCCGTAACGGTCCGGTTCGATCTGGGCTCCAAAATCGTCGCGGTCGACCGACTCATAGGCCTCAAAATTGGGAATATCCACGGCTTTTTTCAATGGCGCCCTGAATTTTGGTTATAAAAAGAGATTGATTCTATTGGCGGTGAGGGTGGGATTCGAACCGTCCTGCCGCTTTTTTATTCTATAACTTACTGATTCTTCGTTGCAGCGGGCGCAACGTTTGCAACCGCTGCCGTTGCGCATTGCCCACCATTGCCCACGGGAGTCGCTGTCGTTGTCCGAACGATGCGGCCTCACCAGTATGGCGAGGAGCAACATTTACCGGCACTGACGGAATCTATCGCTCCGATGTGTTCAAAGCTTCTTACAAGCCTGGCCCGGGTTTACCGCATTCCGGTCGGGTCCGGGCCAAGTCCTGAAGCGCGCCGGAAGGAAACACGCTTACCCATCGTCGCGACGAGTTCCGGCCGGCTATTCCTCGATCGGGTTGGTCGCCACCAGAGCCCGTCTCCGCTTCACCGGCACTCGCAATTTAACATGCACTTTTCACAAGCCAAAAGGGGACATTTCTACTTTGCCTTGACACGCTTGCCCAGACCGGGGGCGCTATCGCTCTTGACCTTGCCAGACCACCGTGATAGCATCCGTGGCACATTGACAATCAAAAAATGAGGCGCTGGGCGAGCTTGGCTGAGATGCAAACTCCCCGTAGCCTTGCGGTGGGCAGTGCGATAAAAACCGAACTAGTTTGAATTTGACAAAAGGGGTTTAACATGAGACACACACGGCTGGCGATAGCTCTTCTTTTCCTATTGACCATCGCTCACGCTGCATTTGGACAGACCGGCGGCGTGATCACCGGTGTGATTTCGGATCCGGGGGGAGCCGTGGTTCCGAACGCTCCGATTGAAGCTAAGAACTCCGAAACCGGCGTCGTCAAGTCGGCCGCGACCAGCGCCACGGGCAATTACGTCCTCGGCGATCTTCCCGCCGGCACGTATGAAATAAGCGCGACCGTTCCCGGATTCAAACGGTACGTCCGGACGGGGATTACGGTCCAGCAACTGCAAACCACACGCGTCGACGTCACACTCGAAATAGGCGCCTCCAACGAGTCCGTGACGGTAACCGCTGACGCGCCGCTCCTGAAAACCGAGTCGGGAGACGTAAGCCACAACGTCACTACCGCCCAGGTCGACGATCTTCCGATGGGCCAGATCGGCGCCGTCCGCGTTACCACGCAGGCGGTACTAACCATTCCCGGCGTAAACGGCAGCCTCACTTCGATCAGCATCAATGGCACGCCGGCCGCCAGCGAACGGATCCGGATCGACGGTCTGGACGCAACCTACACTTTGGGGAATGCCTACTACTCGTTTGGAGCGCCCAGCGTGGATTCCGTTCAGGAGGTCGCGATACAGACCAGTAACTTCGCGGCCGAATACGGTCAGACTTCGGGCGCCGTTTTAAGCTACACCATGAGATCGGGCACCAACAAATTCCACGGATCCGCATACGATTACTGGGTGAATGAGGATCTCAACGCCGCGGGCGCATACTCCCACACCGACCCCAAAACGCGAAAGAACGACTTCGGCGGCACCATCGGAGGACCCGTCCGGATTCCCAAGATCTACAACGGCAAAGATAAGACCTTTTTCTTCTTCAGCTTCGAATCCCTTCCCACCACCACCACGACCTCCAGCAACCTGCTCACGGTTCCCACGGCGCAATATCGGGCCGGGGATTTCAGCGCGGCTCTGGCTGCGACCAGCAATAAAGTTCTGGGAACGGATCCGTTGGGCCGGAGCATCATCCAAAACGCGATCTACGATCCGGACACGGAGCGTACGGTCAACGGCCTGCTCATTCGGGATCCGTTCCCGGGCAACATCATTCCGACGAGCCGGCTCGATCCGGTGGCTTTGAGAGTTCAGGCTCTGATCCCGCAACCACAGGGGCCGTTCGCGACCCAGTTGATCAATAACTACGAGAACCCATATACGGTCAAGGCATCCGACTATATTCCTTCGTTTAAAATCGACCACTCGATAAATTCCGCGATGAAGTTGAGCTACGCCTTTGGAGTCGTGCATATAGCCACCCCTGGACCACCCACCAATACGAGTGAAGATGGTTTTCCCACACTGCTTTCCGCTTTTGTCCCGACACATTGGGTAACCACCAGCAATCGCCTCAACTACAACCAGACTCTCAGACCGACTCTCCTCCTGCATCTGGGTGCGTCCTACGTGGGCAGCTCGCTCTCCATGCCCACCGCGGTCACGGGTTACAATGCGACCACGGGAATAGGATTAACCGGGCCATTTACGCCCTTGGCCTTCCCCATATTCGGCGCCCCCGCCGGGCTTGGCGGTTCATCAACGCTGCTGGGGGCTAACAATACCGGCGGCTCGAGTGCCCTGGGGGCGAGCACCGGCATCGGGGGAACGCAGGACACGCTGGAAGAAAAAACCAACTTCAATGCCAACGTTACCTGGGTCAAGAACAACCACAACTTCAAATTCGGCGGGGAAGCGGCCATTGAAGGTTACCCCAATTCCAATGTTATAAATACCAACGGTAACTTTGCCTTCAGCGCGGCGGAAACAGGTCTGCCCTACCTGAACGCGACCGGCCCGGCGGGTACCAACGGCACCATCGGACTTCCCTATGCCAGTTTCCTGCTGGGGCTCGTCGACAGCTACAACGTTGCAGCACCGGCGATCGCCAAGCTTGGGAAACACTCCGTGGCGTTTTACGCTCAGGACAGCTGGAAGGTCACGCGCACGTTTACGGTCGAGTATGGGCTTCGCTACGATTTTGCCACCGCTTCGAAGGAGCAGTATGGCCGTTTTGGAACCTTCGACCCCACCGTGCCGAATACGCAGGATGGCGGACGTCCCGGAGGTGTCACCTATGGGGCGACCTGCGGTTGCGATGGTAATTTTGCCCATAACTATAAGTTTGGATTCGGGCCGCGACTTTCCCTCGCCTATCAGTTGAATTCGAAGACCGTGCTCCGCGCGGGAGGGGCGCTGGTTTACAACGGCACGCCGGACACCGGCATTCTGGCGCGTTCAGTTACATCCGTGAATCAGGTATATTCAACTGCCTGGGCCGAGGCGCCAATGACCCTTGCCGGCGGCGTTCCGCTTACCTATGCACAGATTGCGTACCCCAACTTCAGTGCGAGCCACTTCCCTGTTGTGGCCATTCCAGGAACGCCCGGAGCGGCTCCGGCCTACTATATCGATTCGAACGGTGGACGCCCCAGCCGGTCGACTCAATGGAGCGTCGGCGTGCAGCGCGAGATCGTTCCGAATCTGACGGTGGAAGCCAACTACGTGGGGAACCGCGGGGTGTGGTGGCCGGTAAGCACCGCGGGGGCCAACTTCAACGCGAACACCCCGCAATCCCTGTTAGCCGACGGTCTGGACATCACCACCGCTTCGGCCCGGGCCATATTGGCAGCTCCGATCGGCAGTGCGGCGGCTGGCCCGTTCCAGGACAAGCTGCCGTATCCGGGTTTCCCGCTCACGGCGACGGTGGCTCAGTCGCTGCGGCCGTTTCCGCAGTTCACGAACTCGCCCACGGCGGAGTGGGCCCCATTGGGAGACAGCTGGTACGACGCCCTGCAGATCAGAGGAATAGAACGGTTTTCGCACGGTCTGGCTGTCAGCGCTAACTTTACCTGGTCAAAGACGCTCCAAAACGGTATCGAGACAGCAGAAAACGATGTTTTCAATCGGGGTCAGAACAAGTACCTTTCGAGCCTGGACCGGCCGCTGGTCACCAACATCAACGTCAGTTACACCGTACCGGCGCCTGAGTTCACCCACAACAGGATCCTGCGGTCTGTGCTGAGTGGCTGGCAAACGGCAGCCCTCCTGACGTACGCCAGCGGGGCGCCCATCCTCGTTCCCTCCTCGACAAATCTGCTGAGCACGGACACGTTCCAATCGACATCCTACATGGATCGCGTCCCAGGACAACCGCTGTTTCTTCAGGATCTCAACTGCCACTGCTTCGATCCGACCAAAACCCTCGTGCTGAATCCGGCTGCGTGGGCAAGTCCGGCTCCTGGCACGTTTGGCACTTCCGCGGCGTATTACAACGACTACCGGGCCCAGCGGCATCCCACGGAGAACCTCAGCGTGGGACGCCAGTTCAGGATCCGCGAGGCGATGAGCCTCAGCATTCGGGCGGAGTTCGTGAACATCTTTAACCGCACCGTACTTCCCGCCCCAAGTTCGACGGCTCCGCTGACGCCGGCAACCTGCTTCCTGTCGGGCACAAGCGGCGCGACGGGCGCCTGCCAGTCCGGTGCTACCCTCGCTTCGGGCTTCGGCTTTGAGCAAACGGCAGCCATCGTGGGCGGGGTGCGGACAGGCCAGCTCGTCGCTCGCTTCATTTTCTAAGGAGCCGGCAAGCGGGGGCAAGACTGACTTGTCGGTGGTTGCCCCCGAGTTACCGTTTTTGGTACCAGCCCACTGCGTCGCGATTGTATTGCACGTCGGTCAATCCGGCCTGGCGCATCGACCCACCGCGAACTTCAGGCAGCCGGTCATTGGTCAGCAGGAGACCTCCATGCTTCAGCATGGCGCCGGCGTTCTCCAGCGCCAGCGACCGCTCGAACGCGTCGTAATAGATAAAGACGTTGGTGCCCACCATCAGGTCGAATCGGTCCGCCTCGGCCAGAGGGATGCGTTCGAGAACGATATTGAGGTTCTCCGGCTGACAGCGAAGCACCACGTCCGGACGGATTCGGACCGCTCGCGTTTCCAATCCCGGCCCGCTGCCCGCTGTTTGAAAGGTCTCCGGGGGCCGGATCGGCGCAACTTCGGCGCCCACACGGTCGCCCAGCGAACGCCAATAAGCGATAAGGTCGGCCGGCCAGGGATCCGCCACCTGGCGCGGCAATTGGATGACATAGCCGGTGTTCATGTTGGCAAGTTCTCGAGCGCGCTGGATGTGGTCAATCACTTTGGAACTGATGTCGAAAATCGACATGGATACGCCGCCGGCTCTGGCCAGCCCCAGCCGGACAAGCGAATCGTACAACGCAAAGGGTTGCAAAGTCTGCTGGGGATAATAATCGTAGCTGGATCGCTCGTTCTTGTCGATAACGTCGAGGCCGGGCCCGATCACGGCCACGCGGGCCACCTGGCCTTCACGCAGCACACCGCGATTCTTCAGATCGCGCAAGGCCTGTTCGATGGAGAAATCGGGGAAAATGTTGGTGTCAAGCGAAACCCCACGATCGCGGAACAGCCCCGGCCGCCAGTTGAAAATTGCCGCCGGGTCGGGAACCGCACCCGGCCGATCCACATCCGGTTGGGTAAGGCGCCTGGCTTCCTCGGCGCGCTTCGCCAGGGTCCCCATCTCCTGAATGACTCGCAGGACATTGTTGTAGATGAAAACGCCTGTCTCGCCGGGAGCGCTCGGATCGATTCCCAGGCTTCGAAGAAGACCATTCAGAAAAGTGAGACGCTCGTTGTTGCCTGGACTCCGCAGTCCCGCAACCAGGTCATCCACCCGGGCCCGCAGGATCCCCGCCCTCGAAGCCTCAGTGAAGGCGTCGACCTTGATCCGCGGCTGCTTCGTGAAGGAGGTCCCGTATAACAGAAGGTTCACCATCGAGTCCAGATCGCCCTGCTGAAGACGCGCTCGAATGGCTTTGTCCTGCCGTTGACTCCAGGCACGCCACTTGGCCTTATTTGGGTTTCTGAGCTCGGCAGGCAGCAGGTCGCCGGGTTGATCCAGGGGTTGATCGAGGAACTGATCCAGGACCGGTTTCGCATTCGCGTAGGAGATAACGGCCCGGTCGGCCGCGAGCACGCAAGCCGAAAAGGCGCAAATCAGCGGAAAGATTAACGAGATGCGAGAGAGCCGCATTTAAAATTCCCCCAGTCCGAGCTTCGGTAGTGTCCGGGATTCATGTTAACCGCTATTTGCGCGGCGCGTTACTTACGCGGCGCGTTGAGCGCGCCGGACGTCTCCAGTCTCTGTTGCGCCTCTCGTATTCCCTTTTCGGCGGCCCGCCGGAACCACGCTTCTGCCTCGGCCCCATTCTTCGGCACACCCCGGCCGTCGGCCAGCATCCGCCCCAGGTCGTATTCCGCGGCTGGATAGCCCTGCTCGGCGGCCTTCCGATACCAACGCACGGCCTCTGGTTCGTTTTTCATACCCCCCCAGCCATATTCCCAAGTCATCCCGAGCACATGTTGGGCCGACGGCAACCCGGTGTCGGCTACGCTCTTTAGCGCGTCCTGAGCCTGCGGAAGCCCCGATTCGGCAGCTTTGCGATACCATTCCACCGCCTGCTCCGGATCGCGCGGCACGCCCATTCCTGCCGCGTAAAGCACTCCCATGTTGAATTCCGCGGGAGGGTAATCCTGATCCGCGGATTTGCGGAACCAGGTCACCGCCGTCGCGAGATCGGGAGAGACGCCCTGGCCGTCCGAATACATCAATCCAATACTGAACTGCGCCGCGGAATATCCCCGATCCGCCGCCTTCGCGAACCACGCCAGCGCCTCGTGGAAGTCCTGAGCGACACCCTGCCCGTCGCGGCAGGCTACGCCCAGATTGTATTGCGCTTCCACGTTTCCCTGATCAGCCGCTTTGCGGAACCATTTCGCCGCTTCCGCGTAATCCTTTGCAACACCCTGGCCGAAGACATACATCGTTCCCAGGTTGAACTGCGCGCCCACGACACCCTGTTCGGCCGCCTTGCGATACCAGTTCGCCGCCTCGGTATTGTCTTGCCGAATCCCCTGACCGATGGCCATCATCTGCGCGAGCCGATACTGAGCTTCGGCGAATCCCTGGTCCGCGGCTTTGCGAAACCATTTGGCGGCCTCCACGTAATCCTGCGGAACCCCGCTTCCATACCAATACGCGGTCCCCCGATTGTACTGAGCCCGGGGATCCTCCTCCGGCTGCGCGGCCAATATGGAGCAAGTCGACACAATGGCGAGCGATACGCAGAAACGCGCGACCAAACCCCGCGAATACTCGAATGCGTTCCCTCGTCCCACGATGGCCAAAGGTATCACATCGGGGGTTTAGCCTGACTCAATCTCCAGAGCTGGACACTCCGGGGCTGGACGGCTTTCAGCTCCGAATTTCGTATAATTGCCTCCATGGCAAAACTCTCCCTGACTCTTGCCGCATTCCTCGTGTTCGCTCCGCGCGTGATTCTGGCCCAGGCGCCCAATGGCGCGGCTCCCGCTTCCCAGGGGCCCGATGCGGCAGCGGCAAACCTCGTTAACACTGTCTGCGCTTCGTGCCACTCGCTGGATCGCGTTAATGGCAAGAAGGCGGACCGTGAAGGTTGGACCACCACCGTCGCTCGTATGAAAGGACTGGGTGCGAATCTCACTGACGCGCAGGTTCCCGTAGTTGTCGAGTTTCTGACCAGGACTGCCGGCACTGTTACTGTTGCGACTGCCGGAGGTGGTGGCAGAGGCGGCAGAGGTGGCCCCCCGGCTGGCGGCGGTGGGGGCAGAGGCGGTGGCGGGAAAAACATCCAGGTACTCAAGGGAGCCGACCTGCCGGCCACGATGCAGTCCTTCGTAGCGGCGTTGGGCCTTCTGGATAAAGGAACCTGCGGCTTTTGCCACGAGGCGGACCGCTCCTCGGACGCAAAGATTCAGAAGGTGACTGCTCGCCGGATGATCATTATGATGCGTGGAATCAACGGCACCTTCGGAGACGGCAAACAGCATGTGACTTGCTTCACCTGCCACCGCGGCAGCCCAACTCCCTTAACGGAGCCGTCGTTTTAAGACCCGACGTATTTGGTGTTTCTGGCGATCTCCGGCATGGTTGAGCCGAGATGACAGGTCCAGCAGGTGACATGAACACTGCCGTCGCCGAACTTCGCGTTGATCTCATTTACCAGCTCAATCATCTGGCGGGCCTTCACCTTCGCAGGCTTGGTGTCGAGTGAGCGGTCCGCCTCGTGGCAGAAGTTGCAGCCTCCCTGGTTCTCGACGCCGAGCGCGGCCGGAAAGGTCTGCATCTGAGCCATGAGGTTCTCCGGCGTCAGTACTTTGAGATTCTTCGGAGGACCATTTTTGCTTCCGCCCTTACCTTGGGCATTAAGGCGAGTTTGAGGGACCGTGACCATAATCGCCGCAAGGATCGCCGTCGCGGCAAGCATCGAAAAGACATTCCACGGTCTTCGCATGGGGGTGATTTTATCACCGGGTGAATACCGCGCCTGCGCCGGTCTCAAAAAAAATAAATACCGGTCCTGACTCCGTTTTTCGAGGGGCTGCCGATTACGTATAATTACGTCGATGTATAAGCGCTTACTGAAGGTTGCCGCATTCCTCCTGTTCGTTCCACTCGTGATTCCGGCCCAGGCGCCCGGGCCGGCTCCCGGTGGCCCGGCTCCCGCTTCCAGTGGTCCCGATGCCGTTGCCGCGAACCTCGTGAACACGGCTTGCGCCTCGTGCCATTCGCTCGACCGCGTGAAGAACAAGACGGCGGACAATGCCGGGTGGACCGCTACGGTTGCTCGCATGAAGGAGAAGGGTGCGAATCTGACCGACGAGCAGGTTCCGGTGGTTGTCGATTATCTGACCAGGGCTGCCGCAACTCTCACCGTTGCGCCTGCCGCTGGCGGCAGAGGTGGCGGAAGGGGCGGCAGAGGCGGCGGCAGGGGCCCGGCGACGCCATTCTCGGCGGGAGGCGCTGCAATCGTTAGTGCCGCCAACCTCAAAGTGCTCACCGCGCAGAACGTCGAATTCTCGATGCAGAAGATTACTTTCGCGCTCGGAGTCGGCTGCATATACTGCCACGATCTGAACAACTTGGCGCTCGATACCAACCCCAAGAAGGTGAAAGCCCGCATGATGCTCGAGATGGTGCGCGACATCAATGCAAGGTTCGGTGACGGGAAGACCCACGTCACCTGTTGGACGTGTCATCACGCCTCAACCATGCCGCAGATCGCCAAACCATCCTCCAATTAGGATTGCAGTCTGCTTTGGATCGAAAGTCGGCGCTGCGCAGATCGAAAAGTTGATTTTGGGGCGTTGGGTCGCCGCAACAGGAATGCTCCGCCATCGGAACTGATCGTCCCCCCGTCAAAGCGGGCCACGATCTCCCGCCTCTCACACCCTTCAAATCCGAAACTCGATTGGTTACACTCTGTCATAGAGAAGGCCGTCTCCTCTTTGGCTCTAACTGCTGTCTGGAAACTCAGTTATGCCATGAAGAACGCCTTTTGCCAATTGCCTGTGAGATTTCCGGGCTAACGACGCATTTCTCGAAGTATTCTGGGGTGCGCGACGGCATTGAAAGTACCCCAATTAGATTTATTTAACACAAAATGCTGCTATTGCCCGGCATTTGGTCGGTTTCTGCCGCGCTGAAATTAAAACGACTGTTGGCGTCGAACTTCCCATTGCAATGCTGCTCGGGACGCGATACATTAAGTTGGCTCTGCGTAGGCTTTTGCATGCGTGGCTTAAATACCAAGCAAACTGACGTATTGTTGCTCGTGTGCAAGGGGCTTCGAAATTCCGATATCGCGCTGGCGCTGGGCTTGAAAGAGCGGACCATAAAGGCGTATATGGCCCAGCTATTCCTGATTTTCGACGTCACAAATCGGACAGAATTGGTGGGTCTCTTCGTTGCTGGTACGCCGAATGAAGTCAGTTACACCCGGATAAATCCAACTCCCCCGACAAACAGGGCGAAGGGTTTCACTGATTGGTCCTGATCTCGCCCAAGTCCAGTGTCCCCATCAAAAGATCGGCTGGTTGGGTTGGATCGGGCCGCCAGTCCCGATCGCGCCTGACGTAGACTATGTAAGTTTCGTATTCAGTTGTGACTGGGCGGTCACACTTGAGCGCTATGGTGTCCTCCCCGGATTTCACTACCAGATCTCGGCCTTCCACCTTACCTGCTTGCTCGAAGCCCGGCCTGGGAACCAGCGAGAGAACGAAGCGCCCACGTCCCCGGAGATAAAGCCAGAGGAGCGGACCGCGAAAGTCTCCGCCGATCTTGCTCTGCCGGACGCCGTTGATGTAAACTGCGGGGAACACAACATCCAGCTCCGCGTCTTCGGCAGACAAGTCGCGCGCCGCTCCCCCAACGCCAGGCGGCGCGATTGGCCGTGTCGCTGGCGGATTGGATTGGATTTGCCGGATAATTTCCCTGTGTGTTTCACTTGCCTTCGCATTTAGTTCCTGGTCCGCCCGGAGAAGGTCGGCGTAAAACGCCTGCAAGTCAGGCGTAGTTAGACCCATGAGCTGCGCTTCGACGTCCGCGCGGGACAATGTAAGCTCCGGCATTTCTACGTAGCCGACGAGTTTTATCCCCTCGCCAATGGCTTTTTTCTCCTCATTGTCTGCTGGGGTCAGGTCGATGGCGAGCGTCTCGCCTGGCCCAACGACCTGCGGCGGAGGATATGCCGCGGGAGGGCCGTAAGTCCAGATGGATGGGTCCCCCGTATGCATAAAGTTTTTGGCAAGTTCGGGACCGCGGAGGCTGAGAGCCTGAAACCTTACCAGATACGCGCCCTCCGCGCCGTGTGGCTGAAAGATCGCATCGCATCCGAAGTATCGGAGGTTGCGAAAAAACCAAAGGTGAAGAATGAACTGCCCTTTCCCAGGCGAGGGGATGGCGCCAGAGGCGCCGCCGCCGAGGAGATCACGCTCCACAGATTCCCTCTGAGCGTAGAAAATTATGTTAGGCGGATAAAGAGTCCTGACCTCCTGTGCCAGCAGCGGAAGTGTACAAAGCAGAAGAAGGGCGCGCCTCACTTGGGTTGCTCCTTACGAAGTGATACGACCTCTTCCAGCCCGACTGAGCCGGCCTCGGGCTTGCCCTTTTGAGATAAGGACGCAGGCTCCCATTCGGGATCGTGCAGCGCATAGACGAAGTAGGCGGCTCCGGCGGGTGCGATGGAGTCGCCCGACATGAGGACAAACGAGTTGCCATCCATTTGGAGGTTGAGGTAGCCGCCACGCGCTTCGCCTGCCTTGACAAACCCCAACTCGGGCCGTGGGACGAGGGAGAGGATGTATCTTCCGCGTCCGGGGAGAGAGAACCAGATCAGCCTCCCGCGCGCGGACGGGACTTCCACCTCGGGACCGCCGTTCACGCGGATGCGCAAAAAGAGGGACTTGAATTCGACGTCGGCAGCAGCAAATCGACGTGGAACGCCGGTGATGACAGGAACGGGGGGCGGGCCAGATCCCTGGCGGCCAGGTGGGGTGGGCTCGATCCCCCGCCGGCGCAATTCCAGGGTCAAGGAGAGATTGGCCAGAAGCAGGGGCATCCTGTCACGCATAAAGAGGAGTTGCTCAACGCGGAGCGGTGTCCTGTCAACCACGACTTCGTCGATGAGGGTGATTCCTGAGCCAGGCGCCACACCCAGCGGGATCGCAACCGTTTCGCCCAAATGGATGATACGCTCGGGCGGAAAGGCTGCCGGGCCCCGCTTCGTGCCGGCGCCGGGATCAGTCCCGCCGTCCCCCAGGTCCATGGGATGGAAACTCACAAGAAACGTGTCCGGCTGGCCTTGCGGCGTGACCGCCAGCTCATATGCAAAGTAGACGTTGTCCGCGGGGTCCGTCAGAATCCTGCGCGCGCCAATGGCGCCGTCGCCAGAACGATGCAGCACGACACTCGATCCCAGATCCGGGATCTTCGCCGACGGAGGCTCGGCCCGAATGTGGAACGATGGGCCGATTCGAATCCGAGGCTGTTCGCGGAGAAAAAGGGGCTGGCTCTGGCCCGCGGCGACCGTAGTTGCGCACCATGCTGCCGCCACACAAAGAGCAACGGGCTTCAATGAAGATCCCCCTTTAACGAATATAGCAGCGCGGCGGCTTAGTTGTAGTACGCAGAGTTAGTTGCGGCGGACCCGTAGTCATAGCCATCCGCGTCCTGTGTGAACCCGCTGCTGTTCCCGCTGCAGTCGGCAGATCCTGAGGTGCTATCCGTCATAGCGTAGTAAATGCCGTAGGCCGTAGCTTCGGTGGAGACGTTCGCCGAAGTCGCGACCGACTGGCTCCAGACGGTGTAGTACTCAATGTCCCAGTAACCGTATGCCTGGCCGACGGACGCGACCGAGCCGGAAATAGTGCAAAGCGCCGCAATCCCGGACGCGGCGCTGATTGGCCCGTAGTCATTATTGTACGAATAGCATACCGATTCGCACTGAGCTGTACTGGTGTTGACGGAGCCATCTGCCCTGGCGAGTGGCGCCGCGCCGAGGCATAGGAAGGCCAGAGACAATGCCCACACTCCCCAGCCCGCTGGTCTTGATAACTTTGTCATGGTGGTATATTTTCTCCTTATTAACGGTGAACGTTGGGGTAATCTTTTGTAGCGAGCAGCCGCTGCGCGAAACTCGCGACGGCTCCTGGATCGCTGGAGGCTTTCTTTATAAGACCGCCTGTGAACTGGCGCTGGACATCCGAAAGAACCATGGAGTAGGCGGCGAACGGGGTCGGGGCTTTGACCGCTGCCATGTCACCATTGAGAGGCGGCGCGACGGCTAACATACCTTGCAGGTACGCGGTCAGAGCGCCGGCTCCTCCCTGTTGCCACGACGCGACGATCCCGGCAAGCACCTGCTTCTGTGCATCCAGCCGCGCTTGTACACGGGGGATGGTGTTGTTTGCATCCGCGCCCAGCGCAGTTCCATCGCTTAGGATCACGGCCTCCAGCGAAGCGGTGATGTTTTGTGCGCCTTGAAATCCCGCCAACTCCCTCGCGAGGGTAGGGTCGTCCGCGTTCGCGCCTGGCGAAAGAATCGGCGTCACAAGACGGTCCGCGCCCGCCGCCACCGTTCCACTGCTCGTTGGCGTGATCGAGTTCATCCATGCCCGATCATGGGTTCGCACACGGCCCGCTGCGTCGGTGCAGGTCCACCTGACGCCGAGAGCGATGATGGCCTTTCCGGTTCCGTTCGTCAGAACGAAGGAGTAAGGAAACGCCGCGGTCAAGTTCGGGGCGTTCGACGGGACCAGAGCGGACGCTAGTCCGGCGAATGCCGGATCGGATGAGGACACGAGGGAAATGCCGGTTTGGCGCCAATTCGCTGGGTCCACGGTTATGTTTTGCGCGGCAAGCACGCTGGTCAGAACCACGGGCAATGCCAGTAACAGTTTCATGCGATTCACCTCCGCAATGTGAAGAATGTACACTGCGGCGGGAATTGGCGCAATGTCCGAAGGTGCAGTATGAAAGTACATCCTGAGTGGTATTTCGGTTTGAGGATAAGATGATCTCTGCGGGGCTTCGGGCCTGAGCCCAAGGCGTACATCAATAGTGGGCCGGCACAAGGGGAGCCGCGATCCTCAAGGTCCGGTTTGAGTCCTGCGTCATTGAGCTAGTGTGCGGCGTTGCACAAACAATTCACGGATGCTTCCGATCTTGCCGATACGTTGCCGCGAACCTGCGCATCCCTGTACCACTACCAGGAGTTCGGAGGAACAGTTACTCTGGCCGTCGCCATTTTCATCTGGGTCATCGAAGTATTCGTCGGCAGGTAAAGAGCCGATTACGGCGAGCCGCAGCTGATTTGAGATGCTTCGCCGCGAAACTATATCCACTTCCTTTTCGCCGAGATATACCATCCAGTAGATCGACCCGTTGGAGTAGTCGATACGGCCGTCACGGATGCCTGTGGAATCGCGCCTCCCGAAGGGTCGTGACAATGTCCTGCAGCGTCGCGGGTTTGGGCGAACAGAGCCATCTGGCCGAAAACCCGTATGGTCAAAATATCAGAAGTCGCTGAAAACATTGGCGTGAGATGATGGGCGCTCGCCATGAGAAGCGATCAACTGGTGCGCCTCCTTGCCTAATCTCCGTCAAGGTCAATCGCGACTTCTGATGCAGAACGAATACCCTCGCAGCAGATAATCGCATCCTCCGAGCGCACCTGCCGAAATTCTGCGCCTGACGGATTCCGAACGCATCACCATGGCTGAGATCGGCAAACGGATCGGACGCAAGGATAGGGAGCTTGTGGGTGACGGAGAGCGTTAGTTCCCGCTCGGCATCCTGGCCAAGATGCCGGCGTGTGCCGAACCAAACACCTGTCGGAACTGCTCGAAGCGCACGGGAAAAAACCAGCACGTAAAATCCCGTAGGGATGAGGGGGGCGAAAAGGTGAGGTCCTGGCAGATCAGGGACCTCCCAAGGTGTTTAAACCCTGGGAAGTCCTGGGAAAGACAGCCGTCAGGCTGAGGCCCCCATAAAGGGGGCCGGTCAGAGATTAGTTCGATCTCGCAACCGGATACTTATAGTGCTTCTGTGCCCACTCTGTGGTCCAAACGATCGGCTCCACATAAGTGTTCTTGTCCGCGCCGAGCATCATGCCCTCGTTGATCTTGGCCTCCGCAGCCATGACAATGCGGCGATCGTTTTCCATTATGGGCCGCATTTCCGAGGTTGGCTTATAGAGTTCGCGAACCCGCGTCACCGTCGCAGGGTCATTGATCCAGGCTCCGGCGCCGTGGTCGCCTTTCGGGATTTGTGAGCCGCCTTCATCAAGCCAGTCCCTGAGGTTGTTGTTGCTGCGCTTCAACCCTTCGCTGTGGCATTCCTCGCAACTCGCCACGCCCAGGCGCTGATCGGTGACAGCACCGACTCTGCCGGTTCCGGTCAGGTTGGAATTCGTCTTGTCGGCTACGTACCTTTGAATTCTGGGATCGCGAACGATCTGAGTGAACGCATCGACACGACGCTGGGCCCAGGCGCCGAATATTGCATATGCCTCAAGTCCGTTGGGCAGGCTCCAGATCACTTCCTCCGCTGATGCCTGGCCGCCGGCTTGTCCGGTATACTTAGCGTCGGCGTAGCTGCCAAGCGGTAACATAGCCACGTAGGTAAGGTCTTCGGGCGTAGTACCGCCCTGCTCCTTAATGAATTTCGGGATCGGCTGCTGCCACATCGGCATGCTGACCTTTCCCGCGGCGTACTGTTTGACGATGTCGGTATCGCCCGATGTGAAGATGTCAAACGTCTTCCAGTAGAAGCCGGTCGGTGTCTTCGCACGATAATAGAAACGGCCATCGATCGTAATGGCTCGCTGCGTCACCATGTAGTCATACGAGTCCATGCCCTTCGATTTGTCGACGCCCAGCTCGTTTTCGAACATCCAAAAGTACCCCGGAACGGCCAGGATGGCGTTGTAAACATCGGGACGAGTGAGCGTATAGGTCAGTTGGGCCGCTTCTACATATTTCAGTTCTGCCGGGTCGACGTACTGCTGCTTATCGCCGGCGACTTTCCTGGGTCCGACGAATCCGTCGATATTGGGCGGGGAAGATGGTTCGGGACTCGCAGCCTCGACGTTCCCCCTCAGGACCCGGGCCCAGACCAGACGGGCAAACTTGTCGTCACGGCTAACTCCTCCCGGCTTCAGCTTGTTCTGTTGCACGATGAAGTTCTCGAATACCGGGGGTGGCGTTTTGCCATTCAGATCCACTTTTTTTCCGGCAAAGCCTATATCATCGTCGGATAGGGTACTAAAGAGAGCGTAGTCCGGGGCTGAGGTGTCAATGAGCGTGTATCCCCAGTAGTCACGAATGTCGAATCGATAGAGGATGCCCTTTCCGTTCACATCCACGGGATTTACGATTCGCGGAGCCCATCGAGCCGAACCATTCAGGGCCTTCGACAGACCCGCGCGAGCGTCATTCATATACTGAGCGCTTACACCCTCGTTGTGGAGTACATGGAACGAAGTGTACTTGATGAACTCTCGCGCCGCGGCCGGGGTCTTGGCTCTGTCAGCTTCGATCCATGCCAAAACCTGTTCTTCCGTGATCTTCGTGGCCTCGTCGACGCCGCGGGGAACCGGGGGAATCATGTCTGAAATCCGATCGCGCCAGGCGGTCACGGCGACCAGCATTTCCTTGGCCGCCACGCCGCAATTCTCTGCGAAACAATTGTGGCGGTCGATGGCCATACGCGTGACGAACTTGGAGTTTTTCGGATCCCGGAAGTTCACCCGGGTCAGCGCATACTCATGGGCCAGATTCACATCTTTATCCGCGTGCAGCGGAGCCTGAGCTCCACTTCCCAATTTATTTTCCGTGCTGTGGCACCCCGAGCAGTTGGCGCGCAGGACGGGATAAAGAGTGTCTTTGAAAGCCGCCAGGGACCGCGCTTTGTCGAAACCATCCGGAACGACAAATGCTTCGACGTTGGTTCCACCCCGTCCGTTGGAAAGCTCTGAATACCCGAGCTTTTTTGAAGTCGCGGTCGACGAGGTTGTGGTCGGCGTCGCTGCGATGGCGCCAACAACGGCCAGCAGGATCAGACCACTTACGCTCACAACGGTAACCAGAGCAGCTCTTTTCATCACTCTTTGCCTCTTTCGGCGATAGTCTATTGACCAGCTTTTCCAGGCGATTCAGCGCACGAACTGTTCGTATTCGCGCGAGAAACGGACTCCGGCTGCTTGCGCCGTAAACCGACTCGACCCGCAGGTATCCCTATTCGCGTAACTACACTCGCACGGAATGCTACTATGCCCAGTTGGCAGTGTCAAGCGGTCTGGGCAAACGTGTCGATAGCACGTGAGAATGTCCTCTTTGTGCCAGATAGAAATGTCCGGTTGACAGAATCAGGCTGGGGAGGTGAAAGAACAAGGAGTTCTCCACCAGCCCGGCCATGAAATCGGTAAGCTATTGATTCTAAATGGCGGTGAGGGTGGGATTCGAACCCACGGAACCCGTGAAGGTTCAACGGTTTTCGAGACCGCCCGATTCAACCGCTCTCGCACCTCACCGGGCCTCTTCCCAATCTAGCCGATTTCCGCCGGACTTGCAAAACGGACGCCTCTCTCAGAACCCACGATTATGTAGCATGTAGCCGATAATCGAATATCATGCCCCGTGTCCTGCTGGTGGCAGCCACTACCGGCTACCAGACCCGTTCTTTCACCGCAGCCGCCAGGAAGTTGGGCATCGACGTCGTTTTGGCAACGGACCGCTGCCATATTCTCGAAGACCCGTGGTGGGATCATGCCATTCCGGTGCGGTTCGAGGAACCGGAACTCTCGGCACAGCAGCTTGCCGCGTATACCGTCGAGGGGGTCGTCGCAGTAGCCGACCGCCCCACTTTGGTTGCTGCGCTGACGGCCCAGAGGCTCGGCCTGCCGTTTCACTCGCCGCGTTCGGTTGCCGTCTGCCGCGATAAGCATGAGATGCGCCGGATCTTCGACGCGGCGGGATTGCCGGTCCCTCGGAATTTCCGTGTTGCGCTGGATCGCGATCCGAACGACATCGCCGGTGATGTTCGCTTCCCCTGCGTCCTGAAGCCACTCGGACTGTCGGCAAGCAGAGGGGTGATTCGCGCGAACAACGCCGCTGAATTTGCAGATGCTTTTGAATGCATTCGCCGCATCCTCATGCAGCCCGAGATCCGGCAGTTTCGCGAGGAATGGAATGAGGCGATTCAGATCGAGGACTATATCGACGGTCGCGAGTTCGCGCTGGAAGGCCTGATGACGCGCGGTGACCTGAAAGCGCTGGCGATTTTCGACAAGCCCGATCCTCTCGAAGGGCCTTATTTCGAGGAAACCATCTACGTAACACCCTCGCGGGAATCGGCGGCGATCCAGGCCGAAATCATCGAGACGACCCGGCGGGCCGCTTGCGCACTGGGACTTTCGCACGGGCCGGTCCACGCGGAAATGCGGGTAAACGAAAAAGGTATCTACATGCTGGAAGTCGCTGCGAGGCCGATCGGAGGTCTCTGCGCGCGCGCGCTGCGTTTCGAAGGCGGTCTCACACTCGAAGAAGCCGTGATCCTCCATGCTGTTGATCGGATGCCGCCGGATGAACTCACGCTGTCCCCGCCGGCTTCGGGAGTCATGATGATTCCGGTTCCGCGCGCCGGAGTATTCGAATCTGTCAGCGGGATCGATGAGGCGCTCCTCACGCCCGGAGTCGACGATATCGTGATCACGGCGAAGCCGGGACAGAAACTCTTGCCCCTCCCGGAAGGCGCGAGCTACACCGGATTCATTTTCGCCGGTGGGGACGATCCCGCGGAGGTCGAGAGCTCGTTGCGGGAGGCTCACTCCCGGCTCACGTTCGAAATATTTGCTTCGCTCGATGTCATTCCGATTTCAATGCCTGATATGCTTTGAAGAAATTCGGGGAGGGCCTTACAGCCTCTGATATCCTTATGAACCAAATATGACCCAGCGGCGCGCTCTTCCGAGGATTTGTATTGCGCTCGGCCTGCCTGACGTTCCTCGCCTGTTGGAACAGGCTCGCCGCGAAGCGGAAGCAGGGGAGAACTTCCTCGAATTCCGTCTCGACTACCTTCGCGAACCCGCGTTTGGCGCACGGTCAATCGAAGACTTTCTGCGCGGTTACCCGAACTGCACAATACTTGCCACCTGCCGGCGCCATCAGAACCACGGCAAATTCAACGGCAGCATCGAAGAGCAGTTGCGCATTCTGGATCTGGCCATTGAACACGGAGCACGCGCGGTCGATATCGAAATTGAGGCGGCGGAAGTAGTCCCGGATCGTTGCGCGGCTCTTCGCACGCGCGCGCAGCTCGTCGTTTCGTGGCATCACTTTGAGACCACTCCGCCGCTGGACCCCGTGCTCAAGCGGATGCAGAAAGTACCCGCCGATGTGTACAAAATTGTCAGCACGGCGCGGAAACCGAGCGATACCGGGCGCATTCTGACGGCCAGCCGTCTCAGTCCCAAAATTCCGCTGGTCACACTGGCGATGGGTGAACTCGGCTTTCCTTCACGGGTTCTCTCGACCGGCTTCGGCGCTGTTTATACCTACGCCGCTCCCGCCCACGTGCAGGGCACTGCCGCGGGCCAGGTGAACGCACGGCAGCTGCGGTCGCTGTATCGCATCGACAAGTTCACCCGGGCGGCGAAGATTTTCGCGGTGATCGCGGACCCGGTCCGCCAATCGGTTTCTCCGCATGTACACAATCGGGCATTTCAATCGCGCAGGATCGACGCGGTTTACGTACCGCTCCTGGTGAATGCCAATCAACTCCGCGATTTTTTCCAGTTCGCGCGCGATCTCCCCATTTCCGGTTTCAGCGTCACCATTCCGCACAAGCGCCGGATCATGCGGTATCTGGATCAGATTGATCCGTTGGCGCGGCGCATCGGGGCCGTGAACACCGTTTGGCGGAAAGCGGGAAAATGGCGCGGCGCCAACACCGACGCTGAGGCAATATCCGGTCCCCTTTCGAAACTGATCAAGCTTCCGAAGGCGAGCGTGCTGATTGTCGGGAACGGCGGAGCGGCCCGAAGCGCCGCATGTGCTCTTGCCGACGGTGGTGCGAAAGTTGCGCTCACGGGGCGGAATCCGGATCGTGTTCGGGCGCTCGCCCGCCTGGTCGGCGGCGAGCCGATGTCCCACGATCAGCTTCTCTTCCGTCATTTCGATGTCGTGATCAACGCGACGCCGGTGGGAATGTGGCCGAACGTAAACGATTGCTACTTCGACGGCAGAATTCCCGGAGAAATCGTCTTCGATCTGGTCTATAACCCGCTGGAGACGGCGCTGATCCGCAAAGCGCGGGACCAGGGAAAACAGATCGTACCCGGCCTGAAGATGTTCATCGAACAGGCGGTGCGTCAGTTCGAGATCTGGACGGGCGAAACCGCTCCACGCTCCGCAATGGAAGCCGCCGCGCTCGACGCGCTGGAAACGAAGTATTCTGAACAAAGAGCATGAACGGGAAAATAACCCGGCGGCAGCTCGCGGGCGTTGCCACCGGTTCGGCCGTCGTCGCATTGGGCGTTGTGAAAGTGATCGCGCAGGCTCCGGCTGCCGGTTTGGACTTTGACAAAGCAGCGCGCGAATCGCACCGCGAAAACTCCGGGACGCTGGCGAAGTTTGAGATTCCGATGTCCCTCGAACCCGCGTTTCAGTTCAAGGCATGACCGACGATATCTTTTTCGCCGGTATCGCCGATCTCAACGAGCGGCTCCGGAAGAAGGAATTTTCAACAGTCGAACTCGTGCGGGCTTTTGCGGAACGGCTTGCGAAGTTCGGCCCCCGCTACAATGCGCTCGCGCTGTCTCTCACTGAAGTTGCGGTCAAACGCGCAAAGGAAGTGGATGACGAGTTCAAACGCGACCGTCTTCGCGGACCACTCCAGGGCATTCCGTTCGGCGCCAAGGATCTGCTCGCGTTCGCGGGGCATCCCACGACGTGGGGAGCGAAGCCCTATGCGGCGCAGGTTTTGGATGACACTGCGACCGTGCTCAAAAAGTTGGACAAGACGGGTTCGGTCCTGATCGGAAAGCTTTCGATGGTCGAATTGGCCGGCGGGGGCGGATACCGCACCGCGGCCGCATCTTTGTTTGGGCCCGGGTTAAATCCGTGGGATGTTACCTGCTGGTCGGGCGGATCTTCCAGCGGCTCCGGCAGCGCCGTCGCCGCGGGGCTGGTGCCGTTCGCGCTGGGGTCGGAGACGTCCGGTTCCATCATTACTCCCTCCGCGTTTTGCGGCGTGACCGGATTGCGTCCGACCTACGGGCTCGTGAGCCGTCACGGCGCAATGGCCTTGTCGTGGACCATGGACAAAGTTGGCCCTATGTGCCGCAGCGCTGAAGACTGCGGACTCGTTCTTCAGACTATCGCCGGGTCTGACTCCAAAGATCCCGGATCCGCGGACAAGAGCTTCTATTACACGCCACAGTATTCGCGACAGTTCAGCGATCTCAAAATCGGCTTCGCTCCGGACGATATGGGCTGGGCTGATGCCGCGGCGCGTCCCGCATTTCAGGCCGCAATGCAGGTAGTGCGGGATACGGGAGTGCAGTTCGTCGAAGTGAGCCTGCCCGATCTGCCCTATGGACCAATGGCCGATGTGATCATCGGCGCGGAGGAGGCGTCGGTTTTCGAAACGCTCATCTCCGGCGGTAAGGTAAATGACTTGGCGGACCCCAGCCAGGCGGCCGCGTTGCGGGCGAATCTGGAGATTCCGGCCACGGAGTATCTGAAGGCGATGCGAATTCGGTCTCTTCTCAAGCAGAAGTTCCGGGAACTCTTCGCCGGCGTGGATGTTCTGATAGCTCCGGCCCGGTATCAGACCGCGCCGAAAATTACCGAGCCGCTCGACGGACCCGACCCCGTCCCGATCCCGGTGCCGTCATCGCCGGGCATGAGAGGGCTGATACAGGCGGGCAATCTCGCCGGGATACCAGCGCTGTCCCTTCCGTGCGGCTTTGCGGGCAATCTGCCGGTTGCGCTTCAGCTTGCAGGACCCGCCTTCACGGAAAACACACTTCTCGCGCTCGGCAGAGAATTTCAAAATCGAACAGACTGGCATAAACGGCGTCCGCCACTGCTATCCTGACGACATGAGTTGTGGACCATCCGGTTTGAACATGGGGCAATCCGCTCCGATCCCCGAAGGAGCGCACAAGGTTTTTTGCGTGAAGTTTCAGCGCGAGATGGAAGGATTAGAGGAGGTCCCGTTTGAAGGCCATCCTCTCGGTCAGCGCATCTACGACAGCGTCTCAAAAGACGCGTGGAAGATGTGGGTCGAGCACATGAAAATGCTGATGAATGAGTACCGGCTCAATTTGGGAACGCAGGAAGCTCAGGAGTTCCTGCTGCAACAGATGGAACAGTACTTCTTCGGAGAAGGTGCGGCGTTACCGCCCGATTACGTAGCCCCTCAGCAGAAGTGAAAAGAGTTCAGATCGAACGCCCTTAGTTGAAAGCGCCCAGTCGGCCGCCGCTGGTCTGACCCGTCGAGGAAGAAGACCCGCCGCCGCCAATCGCGCCTGCTGCAGCCGCTCCGCCGACACCCGCCGCAGCCGCTGTAGCTACCCCGGCAACTACTGCCGTGGTTGTGCTGATGCCTGCTGCTGCGCCGGCAGCACCCGCTGCCGCACCACCGCCAGCCGCGCCGGCTGCTCCCGCTCCGGCGCCGGCAGCTCCTGCCGCGGCTTTTGCAGTCGCCGTGCCGCAGGCGCCCTTGACTTGCTTGACGCTCGTCACATTAATAACCTGTGTCGCGCCACTGGCCGGTGTGGAATTGGGAACCGTTGTTCCTGTAACCTGAACCCGGCGTCCGGTCTTCACATTGCTGCCGCGAAGTTGCACAGTTACTTTGGAGGTTTCATCGGTCAACAGCGTATTGTTGCCCGACTTTACCGCGCAGCCGGTCATGGAAGAGGGCGCGCTGGCTCCCGCATCCTGCGGCCTGAGATCCAAAGCGCGTCCCGGGACCAGGTTCGCAACATTTAATCCTGCTGCGTTGAAGACCTGAACGCTTCCCGTCAGGGCAGCAACCTCGACCACTCCCTGATCGTGCAGTGAAACCGTCGCCGAAGCCTTGCCATCGGCGCGGATGTTCAATCCATACGCATTGGCGGAGTAACCGGCGATGTTGGCGCTACCCTTTTGAAGATCGACGTGATCGCTGTAGACCTTTCCGCGGGAGTCGGAAGAAAACTTTAACTGGGCGCCGTCGTTCAGACGCACTCGCGAAGCGGCAGATTGCGTTTCCAGCGTGCTGCCGTCAAAAATCGTCGTGTTCCCGGCCGTCAGGGAACTGTTGATCAGGATATTGCCTTCGGACATCGCTATGCCAATTCCCGGCGTGGCAGCCGAAAGGAGGCCGAGGCTCGACGAAAATGCAAGAACAACTACTGCCTTTGAGTTAAATAGTTGCATAGGTAGTCCTATCCCAAGCTAGCGTACTGTTCTTTATCATGCCGATGCCCGCAAATGAAGTCAAGTCCTTTGATACTAAAAACCTGGCCGGAACTTTATTTTTCTTTTTGTTCGTCCTCGCACGCGCCGGACGGCGCCAATTTATGCCTCTTGAATGAATGTGTTACGATCTCCCTTCGGCGTCATATCGGTTTTGCCGGGTCTTCCAGGTGAATTGTCCAAAATGCGGAAAGAGTCGCGCGCACCGCGCCCACCGGTCGTTACGGGACTGGGCGGTGAGCTGGCTCTCGTTAAGGCCCTATCGCTGTCGCGATTGCGAACACCGCTTTTACGCATACCGTTCCGGAATCGAGTCGCCGAAGCTTCGGACTCCTGAAGAGAGGCGCATCATGAAATTGCGCCGGTCCATTCGCTGGCGGCGCACACGGGGCGAACTGATCCTTTACTGCATCAGTTCCCTGATTTTTTTGGCTCTCCTCTACTACCTGGTGCAGCAGCGGATCGCCAGCGACTGAACAAGTCTGCCGCCGGAAAGCGCCTCAATCGCTGAGAGGTTTGTAATAACGGCTGTAGTATTTCCCGTAATAGCCGTAGTAATAGTAGCGTTCGCTCATGTCGGCGCGTACTTCATTGAGCGCCAGACCGATAACGTTGGCCTTCAGCCGCCTCAGGTTTGTCAGCACGCTGGCCACCGCGTTCCGCTCCGTTTGTCCCGCCAGCGCAACTACCACGACGCCGTCCACCAGCTTTGCGATCTGCAGCGATTCCGCAAAGCCCAGCAGGGGCGGCGCATCGCAGACGATCAGATCGTACTCTTTGGCCGCGGCGGCAAACAGATCCTTCAAAGTGGTTCCCAAACCGTCCGCGGCGCGCCGGGAAGCCGGCCCCGCCGGAAGAACGGTCAGGAACGGCAGCGTCTCGGAAGTCTGCAGCGCGTCACGCCACTCCATTTCTCCGTTGACGACGTTCGAAAGTCCGCGCTCATTGGATACATTCAGGTATTGATAAATGCTCGGCCGCCGCAGGTCGGCATCGATCAGCAGAGTCTTCCGCCGTTGCTGGCTGTGAACGACGGCCAGATGAACCGCGGTTGTCGACTTTCCCTCTCTGGGCGTGGCCGATGTCATCAGGAGAGTGCGCGGCCGGCGCTCGGCATTGGGCAGAAGGATCGAATCCCGAAGCGTCCGAATGGCCTCTTCGTAGGAACTGGCGACTCCCTTTGAAAGTCCGAACAATTCCCGTGGCTGCGTGCTGTCGGCGTTTTTTCCCGGCAGGTAGCCGCGCCACTGCTTCACGACGGGCAGAGAACCCAGTACTTCCGTCTGCAGCTGTCGTGAAATATGCTCCGGATCGCGTAAAGTGTGGTCCAGGCTGTCCGCCAGAAACACAACCGCCAGTCCGAGCAGCGTCGATGCGAAGAAGGCGATCAGCGCGTTCAGCCGAACGTTGGGAAACACCGGTTTCAGGCCGGGACGAGCGGAGTCGGCAAGCCGGATGGAGCTGTCCTGAAAGCCCGAGTTGATGCCCGCCTCCTGTATTTTGCGGTTGAGTTCATCGTAGAGCTTTCGGTCTGCATCGGCATCCCGCTTCACGTTTGCGTAGTCGAAGGCCTTTCCGTTCAGGCCATCCAGCTCGGCCTTGGCCTGATCGACAGCCTGCTTCAAAGTCTCGGCGCGACTAAACGCTTCCTTGTATTCCACCTGCACCCTTTGGCCGACGTCGGCCTTGAGTGCGTCCAGTTGGCGCTGTAATTCGGCTTCGTTGGTTGCGGCCTTTTTGTATTCGGGATGATTGGCGGCGTAATGAGTCTTGACTTCGGCGAATTTCTGATTCGCTTCCGCGATTTTATCTTCCAGTCGCCGGATTTGTTCACCCTGCGCGGATACCTCGAGAGCTTCGACGGAGCCGCCCTCCGCGGACTTCGCAGCCACTTCCTTTTTGAACAAATCCCCCTGCGCCGCCGTGTATTCGGTGTTCAGCTGCAGCAGCCGGGCGGCCAGAATATTGGTCTTTTCATCCGGACTGATGACGTTCAATTCCTTTTGGAACACCGAAAGCGCCGCGCTGTCCCGCTCCATTTTGGCCTGCAGATCCTCCAGGGGCTTCGCCATAAACGCCGACAACTCGCGGGCTGCCTGATAACGGATCTCGTAGCTGTGATCTTTATAGCTTTCCGCGATCGCGTTTGCCACATCGGCGGCGAACTGCGGATCCGGCGATCGGTAGCTGATCTGAAGCAGATAGGTTCTCGTCGGTCGGGTGACGGCGAGGCGCGGAAGCTTCACCGGAGCGTCCGGACGGCCCTTGAGCGGAATCTTCATCTTCAGGGCAACGGGGCGAAGCACGGAATCCGACTGGATCAGCTTCACCTGCGTCGAGAGAAAGAAATCGGAGTCGTTCATCGACGAGGCGCGCGCGCCGGAAGATTCCTGGCCGATTACAGCCGTCGGCACCATTCGGTCGACGTCGACGGTTGCCGTGGATTCGTAATACGGCGTCAGGCGGGAGGAGATGATGATTGTGGCTGCCACCGCAAAAACCACGAATATCAATAACGGCCACTTTCGCCGGCGGACCACCCAAAGGTAGTGGGTCAGCGGAGTCGACGAATCCTGCGATTCCGGCTCGTCGGCCTGAGCCTGGTAATAGGAAACGCGTTCGACCCTCGACGGCGAGGCGTCGTGAGGGTGCGGTAAAGCAAGAGACTTATTTTCGTCCGACATGAAAATTTGCGGCCCCCCGGTCGGCAAACGTCTGGCCCGGCTGAAAACCAACGCCGTTTTTTGGGACGTTTTCGTTTCATGCTATCACGGCAATTCCAGTTCCGACTGTGGATGAACCGTGGATGAACCGCGGAAAAGCAATCACCCGGCTGATGTGCCCGTCTGCGTGCCCGAATATATCTTGCGTACCGGTCGGCTCCGGCCGTTGACCTGCGAAACAGCGCCCGCCAGCGCAAACCAAACGAACGAAAGCGCGGGTTCTCGGATCGGGTAATCGAAATAACTGTGGGCCATCACGCTCAGGATTCCCAGGCCCCAGACGGACCGTATCGCCGGTTTGGCTGCCCATACCACGAGCGCAGCCATCAGGATCGAAAAAGGAAGCCCCCCTTCGGCTGCCCATTGCGCCCAGTCGTTGTGAGCCTCATTCGCGAGCAGGGCCATATCGAACGTGGCGGCGCGCGGATAGACCGCGCGCCAGGTTCCCATACCGTATCCCAGCCAAGGGCGCTGTTCGATTAGCTTCACAGTGGAATCGAACAATTCCTGGCGAATCGCATACGGCTTCTTATCCGCGAAGCGGGCGCTGATCGCATCCGTTCCGGCAATCGTTGCGGCAGCGGCGACCAGCAGCGCCAGCCCTGCGGAAATGGCCAAAATAGTTTTCCGCTTGCGGGTCGTTATCGCTATGCCGAGAAAGACCAGCAGTTCTGCGCCAACCAAAATGGCTCCTGCCCGCGATGCCGCCGTAATCGTTGCCGCCAGAATCATGGTGTAGCAAAGGCCTCCGATCAATGGGGTCCGGTCGAGCATATACCAGAGCGCGACCGGCGCGGCCAACTCCATAAAAGCCGCAAACTGATTGCTGGAGAGAAATGTTCCTGTGACGCCGCGCTCGGCCGGAAATATCCCGAATACCTGCACCGGCATGCTGTAAAACTGCAGCATCGCGGCAACGGCAAGAATTGTTGACGACCAAAGAAACAGCGTCAGAAACAACCGTAACGCCGCGCGATTCCGGAGAATCTGTGCTCCCAGCACAAAAGCGCACGCGCTGATTCCCCACACAAGGGAGCTGTCCAGGGTCAATTGGGGGGCCACCGTTGCGTGGACCGCCGTCTGCAGAAATCCCCATGCGCCGATGAGTATGACCAGACCCGTCTGCAAAGGCCACCTGATTTCGTGAGACCGGTTGACGAGCGAGACAGTCGTCCAAATGATCGTCAGGATCGCAATACTCGTAATCGCGACGCTGACGGCCCAGTAGCGGGGTGACCAGGCGGTTACGATACCGGCAAGCAGCGCTGCCCAAAGCCCGGTCGCCCACAATAAAGGAGAGGGTCCGCCGTCGCTCACTTCGCAACCTCCGGGCGAACGGTAACGGCAGACAACTGCAATGTGCCGGAAACGCGCGTGGTCCCCTGCGCTCGCGCATAGCGCAGGTCGATTCGGGCCTCGCTCATTTGCCCCGGCCTGCCCGCCGGAGTGACGAACCCACAGGTCGAATTGCCCGGTGTAAGCAGCGGCGGACACTGCATCACTGGTTCGCCGGGCCGTTGGGTGACTACAAAGCTGAAACCTGGATCCTGAGGTGAGCTGAGTCTCGACCCGTCGCTCTTCCATCGCAGGAAATAACGAGTCCCGGAAAGCACCGGCGCGGACGTCGACAACATCTGAAACGATTCGGGCTCGTCGCCATTGATTTCGAGGCGAAGCGATCCCGAAAAAGCGCTGGTAAGTACGCCGGAAACTTCCGCCACATGCCAGCCGAATACGCTCGACAGCGAAGGGGACCTGAAATCGGGATCGGCAATCGAAATACCTTTTGCCGGGTCGAGATGCCCGGCCCTGACGATCCCGCGGTCCACCAGTTGGTTCCACACCGTTACTGCCTCTGAGGAGCGGTCGGCGCTGACCAGAAAGTCTGCGAATGCCTTCATCTGCGCGCTGTCGTCGGCATTCGACGAATCGGCAGCCGCCAGCGCACTGGGCCAGGCGGCGAAAGCTTCGTCCGCTCGTTGCGTCTTCATCAGAAACTCCAGATACTGAACCGGTCTGTGCCCGGTCCTGGGTATCAGGCCGAGGATTTTGGAGGCGTCGCTGGTCTGATTCCAGCAGAGTGCGAAGACCGGCGCCGGATCGAAACCGAGCGGATCCAGCTTCAAAATGCGCTCGATCATTGGCCAGGTTTCGTCCGGCCGTCCGTTTCGGTAGTAGTAATTTGCCAGGGTCCACGCAGGCTTGAACTGATGGTCGATTTCCGCCGCGTGCACTAAGTCATTCTCGGCTGGAGCGTTGTGTCCGCGGAACTCCTCCCGCAGCCCCAGGGTCATCAGCACGGACGAATCGAGGGGATTCAGGCGTGCTGCCCGCAGGAGTTCCTCGTCGACGGCAGTCGACTGATCGCCGTTGCTGTCCCGATACGTTGCATCGCGCGCCAGAACTTCCTCACGATCCGGCACAACGCGAAGGGCCTGTTCCATTGCCTGCGAAGTGCCGGTGCTGACCCACCAATCGGCGATTGCGACTCGCACGGACCGCCAGACCGCGAAACCGCAAAATATCAGGAGCAGGACACGGCAGAACAAGGCGGAAACAGCACGAACGCGCAAGGTCCAAGCATATCGCGCGAAGAGCGCATTGCCCGCGTTCTAATAGCAGAATGCTCTTCTTTCTCCGGAAATTTATTGAGGCATTGTTCTTGCCCATTGGATTTTCCGGACTTCTCGTAATCGCCGCAATCATTCTCCGCCGCCGTTGGATTGCGATCGTTGGTGTCGTCACACTGTACATTTTCAGCACCCAGTTCATGAGTACGCTGATGCTCTTACCGCTTGAGCAGGTCTATAAACCCAGGTCCCCGGTATCCGCGCCGAATGCCGACGCGATCGTGGTTCTGAATGGTGGAGTCGTAAGGGGAGTCAATGCGACCGGTGTCCAGTGGGGAGAGGCTGCAAATCGATATTTTGCGGGAGTAGCTCTGGCTGCGGCGGGGAAAGCTCGGATGATCGTGTTGTCATCCGGGCCATTTCCGGCGCAGGGGAGAATTCTGCGTCAGGTTGCGGTTCACCAGGGAATACAACCGGACCACATAGTTCTCACTCGTCGGGTATTGACGACCGAGGACGAGGCTCGCGCGGCCGCAGAGATTCCCAGCGTCCACTCAATTCTACTCGTGACCAGTGCCTTCCACATGCCCCGGGCAGTCATGCTGTTCCGTGCTCGCGGCCTGAACGTCCTGCCGTTCCCGACCGATGAACGGGTCGCCGTACGGCAGCCTTTGACGCTGCTTGACTTCATTCCGGCGGCGGCTTCACTAGAGACGTCCGAGACAGCAATGCGGGAATATTACGGATTGGTTGTATACAAGATCGTTCTTGGTGTTCGGTCTGCCATCTGAATTGAGCTTTCCCCGGATGGGGGCTGTCGTTATTGATATGCTGTTCAGATAAATCCGTGGAAATGCGTTTCGGAGAAACTCAGCCGGAAAAGTGTGGGTGAGAAAGCGGGAGCATGCTCAAATCCAGGCATTTAGGGCCGCTTTCCGGAATTTTTGACACACTCTTGCCGTCTTCGTCGTCCTAGCCCGATGCCCAGAATTCTACTCTCAGTTCCGCACATGAGCACCGGTGAGCGCATTTACGTCGGCGAGGCCTTCGATACAAATTGGGTGTCTACGGCTGGCCCGAATCTCACCCTGTTTGAGGAAGCATTTACACGCAGGTTGGATATCCCTTCTTTGTGTCTGGCGAGCGGAACGGCCGCTATTCATCTCGGGTTGAGGCTTCTCGGCGTCGGGTCGGGCGATGAAGTATTCTGCTCCACCCTGACTTTCGCCGCTTCCGCGAATCCGATCCGATATCTGGGAGCCCAGCCCGTTTTTATCGACAGCGACGCAGCCACCTGGAACATGGATCCGCAGCTTCTCTCTGAGGCATTGAAAGACCGCGCCTCCCGGAACAGGCTCCCGAAAGCAGTCGTTGTGGTGCATCTCTATGGGCAGTGTGCCGACATGGATCCTATTCTCGACATCTGCGGAAGGTTCGGCGTACCGGTTCTCGAGGATGCAGCCGAGGCATTAGGCGCCACATATAAAGGAAAGCCCGCCGGCGCCTTGGCCGGGATCGGTGCATTTTCATTCAACGGCAACAAAATTATCACCACCGCCGGCGGAGGGATGCTCGTTGCGCGCGATCGGCAACGCATCGAAAAAGCGCGCTTCTGGTCCACTCAGGCGAAGGATCCGGGTATCGGTTTTGAACACTCCGAACTGGGCTATAACTACCGGATGAGTAACGTGCTGGCCGGCATAGGCCGCGGTCAGCTTGAGGTGCTGGACCTCAGGGTCGAGCAGCGCCGCGCTATTGCCTTCCGTTACCGCGATGCATTCGCCGATCTCCCGGGCATCTCGCTCATGCCCCAGGCGCCCTATGGATTGTCCACCAACTGGCTGAGTTGTTTTGTGATCGATCCCGTCAGGTTCGGATGCTCGCGCGACGTTCTCATCGGTCATCTGGATTCGGTGGGTATTGAATCGAGACCAGTCTGGAAACCGTTGCATCTTCAGCGGCTTTTTTCGGATTGCTCGGTTTATGGCGGCGCGGTGGCGAAGGACCTTTCTCAGCGAGGCATTTGTCTGCCCAGCTCCAGCTCGCTGACCACGGAGGACCAGACCCACATCATTCACCAGGTCCGATCGGTTGCCGGTGCCGAAAGTACGGTAAGAGAGGCAGTGTCGGGAAAGGATGTGACTTCGTTTGTCTGATTCCCTGGTATCGCCGAACCCACCGCTGTCGAACCACCTGAAAACAAGCTTGGCGCACACGCGCACTCTGACCGTATTTGGTATTGAGATAGCCACCATTCTCTGTTCGGCAATCCTGGCCTTTCTGTTGCGCTTTGACTTCAGGGTGCCGGCCTACTACGTCAACATACTCGGTATCGCCTCACTCGTCTGGGTCCCGGTTAAGGTGATCTCATTTAAGCTTCTGGGTCTCGATCGGCGATGGGCGCGGTACGTTTCTCTGACAGATCTTGTACGACTGTCGTTCAGTAATCTGATCGGAAGTACCTTCTCGCTGATAATCCTGTTGGCGGTCAGGAGCGGTGTCCCGCGGTCTGTTTATGCCATCGATTTGCTCCTCTGTGTGACGCTCACCGCTGGATTGCGTGTCGGTGTGCGGGTTGTTTCGGAGTTCAATCCTCCAGGTAAGACGATTTCCAATCGGAAGCGCACGATTGTGTACGGGGCCGGAAATGCCGGTGCCTCTCTGTTACGTGATCTTCGCCAGACTTCGGCGCTGAAGTACGATGTGTGCGGTTTCATCGACGATAATCGGCAGAAGCTCGGACTGGTTCTGCAGGGCGTCAGAGTCCTTGGCGGCGGCGGCGATCTCGGCGCGATCGCCCGGAAGCAGCGGATCGATCTCGTCCTGATTGCCATCCCCTCTGCGACCGGTGCACAGATGAAAGAGATTCTGGAGCGGTGTACCGGCGTCGGGATTCCTTATAAGACCATTCCCAGCCTCGCCGAAATCATCGACGAGGCCGGCTTGGCGCGCCAGATCCGCGACGTTGCGGTCGAAGATCTATTGGGGAGGACTCCGGTTAATCTCGAACATGATCGAATTTCGGCGAAGCTTCGCGGCCAGACCATTCTTGTCACGGGCGCTGCCGGATCGATCGGTTCCGAGCTTTGCCGCCAGGTGGCCCGCTTCCGTCCCGCAGCCATCATCGGCTACGAAATCGCCGAATCCCCCCTTTTTCAGTTGGGGCTGGAGATCGCCCGCGATTTTCCCGGTATCGTTTTCCACCAGGAAATTGGCAGCATTCAGAACCCGGCGCGCCTGAACGAGGTGTTCGAACGCCATCGTCCGTCTGTTGTTTATCACGCCGCCGCATATAAACATGTACCGCTGATGGAGGCGCACATCTTTGAAGCGTTCGAGAATAATGTATTCGGAACTCTAAACGTTGTTGAGGCTGCGCGGATGCATGGCGTCGCGGAGTTCGTGATGATTTCCTCGGACAAAGCGGTTCGCCCCGCCAGCGTCATGGGTGCGACCAAACGCCTTTCCGAATTGGTCGTTCGCTCCCTTCAGCCGGAGGGCGGTCGGTATGTTTCGGTGCGTTTCGGGAACGTGCTGGGCAGCAACGGCAGTGTGGTGCCGATTTTCAAGGAGCAGATCACCCGCGGAGGTCCGGTTACCGTAACTCACCCGGAGATGCGCCGCTACTTCATGACCATCCCCGAGGCCTGCCAGTTGGTGCTCCAGGCTTCCACGATGGGCAAGGGGTCCGAGATTTTCGTCCTCAACATGGGAGAGCCGGTCAAAATCGCCGATCTTGCCCGGAATCTGATTCTGCTGTCGGGACTGAGGCCGGGCCACGACATCCAGATTGCATTCACGGGTCCGCGGCCCGGAGAGAAACTTTTCGAGGAATTGAATGAGGAAGCGGAAGGTCTGCTTTCCACCCACCACGAGAAAATTCAGGTATTCGCAGGAGAAGGTATGGAGGAGGCGGATATCGAACGGTATTTGTCGCGTCTCCAATCGTATTGCCGGAACCGCGATTGTGATGGCGTAATCTCGGTTGTGAAACAGGCCGTTCCGGAGTACAGGCCCAGTCCGAACTTGCTGGATGGGCTCCCGGTGGAAACCAGTCGTGGGTGACATATCTGCGCCGAATCCGGTGGAATTCAATCATTTCACTCACGTCCGCAAACAATTGTTCATTAACAGCGGGCTGCTGGGAGTGTCGAGATTCCTTTCCACCTGCACATCCCTGGTTACGGTCCCGGTAGTCCTTTCCCGCCTCGGTCTGAGCGGCTACGGAAGCTGGGAGTCCATGATGGCCATCGCTCTGTTGGTAACAGTCTTCCAAACCACGATTAGCGGAACTCTGGTATGGAAGATGTCCACGGCATGGGGAAACAACGATTTGTCCGAAATCCGGCGGCTGATGAGAGTTGGGATCGGAGTCGTGCTGGTCATGTTCGCCCTGGTTACCCCGCTCGCTTGGGCGATGCGCTATCAACTGGTTGATCTTTCAAACCCTCCGGTCTTGTACCGGGACGCCGCCCTTTGGGTTATCCCCATTCTGGTGTCGCAAACAACCTTGGGGGCGGCAGGCGAGACGTTTGCTGCTGTCCTCATTGCTCACCAGCGCGCGGGTATTACGACCCTGATCCAGACTGCCGCGCTCATGGCAAATTGCGGGTTCGTAATTATAGGCCTTCTCCACGGCTGGCAGGTTTGGAGTCTGCTTCTGGGCAACACTGTAGGCGTGATTGCAGCCATTGCGGGTCAGTATCTTGCGGTTGTCAGGATATGCGGCATTGCCAACCTCCAGCCGTGTCTGCCTGATTGGGAGGAAGCCAAACCTCTCCTTGGGTACGCCGGTTTCCTTGCGTTGGGACAGATCTCTATCGCACTGCGCGACCAGACCGACAAACTTGTGCTTGCAAGGATGGGTAGCACCGTATGGACGGCGTGGTTCGGTCTGGCCTCCAGGCTCGCTAGCCTTGCGTTAACAATGTGCAGTTTTTTTTATGTGCCTCTGGTGTCGGCAGTCGCCGCCTTGGCGGCGCGGGGGGACTGGATCGGCGTGCGCAGGATCTATGCCAATACGATGATCGTGATGCCGTTTCTGGCCGGCGCGTTCGTGGTCCTCGTGGCGAGCACGTATGACCGGCTGCTCATGATGTGGATCGGACGCTCCGTGCCGCAGGTCGGGCCGATTCTGTTTATCCTGCTCTTTGGCAATATCACCGCCGTCGTTCTCACTGGCGTAGGCTCATCTTTGTGCAAGGGTATCGGCAAAGTGAGTATAGAGACGACTTATATCGTCATCTGCGTGGTGGCCAATGTGATATTGAAGTTGATTTTGACGCCGTGGCTAGGTCCCATCGGTGCTGTGTTGTCGTCGGCCGGGAGCTGGGCGCTGGGCTCAATCGTTTTCGTAATCCTGCTGCACCGGGCCGTGGAGCTTCCGAATATCGCGATCCGTGCGGCAGCCATGATTCCCGTGATGTTCGTCACCGTCATGATTACTCGCGTGTTGACGGGCTTCGTCCCGGCCAGTACGACACGCTGGCAGGCCTCCATGGCGGCGGCCTGCATAGGTTTTTCTTCGGTCGCCATATTCTCTGTTTTGCTGGTCGCCACGCGAATCCTTCCGTGGGCTACTCTCAGGCGCTCAGGCGCGGCATTCCAGGCATTTGCTTCGGCCAGACTCGGAGTCCGTTATGGTGTCTGAAAGAGTGCGATTCAGCCTCGCATCGGATCGCTACCCGACTTCCTTCGAGGGACCAGGACACTGGGACGGGCAGCGCCCCCTGACGGCAAAAGCGCACAGGCGTATTGCGCTGTACCCGATCCTCTTTTTTCAGATATACCTTGGCGCTTCGGTTCTGATATTCGCTTTTGGGCCATGGCCATGGCCGGTCTCGAACCCTTGGCTGCTCTATAGTTTCCTCTTCGTGGCACAGGCTGCTTTGTTCGGCGGTTACTGGTCCGCGATCCGAAGTCAGCCGCATTCCGCCTCCACTAGGCTACGCGTTCCCCTCCTCGTTATCGTTTCTCTGGCATTCAACTTCCTCTGGATTGGGCAGACCTATAAGAATAGGACGGGGGATACGGCCTCCGATGTTAACGCGGCCGTCAGCGCCGTGGACGCAGGGCTCTCCGACCCGGGCCAAAAGTATGACGAAAAACTGAAAAACAACTTGGAGCGAGGGGAGGGGGTGAGCACAATCAGGGACTATATAACTCTCCCGCTGTACCCGGTCCTGTGGATCGGGTTTCCGCTCGGAGTCTTTTTTTGGAATCGTCTCTCCGTGCGGGTTCGGGCAGCTCTTGTCGGATGGATCATCGTCGACCTCTCGATGTGGGTCGCGGCAGGAACGAACAAGGGCATTGCCGATTTTGTAATATTGCTGCCGTGCTTGCTGATCGCCAGGAATCCAGCTATGCTCACGAAGATTAGACTACGCAATGTGCTGTTGATCGGGTTCATTGCCGTCACAGGTGCCGCCGCGCTGTTCGCCTTTTTTTCGCTGGGCCTGCTGGGACGCTCAGGGGGTAATTTGGATCTGATGCACAACAGCGCGGCCGGCATTTCGGCCGATTCCGATAACATCGCATTGAGATATTTGCCGCTGGAGCTGCAGGGGCAGGCTGCTTCCTTTGCGAGCTATTTCAGTCAGGGTTACTATGGTTTATCGCTGTCTCTCGATCAGCCCTTCGTCTTTTGTTATGGCGTGGGGAACTCCTATTTTATGGAGGGGCTATCGAGGCGTTTCGTCAGTGCTCCGATCGGTCTTGACTCCTATCCGGCGCGGATTGAGGGGACCGGGTGGGGCCGTTTCAGTAACTGGCATTCCATTTATCCCTGGATCGCTAGCGATCTGTCTTTTCCGGGTACGATCGTTTTCATGTTCGTGATCGGTCGGCTATTCGCACTGGTTTGGCTCGACGTGGCGTTTTGCAGAAATCCCTGGGCCGTTTGTCTGCTCACACTGTTGCTGATGATGCTGTTTTATGCCCCAGCCAATAACCAGGTGCTGGCGTTCGCCGAAGAGGCTATACCTTTCTGGACGCTGCTGTTCCTGTGGTCTTTTTCCCGCGCCCGGGCGGGAAAAAGAAAAATGAAGTCGACGTTTGGCACCGTGCCGGCCGCCCGCCAACACTCGCGCGTCCAGGCGTTGGCCACGCCTTGGAAGGCATAGACGGGTATGCCCCCGAACGCCTGTTATCCAAGGGTCCTCGTCATGGATCCGTGCCCATTTAACCGCAACCGGAACACCGGAATCCTTAAGTCGTCGATGTTTGAGGGCTGGCCAAAAGACCGTCTTGCGGCGGTGGACTATTCCAACATGCAGCCGGGGTTCGACGTCTGCGAACAATACTGGCGAATTACCAAAACCGATATTCTGCGGGGCTTGATCGGCTTGAGTCCGCGTGCGGGTCCAATTGCCAAGCCGGCGAAATTGGAGGGGTCTCCTTTCGATCCAGTGAGCGCGTTCCGGTTTGAAGCCAGACCTGAAATCGAACTACGACTTTCATTTCTGAATGCCAATGTACGCACCTGCATCGGCGAATTGGTGTTTTCCCTGCCTTCGGTACTTTCCGTTCCGCTCCGTAAATGGATAGCCAGCTTCCGGCCTGACGTCATCTTTTCCATTGCTGGTAATCTTTCGATGCTGAGAACGATTGCACGGGCGGCTGCCTGGCGCGGCATCCCCCTTGTTCTATTCTTTACTGACGATTGGATGGATTCGGCGTACCGTGGGCAGTGGGGCAGTTCCATTCTCCAGCGCTCGACGCGGAAGTGGTTGCGTATTTGTCTGGATGTCGCCCGAAGCCGACTCACAGCCTCTGAAGCTATGGCGGCCGAGTATCGCCGCCGATATGGAGGAAACTTTGAGCCTCTCATGCAATCAGTGGAAGCGGATCTCGTAAACCGTTTCATGCTGCCACCCCCCCCTCACGCCTCGGTGCGATTTACCTTCACAGGCGGTATGGCGCCAAACAGGTGGCAGTCCCTTAAAGAGATTGGCGCCGCGCTGGTTCAACTCCGTTCCGAGGGAGTGAACGGCGAACTGTATGTCTACTCGTTACCGCGGGATCTGGAGATCTACGGCAGCGTTTTCCAGCAAATGGAGCCAACCGTCCGGCTCGCCGGGACAGCGGCTCCGGACGAGATCCCGGCTATCCAACGCGACGCGGATGTTCTCGTACACGCCGAGGCATTTGATGATGACACCCGACGGTATACTCGTTTATCGCTGTCCACCAAGATTCCCCAGTACTTCGCCGCAGGACGTTGCGTCCTTGCATACGGTCCGGCCGAGCTGGCCTCAATACGGTACGTCGGCGATTCCGGGGCGGGGATCGCCGAGAGCGGCGAGTCGCCTGATGCTCTCAGGAACGCGCTTCGCCGGATTATTTTGACCCCAAGCCTCAGGGCGCATGCCGGCAACACAGCCGTGAAGTTGGCCATAACGCGTCACGACGCGGCGGTGCAGCGCGAGCGCTTTCGCCAAGTGCTGGCCGATGCTGCAACGCCGACGCGTGAAAGGCCGGCTAATGCCTAGGGTCAGCATCTGTCTTCCCACCCGTAATCGATCCCTGACTCTCCGCGAGACTATTTGCGCCATGCTGGCACAAACGTTCCAGGACTGGGAGATCATCGTGGGCGATGATGCATCCACCGATGACACCGAAGACGTGGTCACATCTTTCTCGGATACCAGAATCCGCTACGTACGCCATGCCCGGAATCTGGGTATCTATCAAAATTGGAACTCTCTGATCCCGCTGTGCCGCGGGGAGTATGTTGCGATTTACCACGACCACGATGTTTATCTGCCGACCATCGTGGAAAAGTGCTGCGCCCTGCTGGACCGGAATCCTCGGATGGCCTTTGTCCACACGGCAATTGTTCTTCTCGGAACGGGGAGTCAGCCTAACGCCCTGATTGTTCGGGATTTTGACGCCGTGACCGAGGGTAGATCATTCCTCCGTGACCAGATCAACGGCTCCTGCGTCACAGCCGCGACGGCAATGGTGCGGCGCACCGCATACGAAACTGTGGGTCTCTTCGATCCGAGCTACGGTTTGCCCGCCGATGTGGAAATGTGGCTGCGTTTGGCTGAAGGCAATCAGGTGGGCTATCTCAGAGAGCCACAGGCGTTGATCCTCGCCCGAGGGCCCGCCGAAGCCGCCATCACCGCGAGCGAGGACCTACTCGGTCAGCGACGGATCGTTCGCGAATGGGTTAGTCGTGTTTACGGTTCCGGCGTAACCTCGCTGGTTGCACAACTGCGGCTGCAGAAGAATCTTCAGATCTACATACTCCGGGCCGTTCTGCGGGCTTCCTTTTATCTGCCGCCTGAACGCTTCGGAAAAGTGATGAGGGCGCTTTCGGCTTGCGCATTACCGCCGGTGTCGGCGTGTTTAGCGTTGTCGGCGGAATCCGACGTTCTCCACAGGCTGCTCCGGAGGATCGCGTCGCGGGAGGCGCGAACGACGCTGGAAGCGAGGAGAAAAATCGCCCTGAACTACTGTCTGGAAAACAATACGATCTGCTTGGCATTAAGCTTGAGGCGGCAAACTGCCGACCGGTGAAACTGCTGAGCGACCGCCGGGCTGACCATCGGGCTCGGTAACAACCCGGGAACTGCATCAGCGGCGCTTGGCCGAATATGTCCCTTACACAGTCATCATCCGAAATCGACTCGGTCGCCGAGCCGACTGGAGGGTGCGTGCTGGTGTTCGTTTCAACTTACATTCCCGGCTATAAAGCGGGAGGCCCAATCCGCAGCATAGAGAACCTGGTAGCCGCATTCGGCGATGAGTTCCGCTTCAGGATCGTTACCTTGGATCGCGACTTGGGGGACAAAGTACCGTTTCCCGGGATTGTCGTGAATCGGTGGGTCCAGGTTGGCAGGGCGGATGTCATGTATTTCCGTCCGGATATCAGAGGCCTCCGCGACTTGTGGATGCTGCTCCGTTCAATTGATCGGAGTACAGTTCTCTACACACATAGTTTGTTTAACCGGCGTTTCTCAATGTTGGCCGTCCTCATGTGTCGGCTGAAGCTCTCCCGTCCGCGTTGCGTGATGATAGCTCCCCACGGCGAATTTTCCTCCGGGGCGCTGAATTTCAAGAGAATTCGAAAACTCTTATACATTCGGATTTCCCGGCAGCTCGGCTTTTACCGGAACACGATCTGGCACGCTTGCAGTGACTTCGAGGCACGGGATATCGCACGCCAGTTCCCACTGGCTCAGAGGAACGACATCGCAGGCGTAATTCATGACCCCCGCCTGAATCCGACACGACCTGAGACCGTTTTGGCCATGGCCCCGGATATCGCGGGCGCGGTGTCGGTGGGGTCAAGCGATAGGGTGATAAAAAAGCCTGGCAATCTTCAGGTTATCTTCGTTGGTAGATGCTCACGGATGAAGAACCTATCAGGTGCTCTGACAATGTTGGCAGGCCTTTCAGGAGACGTATTTTTCAATATTTACGGACCGGTAGAAGACGCGGAGTATTGGAAACAGTGTCAGGATATTATCGCTGCGCTGCCTCCGAATATTCGGGTAAAGTACGAAGGGGAGATTGCACACGAAAAGGTTAGCCAGTTCTTCGCCGCACACCACTTGTTTCTACTTCCAACTCTGGGTGAGGGCTACGGTCACGTAATTGGTGAAGCACTGGCATCGGGTTGTCCGGTGCTGATAAGTGATCAGACCCCGTGGCGGAATCTGGACGCTGAAGGCGTGGGTTGGGATATTCCTTTGAGCGACGAAGAACGTTTTCGCTCGGCTCTCCAGCAATGCGTGGACGGCGACGCCGAATGGTTTGCACAGCTCTCAACACGAGCCGTAAATTACGCCGTTAGGCGCGCGTCCGATCCGAAGATAATTGACGCCAACCGGAACCTGTTTCAATTGGCGTTCGCGTTGCCGGGCTCGTACAAATATTGAGACTGTCTGACTGGCTGAGAGAGTGTTTCTACAACAGACCCGGCAGGCTGCTGAAAAAAGGCTCTTTTCGTCATTATTTGCTGACGCGCGCTGTCCGGTAAGCGGCTCAGAATCAGCGCCGGCTTTTCCGAATCGACTGTAAGGGAGCGGCAAGAAGCATTTCTCAGTACCCTGCTGGTTCTTCAGCACAATGCTCTTATAGGTAATTCGAAAAATCTGCGATCTGGGCTTGATATTGCTGCACATTTCGTCAATATGAAACTAATCCTTGCTTTGGCCGTGATCTCTGCCTTCGGAAGTTGCGCCCGGGCTGAAGACTACGTCTTCGAAACCCACGATGCACGCCTGGTGATCCGCCCCGACGCCATAGTAAGCAGCCTTACCGCCAAACCCGGCGGCAGAGAACTATTGCGTTCCGGCGATCAGGCTTTTGCGGCCATCAGAAAAGGAGGGCGGCTGATCCCGGCTTCGGCCGTTCAGCAACACGGCGATCTGTTACATGTGATGTTTGGAACATCCGGTGTGGACGCCGACTATCGCATCACAGTACAGCCGGAGTACCTGGTTGTGGAACTTGCCGCTCTTCACGGCGATGGAGTCGAAGAAATTCGGCTGATTCAGCTCGCCGTCTCAATGCCAAATGCCGGCGCCGAATTGGGCGTGCGCTGGGATAATGAGTTCGCCCTGTGTCCCATAAGTCTCAGCGAAGAGGTGGATACCAGGCTCGCCGGCCGGGGAATGTTACGGGCGTCAGTGTATCCCGCATTCTCCATGCAGGGCCAACGGGTCGCCTTCGTCGCCGTGCCGACACCTCGGTTCCTCAATGTAGTCCAAAAGGTAGAGCACGATTTCCATCTTCCCTCGCCCACGCTCGGCGGCATGTGGGCAAAGTCTTCAGAGGACGTCCGCACCAGTTATCTCTTCGCGGATATGACCGAAGCAAACGCTGACGAGATGATTCGGTATGCGAAGGAGGCTGGGTTCCGCTACATCCTCATATACAGCTCCACGTGGTCGGCGTCGCTCGGCTCTTATCCAATCAATACGCGGAACTTCCCCCGCGGAGAGGAAAGCCTGAAAGCACTAATCGACAAGTGCCATGCGGCGGGATTGAAAGTCGGTATGCACATGCTGACTAGCTTCGTTGGGAAGAACGATCCACTGGTAACGCCCGAGCCAAGTCCGGGGCTGCTCAAGGATGCCCAAACGACGCTTGCGGAGGACATGAGCAAGGATGCAACGCATGTCCCAACGAAATTGACAACGCCATCCGCGCTGGCCGGATTCCCGGTGGAGGCTGACGCCTCTTACGGTCCGGCCAGCGACATCCTGATTGACGACGAGATCATCCATTATGGCCAGATCGACGGTGTGAACCTTACTCAGTGCGTGCGTGGGTTCGCCGGGACGAAGGCTGCGACGCACAAGGCGGGAGCTGAAATTTACCACCTCGCCGAACGTGCAGGCTCGTATCTCGCAGACCTAAGAACGTCCCTCAAGGACACCATTTCGAACCGAGTCGCTGGATTGATCAACCGTTGCGGCTTCGACATGATCTATTTTGATGGCGGGGAAGTCAATGACGCGAACGGGCCGGCTTGGTACTGGACGGCCCCCCAGCAGATGCAGATCTGGGAGAAGTCGAAGCGTGAACTCCTCGTCCAGGGTTCCGGGATGACGGACTGGACGTGGCACATCTTTTCCCGCGGCACTAGCGACGACTACTCGGCCGTTGCGCCCAAGGAGTTCCTTGACTATCACAAGATTCCCGATAGGTGGAAGAGCTACCACGGCGACTTTCTGCCGGCGGAGTTGGGATGGACGGGGTTCCTGCGGGATGCGCCGGATCATACTGCGACCACGCCGGATGAAGTGGAATACTATGCGGTGCGCATGCTGGCGCTCGACTCCGCAGTCTCTCTGGAAACCACACTGGATGCGCTCAGAGCGAATGGCCGCACTGAAGAGATGCTGAAACTGCTCGGCCAGTATGAGCATTTACGGCTCGATGGTACGGTGCCTATGGCGACGCGTCAACGGCTTGCCTCAGGCGAGTGGCATATGACAAAGCCCGGCGAGTTTCACCCAATTCGTTACGATGACAAGGCGGCAGCTGTCCCCGGTGAACTAACACTGATGAACACGTTCCCAGCCCAGCCCCTGAGGTTCCGTCTGCGGGCCGCTCCAACGCTGGCGTCCGTAGGAGACGCGGCAAATATCTCTCTGCTTCGTTCCGAAATGCCGATAGAGCTTCCGCCTCCGATTGATTTGGCGAAACTGCCCGGTTCCCTGATTCAGCATTACGATTTTCCGAAGCCGCTCGATCTCTCGAAGCACCGGGCAATGGCGGTTCGGATCGACGTTGACGGGCTCGTTGCGGGAACCGGGGAAGTGCCTGTACTGAACGTGCAGATAGAAGCAGCCGGGTTCTTTCGGGATTACTATATCGATCTGAATACCAGCGGCTCCCGGACCGCTATCATGGCCGAACCCGGCACAAAAAGAATGCTGGCGGAATTCCGGCCCTTGCCCGCGAATTACCCGTTCAAGGCAGCCATGTACAGCTTCAATTATGGGGGCGTCGACGGCCTGAATCTTCGCTGGATGCGTTATCCGAAAGGGAGTACGATCAGATGCCGCATCAGTCTGGTCGAGGCCCTGCAAGAGCGCGACACCACGTTGAAAGACATTGAAATCTCGGCTGGCGCGTCGAATATCGTGATTCCCGCCACACTGAAAACCGGCGATTACGCCGAATATTGGGCGGACGGCACGATTCGCATCTTCGATCCGAATGGCGTCACGCTCTCCACCGTTCCGGTCAAATCCGTACCGCAACTTGCCACAGGCGCGAACAAGCTGACCATGCGGGCAGCGGGACCGGGGAATGTCGTCCTTACCGCCATCACGCTGGGAAACTGAAGATAGCACAAGCTTCAGCCTGTGTCCTCATTTCTAAAACAAAATCAAGAGACAAAATGAACGCATTGGTTACCGGCGGCGCCGGTTTCATTGGCTCGAATCTCGCGGCACATCTGCTGAAAGACGGTCACGATGTGACAATTTTCGATGATCTTTCTTCTGGCTATCAACGCAACATCGATACTTTACCCGGCGTGAGCTTCATCCGCGGCGACATTCGCGACGATTGCGCCGTGAAAAGAGCAACGGAAGGCCGCGAAGTAGTCTTTCACCTTGCCGCCAGTGTTGGAAACAAGCGGTCGATCGATAACCCGCTTCTCGATGCGGGGATCAACGTTCTCGGCACGCTCCAGGTTCTCGAAGCGGCCCGAAAGGCCGGGACGCGGAAAATAGTAATCTCCTCATCCGCTGGCATATTCGGAAAATTGAAGACTCTGCCCATCCGCGAAGATCACCCGGTCGAACCGGATTCGCCCTATGGTGCGACCAAGCTGTGTGCCGAGAAAGAAGGATTGGCTTACGCGAAACTGTACGGCATAGAAGTAATTTGCCTGCGCTACTTCAATGTGTATGGCCCCAATCAGCGCTTCGACGCCTACGGGAATGTCATCCCGATCTTCGTTTTTCAGATGCTGCGCGACGAGCCGGTTACTATCTTCGGTGACGGCGAGCAGACGCGCGACTTCGTGAACGTGCGCGACGTCGTCCAGGCCAACATCAGAGCCGCAATGGCTCGCGGGGTGTCGGGAGCGTTCAATATCGGCAGCGGCACGCGCATCGGCATCAACGATCTCGTGGAGCGTCTGAAAACCGCGAGCGGACTCAACCCCGCGGTGAGCCATGGCCCGCCGCGCGCGGGAGACGTGCGTGACAGCCTCGCCGACATCGGTGCCGCGCATGCTGCATTTGGCTTCGACCCCTCCGTAACGATGGACGAAGGTTTGCCTGAGTATGTTCAGTGGGCGCGGGCTGAGGCCGCCGCGTGACTTCCGCCAGGATCGCGGTTCTCGGCGGTGCCGGCATGTTGGGACACAAAATGTTCCAGATGCTGCGGCAGAGTTTTGCGGGCGCCTTCTGTACCATGCGGGGTGACGCCCACCTGCCGCCGCTGAACCGAGTGGAATTGCTTCAGGGAGAGTGCGTCATTCCCTCTGTCGATGTCATGGATTTTGCCGCGCTCGAGAAAACACTGGCTGCTCTCCAGCCGGAGTTCGTTATCAACTGCGTCGGGGTGATCAAGCAGCGTGCCGAAGCGGCGTCTCCGATTCCCAGCATAACGATCAATTCGTTGTTACCCCATAAACTGGCTCAAATGGTGTCCCGCTGGGGCGGACGCGTTATTCACTTCAGTACCGACTGTGTTTTCAGCGGCAGACGAGGGGGCTACACCGAAGAAGATCCCTCCGACGCGGAGGATCTCTACGGGAAGAGCAAATTTCTCGGCGAGGTCGGCGCGGCCAACGCTCTCACACTGCGAACGTCAATCATCGGCCGGGAACTCGACCGTCACCTCGGCCTGCTCGACTGGTTTCTGTCCCAAAATCACCAAACGATTCGAGGATATCGGCGCGTTATTTATTCCGGAGTGACTACCAATCATCTCGCCGAACTGGTCGGCTCGATTATTCGGAACCACCCGGGCCTGAACGGACTCTACGAGGTGGCCGCTGAGCCGATATCCAAATACGATCTTTTGTGCCGTCTCCGTGAAGTCTTCCGCCTGGATGTCCGGATCGATCCCGATGACCGGGAGGTGTCCGACCGGAGCATGAGATGCGACAAACTGCGGGATGCCATCGGATACAGTTGTCCTTCGTGGCCCGTTCTGACGCAGCAACTGGCGGATGATCCCACGCCTTACTCAAAATGGCTTCAGTGAATACGAATAAACCCCTGGAAGGGAAACGGATATTGATTACCGGCGGGACCGGCTCCCTCGGCAAGGTTCTCACCCGTCGCATTCTAAGCGGAGAGGCGGGCCGTCCTGCGAAGGTGATCGTTTTTTCGCGCGATGAAGCCAAGCAGCACTTCATCCGCGTCGAATACGAGCACAGCGTTGCGGCCACGGACGAGATCATCTATCGAAACTTTCAGCGTCTTCTGGAGTTCCGCATAGGTGACGTGCGCGATTACGGCAGCGTCGCCGGCGTGCTGCGCGACGCCGATATCGTGGTCAATGCCGCTGCTATGAAGCAGGTGCCTACCTGCGAGTATTTCCCCAACGAAGCCGTTCGCACGAATGTCGGCGGCGCCGAGAATATCGTTCGCGCCATCCAGGAACATACCCTGCCGGTGGAAACGGTCGTCGGTGTCTCCACCGACAAGGCATGCAAGCCGGTGAACGTGATGGGCATGACAAAGGCGCTCCAGGAGCGCGTCTTTATTCAGGGCAATATGAGATGCCCGGGCACTCGCTTCGTATGCACCCGTTACGGAAATGTCCTTGCGTCCCGGGGCTCGGTGATTCCGCTGTTTCACGAGCAGATTCGCGCGGGCGGTCCCGTCACTATCACGACTCCCGATATGACGCGCTTCCTGCTCACTCTGGACGACGCCGTGGACATTATCTTTGCCGCCATTGGCGAAGCCCGGCACGGCGAGACGTTGGTTCCGCGGGCGCCCTCCGCGAGAATTACCGATGTCGCAACTGCGCTGATCGGCGATCGCCCGATCCGGCAGACTATCACCGGCATTCGGCCGGGCGAAAAAATTCACGAAATCATGGTGAGCGAAGAGGAAGCTTACCGAACCTTTGCGCGCGGCCGTTGGTATGTGATTCACCCCATGCTCCCTGAGGTGGCCAATGGAAAGAAAAAAGAGGATAGTGTTGCCTGCTTGGAGCGCGAATACAGCAGCAACGATACTGTGATGACTCTGGAAGAAACGACTGCGATGCTCCGGGCGCGGCGGTTGATGGTGGAAGATAGCACCGGGTCCGGCGTCGAACTCCTCCGATGAAGACTGCGATGGGTATTTGTGGGGCAGCCCTTCCGGGCTGCCGCCCGGCTTCGGCCCGGCGCATGAAATTCACATGAAAATCATGACCATCCTCGGAACCCGGCCGGAGATCATCCGTCTGAGCCTGGTCATCCGGCTTCTCGATAACATGTGCGAACACGTTCTGGTTCACACCGGCCAGAACTATGACGATCGCCTGAGCCGTATCTTTTTCGAGGAGATGGAAGTGCGCAGTCCGGATGTACACATGGGCATTCGGGCCGGCGGATTCGGCGCGCAAATCGGGCAGATTCTGGAGCGAAGTGAGGCACTGTTTCTCGAACATCGCCCGGATCGGCTGCTGATTCTCGGCGACACAAACAGCGGGCTTCTGGCTATTATCGCTCGTCGTCTCGGAATTCCCGTCTATCACATGGAGGCCGGCAATCGCTGTTACGATGATCGCGTGCCGGAGGAAGTGAACCGCCGCGTGATCGATCATTCCAGTTCGGTTTTGATGCCATATACGAACCGGAGTCGCGAAAATCTGCTGGCCGAGGGATTCCACCGCAGCCGCGTCTATGTCACCGGTAATCCGATCAAACAGGTGATCGATCATTTCTCCGGGAAAATTAGTGCCAGCCCTGTGCTGGAAGTATTGGGAGTGGAACCATGGAAGTTCTTTCTGGTTACGCTCCATCGGGCGGAAAACGTGGACATTGAGAGCCGCCTCCGATCTCTTCTTGACGCCTTGACGCTGCTGCATGGCGAATTCGGTCTTCCCGTTATTTGTTCCCTGCATCCGCGGACGCGGTCGAAGATGGAAGCGTTCGGAATCGATCTCGCTCAAGCCGGCATTTCGTTCCTCGATCCGCTCGGCTTCTTTGACTTCATCCGCCTCGAACAAAGCGCGTTCTGCCTGTTGTCCGACAGCGGAACGGTGCAGGAGGAAGCCTGTATCTTCGGCGTGCCCAACGTGACGATTCGGGACGTGACGGAACGGCCCGAGACAGTCGAATGCGGATCTAATATTTTGTCCGGCCCCGCGCTGGATGGTGTCCTCCGCGCCGTTCGCATGGTTACCGGGCAGACCGCTCGATGGACCCCTCCGAAGGAGTACCTGGCTCCGGCCGTTGCCGAAACCGTTTGCCGAATTGTTCTGGGATACCGGCTGCCGGACCCGTCGGAGGTTGCTTGGCGTGGGCGCGCGGAACCCTGATGAAAATTCTTTTGCTGACCCAATGGTTCGATCCGGAACCAACGTTTAAAGGTCTGCTCTTTGCGCGCGAACTCGCTGCTCGAGGTCACCAGGTTGAGGTTCTTACCGGCTTCCCGAATTACCCCGGAGGAAAGATCTATCCCGGTTACAAAATACGCCCATGGCGACGGGAAAAGATCGAAGGGATATCGGTCCTGCGCGTAGCGCTTTATCCGAGCCACGACAAATCTGCCCTTGGCAGATTCCTGAACTACACGAGCTTCGCGATTTCCGCCGCATTGATCGGCGGAATGTTAGTCACGAAGCCGGACGTTGTCCATGTCTATCACCCCCCCGCCACCGTCGCATTAGCTGCCGTGGTAGTCGGATTCCTCCGAAAAGTTCCGTTTGTTTATGATATTCATGACCTCTGGCCCGACACAGTGGAGGCCTCGGGAATGCTGTCCAACCGGAGGGCGCTGGCGATGCTCGACAAATGGTGTCGGTTCATTTACCATCGGGCCGGGCATATCTCTGTAGTGGCTCCGGGGTTCAGGGAGCAGTTGGTCAGGCGTAATGTCAGCCCGGACAAGATTGATGTTATCTATAACTGGTGCGACGAAACGACGATCTCGCGAACCTCGCTCGACCGGAACCTCGCCCCGACGTTCGGGATGGCTGGTCGCTTCAATGTGATGTTTGCCGGAACGATGGGGATGGCGCAGGCTCTTGATTCGATAATTGAAGCTGCCGCTCTGTGTCGGTACACGTTGCCGAACGTCCAATTCGTCCTGGTGGGCGGAGGCGTGGAGCGGGATCGTTTGGAGAGGAAGGCCCGGGACTTGGAACTGCCAAACGTTCGATTCCTGCCTCGCCAGCCGATGAGTGCGATGGGAGCCATTTTAGAGCTTGCCGACGTTCTCCTCGTGCATCTGAAGGCGCATCCCCTCTTCAGCATTACGATTCCTTCGAAAATTCAGGCATACATGGCTGCTGGGAAGCCCATGCTCGTCGCAGTACGCGGCGACGCTGCGTATTTGGTAGCTCAATCGGGCGGAGGTCTCGTCTGTGAACCGGAAGAGCCGGCAAGCATCGCTGCAACTGTCGCGCGCTTCGCAGCAATGACGCCCGAACAACGGCGCAGCATGGGCGAGGCTGGCAAAAAGTTCTACAATGAGAATCTTTCTCTGAGAATCGGAGTAGACAGGTTTGAGGACGTGTTCGCCAGAATCTGCGGTGTGGCCATCCCGGCTTCACGGCATTCATTCGAGGGTTCCGCGTCCGCTTAATGGCCCCTGTGTACCAGCTGTTCGGAAAACGTCTGTTCGATCTTCTGATCGCCGTTCCCATCCTGATTTTGATCTCACCGTTGATGTTGCTGCTGGGGCTTTGTTCCCTGCTGGTTCATAGTCGCCCCATTTTATTTAAGCAGTTAAGAATCGGCTGGAGGGAGAATCCGTTCATCTTATGCAAATTCCGTTCCATGGCTGAAACTCGTGATCAATCGGGCGCGCTTCTTTCGGACGCAGACAGACTTACATCTTTTGGCCGGTTCCTGCGTTCCACAAGTCTCGACGAGCTTCCCACTCTTTGGCACGTGCTTAGGGGTGATATGAGTCTTGTCGGCCCGCGACCGCTTCTTCCCGAGTACCTGCCGAGATACACCGCGTTCCAGCGACGCCGCCATGAAGTGACTCCTGGTGTCACGGGTCTGGCTCAGGTGAAAGGACGCAATTCGATTTCATGGGAAAAGAAATTCGAATTCGACGTCTACTATGTGGATCACTGTAGTTTGAGGCTGGATCTGCGGATTCTGATGATGACGTTGGTATCCGTTATCAGGCGTGATGGCATTACCCAGGCCGGGCACGCGACGGGTCCGCCCTTTCTGGGATCGAAGCGGGAAACATCCAAATGAGAAGTCTCGTGATCTGGGGTTGCGGCGGGCATGCACGTGTGGTCGCTGACGCAGCACGTGCAATGAATGTTTTCGATAGAATCGCGTTTCATGATGATGACCCGGCGATCCCGACTCCTTCCATCGCGGAACTGAGCCGGACAGGTTTCGAAGAGTTCATCATAGCCATCGGAGCTAACGCCACCCGCGCTTTGTGTTTTGAGGAAGCCATTCGCGCGGGCTTCCGGCTCGCCTTATGCATACATCCAACTGCATGGATTTCGCCTGAGGCATCAATCGGCGAAGGGACGGTCGTTATGGCACGGGCCGTTGTCCAGTCGAACGCGCGCATTGGGAAAAATTGCATTATCAATACGGGCGCGATTGTCGAGCATGACTGCATCGTTGGCGATCACACTCATCTGTCTCCTTCGGTAACGTTGGGCGGTGCGGTAACCGTCGGGGAATACGTTCATATGGGAATTGGCGCGATCGCTATTCCCGGATCGCGTATCGGCGACCGTAGCATAATCGGTGCGGGAGCAGTTGTCCTTCGGGAAATACCCTCGGATGTAACTGCTTTGGGGATTCCGGCCAGAGTCCGGACAAACTGACTCGACGAAGCCTCCTTCGGTCACACGGGTTTAAAAATTTTATCGCGAGACCCTCCCACCATTTACGCGCTATCGAGTCCGGATACTGTCTCGGTTACTCTATACTGCGAGATGAAACCGAATTTTCTGGGCCAAGCGCGATCGAAATTGAGGTTCAGCCTGATTGAATTGCTTTTTTCCAAACGAACTGAACCTAACATAGGAATTCTACCCGGTTGGATACAGCCGCGGCGTCAATTCTGTCCGCTGAGATGTTCACACAGGATGAATCTTTATTTTTCCTGGATAACTGCCTATTTTACAGATATTTGATGAAATTCCGTAGTGCAACTTCTGGTCCCATCGGGCTTGCCCTGTGCTAAGACGAAGTAGAGGAAGCATCTATGAGCATTGCGGGATATCTTTGTAAACGTGGCTCCGAATTGCGAATGCCCAAGACACAGGATTCGCTTGGGATTCGTTATGAGGGCGCCGTTCTGACCGGCGAGAAGTCTGTGGAGCAGGAGCAGCGTGATGACGCAATTCGCGCCATCTCTCATCCTGGCGAGTCATCTGAGACTTTGGAGGATTACAGCCCGATCCCGCGCGCGCAGCGTCGGAGATAATCCGGCGCGGTCAGGTTGCGATCAAAAGTATTTTTTGCCAAACGAACCCAAAAAGTCATTGAAAACAAATGGAACCGAACGGATTATTCTCGCCGGAACCCGGCAAAGATCGGTCCACCTTCTCGATCTTGCTCAGAACCGACCGATCCAGCACCACCGAAACCGAACGCTGCAAAAGCTCCACGCTGACCACCATGCGCCACTCATCCTTCTGCTCAAGGACGACGCCTTCGACCCCGGTTAACGGGCCGTGTGTGATTCGCACGCGATGGCCCGCGCGCAGAAACGGCCAGGGCCGCACCGGAAAGGTTGAGTTGACCAGTGTCTGAATCGTGCGGATTTCTTCTTCCGCCAGCGGCGAAGGAGCATGGCCGAATCCAACGATTGACTTCACGCCTGACACGCGAAGCACGGGAACCCGCTCCGATGGATACTCGAATCTTGCGAACACATAACCCGGAAACAGCGGTGTATCCAGGACCTTTATCCGGTCTGACCACCGGCGTTTATCTTTGTATGTGGGCAGGAAACCCTCGATCCCGTCGAGCCCCTGTAACCCCGCGAACGCTCGAAGTTCGTGCTGTGGCTTGACAGCCAGGGCGTACCAGCGCGGTTCCTGACCCATGTTGCGAGAGTATCAAAGCCCCGTTGATCTGATGATTCCGCTGCTCGCGGATACGCCGGACTTATCCGTTCTTCAGGACGACAAATCCTGGAAAACCATCAGGGAGAATGCGGGTCGTTATGGTGTAGCCGCGCTGATGGCTTACGCTGTCCGTCCGCACGTCTCCTCGGCGGAGCGCGCATGGTGCGACAAAGTCCTGACAGACTGTTGGATGCGCCACGAACGGATGCTTCGCCATCTGGAATTCGTGTTGAGCCTGTTTGCCGACGAAGGAATTCCGGTCGTATCGCTCAAAGGCCCGTTGCTCGCCCGGCGCTACTACACGCCTGCATTTCTTCGAAAACCTGCGATGGATCTCGACGTGGCCGTCGTCGGGCGGGATCTGGCGCGCGCATGCAGTACCCTCGTCAAGGCCGGCTATATTCAGGACGAATCGATAAGCGAGGCCAAGGCGTGGAGCCATCACGTGATCTTCTCGCATCCATCCAGGCCCCGAGTCGAACTGCACTTCCGGCTTAGCCATCAGGCTCTGGGTATTCCGATCGAGCACCTCATTGAGCGAGCGGTATCCTGCCCTGTGCCAAACGGTCGGGAAGCCTTGGTCCTTGGCGCCGCCGATCAGTTGCTGCATCTTGCGGTTCACTTGGGTCGATCGCGGTTTGGCACGCTGTTCAACCTTTATGAACTCCGGCGTGTCTGCGGGATGGAACCACCGGGCGTTCGAGCGGAAGCCATCGAGAGAGCAGTCGATTACCGCTTTTGTGGAGTACTTCGCATGCTGGACATAGCGTTCCGCACGCATTGGGGTGAGCCGTTCCTTCCACCCGAAGTCGTAGTCCCGAAGACATGGCTGAACGGGCGTCTGAACGAGAAGCTCTATGAAGCGTTCGAGCGTTGGTCGGAGCCCGGAGTCGGATTGACTCTTGGTACTCGGCTCCGCGGTCGCTGGCTTGAATTCCAGATCACGGATACTCCTGCCGACGCCGCTCGCTCTTTGAAGCTTCTGGCGCGAAGGGCGCGATTTCAGATCGCGAGAGGTGCGTGGGGCAAAACAAAAGACCTCGCTTATGGTCCGGACTACACGCGATGACTTACTGGCTCGGCCTCGACACCGGCACCGGCGGTACGCGCGCTCTCTTGATCGACCACGCCGGAAAGCAAATCGCAGCCGTCACCGCTCCGCACGAAGACATTCGCATGGAGCACGCGCTCTGGGCGGAGCAGCGTCCGGAGAACTGGTTCGACGCCGCCGTACTCGCCATCGGCGGTGTACTCGCTGAATCGTGCGCATCCCCTCGCGACATACGAGGCATCGGCCTCTCCGGCCAGATGCACGGCCTGGTCATTCTCGACTCCGCGGGATCGGTGATCCGTCCCTCGCTCATCTGGTGCGACCAGCGCAGCCAGCCCCAGGTCGATTTCATTAATCAGACCGTCGGCAAACAGAAAGTCCTCGACTCCATCGCCAACCCCGTCCTCACCGCTTTCACTCTTCCCAAGCTGCTTTGGGTCCGCGATCACGAGCCGCGCCATTTCGACCGCGTCCGGAAGATGCTGCTCCCGAAGGACTACATTCGCTTCCGCCTGACCGGTGAGTTCGCCACCGAAGTTTCCGATGCCTCGGGCGCCGCGCTCCTCGACGTGGTCCATCGCCGCTGGTCCTTCGACATGACGGACGCGCTCGGCCTCGATCGCGACATCCTCCCTAGCGTCCATGAATCGACCGCCGTCACCGGCTTTATCTCCGCTCACTGCGCACAACTCACCGGTTTGGCTCCCGGCACACCGGTCGTTGGAGGTGGCGGCGATCAGGCGGCCAGCGCTGTAGGCAACGGAATCGTGGAACCGGGCATCGTCTCCTGCACGCTCGGAACCTCCGGCGTTGTCTTCGCCCACACCGACCAGGCCGCATACGATCCGCTCGGCCGCGTCCACACTTTCTGCCACGCGGTGCCCGATAAGTGGCACGTCATGGGAGTAACGCAGGGCGCGGGGCTCAGCTTGCAGTGGCTGCGCAATCAGCTCGCTCCCGGTGTCAGTTATGACGCCTTGATGTCGGAAGCCGCCTCCGCGCCCGCCGGTTCGCAGGGTCTCTTCTGGCTGCCCTACCTGATGGGCGAACGAACGCCCCACCTCGACGCGCAGGCGCGCGGCGGATGGATCGGCCTCACCGCGAAACACACTCGCGCCGACCTGATTCGCTCCGTCGTCGAAGGCGTTTCTTACAGCCAGAAAGACTGCCTCGAAATCATCGAGCAACTGGGCGTTCCCGCAACCTCAGTTCGCGCTTCAGGCGGCGGCGCGCGCAGTCCGTTCTGGAGACAGATGCTTGCCGACGTCTTCGCAAAGCGGGTCGTTACGCTCGACAGCCAGGAAGGCTCCGCTTACGGAGCTGCCCTTCTGGCCATGGTGGGAACCGGCGAATTCTCTACTGTTCCCGAAGCCTGCTCCGCTGCGATTCGCGAGACGGAATCGGTAATGCCCCGCCAAGCGGAATCCGGAATCTACGCGGACGGATACGAAACCTGGCTCGCCCTCTATCCCGCTCTGCGCCCCATCTACAGCCGAATCGCCGAGCAAAGCCGCCGAATTTTCAGCGCGCCTTCATCGGATCTGCCGCCACCGTCCACCCCTTCTTCTCGCCCTTGTTCTGCTCCTTGAGCCACGTGAGCAGCGGCTGAAAATATTCCATCATCGCCGAAGCATCGATCCGGTCTTCTCCCGTCATCGCCTTCATCGCTTCCGGCCACGGCTTCGACGCGCCCATCTGCAGCATCGCCTGCAATTTGGCTCCCGCTGCTTTCGAGCCGAAGACCGAGCAGCGATTCAGCGGCCCCGTATATCCCGCCGCGCGGCACATCGCCCGATAGAACTGGAACTGATAGATCCGCGCCAGGAAGTATCGCGCGTAAGGCGTGTTCGACGGAATGTGGTACTTCGCTCCCGGATCGAAATCCGCTTCCGAGCGATCCACCGGCGGAGCCACTCCCTGATACTGTTCGCGTAGTTGCCACCAAGCCTTGTTATAGTCCGCCGGTTTGACCTTCCCCGAAAACACTTCCCAGCGCCACTTGTCGATCATCAGGCCGAACGGCAGGAATGCGATTTTGTCCATCGCGGTCCGCAGCAGCAGAGGCAGATCGGCCTGGGGCGGCGGAATCTTGTCGATCAGCCCGATCTTCTTCAGATATTCCGGAGTGATCGAGAGCGCAATCGCGTCGCCGATCGCCTCGTGGAATCCGTCGTTCGCGCCGTTTCGAAACAGGAACGGCTGGTTGCGATACGCCAGGAAATAATACACATGACCCAGTTCATGATGCACGGTGACGAAGTCGTCCGTGGTGTCATGCAGGCACACTTTCAGCCGGACATCCTTGTCCAGATCCATATGCCACGCGCTCGCATGGCACACGACATCGCGATCGCGGGGTCGAGTGAGTTGGGACCGTTGCCAGAAACTATCCGGCAGCGACTCCAGTCCGAGCGAACGAAAGAAACCCTCGCCGTACTGCACCACCTGCTTCGCCGTGGTCTTTCGCTGCTGCAGAATCGCGCCCACGTCGTATGACGCGGGTGCCGCCGGCGGCGCGGCCAGATCGTAAACGTTGCCCCACTCCTGCGCCCACATGTTCCCGAGCAGATGCGCCGGAATCATCCCGTCTTTCCTCTCCGCCACAGCGCCGTATTTTTGGATCAGCTTCCGCCGCATATACGTGTGGAGTTCCTGGTAGAGCGGCGCCACTTCGCTCCAGACCCGCTCCAAGTCCGCCGAAAACTGTTCCGGCGTCATGTCATAACCGGAACGCCACAAAGCCCCGGTATCGGCGAACCCCAACTCTCTCGCGCCCTGATTGGAAAGCTCGACAAACCGTGCGTATCGCGTTCGCATCGGCGCTCCCACCTTGTGCCACCCGGTCCAGATCGCCGCAATTTCTTTCGGATCGCGGCTCTTCGCCATCTTTTCTTCCAGGTCGTCGATGCCGTAACAGGGTTCTTTCTCGCCACCGGGGCAGTACTTTCCTTTGCCGTAGCTGCCATCGAGCGATGCCGCCACCTGCGTCAGTTCCTCGCGCAATTTCGGGTCTTTCGGAGCCGGCATCGTCAGCGAAAGCCGCAGCAGCAGAAACTTGCGTTTCAGATCGGCGGGCAGCGCCAGCGAGTCGAATTTCCTGCTTTCGTTGATGAGGTCGGTCGTCAGCGCGATCACGCGCTCATCGGCGTTTGCGGCGAGCAGTTCTGTGTCGTCGGTGATGTAGGTCTCCTGTACCCACTGCGCCCGCTGCTGCAACACCGTCATCTTCAGCAGGTCGGCCTCTGCGCGATCCATGAAGGCTTTGGCGTCGGCGACGGTAGGCGGCGCGGCAACCATCGAGACCGAGAAGGCCAACAGCGGCAATGCAATACGGAAGAGCCTCATGGGCCGAGTTTAGCGCGATAGAATCGGGGAATTAATGACAGACTCGTCGGGGAAAATCCTCGCAATAATGAGCGACCTGTTCTTCTCGGTCAAAATCATCGACGCCGCGAAGAAACTCGGGCTCACCGCGGAGTTTGTGAAGGACAAAACACTCGCCATCGAAAAAGCGAAAGCCCGGCCTCCGCTGATCATTCTCGATTTGAATTGCGACGCCGCCGATCCTCTGGGCCTGATCGCCGCGCTCAAAACGGATTCGGATACCGCCGGAATCGGCATAGTCGCCTTCGTCTCGCATGTTCAGGTGCAACTAAAGCAACGCGCCCAGGAACTCGGTTGCGATACCGTTGTGGCCCGTTCCGCCTTCGCTCAGAGCCTGCCTGAAATCATCGAGCGCAGCCTTACGCGGTAGTAATTGCGCGAAGCTGATCGAGCTTCCCGCGCGCCGCGCCGGAATCGATCGACTCTTCGGCGCGCATTATGCCCTCGCGAAAGTCCGGCGCTTTTCCGGCCGCAACCAGCGCCAGCGCCGCGTTCATCAGCACGATATCCCGCGGTGCCCCGCGTTCTCCGCTCAGAATCGATTCCGCGATCGCACGGTTTTCCTCCGCATCGCCGCCGCGGATTCCATCGCCGCTCTGCCGTTTCAAGCCGAAGTCCTCCGGTGCAAGCTCCAATCGTGAGACCGCGCCATGCTGAACCGCGAAAACCGTCGAAGGTCCCGTGATAGTCAACTCGCCCATCCCGTCCGACCCGTGTACCGCATATGCCCGATGCGATCCCAGCCGCGCCATCGCGCCCGCGATCTTCTCCGCCGCCTCATCCGACCACGTTCCCGCCACCTGAATCTCCGCCCGCGCCGGATTGGTCAACGGTCCCAGAAAGTTGAACGCCGTCCGCATCTTCAATTCGATGCGCACGGGCTGCACGTTCCGCGTTGCGCCATGAAATAAGGGCGCAAACAGGAATCCGATTCCGGCCTCGCGAATCGCCCGCGCCACAACATCAGGCTCGACCGCCGTTCGTACTCCCAGCGCCTCCAGTACATCCGCGCTGCCGCATCGGCTCGAGATCGATCGGTTGCCGTGCTTGGCGACGCGCACGCCCGCGCCCGCGGCCACGAAAGCCGCCACGGTGGAAATGTTGAAGGTCGAAGTGCCGTTGCCGCCGGTCCCGCAGGTATCGAGTACAGGGCGAAACTGATCTTCGATCGGCACCTGGAGAGCGGCGGCGCGCATCGCGCGTGCAAAGCCGGCGAGTTCTTCCACCGTTTCACCCTTCATCCGGAGGGCCGTAAGAAACGCCGCGGTCAGAACCGGAGTCGATTCGCCCGCAAGCAGCGCGCGCATCGCATCCTGCGCCTGCGCCTCGGTGAGAGAACGCCCTTCCACGATCGTATGCAGCGTCGTATGTAACGAAGCGTGGATCGGTGTGAGGCTCATGGTAAGTTGAAATCTCGGCTTGCGCGCGGCTCTTTCATGCGCGAAACAAAAGTATAGTAGCAGCCCTCAGGAAATGAAAATCCACGAGTATCAGGCTAAGACGATTCTGGCCAAATACAATGTCCCCGTTCCGCGTGGGGAGGTGGCGTTCACCGTTGCCGAAGCCGAAATGGCCGCGAAGAATATCGGCGGCAGCGTAGTCGTCAAAGCGCAGATTCACGCCGGCGGACGCGGCAAAGGCGGCGGCGTCAAAGTCGCCCAGAACGCTGCCGAAGCCGCGGAGATTGCCGGAAAAATTCTCGGCATGACACTGGTGACGCATCAGACCGGTCCCGAAGGGCGTCTCGTCCGGCGTTTGCTCGTCGAAGAAACGCTGCCCATCGAGAAGGAACTCTATCTCGGCGTTGTGCTCGATCGTGCGGCCGGAAAGATCGTATTCATGGCATCGGCCGCCGGCGGCATGGAAATCGAAGAAGTCGCCGCCCATACGCCGGAAGCAATCCTGAAAGAAGCCATCGAGCCCGGTTTTGGCCTCATGGAATATCAGGCGCGCAATCTCGCATTCGGTATCGGGATTCCGGCTGCGGCTTTCCGCGGCGCTGTGTCCGCGATGATGGCGCTTTCGAAGGCGTGCCTCGAAATGGATGCGTCGCTCGCCGAAATCAATCCGTTCATCCTCACGAAGGACAACAAGGTCTACGCGCTCGACGCAAAGATCAACTTCGACGACAACGCGCTGTTCCGCCACAAGGACATCCTGGAGCTTCGCGATTTGCACGAAGAGGATCCCCTCGAAGTGGAAGCGTCGAAATTCGGCCTGAATTACATTAAGCTCGATGGCGATATCGCCTGCATGGTGAACGGCGCCGGTCTCGCGATGGCCACCATGGACATCATCAAGTACGCGGGCGGCAGTCCGGCGAACTTCCTCGACGTCGGCGGCGGCGCGACCGCCGAGCAGGTGAAGAACGCATTCCGCATTCTGCTGTCCGATCCGAACGTGAAAGCCGTGCTGATTAACATCTTCGGCGGCATCCTGCGCTGCGACACGCTGGCAAGCGGTGTCGTGGCTGCCGCTCGCGATCTCGGAATTAAAGTGCCGATTGTGGTTCGTATGGAAGGCACCAACGTCGAACTCGGCCGAAAAGTGCTCGAAGAATCCGGTTTCAACTTCACTGTGGCGAACGGCATGAAGGACGCGGCGGAAAAAGTAGTGGCTCTTGCCAGGGGAGTGCGGCGATGAGCGTATTGGTCGATCGGAACACACGCCTGCTCGTGCAGGGCATCACCGGCAACGAAGGTACTTTCCATGCGCAGCAGGCCATCGCTTACGGGACCAATGTAGTCGGCGGCGTTACGCCCGGCAAAGGCGGATCGAAGCATCTCGACCGCCCCGTTTTCGATACCGTCGCCAAAGCCGCGAAAGAGACCGGAGCCAATGCCAGCGTAATTTTTGTTCCGCCACGATTTGCGGCCGACGCCATCATGGAAGCCGCTGACGCCGGAATCGGACTGATTGTCTGCATCACTGAAGGTATCCCGGTGATCGATATGGTGGCGGCTTGGAAGTTCCTCCAGGGTAAAAACTCTCGCCTGATCGGTCCGAACTGCCCCGGGGTCATCTCACCCGGTAAATGCAAAATCGGCATTATGCCGGGACACATTCACCTCGAGGGCAACGTCGGCGTGGTTTCGCGCTCGGGCACCCTGACCTATGAGGCCGTGGGGCAACTGACGAAACTCGGTATCGGCCAGTCGACCTGCATCGGCATCGGTGGCGATCCCATCATCGGAACCACATTTCTCGACGCGATCACGATGTTTAACGAGGACCCCGACACACACGCCATCGTGATGATCGGTGAGATTGGCGGCAACGCGGAGGAAACTGCGGCCGCGTACATCGGAGCGAACGTCAAAAAGCCTGTCGTCGGATTCATCGCCGGACAAACCGCGCCGCCGGGCCGCCGCATGGGGCACGCCGGAGCGATCATCTCGGGCGGATCGGGCGCGGCGCCGGACAAGATCCGCGCCATGGAGAAAGCCGGGATTACGGTCTGTTCTTCGCCCGCGCAGATCGGCGAAAACATTCAGAAGAGATTACAAGAGAAAAAATGAGCGAATTACAGAAGACGTTTTCCATCATCAAGCCCGATGCGGTTGCTACAGGCAAGGCGGGCAAGGTCCTTTCTCTCCTGGAGAGCAACGGATTCCGCATCGCGGCGCTCCGGATGACGAAGCTGAGTCAGTCGCAGGCCGAAGGATTCTATGCCGTCCACCGCGAGCGCCCGTTCTACGCCAGTCTGGTGAAGTTCATGACCGAGGGACCTGTCATTGTGATGGCTCTTGAGCGCGAAGATGCCGTGAAGAAACTCCGCGAAGTGATGGGCGCGACCAATCCGGCCAACGCCGCGGAAGGCACCGTCCGCAAGTTATACGCGGAGAGCATCGAACGCAATGCCATTCACGGTTCGGACGCACCCGAAACCGCCGCGGAAGAACTGAAGTACTTCTTCACGACGGTCGAACTAAACCAGCTCTGAACCATTTTTAGCAGTAGTCCGTTTTCAGGATTTCCTGCTCGAATTTGGTCCGAAACAATCAAGTCCAAAGCCCTACCGGGTGTGTAGTCTGTTTTCAGGATTTCCTGCTCGAATTTGGTTGGCCGAATTTCCTCTGAAGCCATTCGAATGCGGCGCGCTGTTCCTCTTGGCCGGCGCGTCGAATTTGGGACAGGAGCCAGATTGCGGTCGGCTTCTCACCGGTTATATTTTTCGCTCCCTGATTGCAGGTGGAACAAAGTGCCCGTAGGTTGGATAACTCGTCTTTGCCCCCAAGACTCTTGTCTTTGATGTGGCCCAGGTGCAGGCGGACTTTGCGACCGGTAGAGGGATCGATGTCGCCCGGTGTCAGTCCGCACATCTGACATGTGAAGCCGTTACGATCGAGTACTTCAGCACGAAGCTTCGCGGAAATACCTCGCGAAAACCTGATCTGTTCCGGTGGCCTTTCCTTCAGCAGATATTGGCCTGGTTTCAGTTCGGCGCTGTCGTGATGTGTAAGGATCACCCAGCCTTCCTGCTCGCGTAACTCGCGGACGCGCCGAGCCCATTCACTCACACTCACGCCTGCTGCGTCACGAAGCTCTATCGACGTAATGACCCTGCCGATATTGGCGAGCAGATATTCTCCAAGACGTCGCTTGGAGCCGGGCTTACGCGCTGCGCCGCTCTTTGGCTGGCCTGCCATCGGAAGAGATATAGTACAGCAGCTGACGGCCGATAAATTCTGTGTAGGCCGGTGGAATTGCCTCGTTCAGTTCATCCTTGGTCATCCAGTCAATGCCCATCGCATCGCGAGCCGCCGCCACGCTGCAATTTCCGCCGCCCGTGACCTGAACGAAGTCGCGCATATCATCCGTTTTGCCATAGTGCGCCTTGCGCTTATCCATCGTGTGGCATTTGGGATGTCGGCCATGAGGAGGCGCCAGGAGTGCGAAGTTCGCCTCAAACAACCGATGCCGGAGTACCCGAAGTCCCTGGAACATCGTTCCGCACAACACAATAGGGTTATTCAACGGCGCGCCGTCAACGTTCTCGATAACATATGGCAGACCGGATTTAACGAGCATTTCTCTCACTGGCTCGATCAGTCGTGGCCATGCGTCCGCATTTCGGTTTCGCTTTGCAAGATCGGAATAGGATTGGCACGGCGGGGAAGCGTGGACTGCATCGAACGAAGTGATGAACTTGGGGTCAAGGTTCATTGCATCTGTTTGGACAAATGGGAGCGGATAGTGAGGTTGTGGGTCGATATCGATTCCAACGACATCGAACCCAGCTCTGGCGTATCCAACCCCGGCGCCACCAGCACAACAGAAGAGATCCAACAGACGGGGCTTTGCCGATGATTTCATCGAAAACACCTCGGAGTTCGTGTTGGAGCGTGAACGCTTTCGATTCATGCGGCGATTAAACTAACAGCCTGCGCGTCGTACACTCCATCGTACAGGATAACGTCGATTCCGAATGACGTTGAAGCTCCCAATCTATTGCGGGAGTATTCCCAACCGATCACCAAGGCAGACTTGATTTCAGCCGCCGCGGGCAGGATTCTTGGCGAGGCTTATCGCCGATCCCGATCTCTCTCCACGCCTCTGGGCGGTGCGGGCCGGTACTCCCTCAACTCATGCCGTTCCACTCGGGGCGCTGCGACCCGCGGTCGCGCCGGAAGCGCGTAAGGATGAACATACGTGGCGCGATTCGCCCACGTTCTCTCCCACGGACGATTGTTGATGATGATCGAATGCGCTCTCCAGCCGAAGCTGACGCCGCCCCAGCCCCACGGCAGGAATGAGCCGACAAAAATACTCGGACCGAAGCTGATCGCGCCCCCGACAAAGAATCCCGACCGCGGCCGGAAGTACACAACGTTCGGGTCGTAATACGGAACGTAAATAACGTTCGGATTCGCCGGTAGTATCTCGATGTCTCCCGGACCCGCGGTCACCACCCGGTACTGAGGGTTGGTGCGCAGATAGCCGTAGTTGTACGCTTTTTGGCGCTGATCCTGGACGGAGTCCATCACGCCTGCCCGATCGGCCAGCACCGCATTCCCCAGTTCCTGCGTTCGGCCCATGTCGCCCGCCATGATGTCGAGAACAGACGGCGTCGGCAGCAGCGCAATCACGCTGGGATCCCACGGAAGATTGTCTTCATTGATCGCCCGCGCCAGAGCGTCGCCGGTCAGGTAGGCATGCGCTCTCGCCCAACCGTCCGCGTCGGGAATCTCATTGGAGAACGTCGACGCAGTCAGAACTTGGGCCAGCAGCGGATCGGGATATAGCGCAAAGGGCGCCACCAGGCCATCCAGTTCCTGCGGAGCATAGCTGGGTGGTGCGCCCGGCGGCGGATAACCCTGCGGTGGGTACGGTGGCGGGGCTTGCCCCCAAACCGGGACAGATGAAATGCAAACAAACGTGGTGAGCGATAACAGCGTCAGGAATCGTTTCATTTCGCACCCTCCGCCCGTAAGGATGCAATGGAGTGGCCGATGGTTACGGCAACGCTGACCTGGGCTCTTCTTCAAGGCGCGTCCATGTCTGCGTTCGCCCGAATATCGAAAAGCCCAGAAAGCCTCTGACCTGCATATGCTGTCCGTCGCCGCTCAGAGTGAGCCTGCATCTGTAGATCGAGCCGGTTTGCGGATCGAGAATGTCGCCGCCATCGTAATCCCCTCCATGACGGGCCATTCCACGCAGGATAACCAATCCGATTACAGGCGCATCTTTGCGATCGCCTGAGCACTTGTCGCAGTGCGCAGTCAGCTCTTCGGGGTTAAAACTCGATTCGATCTTTCCGAAGAACGTTCCGTTCTCTTCATAGATTCGGACGGTCCCGCGGGCTTTGTGGGTTTTGTCGTCGAAGGTCTTCCACAGGCCGGTGGGTGAACTTGCCGCCGCCGCAGCGGGCAAAAAACCCAAAAGAAGAACGGCGATCAGGCTGAAGACGGTATTTTGCAGCTTGTAGTACGTAAGTAACGCTACCAGTATACTTGCGCCTCTGTGTTCCGACACACTCACTTGAGGATCTTGAGTTCGCTCTCGACGTATTCCGCCGTATTCGCCAATGGCGCCGCGGGAAAGACAACCCGAAATTTCGAGCCGGCGCCTTCTTCGCTTGAAACCTCGATCTTCGCGCCGTGCGCCTTCGCAATAGTCTCGGCGAGTGAGAGTCCCAGCCCGAATCCGCCGTCGGCCCTTGCTTTGTCGGCCTGGTAGAAGCGTTGGAAGATGTGCGGCAGATCCGCCTCGCTGATCCCGGCGCCGAAATCCTCCACGGTCACCGTGACCGTTTCCTTTTCGCCTGAGATCGTAACGTTCACATCCGAACCGGAGCGCGAGTACTTGATCGCGTTGTCGAGAAGGACCAGGAAAAGCCGCCGCAGCGCGGCCAGATTGCCGGAGATCACTCTCGCACCGCCTTGGCCGCTGGTCTGACGGATGCGAATCCCGCGCACGTCCGCGACGCCGGTCAGTTCGTATGCAACTTCCCGCAGCAGAATCTCCGGATCGAGCGGCTCCATCGGCATCTCAGAGGCGCGCGCGTCGTTGCGCGCGAGAAACAGCAGGTCTTCCACAAGCTGGGTCATGCGTTCGGCTTCCGCCGAGATCTCCGCGAGCGAATCCCGGTAGGATTCGGGCGCGCGCGCGCGTCGGAGCGCCAGTTCCGCGCTGGTGCGGATGATGGCCAGCGGCGTTCGCAATTCGTGCGACGCATCCGCGGCGAATTGAGACAGCGTCTTTACCGCGCCTTCCAGCCGGCCCAACATCGTATTCCAAACTTCCGCCAGACGCTGCAGTTCGTCTCCGGTCTGTGGAGTGCGAAGGCGCAGCGACAGGTTGTCGATCCCGATCATCCGCGCGGCCGACGTGATCTCATCCACCGGTTTCAGAGCGCGTCTGCTGAGCCATGCCCCGCCGCCGCAGGCAACGGCGACGATCAGCGGAACGAGGCTGAGCAGGAGCAACCGCAAAAGATCGAGCGTGTGATCGATGGCCCCGAGCGATGAGCTGATCCGCAGTTGGAAAACCTCGTTTCCAACACGAAACTGCTTCCGGATGGATCGCCTTCGTGCCGTGCTCGAAGTTCTTTGTGGCGGGTAGTGGAACTCAAATCCACTCGCGCCGTGCAGTTCCAGATAGTCCGACGGCGGCAGCGCCTGGCAGAACTCCTCCATCTCGTCTTTGAGATCCACCGGAGGAATTTCCGCGGACTCGCTCGTCACGTAGGTCTGGAAGCGACCCGCCCGAGCGGCCAAATCCTCATCGACTTCGCCCAGCAGGCGCTGGCGAAGGGACAGCCAGATCAATACGCTGAACACGGCCAGGGCCGCGACGAGCACCAGCGCGTACCAGGAGGTGAGGCGAAATCGGATCGAGCGTTCGCGCCGCATCACGGAACCCGCAGTGCATAGCCGACGCCGCGCACGGTATGAATCAGCTTCGGCTCGCGCGTGTCCACCTTGAGGCGCAGCAGTCGGACAAACGCTTCGATCGTGTTCTCGTGCACGTCGGCGTCGAATCCCCAGACGGATTCCAGAATGGTTTCGCGCCGGACCACGCGCCCGCGATTCCGCAGCAGCAGTTCGAGCAGGCTGAATTCACGCGGTGTCAGGTTGAGTTCCTCGCCGCCTCGTGTCACTCGCCGGGACGCCGGATCCAGGGTCACATCACCCGCGGCCAGGCAGACCGGCTGCGCAATCACTCCGCGCCGGCTCACGGCCCGCAGCCGGGCAAGCAGGATTTCAAAGGAGAAAGGCTTGGTGAGGTAATCGTCCGCGCCCACATCGAGACCGCGGATTACATCCGCCGCCGCGTCTTTCGCGGTCAGCATCAATATCGGTGTTTGATTGCCTGATGTCCGCAGCCGTCGTGCAACCGCGATGCCGTCCATGCGCGGCAGCATCATGTCCAGCACGATGACGTCGAACTGGGCCGCCCGCGCCGTCTCGAAGCCGGCTGCCCCATCCCGCGCCACCACGACATGATGGCCCTCTTCGGTGAGCCCCCGCTTCAGCAGGTCGGCCATGCGCTGCTCATCCTCGACGACCAGAATCTGCATTCCCTCTCATCCTAAGCGAAGACGAACCAGGCGAAGACGATCGGCTCCATCGTTCCGTCCAGCCTCACAGGCGGTCGAACAGCAGATGCAGTCCATCGCGCACAGCCCCAGTCGCCGTGCCGCTCAGCCTGCCGGCATATTCGACAAGTTCCGCCTTATCCAGCGTGAGTATCTGCGATACATTCACGACACTGGCCTTCGGAAGACCAGCCTCGCCTTTTTTCAGAAGTACATTTCCAGGCGCTTTCGCCCGGCTCAGATTTGAAGTGATCAGGCACACCACGCTGGTCGTAATGGCGCTCCGGTTGAAAACGTCGTTCTGCACTATGACGCAGGGATGCCGCTCTGCCGGGACCGATCCTGTGGCATGACCGAAATCGATCCAGTAAACTTCCCCCTGCCGAACTTCGCTCACCAGCGTTCCTTCACTGTTCGGCGGACTTTGGCCTTGATCCCCTTCAGTAAACTCTTTTCCGTCGGCTCCGGCCCGGCGGCATAAACTTCATTCAGATCTTCCAGCATCTTTTGTTTTCGCTGTCGATGCAGGAAATCGCCAACCGCCAGCGCGAAAAGCCGGCTGCGGCTCAGACCCATCAGCTTCGCGGCCTCATCCGCTTCCCGCAACAGTTCGCTCTCGATGGAAATGGCGGTTTTCATGTACTACTGATAATCATACTAAAATTCATACCAAAATTCCTACCAACACCCTTTCAGCAGTTTTTCAGTGTCCGATGCTCCACTGAACGCAGGCATGTCTGCCTCGTTTTGTCTTTCCGGATTGGTTCTGGCGCTGGCGGTTACCGCGTCTGCACAGACGCCTGCCCCGGCACCTTTGACCATCAGCCTGCAGGACGCGCTCGCTCGCGCCCGCCAGTACGGCACGCAGATCCAGAGCGCCAACATCAATGCCGCAATCGCCCGCGAGGATCGCACGCAGGCGAAAGCGGCGACGCTGCCGTCCCTGAACGCATTCAATCAGTTCATCTATACGGAAGGCAACGGCACGCCTTCCGGCGTGTTTGTGGCGAACGATGGCGTCCATATCTACAACGAACAGGCGCAAGTCCATGAGGAGTTGCTGTCTCTCGCCCGCCACGGCGAAATCCGGCGCGCGATGGCAGCCGAAGCGGTTGCGAAGGCGAAGGCAGAAGTTGCTCTGCGCGGTCTGAACGCCACCGTCATTCAGGACTACTACGCCATCGTCTCCGCGCAGCGAAGGTTCGCCAACGCGCAAACCAGCCTGCGCGAGGCCGGTCAGTTCCTGGACATTTCGCAGAAGCAGGAGAAGGGCGGGGAAGTCGCCCACGCCGATGTCATCAAAGCTCAGATCACTCAGCAGCAGCGCCAGCGCGATCTTGAAGACGCGGAGCTCAGCATCGAAAAGGCCAAAATCGCGCTTGGCGTTCTGATCTTCCCCGACTTCCGCTCCGACTTCGCCGTCGAAGACGACCTCGCACAACCAGTCCTGCTTCCTCCTTTGCCAGAGGCGCGCGCCAAAGCCACGGCCACCAGCCCCGATCTCAAGGCGGCACAGGCGGGCGTGGAGCAGGCCGGATACGAAGTCAACATCGCCCGCTATGCCTACCTGCCGTCGCTCGGCCTGGATTTCTTCTATGGCATCGACGCGAACCAATTCGCCGCGCGCACCGACCATCCGACCGAAGACACGGGCCGCAGCACGCTTCCCCAATATGAAGTGCCGTTCCGGCAGAACCTCGGTTACTCAGCGCAGGTCACCCTGAACATCCCGGTGTGGAACTGGGGCGCCACGCGCAGCAAGATCAAACAAGCCGCGCTCAAACAGCAGCAGGCGGAGCTCGATCTGACTCTCGCGCAGCGCACGCTTCAGGGCAACATCGCCTCGGCCTATCGCGAGGCGCAGACCGCGCAGGCGCAGGTGGACTCGCTGCGCAGTTCCTCCGATCTTTCGGCGGAAAGCCTGCGACTCACGCTGCTCCGCTATCAGGCGGGGGAGGCTAACGCGCTCGAAGTAGTGGACGCGCAAACAACACTCGCGCAGGCGCGCAACGCGTATGACGACGGGCTCGCGCGTTACCGCGTGGCAATCGCAAACCTGCAGACTCTCACAGGAAACTGATTCATGTTCATCGATAAACACCATCGATACCCTCTCACTGCGCTTTTCGTCCTGATCGCTCTGCTTCTCGGCTGCGGCAAAGCCAAGCCGAAAGAAGATGCCGAAGCCGAGCCGCCCACGCCCGTTGAGGTCGACGACGTCACGCGCGGCCCCATCGATCTGATCGTCAATGCCGACGCCGTTCTGTATCCCGTCAACCAGGCCAACGTAACGTCCAAGATCAGCGCGCCCATTCGTCGCGTCTTAGTCAACCGCGGCGATCACGTCAAGTCCGGGCAGGTGCTGGCCGAACTCGAGAGCCGCGATCTGGCGGCCTCCGCGCAGGAAAGCAAGAGCCAGCTCGATCAGGCTCAGGCCGCGTATCAGACGGCCACTCGCGCAACAGTTCCCGAAGACCTTACCAAAGCCCAGGCCGACGTGCAGGCCGACCAGCAGGCGCTCGACGCGGCAAAGAAGCTCTACGACAATCGCGTCGACCTGCAGAAGCAGGGTGCGCTTGCCCAGAAGCTGGTCGACGACGCGAAAGTCGCCATGGTCCAGGCGCAGAGCCAGCTTGATACCGCTCAGCGTCATCTCGAGTCCGTGCGCACAGTCACCGGATCGGAGCAGCAGAAAGCCGCCGAAGCGCAGGTGAACGCTGCCAAAGCCCATTACGAGAGCTCGGCCGTGCAGGTCGCTTACGCGGAAGTGCGCAGCCCGATTAACGGCATCGTTGCCGACCGTCCTTTGTATCCCGGTGACACAGCCGCAGCGGGCGCGCCCATCGTCTCGATCGTCGACATCTCGCAGGTGGTCGCGCGCGCCAATGTTCCGGTGAAAGACGCCGCCGCTGTTCGTGTCGGCCGACCGGCGACGATAACCGGACCCGAGGGCGTGCTCACCGGAAAGGTCACGGTGGTAAGTCCGTCAGTCGATCCGAGCACAACCACGGTCGAGATCTGGGTGCAGGCAGAGAATCCCGAAGAAAAAATGAAGCCCGGCGGAACCGTGCGGGTCTCGATTCGCGCCGATCTCATCCAGGACACCGTGCTCGTGCCGGCCGCCGCCTTGCTGAACTCCGATGAGGGCGGCGAGAAGGTCATGGTCGTCGACAAGGACTCGAAGGCGCATGAGCGCAAGGTCACGGTCGGCATTCGCGAAGGCAATCGGGTACAGATCCTCGGCGGTGTTAACCCCGGCGAAAAGGTCGTCACGTCCGGTGGTCTCGGCCTCGACGACAAGGCGAAAGTCACGGTCAAGTCCGAAGAGGACGAAGACGACGACGATGATGACGACGCCAAATAAGCCCGAGACAACGGCCGATCACTGGACCGCGCGGTACTCGCGTCCGGTGATTTTCGTCATCGTCACTTTGATCGCCGTCGGCGTCTATCTGGCGTTCTCCATTCCCGTCGCCGTGTTTCCATCGACGAATTTCCCGCGAGTTGTGGTCGGCGTCGACAACGGAGTCTCGCCGATCGACCAGACGCAGGTCACGGTGACGCGCCCGATCGAAGAGGCCATGAACAGCGTGCCGGGTCTTGAAACGGTACGCTCGACGACCAGCCGCGGCGCGGCCGATATCAGCCTCTTCTTTAACTGGAATGTCGATATGTTCCAGACGCTGCAATATGTCAACGCAGCGCTGGGGCGTGTGCAGTCGACACTTCCCGCCACGACTAAACTGACGGCCAACAGGCTGACGTTTGCCGCTTTCCCAATCCTGGGTTACAGCCTGACCTCCGATAGCGTCTCGCAGACCAAACTGTGGGAACTGGCGAACTATACGATCAAGCCGCGGCTCAATCGGATTCCCGGCGTTTCGATGGTTGTGGTGCAGGGCGGGCAGGTACCGGAGTTTCAGATCGAGCCCGATCCGGCGAAGCTGCTGGAAGCCCAGATGACTGTGCCGGGGATTCTGGACGCGGTGGCGAAGAGCAACATGATCGATTCGCCCGGCATGCTGGAGAACAATCATGAACTGACGCTCGCGCTGGTGAGCGGCCAGGCGCGCACGCCGGAGGAAATTTCGAACATCGTGGTGAAGACCACAGCGGGCGGGCTGCCGGTGCGCATCGGCGATATCGCCAGCGTGACGCCCTCCGTGATGCCGGTCTACACAATCGTGACCGCGAACGGCAAGCCCGCCGTGCTGCTCAACCTGTTCCGGCAGCCGGACAGCAATACGGTCTCGGTTTCGGATGCGGCGGACCAGGAACTGGCGCAGATCCGAAAGGCGCTGCCGTCGGGAGTCAGCGTGCAGACCTTCTACAACCAATCCACGCTGGTGCACGACGCGATCGCGAGCGTGCGCGATGCGATCCTGATCGGGCTGGTTCTCGCCGCAATCATTCTGGTTCTGTTCCTGCGCGACTGGGGCAGTTCTCTGGTTGCCGGCCTGGTGATTCCGGCAACGATCGCAATCACGCTGGTTGCGTTGAAGGCACTGGGCCAGAGCTTCAACCTGATGACGCTGGGCGGACTCGCGGCGGCGGTGGGGCTGGTGATCGACGACGCCATCGTAGTCGTCGAGAATATTGTGCTGCATCGCGATTCCGGACAGAGCCGCGGAGAAGCGATCCGCAGCGCACTGCGTGAGATCCGTATTCCGCTGGTGGGTTCGACGATCACGCCGATCGTGGTGTTCCTCCCGCTGATTAGCATTACCGGCGTTACCGGGACTTTCTTCCGCGCGCTGGCCGTGACGGTGGGGACGGCGCTGCTGACGTCGCTCGGCCTCGCGTTGACCTGGACACCCACGTTGAGCCACTACCTGCTGCGGCGAAGTGGACATGGGAATGACGGCGAACACGAACCGGCGAGCAACCGGCTGACCCGCCTCTATGAGAAAGCGCTCCGCTTTACACTGGCCTGGCCACTGGTCCTCGCGGCCGGGTGCCTCGCGGTGGTGGCCGGTTCGTATTTCTGCTATCAAGCGCTCGGCACCGACCTGCTGCCCGCGATGGACGAAGGCGGTTTCGTCCTCGATTACCTGATGCCCGCCGGATCGTCGCTGAAGGATACGAACGACGTGCTGCTCGGTGTGGAGAAGATTCTTGCGAAGACCCCCGAGGTCGAAAGCACGTCGCGGCGCACGGGACTGCAGCTCGGGCTGGCGGCGGTGACCGAGGCCAACACAGGCGACTTCTCGGTCAAGCTGAAGTCGAAGCGCAGCCGAAGCATCGATCAGGTGATCTCGGCGGTGCGGGACAAGGTCAACGACGAATATCCGCAGCTTGACGTGGACTTCATTCAGACCCTGCAAGACCAGATCGGCGACCTTTCGAATGCGCCGGAGCCGATCGTCATCAAACTGTTCTCGGAAGATCCCGCGCTGCTCCGGCAATGGGGCCCGAAGGTCGGCGACCGCATCAAGAAGATCAAAGAAGTGAAGGACGTCAAGAATGGGATCGAGGACACGATCAGCGGATCGGCGATCCAGATGAACGTGGATCCGATCGTGGCCGGGCGCGCCGGCTTCACGCCTGAGGAGATCGAGTTGGACGCCAGCGCCGTTCTGCAGGGCGAACCCGCGACCACGCCGGTGGTGGTGAACGGCCGGACCTACACGATTCGGGTGCGCTTCCCCGACACTGCGCGGTCGTCTTTGGATCAGATCCGGAACACGCTCCTGACCAGTTCCACCGGGAAGACCGCAAGCCTCGGATCGCTTGCCGCCTTTCAGGACCAGCCCGGGCAGACCGAAATTCTGCGCGAGAACCTGCAGCGCATGATCAAGGTCACGGGGAGGTTCGAAGGAGTCAGCCTCGGCGAGGGCATGCAGACCGTACAGAAAGCTGTCGCCGACATGCACCTGCCACCTTCGATCCGCGTGCTCTATGGCGGGACGTTTGAGGAGCAGCAGAAATCGTTCCATGATCTTTCGCTGGTGCTGGTGCTGGCGGTGATCCTGGTGTTCACGGTGCTGCTCTTCGAATTCCGCAGCTTTGCCGCACCGGCGGCCATACTCGCCTCCGCGTTGCTCTCGACGTCCGGCGTTTTTCTCGCATTGCTCATTACGCATACGACCTTCAACATCTCCTCCTTTATGGGGCTGATCATGGTGATCGGCATCGTGGCGAAGAACGGAATTCTGCTTCTCGATGCCGATCAGCGCTACCGGGCCGAAGGGGCATCCGCGCGCGACGCCATGATCAAGGCCGGCGAACGCAGACTGCGCCCGATTCTGATGACCGCTCTCGCGACCATGGCGGGGATGATTCCGTTGTCGCTTGCTTTCGGCGCAGGGTCGCAGATGCTGCAGCCGCTTGCGATTGCGGTTATCGGCGGGATACTGGCGTCGATGGTGCTATCGCTGATTGTGACGCCGGCGGTGCATTACTACCTCAGTTCCGGAACCGAAGCCGTCTGAAGGGCTGCTGAAAGGCTGCTTGCCGCTCCCCGGAAGACGCTCTCTCCCGGGGGTACGTGAAGCTCCGGGCCGGGCGAAAGCCCGGCCGCAGGGCCGAAGCCCTGCCCCACTTGGCTTATTCGGGTTTGAGGAGTTGGGCGCGGTCGATGTTTTCGCCTTTGAACATCACGAATGAGATTGCTTCGGTCGCTTTGATGTCCTGCAGGGGATTGCCGTCCACAACGAGCATGGTCGCGTCTTTGCCTTTTTCGATTGACCCGAGACGTTGATCCGCGCGCAACGCCTTTGCGGCGTTCAGGGTCGCGGCCTGCAACGCCACCTGAATCGGAATTCCTGCCTCAACCCAGAGTTTGAGTTCCTCCTGAATCGTTGGGCCGTGGATCACCAGCAAGTTGCCCGCATCACTTCCCGCTACTAAGATCACGCCGTGGCGATAGGCCCGCAGAAGGTTATCGTTCGCGACGTCGAGGTCGATCGGAGATTCTTTGCCTGGGTGATTCAAGGCTTTCCGCGTGCCTCTCAGCAGACCCGGCGGAGCAACCTGCTGAACCAGCGAGCGATTCAGAAGATCCGGTTTGCCGCGACTGAAGTCGCGAATACCTTCCACTACGCTCAAAGTGGGATCGTATGTTGTGCCGAGTTTTGACATCGTCTCGAAGTCTTCGTCCGGGATTTTCACAAGGAAAGACCCATGCTCGATGCCATCGACATGCGCGCGAAGCGCATCTTCCACACCGCGTTGATCGCCAGTCTCAACGATGAACGGCAGACGGGCAGCATGCGCCTCGGCGGCGATCGCATTGAGAACCGCGATATCCATTCCTTCCAGAACGGCTTTGATGCCGTCCACGCCCGCTGTCTTCAGCGCATCAACCTGCTGCTTTGCCTCGTCAGCAGATTTGGGAAGGCGCGTGAACTGAGCCTGCGCCTGATCGTGCATTGAGGCCGGCAGATTGCGAAGGATCTCCGTACCGTGTCCTCCGGCGGCCGTGAAGAGCGGGCCGACGATGAAGAATTCGGAACCCTGCTTCTCGCCGCTGTTCACGAGTTGACGGGCGCTCAGCGCATGGTCCAACTGGTCGCCGGCGCTGCGTACCGCGGTTACTCCGCTGTAAAGATATGCAGCCAGGTTTCGCTGCATCATGTTGGGCGAGGCGTAATCCTTCCAGTCGTCATAGAAACCGCCGGGGCCTTCGAGATGAATGTGGGTATCGATCAAGCCGGGCAAAATTGTCTTGCCCGCGGCTTCGATGGGGTCGGCGTTCACCGATTTCGGATCGGGAATGTTGCCGTCGTAAACTTCCGCGATCTTGCCGGCTTTCACCAGCACCGCGCCGTTTTCGATCACTTTGCCGTTGCCGACGAAAATCCGCGCGTTGCGGATCAGCACGGTGCGGGATCGCGCCAGATCCCGGCCGACAATCTTCATCTTGCTGACATTGTCTTTCGCGCGCGCCTGCCATGTTCCCAGCACTGCGAAGGGCACGAGTACGACGAGCACCCAAAGCTTGGCCGAGGGGCGCATCTTTTCTTCTTTCTCCCAGCGGAAGAGTTTGACGGAAAGGAGGATACCGACCGCGGTGGTCAGGAGCATGGCGCCGACCGCCTGCCAGTTGGCGGCCAGCGTCTCGTTGCGGAGCATCATTCCCTGAATGCCGGTCATGAGCCAGGTTGCCGGAATGAACTGGACGGTAGTCAGAAGCCAGTTGGGGAACATCGCCGTGGGAAACGTTGTGCCGCTGAGAAACAGCATCGCCATGTAGATGATCTGCACCAGGATATTGAACTCCTGCATGGAATTCGCCACGGATGCCAGGATCAGGCCGATGGAGCGGATCGCGCAAATCCCGAGAATGACGAAGATCAGGACGGCGTCCATGTGTTTGGGCATCACCATGCCGTAACGGGTCTTCGCCAACACCAGCATCAGCACGAAAAAGGGCAAATAGACCACGAGACCTGTCACCGACGACGCGACCAGCAGGGGCAACGGCGTGATGGGCGCCACTTTGTAGCGACGCAGGATGTTCTGCTCGCGCTCCGTCGCGGCGCGCATGCCGGCGCCGAACAATCCGTTCCCCAGAATCCCGATTACCGTGACCATGGCGACAACCTGCAGAATCAGGCCGCCCTGATCGGCATGAAACGCCTGGGCAAAAATGAAGAAGAACGCGAGCGGCATCAGGTAATTGAAAAAAATCACCACCCGCTGCCGGAACGCGAGGCGGATATCGATCTTGATCAGCGTCAGATACGCGTTCATTCGCGCAACCTCTTTCCGGTTAATTCAATGAATACGTCTTCGAGCGTGGGCCGGGCGAGGTGCACGTCTTCGAGACCGATGCCCTGGGCATCCACCCATTTCACGATTTCCACCAAAGTGCGCGCGGGCCGATTCGACGCGACCGTCAGATGCCGTCCGTCTTCGCCGATTTTGGTCTGGGTTGCCTCCGGCCATGCCGGCATGTCGCGCCCGACGAGCGTCTCGCCGCACACGATCTCGATGGTGGACTTGCTTGTGCTGCGATCCTGCAGCTCGCGCGGCGTGCCGATGGCGATCACTTTGCCCTGGTCCACAATCGCCACGCGGTCGCACAGGCGCTCGGCTTCTTCGATGTAGTGCGTGGTCATCAGGATGGTGCGCTTCTCGGAACGCAGTTGCGCAAGCAGCGCATGGATCTCCAGTCTTACCTGCGGATCGAGGCCGGTGGTCGGCTCGTCGAGAAACAACAGCGCGGGATCGTTGATGAGGCCGAGAGCGATGGCGAGGCGTTGTTTCTGGCCGCCGGACAAAGTGGAATAGAAGGCGTCGCGCTTCTCTTCGAGCTGCAGACGCTTCAGCAGTTCCATGGGATCGAGCATGCGGCTGTAGAGCGCGCCGAAGAGCTGCAGCGCTTCGATGACGCGGAGCTTGTCCGGCAGATTGGTGGCCTGCAGGCAGACGCCGATGCGGTCCTTCAATTTCGTTTTCTGTTTGTCCGGATCGAAATCGAGCACGCGGACATCGCCGCCCGAGCGCTGGCGAATGCCTTCGAGTATTTCGACGGTGGTGGTTTTGCCCGCGCCGTTCGGCCCGAGCAGTCCGAAGACTTCGCCGGTGGCCACTTCGAAGTCAATGCCCCGGACCGCTTCGACCGCACCATAGCTCTTGCGCAGGCCGGAGACGGAGATTGCGTTCTGATTCATCGGTATCAGAGTAACGAAGCGAAGTGGAGGAATGTTCGATACAGATCGGATGAAATTCAGGCTGCCTGGCGGTCTGGTTGGAAGGCCGGCGGTTGCTGGAAGCCGGTTTCTTCGGTTCGCACGGTGGTTTCGAGTGGGACAAACGGGGCGGATTCGGGGGCGGATTGGGTGGTGTTTACGGCGCTCGCATAAACGAACCCATTTGGGGCTGGTTCGTCAGGCAAGTTTTTCATTTCGTGAGCTTTGTTCAGGAGGATGGCGGCGTCCTTTTCGGGCTTTTCATGACGCTTCGTGCTCTCGCACTCCGCCCTCTCACGTTCGCGACGTTCGGTTTGCAATTCTTTGAGCTGGCGGAAGGCTTCCTTTATGGTGCGGTGCAGGCGCTGCTCGTAGATGCTGAGGTTGACGAAGGCTTTCGAGTGGTCGCGGAATGCGCGGGCGGTGGTCATCGCCTGGCGCACGTCGGGATCGGGAATGTCGAGCTCGTCGGTGTCTTCGTAGCGGCCGATGCCGAGCATGCCGTCTTCGATGGAACGGATACGGTTGATGCGCCACTGATTGTCCGCGATGGTCTGAGCGAACTGGCGCTCGACGGGAGTTTGGGTGTCAAGGCTGTCAACGATTTCCTGAGAGAAGGCCTGATAGGCGGCCATGTCTTCTGTGGGGAGCACGACGACGCGTGCTGTGAGGCCGTGGCGGAGGGCGTTCATGCGGGAGGCCTTGCGTCCTTCGGGCGTAGCAGGCCCGTGGGACTTCTGAGCGTTGAGACGGTTGGCTGTGAGCTGAGAGGGTGACGTCATAAAAATAAAGTTCCTTTCTTTTACAGCGCACCACGCCCGCCCGAATGGTGGTTTGTGCGCTATTCGGCTACGTTATAACAGAAGAAAAGTGGGCTGAAGTGTTAAGTGATTGATTTGATTGGGGAAAGTTGGCGTGAATGCCCGCGCGCCGGTCGAACCGTTTTCTCGCTGCGGAAGTTATGTCATTGATGCAACATTACTTAGCTGTCGTCTTTTGAAGGAACGACGGTCTACCCGGCGGCGTATTTTGCGGCGTAGCATCACGAAGTACCGAACCCGGCGAAAGGCGATGTTGCACAACGCGGCTGAGCGTGACGCAGGCCGGAAGTCCTTAAGACTTCCAGAAAATTGCAGATCAGAAGCCCGATTTCGGTGGGCATTCTGCCGAGCCCGTTCCAGTACTCTCATTTCCTGCGTCTCCACGCATTTTTAGTTGTTACGGATATATACTGCAGAGACACACGGAGTTGTGAACCAGCAAAATAACCGATGTCGCAGATGGTGGCAATGGACGGGCGGAATGCTACTGGTAAATCTGCTTCGGAACCGTGTCAGTACCGGAAACCTGAGAGGAACGCATGAGATCGACCCTGTTCACCGTTAAGCTCCTGATATGTGGTATGTCGATTTCCACGATCGGCCTGGCGGACAGCTTCACCTACGCCGGGTCGTTCACAACCCCCGACAATACACTGGATTTCACAATCACAATAGATACCGACTCCGGCACCCTGACGAGCAGTGATTTCTTGTCGGGGACGATTTCCGACTCCGGGACACTCGCGTTCCCATCGGCGCCAATCACCATTTTCGGAACCTCAGACGATCTGTCGGCGACGCCGACCGGTATTTACTATGATTTCTCGGCGACAGACTTCGATATAACTCAGATATTTTCCTCCTATTATGTAGATGGTCTGCAACTTAGGGACAGCAATTCAACATTCGGTTGTTACGCCGACGGACCTGGAGTTGGGTGCGGCGTGGTATTCGGAAACGGTAATTCTGAACTATCACCCGGTCTCACCGGGGACCTTCTGATCGCGGCTGCCGCCAATGACGCACCAGAACCGGCGACCATCGCAATGATGCTGGGAGGCGCGGTAATGATGGGCATTGCTGCATTGAGACGCGGTCGCCAAGCGCAGTAGTCCCAGTTCTGCTAACACCACTCTCGCCGAACAACGACCGTTGGGGCACAGAGAATCGGGCCAACCTGTACTTCGTCGAGTTCTTCACCGACGCCACTATCCGCAAACCGAGAGACGCGGCAGACGGCTGAATTTGCCCCGGCGTCCCGGCGTGCATGCCGGTAAAGTTGCCGTCATCCCGCGGGAAAAGATCAATGCTCTGATGCGACTTGCCGACGCCTGCTGTGGTTTGTCAGAGCGGCACTGTCCCGCGAACAAGCGGAGACTACGGCACTGTTTGAGAAAGCCAGAACCAGCGGGTACTTCACAGAGGTGTGAAGCGAGAAAATTACGCGACCAAAAAATTTGGTAGCCTATCTTCTTTTTTGACCCTGCAAAAACGAGAAGAAGGTAAAAACGCACCTGTAATTATTGCTACAGCAATAATTACGCCCTGTCAGGTATGGAAGCGAGGGGGCGGGAAGGGGAACAGGGTGATTAAACAAACGGCAGGGCGAGAAGATTATTCTGAAAGGGAAGACGCGATGACGATCACCGTTGACATAAAGCCGGAAGTTCAGGCAGAGCTTGCTCGTCAGGCCGCCGCTCATGGACGCGCTCTCGAAGCCCATGCCGCGACTATGCTCGAAGACGTTGCCTTGGGCGGGCGGCCTTCTGCCGCGCCGAAACAGTTCTTCCGCTGCCTTCGCGCCGATAAGCCCCGGCAGCACTTCAGCCGCCGGACGGGCGCTGGTCATATCTTCCGCGGCCATTCGGGATTGTCTGCGTCAGGGCGCGAGGGGCTGGGTTTTCGAGTGTTGCTCATAACGGAAGTTCTACTTCTGTGTAGCTGCCCGGCGTGGCCGCGTCTGACGGCGGCGGCAATGACGTCGAGTCGCTGCCGTACCGGTTTCCAGCGTCCCTGACTTAAAACTACAAGCGCGATCTTCCGGCCCGTCAAATTCTGCTGGTATTTGATGCCTTTATCGCTCGTCACCAGAACGTCGAAAGCCGCGGCCTCGGCGGCTTGCAGTAACTCGCCGTTCTTCAGCAAATGCCAGTTGCGCGCCCGCGCCTCAATGATTGTGTGCGCCTTCAACGTTCGGGCGAGGCCTCGGGGAATGTTGTTATCGAACAGAACCCGCATTAGCGGCGGCTGGCGGTTTCAAGACTGCGGGCGGCGAAGTCAATCACGGCTTTGACCTGTTCCCGCGCCACGTCGTATTGCTCTGTGATTTCGTCGACGGTCATGCCATCTTCCAGATTTTCGAAAACGAGTTTAACCGGCATCCGGCTATCGCGGAAAACCCATGCGCCGCTGACTTTGCCGGGGATGCTTTCAACGTCCGGGCATTGTGACCAGTTGAGGGCTGCTGCTGTTGCCATGATGGTGCGCGCTCCTTCTCTCAGGGTAAGTCAGAGGATATAGCAGGCGCCTGACCAGAAATCGACCAGGAGAGATTACTCGTTCGAGAGCCTTTATAATCTGACGATGTATAATATACATCATGAGACGGACACAACTCTATCTCGACGATGACCTCTGGAATACGCTTCACGCAAGTGCCCGCAGCAGGAAGACGACTCTCTCCGAGCTTGTGCGGGAGGCGGTTCGCGAACGTTATTTCAGTCCACGGGATGAAAGGATGAAAGCCATGCGGGAGTTTGTCGGGATCCGCAAAGGGCTTTCCGGTTCGGTCGAAAGCGACGCCGTTCGATATGTGCGGAATCTCCGGCGGGGGGGACGCATTGAGCGGCTGGAGCGAGCCCGCAAAGGATGACGGTTCTCGTCGATTCCGACATTCTGATTGAAGTCTCGCGCGGTCGAAACGCGGACATCGTTTCGCGCTGGATCGATCTGGCCGGCTCCGATGCGGCTGTGTTGTATTCGCCGGTCAGCGTCGCGGAGTTGTGGGCGGGCGCACGACCGAACGAACAAGAGGCACTGAACAACCTTTTCCGGGCGCTGGCGTGCAGCCCCATCGACGAAGAAACCGGCCGACAGGCGGGGGCGTGGCTGCGGCAGTACCGGCGCAGCCATGGAATCGAAGTTGCGGATGCGCTGATCGCCGCCTGCGCGGTGGAGAATCACGCGGAACTGTGGACACGAAATCGCAAGCATTACCCAATGAGGGAACTGGCATTTTTCGATTGACGGCGCCACGGCGTTTCACGCGCGCATGACCCGGGGACGCCAGATTGAACCGCTGATGCGGGAGAGCGGTGCACCTGAGGCGGATTTAATTGCCCGATTCCGGAAACAGTCCCGGGAGGCCAGTTCGGCGGGGAATCGAAGGCGCAGAGGTGCGCGTGGGTTTTCAGAAGCGAGAACGCCCCGGTCGATCAGCGCCGAAACGATGCGGCGCGCCTGACGCTCGCCGGTCCCGACTATGGTGTCCGCGTCGCCGCGCGGTAACTCTCCACGGTAGAGAATGGCCTCGAGTATAGCTGCGGCTTTCGGAGGCAGACCGGTAAGAGTCAGGAATTCATCAGAAAATCCAGGCATGTTCCTCCTCTGGCCGGCAAAGTGTTCCTCAGCCGGTGGGGACAGAAAACCGCCGCGGAACTCATCGAGCGGTTTCAAGTTACCGCCGGTGATTCATTTTTTCAGTTTCAGGGTATGAACGACGAGACGACCGTGAATATCACCGCATATGTCCTGCAGATGAACGGCGCAAAAGCAGGAAGCGAGCCGCTGACCAGAACGACCAGCGCTGTCGTTAATTCACTCCTTCCGTAATCGGGCTCATCGGACTTTGGCGGGGGGCAATCCCGGCGCCGCCGGGACCGGCCGGCGCCGACATCATAAAAGTTGGTGCGGTTCCCGCCACGACAAGGCCGCCTGCGAAACAGGCTGGAATCTCCGGAACCGCATTTCAACTTTACGCAGTCGGACAATCGCTTTCAACAAGCGACCGTGGAAGAAAGTACCAGACGGGTACTGCAAAGGTGCGGGACGCACAACGCGACGTTTGATGGCTTTTTGAGAATGATCACTTGACAGTCAAGTGAAAGTCTGGCACCTTCTACTTGTACGTCAAGTGAAGACGTACAGGAGGTCCGCGAATGAATCGTAAAGCTGTCGTTCTCGCCATCGCATTGCTGGGGCTGGGAAGTTTTGTCCTGACCGGACAACAACCGGCGACGTCGACTGTGTTCACCGCGGCGCAGGCTGACGCGGGCCGCACCGCATTCGAAAACAGTTGTGGGCAATGCCATACCTATTCCGTGCGCGGACGCAAGGGAGAAGAAGGAGAACTGCCGCCTCTTGCGTCGCTGCCCGCTCCGTATCAGAAGTTCATCGGACCTCGCGGACGTGTCCCCGCTCTCATGGGGGCGGCGTTTGTGCAGAAATACGGGCAGAAGAAGGTGACGGAAATGTTCACTCTGTTCCGGGGAGCCGCGGATACGACGCCGGTCGCCGAACTGCACATGAGCGACGACACATTGGTGAACATCACCGCCTACATCCTCCAGAAGAACGGAGCAAAACCCGGGAATCAACCTCTGGAGAAAACGACGGGCGACCTTTTCGGTTCGGTCGTCGAGTAAGAGTGGTCGGTGCTTCCTCCGGGCGTTATCATATTGCGGTAGGATACCTGCATACCGCGCGGAAACCCCTCGCCGAAGCTTGCGATCACTGTAGATCCTGACGTTCACAAAAAGATCCTTGCGGCGGCCACCAGCGAAGGGACCAGCATATCGGCCTGGATGACAATCGCTGCGCGCGAAGCGCTGCAGCGGCGAGCTGGTTTGGCGACGGTCGCCCTCTGGGAAAAAGAGCACGGACATTTCAGCGCGGAAGAGATGAATGAAGCTCGCCGCAGCGTGCTGACGCAGCTTCTGACTTCGCGAACAGTCCGACGCCCGGCGTGAGCAAAGTCGTATACGATGCCGCCGTTCTCGTGGCGGCGGATAGAAACGAAAGGCGGACATGGGCTGAACATAAGGTCCGTTTGGAGTTGGGCGTTCTCCCACTGGTTCCCGCTCCGGTGGTCGCCCAGGTCAGCCGGTCGCCACAAACAGGCCCAACTGCGTCGCTTTCTTACGGGGTGCGCGGTCGTTCCGCTTGGCGAGAACGAGGCGCACGAAGCGGGACGACTGCTGGGCAAGACCCGAACCACGGACGTCGTTGATGCCGTTGTGGCGATCACAGCCCTTCACGAGGAAGCGATGATTCTCACGAGCAATCCAAAAGACGTCGAACGGCTTGTGAGGGCCTCCGGCCGCGACATCACTGTCGTCGGAGTCTGAGGCGAAATCCCGATCAGCTTCGTCCTGGGATGTGAACTACGAGCAGCTCTGGATCGTTTTTTGACCGCTCTTTACAGACTTTGACATGGTTCTATAAGCCGATCACTTGACAGTCAAGTGAAAGTCTGACACCTTCTACTTGTATGCCAAGTGAAGACACCGAAAAGATGGCTGTGCTGCAGGGCACGCTGGACCTGATCGTTCTGCGAACGCTGGACAGCATGGGTCCGCAGCACGCTTATGCCATCGCGACGCGAATTCAGCAACTCTCGGAAGACCTGCTGTACCTCAATCAGGGCACGCTGTATCCGGCGCTGGTTAGGCTTGAGCAGCAGGGCCGCGTCAAAGGGAGCTGGGGAAAGACCTCCAGCAACCGTGAAGCACGATACTACGCGATCACTCCGCCGGGAAAGAATGCGCTGGCGGAAGAAACGAAGCGCTGGCGGCGCATGGCCGGCCTCATTGAAAGGCTGTTGACCCAGGGAGCCTGACTGCATGCGGCGATTTTTTACCCGGCTGATTAACCTCGCCGGAACGGACGCCGAAATCGAAATGAACCGGGAGATGGCGGCTCATCTCGCGCTCATCGAGGAGGATCTCGAGCAGCGCGGAATGTCGCCGGAAGAAGCCCGGCTGGGCGCCAGGCGTGCCTATGGAAGCATGGCGCACGCGCAGGAACTGCATCGCGAGGCGCGCTCGTTCCTCTGGGTGGAACAATTCGCGAAAGACATTCTTTACGGCATTCGAGTGCTCCTGCACAATCCGGGCTTCAGCGCGATGGCGATTCTTTCGCTGGCGCTCGCAATCGGCGCGAATACCGTCATCTTCAGCCTGATCAACACGACGCTGCTGCAGCCGCTCGATTACAAAGAGCCGGACCGGCTGGTGGCGATCCGGATGGTATCGGCGGCGAACGCCGCGCAAACGGGGCCGGTCAATTTCTGGAGCTATCTGGCGTGGAGGAAGCGGGCGAAATCGTTCGAGTCGATGGGAGAGTTCTTCACGTTTGAGAGCAGCGTGGCGCGTGATGGGAACGGCGCTCCCGCGGAGCGCATTGCCGGACAGTACGTGTCTCCGTCACTATTCGCGACGCTCGGCGTCGCTCCCGCGCTCGGCCGCACGTTCAACGAAGTTGAGGGAGCGCCCATCACTTTTGCCCGTATCGCGCTCATCAGCGACAGTCTTTGGGAGCGGCGGTACGGACGCGATCCGCGGATTGTCGGCCGCACGATGGATCTCGACGGCGTGAAGACCGAGATTGTCGGCGTGATGCCGAAGGACTTCAGCCTCTTCGTGGACGGGACCGACTATTGGGCCGCATCGGGCATCACGCGCCAGCGGCTGGAGAGCAACGGCGGGCGCCTGAATGTGATCGCAAGGCTCAAGCACGGGGCCGGCATCGCGCAGGCACAGGCGGAGATGGACGGGATCACGGCTCAACTGGCGAAACAGGATCCCTCGCGCGGCGACAACAGCGGCGCCCGCGTGCAGCCGCTGCAGGACGCATTCATGGGAAGCTATCGCAACCCCCTGCTCCTGCTGCAGGGCGCCGTGGTGTTCGTGCTGCTGATTGCCTGCGCGAATGTGGCGGGACTGCTGCTGGCGCGCGGCGCATCGCGTCAGACCGAAGTTGCCGTGCGGACCGCCGTAGGCGCCGGGCGTTGGAGAATCATCCGGCAGCTTCTCACGGAGAGCACCGTGCTCGCTGTTGCCGGCGGCGTGGTTGGAATTGCGCTTGCGTGGGGCGGACTGCGTTTGTTTGTCGCCAGCGCGCCCGCCGGATTTCCCAGGCTCAACGAGTTGCGCATCGACATGCCGGTGCTTGGTTTTACAGCGGGCATCGCGCTGATCACCGGAATTCTGTTCGGACTGGCGCCCGCGATGCAGCTTGCGCGTCCCGATCTGATTGAAGTTCTGAAGGCTGCGACGCGAGGGAGCGGCACTGCGATTGTTCGTCAACGATTCCGGGCTTCACTGGTTACCCTGCAGGTCGCGTTGGCTTTGATGCTGTTGATCGGAGCGGGGCTGACGATCAACAGTTTCCTCCGCATCGAGGCCAACGATCTCGGAATGGACCCGCACGGACTGCTGGAGTTTCAGTTCCGCTATCCGGCGCTGCAGGTTTTGAAACCGGTGGGCAGGTATCGCAACAGCGGCGTGTATGACGTCGATCCGAATGTGGCGCTGACGGTGGAGCGCATGGTCGAGCGGCTGCGGCGAAATCCGGAAGCGGTTTCGGTGGCGGCATCGTCCGGGTCGATCGGCAGCGCGATGGCGATGAATTTCCGCGTCGCGGGAGAGAGTTCGCGGGGGCACAACGCCGGCGCGCCTCTATCCAACGTTGGCGCGCCGCTGCACAACGCGCTCTATCTCGGTGTCACGCCCCATTACTTCGGCGCCATGGTGACGCCAATTCTGCGCGGACGGGATTTCACCGAGCGCGATACGCCGTCCGCAAGCCATGTGGCGATCATAAATGAATCGATGGCGAAGCTTTATTGGCCGGGCAAGAGTCCGCTCGGCCAGCACATTCTGATCGACTATTTGCCGAACGATCCGCCGCGCGAGATTGTCGGCGTCGTCGGCGATGTGCGGCTGAGCCGGACTCAACAGGACGTGCGGCCGATGATGTACGTGCCGCTTGCGCAGCAGGGCGCGCAGTGGATCGGCCCGCAACTGGGCGCGCGCTCCGGCGGATATTTTGCGGTGCGCGTGCGGCCGGATGTCAGAAATCCGCTGAGCCTGACACAGGAAGTACGCAGAGAGATGGCGGAGATCGACCCGTCGCAGCCGATTGCCAACATTCAAACGGTGGAAGAGACGCTGAGCGGCCAAGTGCAGTTCACGCGCCTTTACATGCTGCTGCTGGGCGTGTTCGGCGGCGCCGCGGCGATTCTGGCGGCGGTGGGAATCTACGGCGTGATGTCGTTCAGCATTGCGCAGCGGCGGCGGGAGATCGGCATCCGCATGGCGCTGGGCGCGAATCATCGAGAGGTGCTTCACCTGGTGGGACGGCAGGCGTTGTCGATGATCGGGTTGGGATTGATGCTCGGGCTGGCGGGCGCGCTGGCGTTGACGCGGCTCCTGGAATTCGCGTTGTGGAATGTGAGGCCGAGCGATCCGCTCACGTTTGCCGCGGTTTCCGTTTTTCTGGCGTTGATTGCGTTGGTCGCATGCATCGTGCCGACCAGACAGGCCACTCGCGTCGATCCGGCGGTGGCGGTAAGAGCGGAATGAGATTGGCGATGACAACCTGCATGACGATTGCGATCATTCTTCCCGGCCTGACGCTGCGGGCGCAGCAGCCGGCCGCGATTCAGGCGGGGACGATTCAGGGAACGCTGACGGATTCTTCCGGCGCGGTGATTCCGGGCGTGACCGTTTCGCTTTCGGGTGCGGGCATCAGGAAAACCGCGCAGAGTTCCGAGGACGGCAGCTATTCCTTCGCGGGTCTCATGGCGGGCAACTACACGCTGACGGTCGATTATCCCGGTCTCGAACGTTTTGAAAAACGCGTTGCAGTCAAGACAGGCCAAACGCTGCAGTTCCCGATTCAACTGCGCCTGCAGGTGTCGACACAGGAAGTCACCGTAACCGGCGATCGCGGGCCGGAACTCACGCTGGATCCGGACGAGCGGGCGGGGGCAACAGTGGTGGCGGGCTCCGATCTCGACGCGCTGCCGGACAACCCCGACGATCTGCGGGACATGCTGCAGTTGCTGGCCGGTCCCTCGCCCAACGGCGGGGTGCAGATTCTGGTGGATGGCTTCGCCGGCGGAGACATTCCACCGAAGAGCGCTATCAAAGAGATCAAGATCAACCCGGATCGTTATTCCGCCGATCGCGACAACTGGTGGTCCGGAATCGAAATCACCACCAAACCCGGCGCGGAGAAGTTTCACGGCGGCGCCGGATTTACCGACAGCGACGCGATCTTCAATTCGCGGAACCCTTATGCGGAGAACAAAGCGGACTATGTAAATCGCATGTATACCGCCAATGCGGGAGACTCCATCAAAAACCGCGCCTCGTGGACAGCGAGCTTTTACCAGAACACGATCGACAACACGGCGCTGATCGATGCCGTGACGCTCGACCCGGCGACGCTCGCCGAATCGCCGGTTCGCACGACGGTTGTGATCCCTCGCAGCGACGTTTCGGAGATGGGACGGCTCGACTATCAGCTTTCGACGAACAACACGTTAACCGGCACCTGGCGATATCTGCGGAGCGACCAGGACAACAACGGCGTGGGGCAGTACAGTCTGCCGTCGCGGGGTTTTTCGAGCGAGACGACAGCGAATGAAGTGCATCTCCGGGAAACGGCCACGCTCAGCAGCAGCATGGTGACCGACACGCGAGTCGGATTCACGCGGAACGGGCTCTGGCAGGACGGCAGCACAGCGACGCCGTCATTAATGGTGGCCGGGGCGTTCAACGGCGGCAGTTCGCAGACAGGCCAGACAGCGCACGTTACCGATTTCACGGAGCTTCAGAGCACCACCACGGTGGTGCACAAAGCGCACACCATTCTCTTCGGCGCGCGGGTTCACTACAACGCGATCAAAGACGTCTCGCCCTCGAACTTCGGCGGCACCTTTTCGTTCTTCGGGGTTACCAATGCTCCGGTGCTCGGCGTGGACAATCAGCCGATCGGAAATGAGACCACCGATATCAGCTCGCTCGAACAATACCGCCGGACGCTGCTGTTTGAAAACCTGGGATATCCGGCGGCGCTGATCCGCAGTCTGGGCGGAGGCGCTTCGCAGTTCTCGATTGCCGCCGGGAATCCGCTGGTTAAGTTCAGCCAGACCGACGTCGGTCTCTATATCAATGATGAGTGGCGCGCGCGTCCGAATCTGACCGTCACCTTCGCGCTTCGTTACGAAAATCAGACCAACATTCACGACTGGCATGATTTCGGGCCGCGCCTGGCGCTGGCGTGGTCGCCGAAATCAAAAAACGGCGGCGCGCCGAAAACGGTGATTCGCGCCGGCTCCGGTCTCTTCTATTTCCGCGTGCAGCCGAGTCTGACGCAGCAGGTGCTGCGGTTCAACGGGACGACAGAGCAGCAGTACGTCGTGTCGAATCCGGATTTCTATCCGGCGATTCCGGCTTTGTCGTCGCTGGCTGCAGGCGAATCGCTCACCACTTATAGGATGGATCCGCGGTTTCAGTCACTCCCCGAGATCCTGAGCTCCGTCACCGTGGAGCGGCAGTTGCCGGGCAAAACCAACATGTCGGTCATGTACCTGGACCAGCGGACGAATCACATGCCGCAGTCGGTGAACATCAATGCGCCGCTGCCGGGAACGTATCAGGCGGGGCAGCCGGTCTATCCGTACGGGCAGGCGGCCGGGAATATTTTCGAATGGGAGTCCGGCGGAATCCAGAAGGTGAAGTGGCTGGAGATTCACGTCAACAGCAAAGTGAATCAGCGAATTTCGCTCAGCGCGCAATACGAGTGGGTCGATGCCCACAACAATGGCGCCTGGGACAATACCACCCCATCCAACCCATACAACTTCAATCAGGATTGGGGCAGGGCATCATGGACCTCCGGGAACAGCGTTAATCTCATCGGCACCCTGACCGCGCCGGGAGGGATCGAATTCAGCCCGATTGTGATCGCCAATGGAGGACACCCTTACGATCTGACGATCGGCGCCGACCTGAATGGAGACACAATCGCCAACGACCGTCCCGCATTTGCCACCGACCTTTCGCGCCCCAGCGTTGTGGTGACGCCGGTCGGCGCCTTCGATACCGATCCGATGCCCGGGCAGACGATTGTGCCGCGCAACTATCTGACGGCTTTGCCCATGTGGATCATCAACATGCGGGTCTCGAAAACATTCGGTTTCGGCTCGAAGGAGACGTCGAGCGGTTCCGGCAAGGGACCGGTGCAGCATCGTTACGGGCTGAATTTCAACGTGCAGGTCAACAATGTCCTCAACCACCTGAATCCGGGTGGTTTTGTGGGGAACTTATCGTCGCCTTTATTTGGCCAGGCGACGGCGATGAACAACGGGTACAGCGATACCTCGAACAATCGCAAAGTGCAATTCGGGACACAGTTTACGTTCTAAGAGAACTTACAAATCCATAGGGAGGATCCATGGTCCGGCATTCGAGAATGGGAAGGAATACAAGGACATTAATAAAGATGGGTATTTTGAACCGAACGGCCGGCTCCGCGGTTCTTACCGCGTTGGCCGTGTTGAGCGCGGCGCAGTTGCCCGCTCAAACTCCCGCCACGCCGGATTTTCGCAAGGACGTTCAGCCGATTCTGGCGCAGAACTGCACGGTCTGCCATTCCGGCGACAGCGCAGTCGCGGGCCTTCATCTGGATTCCGGCGAAGGCATCCTGACCGGAAGCACGTCGGGCAAGGTGATTATTCCCGGCAACTCGGCAAAGAGCCTTCTGATTGAGAAGATTACAGAGAAGTCGATGCCTCCCGGCGGAGCGCTGGCCGACAAAGAGATCGCGACGATCAAGGCCTGGGTCGATCAGGGCGCAAAAACGGGCGCACCAACTCCGGGGGCCGCGCCTGCAAGAGCAGAGGCCGCGCCCAGTCCGGTGACTCCGCTGGCCAAGCTCAGTCCGCCGGCGGCGAGCGAACGTAAGCTGCTTGATCAGTACTGCGTGACCTGCCACAACAAGAAGTTGAAAACGGGCGGGCTGTCGCTCGATCTGCTTGACGTCGCGCACGTCGAGAAAGACCCCGAGAAATGGGAGAAAGTGGTTCGAAAACTCCGCGCCGGCATGATGCCTCAGGCGGGCGCGCCGCGGCCGGATTCCAAGACGATGGAATCGATGATCGAGTATCTGGAGAACGAGCTCGATCGCCATGTCGCCATCAAACTGCCGCAGCCCGGTCTGCATCGTCTCAATCGCGCGGAATATTCGAACGCTGTTCATGAAGTGCTCGGACTTGATGTGGATGCCAACAAGTTCCTCCCCTCGGACGACTCCACCCATGGCTTCGACAATCAGGCGGGGACACTCACTGTTTCGCCCGCATTGATTGAAGCCTACCGGTCCGCTGCGGGTAAGATCGCGCGCACCGCCATCGGCGATGTGACGGCGCAGTCGCAGACACCGTATCACGTGCCGGAAGATACCTCGCAGGATTACCACCTTGAAGGACTGCCCTTCGGCACACGCGGCGGAATCATCGTGACGCACGAATTTCCGGCGGATGCCGAATACGAAATCAAAGTGTGGCCGGTGAACCTCGGCAACATGGATAACAACCAGGCGTTCGGCGGAATCAGTGGAGAGAAGCTCGAATTTCTGCTGGACGGCGACCGGCTTCACGTCTACGACTGGGACCGCGAACTGCGATCGGGCCCCTCCATCCACGGTGGCACGCCGCCGTTTCGATTCACCGAGAAGGCCGGTCCGCATAAGGTCGGCGTTACGTTTCTCGCCACCAACTATTCACCTAATACGGCTGATCTGAACCGCCATTTTTTGCGCAGTACGATCGAAACCGGCGGCATCGCGGGATACACGTTCTATCCGCACGTCGGATATATCCGGATCGACGGACCATTCAATCCCAAGGGTGCGGCCGATTCTCCGAGCCGGAATAAAATCATGACCTGCCACCCGGCCACTGCAAGCCAGGAAACCACCTGCGCGAAGTTGATTCTTTCGACGCTGGCACGGCGCGCCTATCGCCGGCCGGTAACCGAGCAGGACGTCGAATCGCTGATGGGCTTTTATCAGCGCGGCCGCAATGCAGGCGGGAACTTCGACCACGGCGTCGAACTGGCCATTCAGGCCATCCTGATGGACCCCGACTTCATCTTCCGCAAGGAAGTGGAGCCCGCCAACGTGGCGCCGGGCCAGAAGTATCGCATCACCGATATCGAGTTGGCCAGTCGTTTGTCGTTCTTTCTCTGGAGCAGCATTCCGGACGACACGCTGTTGAACCTTGCCGCCCAGCACAAGCTCAGCAACCCGGCGGTACTGGAATCGCAGGTGCGGCGCATGCTGGCCGATCCGCGTTCGAAACAGTTCGTAATCAATTTCGGCGGCCAGTGGTTCCAGGTGCGCGGCCTCGAAGGACGCGCTCCGGTAACGCAGGCATTTCCGGACTTCGACGACAACCTGCGGAACGCTTTCGAACGTGAGGCGCAGATGTTCTTCGCCAGCATCGTGCAGGAAGACCGCAGCCTGCTCGACCTGATCGATGGCAACTATACGTTCGTCAATGAGCGGCTGGCGAAGCACTACGGAATCCCGAATGTCTATGGGAGCGAATTCCAGCGGGTCACGCTTACGCCCGCGACCGATATGCGGCGCGGACTGCTGGGTAAAGGATCGTTCCTCGAAGTTTCGTCACAGCCGGACCGAACATCGCCGGTAGGACGAGGCAAGACCGTGATGGAAATCTTCCTTGGCGTCAGCCCGCCCGATCCGCCGCCCGGAGTCGTAATCAAGCTGGCCGCGACGGACAGCGATGTGCACGGGGCCGCCAAGCCTTCCATGCGGCAGCAGATGGAGATGCACCGCAAGGTTGAGCCGTGCGCGACTTGCCACAAAATCATGGATCCGATCGGCTTCGCGCTGGAGAATTTCGATGCCATCGGCGCGTGGCGGACGCAGGACGCAGGGAACCCGATCGATGCGACGGGCTATCTGGTTGACGGGAGCAGGCTGGACGGATTGAAGGGTTTGCGCGATGCGCTGATGCGTTACTCGCCGCAATTTGTCCGCGTCGCGACCGAACATTTGATGACCTACGCTCTTGGCCGCGGAGTCGAGTATTACGATATGCCGACGCTGCGTTCAATCGTGCACAACTCCGCGAAGAGTAATTACCGCTTTTCGAGTCTTGTGCTGGGCGTGGTGAAGAGCGAGCAGTTCCAGATGAATATGAAGGGAATGACGTACGGCGGCGAAACCGGGGCCGGTCAATAGTTTTTGCGTGGGGCAGGCCATCGCTGTTTGTGGCCTGCCTTCTCCTGTGGCGACACAGGGCAGACGACAAAAAACGATCGTCTGCCCCACGAGGACAGTCTGAAAAAGGGAAAAGACGATGAACTTTATTACCAAAAAACACATATCGAGAAGGATGGTTCTTCGCGGCGCGGGCGTGGCGATGGCGTTGCCGCTGCTGGACTCAATGCTCCCCGCACAAACACCTCTGAGCCAGACGGCTGCCGTTCCGCCCACGCGCTTCACCGGAATCTTCGTGCCGCACGGCATGGCGCCTGGATATTGGGTTCCGCAAAAGGTTGGCACGGGTTTCGAATTCACGCCGATCATGAAGGCGCTCGAACCCTTCCGCGATCAAACGATCATCATGAGCGGAATGTGGAGCCGGTCGGCCGAACCGCCTCCCGGAGTTACAGGCGCGGATCACTGGGTCGCCGCCGCGTTCCTTTGCGCGGATAAACCGAAGAAGACCGCGGGTGCGGACATTCGGGACGGCATCACGATCGATCAGATGATCGCGCAGAAGATCGGCCAGGAGAATCTGCTCCCTTCGCTCCAGCTCGGTGTCGAAGACCCCGGCGCGAACTCCAGCAACTGCGGCGAAGGTTACAGTTGCGCTTACTCCAATTCGATTTCCTGGACAACGCCCACCAAACCGCTCCCCATGGAAATCAATCCGCAGGTGGTCTTCGAGCGCCTGTTCGGAGCCGGCGGGACCGCGGCGGAACGAGCCGAGCGGCGGGAGCAGGATCGAGGCATTCTGGATCTGGTTCTGGAACATGCCGGACGCTTCAAGAAGGAAATCAGCGCCAGCGACCGCAACCGCATGGACGAATATCTCGACGACGTCCGCGAAATCGAACGCCGTCTGGATATTGCGCGCAAGGCATCGGCGGCCATTCCGTCGATCGAGACTCCGTACGGAGTTCCGACGTCCTTCGATGAGCACATCAAACTGCAGTTCGACCTGCTCGCTCTCGCTTTCCAGGCGGACATCACGCGCGTTTCCACGATTCTCTACGCGCGCGATCTGACCTCCCGCGCCTATCCCGAAAGCGGCACAAACTCCGGGTTCCACGGCGCATCGCATCACGCGGAAAATCCGGCGAACATTCTCAATTACTCGAAGATCAACACCTATCACGTGAAGTGCCTCTCGTATTTCGCTGAGAAGCTCAGCAAGATCAAAGAGGGTGACGGCACGCTGCTCGATCACTCGCTCACTCTCTATGGCACGAATATGGGCAACTCAAATCAGCACCTGCACTACGATGTGCCCCATATTCTGGTCGGCGGCGCTTCCGGCCAGTTGAAGGGCGGCCGCCATATCGCGGTGCCGTCGAAGACGGTTCCGACCGGAAATCTGCTGCTGAGCGTTCTGGATTTCTACGGAATCCATCACGACAGCATCGGCGACAGCACCGGCAGAATGCCGAACCTGGTATAGGAGACGATGGCCGTGCGGACCTTACTTTCAATTTGCGCATCAACATGTTTGTTCTCCCTGGCGGCCTATGGCGCGCCGGCCAGTCCGGTAGCCGATGCCGCGATGCAGGATGACCGCGGAGCCGTGAAGTCGTTGATCGAAGCCAAAGCCGACGTGAATGCGGCTCAGGCGGACGGCGCGACTGCCTTGCAATGGGCCGCCTACAAGAGCGACCTCGAGTTGGCTGATCTGCTGATCGCTGCCGGAGCCAATGTGAAAGCGGCCAACCATGACGGCGCCACCGCTTTGTCTTTGGCATCGGAGCGGGGCGACGCGCCGATGATCGACAAGCTGCTGCGCACCGGTGTGGACGTGAATGAGAAAGGTCCGCATGGCGAAACGCCTCTCATGATGGCGTCGCGCAATGGCAATGTGGACGCGATCAAGACGCTCATCGACCACAAAGCCGACGTGAATGTAAAAGAAACTCTGCGCGGCACCACGGCCCTCATGTGGGCGGCGGAACAGTCGCATCCGGCCGCGGTGAAATTGCTGATCGCCAACGGAGCGGACGTGAGCATCGCTTCAGCTCCGGAAGTGCGGCCTCGCGGGGCGTATCTTGCTCCTTCAGCGGCGGCTCGTTTTGCGAATGGCGACAATTTGGGCGGTGGAAGGCGCAACGGGCGCGGCGGCGGGCGTGGTGGCGCGGCTCCGCAAAGAGCGGCCGCCGGCACTCCGCAGGTGGCCGGGGCTCCGGAACGCACCGTTACAACCGGCGACGACGTGGCCGATGCGGCGGCGTTCTTCGGAAACCGCAATCAGGTGAAGGATGGCGGCGGCCTGACCGCGCTGATTTTTGCGGCGCGCCAAGACGATCTCGATTCCGTCAAGATCCTCGTGGAAGCCGGAGCCGACGTAAACCAGGTTACGAAATACGGCTGGACTCCTCTTCTCACCGCAACGCAGAACAAAAATTATCTGATCGGAAAGTATCTGCTCGAGCACGGCGCCGATCCAAACATCGCCAACAACGGCGGATGGCGGCCCCTCTATATCGCGACGGACAACCGCAATATCGAAGGCGGCGACTATCCGGTTCGCCCGGCGGACATGGACCATCTCGACTTCATCAAGCTGCTGATCGATAAAGGCGCGGACGTGAACGCCCGCGTCTGCGGAACGAAGTCGACAGCCACTGTATGCGCCGGCGACAGCACGGAGACGCGGACCATCTTCACGAATCAATGGCTGTACGAAGACGGCGCGACGCCGTTCATTCGCGCCGCTCAATCCGGCGACGTGACGCTCATGAAACTGCTGCTCGAGCACGGCGCCAATCCGAAGATCGCCACGGCCCACAACGTGACGGCGCTGGCTACGGCTTCCGGAATCGGCTGGGTGGAAGGCATTACGTTCCAATGGTCCGAGGCGCAGGATCTGGAAGCGGTGAAGATGTGCCTCGATCTGGGCATCGACGTGAATGCGGTCGATTCCGACGGCCGCACGGCTCTGCACGGCGCGGCTCACAAAGGGAGCGTCCCGGTGATCCAGGCGCTGGTCGATCATGGCGCAAAAATGGACACGCGCGATTTCGGAAGCCGCGATACTACCAATCCGAACCAGAAAAACTACGGATACAAGTGGCTGCCGGTCGAGTATGCAGACGGCGTGGTGCGGGTGGGCGTTCAGTCGTCGATCGCGCATCCTGAAGCGGCTGCACTGCTGCGGAAGCTGATGAAAGAGCATGGGCTCGCCGTGCCTGCGGTGGCCACGACCTCCGTTTGTATTGTGGACGTCTGCAAGGGCGAGTAAGCGGTTCGTTGGTTTCCCGGCGCGAGTTACTGCCGTTCGGCCTGCTGGTCGCGCGCTGTGTACAAGCCGCCGTGCGTTCGCGTGCGGCTTTCCTGACTTACGATCAGGTGGCGTCCGCCCTGACATCGTGCGGGCTGGCGGCGCCCTCCCGATCCGCGTGGCATCAGTGGATTCAAAGCCATGACGCGGCCATTCGTTCGCGCATTCGCCGCGGCGAAGAAGATTCGCTGGTGAATCTGGTTTTGTTCGGGGTTTCATTCACAACCCAGCCGCGCGTGACGCCCGAGGACACTGCGCTTGAGTCATTTCGTGCCGCTCCTTCGCAGTCGCGGTTCGGAACAACCACCGTTTTACCGAACCGTGACCGTCTGGGAGCGGCAATGACATATTCCATCATCGACGCGAGGGTCCGGGACTTCGTTCGAGCATTGGGAAATCCCGGAGGGAACGAGCGGCTCGTTTGGCTGAGGAACATGCTGCAGCCCCGACAGCGCACGGAGTCCTGGGTGAAAGGCGCGATCTCGCGATATCTCGCCGAACAAGGCCAGTACCGGGCTGTCCTCAATAACGCGCCGGCCGGCGACCGCGTCACTTCGCAGCTTTTCAAGGACCGCGGGCTTTCGGTCGATACCAACTTCCGGCCGAACTGGGCTATTGAACAAACGCTGGCGGATCTGAAGCGGCGCGGCGCGTTGACCAATGTCCGTCGCGCGGCCATCATTGGTCCGGGTCTTGACTTCACGGATAAGGACTACGGCTTCGACTATTACCCTCTGCAGACATTGCAGCCGTTCGGGCTGGCGGATTCTCTCATCCGCCTTGGACTGGCGCACGCTTCCGATCTTCGCGTCGGGGTGTTCGACATCAGCACGCAGCCTCTCGATCACATAACCCGCGCGATTCGGTCCGGGAGACCTTACACGATCCAGTTGGTACTCGATGAATTGCGGGCATGGAATCCCGACGCCATGGCGTACTGGCGCCGCTTCGGCGATCGGATCGGGACTTCGGTCGAGCCGATGTCCGCTCCTCCGCAGGTGCGAAGCGTCCTGCCGAAAGCGGTCGAAATTCGCCCGGACATTGTGAGGCTGCTGGAGCCCGCGCCGCTGAATATCGTTACGCAGAGACCGGATGAGCAATACGATCTCGTGGTTGCCACCAACATCCTGGTATATTACGACACCTTCGATCAGGCGCTCGCCTCTCTCAATATTCAGGCGATGATGTCTCTCGGCGGAATCTTTCTGGCTAATTCATCGCTGCCGCAGTGCGCGGGAGGCAATCTGCATCCGATCGGAAACGTTGACGTGCGATATTCGTCCGCGCCCGGCGATGACGATCGCATCGAGATCTATTCGAACGCGCGCTTCGCGCGGGCTTTGGGGCCGCAATAATCTGCTGTACCTGCAGCCTGAAGTGTGGGGCAGATTGTGAATCCGCGGCCGATTGGCAATCGGCCGGGCTCGCTTCTTTCCAAAACACGCAGCGGGGCTTCCAACCCCGCGCAGGATGACATCCTGGCCCTACGGGAACTATTCCCTGGCCGCCGCGATCGCCTTCGCCAATTCCTCCGCGCGTTGCGATCCCACCAGCACTTTACCGCCGTTCGCCAGTGTGAGCCGCACGCCGCGATCGCCGCTCGCTATATAAGCCTTCCCGTATTTCGTCAGTCTGATGCCGTAGCCGCCGTAGTCGGCCGGCGAGTAGGTTACGGCCTCGGACCTGGATACTTCCGCGAGCGGGATTTTGCGAATCTTCCACAAGCCACGCAAAGAGATCGATAATCTTCCCGGCTCAACCGCCGTCACCAGTTTGATCGTGACCAGCCGCAAATAGACAAGCCAAAGGAATATGGTCCAGCCGAGGACATCGCCGTTGCTCATCGGATGCGGTCCCGCCGGATGCCCGAGCGCGACCTGCCAGATGAGCAGCAAGGTGAATCCGGCCGGCAGAATCGCCGGCAACAGACGGATGCTCAGTTGCCGGAATCGCTGCTCTTCGCGAAACAGAACGCCCATGTTACGGCTCATATGTCGACCCGGTGTTATATCTCAGCTGATTCCCGGCAATTCGGAACGCCGGGCGGAAGCCTGGCGGCAGGCTGAAAGCCTGCCCCACAAAGGGGCTCAGCGCAGAAGGCCGATCGTATATTGGAGCGCCTGATACTGGCTTTGGTAGTCGTATTTGGCACTGAGATTCTCGATCTCGGCCGCAGTCTGATTCAACTGCGCCTGCGACAACTCGACGATCGATGCAAGTCCCAGATTATAACGGCCCTGCGCGAGGCTGACTCCCATCGCCGCCTCCTGCACGAACTGAGCGGTGACATCGATTCGCTCATACGCGGTGGATGCGTTCGCCCATGCGAGACGGACATCGCGCGCCAGGCCCTGCTGCTCATCCCGCAGCCTCTGATCTGCCTCCATAGCGCGGTCCTTTGCCGCTTCCTTTCGTGCGCCGAAAAGGTGCCCGTTGAAAATCGGAATGCTGACATTCACGGCGACGCCTTCATATTCGGGAGGAATGCTCTGCGAGGTCACCTGCTCGATATAGGGAATGTAGCCCGCAACGCCCACCAGATTCACCGTCGGTCGCGAAAGATCCTTCTCCGCTTCGGCGAACTTATATGCGGAATCGCGTGCATAGCGGAAACTCGCCAGTTCCGGCCGGTTGGCGATTGCCTGCGCAACCAGATCGTCGGGGTTAGTCGGCGGAGTGGGTGGAAGCGGTTCTTCCTGCACCTGGTAGCGAGTCACCTGATCGACTCCGAGCGCTCGCGCCAGCTCGGCGTATGCTTCATCCAGACTGTTCTGCGCCTGGATGAGCAGGAGCTTAGCCTGCGATACATTGACGGACGCGAAGCTGACGTCGAGCTGCGAACGAAGCTGATTCTGCGCCAACTGAGTGGCCTGGTCGAGCACGGTCTGGCGTGTTTTGATCGTCTCCTGCGCGGTTTTGATCAAAGCCTGAGCATGCAGGACGTCGAAATACGCGCGGTTGACCTGCAGCAGGACGTCGTACCGTGTGGCCTGCACGTTCTGCGCGCCCGCCTGAGCCTGCAGGCGTGACGATGCCACCAGATTCTTCGTGCGTCCCGCGTCGGTGATGAGTTGAGATAGTGTGAATCCGTCTCCGAAGCGGTTGAATAAGCGCGAATCGGTCAGAAAACCCGCGCCGATGCGTGCGCCGAAATTCGCCTGCGATCCGGTAATTTCACCGGATACGGTCGGAAAGTAAGCTGATCGTGCCTCGGTAATCTGCTGATTCGCGAAAGCCGCCTCGTTCTGCGCCGCCTGAATGCGCGGATGGTTCCGGATCGCCATCGCTTCCGCCTGCCGGAGGGTCAACGTGGGAGACGTCTGCCCGGGTGTCGCGGGCGCCGGCGCTTGTCCTGACAGCGGCCGCACGCAAACGATTACAAGCGCAATCGACAGAATGTTACGCAGGCTGAGCCGCGTTGCGTTTCTTTTTGCCATAGACCAATACGTAAGCAGCCGGAACGATAAAGATCGTAAGGAGCACCGAAGAAGTAAGACCGCCGATGATGGCCCGCGCCATCGGCGTGTACTGCTCGCCGCCGGTGCCGAGCTTCATCGCCATCGGGATCATGCCGATGATAGTGGCGAGTGAGGTCATCAGAATCGGACGGAGGCGCACGCGGCAGGCGGTGACAACGGCATCGAGGACCGACATGCCCTGCTCTTCGAGACGGTGAGCAAAATCGACGATCAGAATGCTGTTGGAGTCGGCGATGCCGATAAGCATGAGAACGCCCATCAGCGACATGACGTTCAGGGTTGTTCCTGTCAGCGGCAGGATGACGAGCACGCCGATGAAACCCATCGGAATAGCCAGCATGATCAGGAAAGGATCGATGAACGACTTGAACTGAGCAATCAGAATCAGAATCAGCAGAATAAATGAAATAATGAACCCGAGGGCAAAGCGCTCGAACGAAGCATTCATTCCCTGCACCATCCCCCGCAGATTGACGCGGATGTTCGAAGGCAGATGCGCGTCGGCAATGGTTTTCCCGATGGCCGTCGTCACTTTGCCGAGATCTTCGCCGGAAGGTGTCACGTAGACATCCGCCACCTTCTGAATCTGATAGTGGTCAACCTCCGTCGGTGTCTGCACGCTGCTCAGCTGAATCACGGAATCGAGCGTGGTCGGTTCCTTCAAATTCGGAGCCCGCAGTGGAATCGACTTCAGGTCGACAAGATTCTTAATCGCTCCGTTGCCGTGTTCGGCGTACTGCACGCTGAGGAAGTAGTCGTTCCCACTCTTGTAGTCCACCCAGTAATTCGGCGCGATCATCACGTTCGAGTTCAGCGCCGTGATCACGTTGTCGACAATGTCCTTCTGAGTCAATCCGAGTTCGGCCGCGTGCACCCGATCGACGTTCATCTGAATCGCCGGATAATTCATGTCCTGCGGTATGTAAACCTGACCCACACCCGGAATGCGGCGGATGCGCGACGCTATATCCTGGGCCACCTGATAGGTCGTTCCCAGATCGCGGGTGTTCACCTGTACGTCAATCGGCGCCGCCATACCCGAGTTGAGGATGCCGTCAACCATCGAACCGCTCTGCACGAAGGCGCGGACGTCGGGAAACTTCGCCGCGATTTCGTCCCGGACGCGATCCATATATTCCAGACTGCTCCCGGCATGATTGTCATTCAGCGCAGCCTGGATGGTAGCCGTGTACTGGCCGGAGTTCGTGGTGTAGAGCGAAGAGAAGTCATTGACCACTCCGATGTTCGAAACGATCATGCGCAGGTCCGAAGGCGCTACGATATGGCGGATCAGGTCTTCGATTTTCGCGGTGTATTCGTTGGTGACTTCAATGCGCGTGCCGGTGGGCGCCTTGATATTGACCGTGAACTGACCGGCGTCGGTGCGCGGGAAAAAGGCGCGGCCGAGAAACGGATAAATGCCGAGGCTGGCGACGAAAAGACCCGCCAGAGCTGCCACGGTCAGGCCTGGGCGTTTAAGCGCCCGGCGCACCGTGCGTTCGTACACATCGAGGATGCGATTGAAGTTCCGGTTAAACCAGGCATTGAAACCGCCGGCGGACTTGTCACGCTGGTCGGGTTCGATGGCTTCGTCATGCACCGCCGTGTGTTCCCCCGTCCCGCCATGGTGCACCGCGCTGAGGAATTTCGAGCAAAACAGCGGGATCACCGTCATCGCAACTACAAATGAAGCCAGCAGCGACAGACAAAAGGCCAGGGCCAGCGCGGAAAACAGAAACTTGCTGACGCCGACGAGCAGCGTCACGGGGAAGAAATCCACCACGTCGACGAGCGTGGCCGCCAGAACCGCCAGGTTTACTTCCGCTCCACCCTCTTCCGCCGCGACCTTTGGCGACGACCCCATCTCCAGATGACGGTAAATGTTCTCGAGCGAGATAACCGAGTTGTCGATGACGCGCGAGAACGCCAAAGCCAAACCGCCGAGGATCATCGTGTTGATCGTGCTCCCCATCATGTAGAGCACGACAAAGGTGGCCAGCGCCGAAATCGGAATCGAAAGCAGCACGGCAAAGGTGGCGCGCATGCTGCCGAGGAAGACCAGAATCATGATGCTGGTGAGCGCCAGCCCAATCAGTCCCTCGTGCAGCACGGTGTTGATGGCTTCCCTGACGAACACCGACTGGTCGAACACGATGCTCGTTTTCAGCTGCGCCGGGAGATCGAAGAGCTTCTTCGTCAGGTTCCGGACGTCTTCGACCACCTGGACGGTATTCGTATCGCCGCCCTGCTTCATGATCGGAATGTAGGCGGATTTCTGTCCGTCGATGCGGACGATGTTGTACTGCAGCTGGCTCGAGTCTTCCGCTTTCGCAACGTCCCCGAGAGAAACCCAGCTCGTACCGTCGGTCTTCAGCGGAATTCCTTCCAGATCCTTGACATTCTGCACCAGACTGTTCGAATAGACGTAATAATCGTTCGGCCCGATCTTCACATCGCCGGCCGGAAGAATCAGATTGCTGTCGTTGGCCGCATCGACGACATCCATCACGCTCATCTGCCGGGACACGAGCTTGAATGGATCGACATATACCATCGCCTGGCGGTACTTGCCGCCGAAGACGCCGGGAATCTCGGCGCCGTTTACGACTGCAATCTGATTACGGATCTGGAACTGCGCCAGATCGTGCAGCTGGGTTTCCGACATCCCCTTGCCGGTCACCGTGACCAGACAGACCGGAAGGCTGGAAGCATCGAACTTCAGCACGACGGGTGGGAGCGTGCCGGGCGGCAGGCGCTTCAGGTCGGCGAGCGCCAGATTGGAGAGCTCCGTCAGGTCCGCGTCCGCGCTGGTGCCCGGCTGAAAAAACACTTTGATGATGCTGACGCCCAGCATGGAGCGCGATTCCGAATGATCGACACCCGCCGCAAGCGTAAAGAATCGCTCCAGTGGATTTGTGATGTCGGTCTCGACATCGACAGGCGGCATGCCGCTGTAGAATGTCGCCACGACCACTTCCGGCAGGTTGATCGGCGGGAAGAGGTCCTTCGGCATGCCGGTAATGGCCAGTACGCCGATCACCAGCAGCGTCAGGCAGATGACGACGATGAAGTAGGGATGGCGGATAGAGAAACGCGGCATGGGTTACGCGGCGTCCGCGGCCTTTTTCCTCTTCCCGTAAACCAGCAAATATGCAGCGGGAACGATGAAGATCGTCAGCAGCACCGAGGTCGTCAGGCCCCCGATGACGGCCCGCGCCATGGGCGTGTACTGCTCGCCGCCGGCGCCGAGCTTCATGGCCATCGGCAGCATGCCGATAATCGTGGCAAGCGACGTCATCAGAATCGGCCGCAGGCGCACGCGGCAGGCTGTGACGATGGCGTCGGGAACCGACAAACCCTGATCTTCCAGCTTGTGCGCGAAGTCCACGATCAGAATGCTGTTCGAGTTGGCGATCCCGATCAGCATGAGCACCCCCATGAGAGACATCACGTTCAGCGTGGTGTTTGTCAGCGGCAGAATAATCAGCACACCGACAAAGCCCATCGGAATTGCCAGCATGATGAGGAACGGATCGATGACCGAGCGGAACTGCGCGACCAGGATGAGTGTCAGGAGAATGAACGAAATCGTAAATCCGAGAGCGAAGCGTTTAAACGAGGCATCCATTCCCTGCACCATGCCGCGCAGGTTAACGCGGATGTTCGACGGCAGTTTCGCGTCCTGAATGGTTCTCTCGATCGCAGTCTTGAGCCTGCCCAGATCTTCGCCCGATGGCGTGACATAGACATCCGCCACCTTCTGAATCTGATAGTGGTCGATTTCCGTCGGGGTCTGTACGCTCGTCAGGCTCACCACGGAGTCCAGGGTAGTCGGCTGCTTCAGGTTGTGAGCGCGCAGCGGAATCGATTTCAGATCGACGAGATTCTGAATCGCCCCCTTGCCGTGTTCCGGGTATTGCACGCTGAGGAAGTAATCGTTGCCGCTGTTGTAGTCCACCCAGTAATTGGGCGCGATCATCACGTTGGAATTCAGAGCCGTGATCACGTTGTCGACGATCTCCTTCTGGGTAAGTCCCAGCTCGCCGGCGTGCACGCGATTCACATTCATCTGAATAGCCGGATAGTTCATATCCTGCGGGATGTAAACCTGGCCCACGCCCGGAAGGCGCCGGATGCTCGATGCAAGGTCCTGCGCGACCTGATAGGTCTTTGTCAGGTCCCGCGTATTCACCTGCACATCGATGGGCGCCGCCATGCCCGAATTCAGAATTCCGTCGACCATGGACCCGCTCTGTACAAACGCGCGTACATCCGGGAACCTGGCCGCGATCTGCTCCCGCACCCGATCCATATAAACCAGGCTGCTGATGGCGTGGCTGTCATTCAGGGCCACCTGAATGGTTGCGGTGTACTCCCCGGAGTTGGCGGTGTAGAGCGACGAAAAATCGTTCACCACACCGATGTTGGAAACGATCATCCGCATATCCGTCGGGGTCACGACGTGGCGGATCAGATCTTCCACGCGGGCCACGTACTCATTGGTCACTTCAAGGCGCGTGCCCGTCGGCGCCTTGACGTTTACCGTAAACTGCCCGGCGTCGGTCTGCGGGAAAAAGGCCCGGCCCAGAAGGGGGTAGATGGCGAGGCTGGCGGCGAAAACGCCGCTCAGCGCCACCACTGTCAGGCCCGGGCGACGGAGTGCCCGGCGCACGGTGCGCTCGTAGACATCGAGCATTGCATTGAACTGCCGGTTAAACCAAGCGTTGAAGCCTCCGCCATGCTCGTGTTGTCCGCCGGATTCCCCCTGTCCCGCGGACTCACCATGGTGAATCGCCGTCAGAAACCTGGAGCAGAACAGCGGGATCACGGTCATGGCCAGAACATACGAAGCCAGCAGCGACAGACAGAAGGCGAGCGCCAGAGCGGTGAAAAGAAACTTGCTCACACCGGCCAGAAGCGTGACGGGAAAGAAATTGACCACGCCGACAAGCGTCGCGGCCAGTACGGCGAGACTGACCTCGGCGCCGCCCTCCTGCGCCGCAACCTGGGCGGACGATCCCAACTCCAGATGCCGGTAAATGTTCTCCAGCGAAATCACCGAGTTGTCGATGACGCGCGAGAACGCCAGCGCCAGACCGCCGAGGATCATGGTGTTGATCGTGCTGCCCATCATGTAGAGCACGACGAAAGTCGCCAGCGCCGAAATCGGAATCGACAGCAGCACCGCGAATGTCGCCCGCATGCTGCCGAGGAAAATCAGAATCATGATACTCGTGAGCGCCAGACCCACGAGCCCTTCGTGCAGGACGGTATTGATCGCCTCTTTCACAAATACCGACTGGTCAAATGCGATGGAAGTCTTCAACTGCGGAGGCAGGTCAAAAAGCTTTGCGGTCAGATTCCGGACATCGTCCACCACCTGGACGGTATTGGTGTCGCCGCCCTGCTTCATGATGGGAATGTAGGCTGACTTCTGCCCGTTAATGCGCACGATGTTGTACTGTAGCTGGCTGGCGTCCTCGGCCTTGCCGATATCGCCCAGTGCAACCCAGCTCGTGCCCGACGTCTTCAGAGGGATTTTCTCCAGATCCTTGACATTCTTCACGAGACTGTTCGAGTAGACGTAGTAATCGTTCGGCCCGATCTTCACGTCGCCCGCGGGAAGAATCAGGTTGCTGCTGTTCAGCGAACTGACAACATCCATGAGGCTCATCTGCCGCGACAAGAGCTTGAACGGATCGACATAGACCATCGCCTGGCGGTATTTGCCGCCGAATACGCCGGGGATTTCGGCCCCGTTCACGACCGCGATCTGATTGCGGATCTGGAACTGCGCCAGATCGTGCAGCTGGGTTTCCGACATCCCCTTGCCGGTAATCGTGACCAGGCAGACCGGAAGGCTGGAAGCATCGAACTTCAGCACGACGGGTGGGAGCGTGCCGGGCGGCAGGCGCTTCAGGTCGGCGAGGGCCAGGTTGGAGAGCTCCGTGAGATCGGCGTCAGCGCTCGTGCCGGGCTGAAAAAATACCTTGATCATGCTGACGCCGAGCATGGATCGCGATTCCGAATGATCGACGCCCGCCGCCAGTGTGAAAAACCGCTCCAGCGGGTTCGTGATGTCGGTCTCCACATCGACGGGCGGCATGCCGCTGTAGAACGTCGCGACGACGACTTCGGGAAGATTGATCGGGGGAAAAAGGTCCTTCGGCATGCCGGTAATGGCGAGTACGCCGATCACCAGCAGCGCCATGCAGATCACGATGATGAAATACGGATTTCGAATGGCAAAACGCGGCATCGGCTGCTACTCCTGCGCCTGCAGCAGCGGAACTTCCTTCTCATGCACCTGCTGGCCGGCCTTGAGACTGCTCCGGTCACTCACTACCACAAGCTCGCCTTCCTTCAGACCGGCGAGCACTTCGGCCTCTTTCGGGGTCTGAATGCCAAGGTTGATATTACGCACCTCGATGACTCCGGATGGAGAAACGACATACACCGTCGCCTGATCGCCGGTCTGACTGAGCGCCTGGACGGGAACGGCGATGGCGTTGTTTTTGCGGTCCAGCGAGAGCGTGGCTTCGGCATAGAGGCCCGGCAGCAGTTTGCGGTCTGTGTTGAGGATGTCGACCTCTGTGTGCATAGTGCGCGTGTCTTCCTTGACGTCAACGGAAAAGCGCGCCACTGTGCCGCTGTAAGTACGGCCGAGAGCCGGGACGCTGACCTGGGCCGGATCACCGACTTTAATGTAACGAACGTAGGATTCAGGAACCGGAATTACAAGACGGAATTTGTCGTCCTCCGACAAACGGGCGAGCGGAAGAGCCTGCGTGCTGGAATTCGTGCCCGCCTGCACGAGAGTGCCGAGGTTGGCGAAGCGCTGCGTGACTGTGCCGGCAAACGGCGCGGTGATTTTTGAGTAATCGAAGAGCACCTGATCGCGCTGGCGTTTGGCCTTTGCCCCGTCGAGCAGACTCTGTGCAACCGCCAGATTGGACTGTGCCGATTCGACCTGCGCCGCGGCGGCAAGGTCCTTGCCTCTGGCGTCGTCGACTTCCTGTTGCGCAACGAGGCCGGGCTGATTCTTCGCAACGGTGCTCAGGCGGTCTGCCTGGAGATGGAGTACGTTCTGCTGAGCCTGGTAGCGGGAAACTTCGTGCTCGGAGTGCGTCACCTGATCGGCCGCGCTCCTGATTGCGGCGTCGTCCTGCTGCAGTTGCTGCTCCAGTTCGGGGATCTCCAGCACCGCCATCAGTTGGCCTGCTTTGACGCGTGTTCCGTAATCGACCAGAAGCTGCTTCACATAACCGGATTCCTTCGCATAAACGTCGATTTCCTGGAAAGGAACGAGCTCGGAGGAAATCGTCAGGCTGCGCGAAAGCGGCATGGACTTCACCGCAGCCACGCCCACTTCCACCGCTCCGGTCTTAACGCCCGGATTGGCCTCAGCCTGAACGGAATGATTACCGCAGGCCGTAACGGCGGCGCTCAGAATCGCCAGCCCGGCTGCCATTGCCCCCGCTCTCCATTGCGCTGGAATCGTCATGATGTTGATGTATGTATATGCGGCAGGCCGTCTTTCGAGACGGGCCGCATTCGTTCCCCAAGCTCAACCAGCGAAAACGCGCCGGACCGGCAGAATCGGGTCAATTCCTTTTCCTGTTCCTGAATCCGATGGACCATATCGGGTAAAGCTTCTGCGATCTCCGGCGGAATAATGTGTACGCCGTTCCGATCGCCATGAACCAGATCGCCGGGCCGAAACGTCGTTCCGCCGATCTCCACCGGGTTGCCGAATTCAACGATATGCGCGTACGCGTGAGTCACCGAAACGCGGCGCGAAAAGAGAGGGAACCCGATGGCTTCGACGGCTTCCAGATCGCGCACAGCGCCGTTTGTAATACAGCCGGAACAATTCAGCGCCTGCGCAATGGTGGCGTGAATCTCACCCACCAGCGCCCCGATCCCCGGCGTGTGGTCGGCGTCCTGCAGAACCATGACCCGCGGTTCCGGCAGCGATGCCACGTACGTCCACCAGTCCATGCGGTCGAAATAGCAGCGCGCTCTCATCGGCGCGGAACTGGTATGAACGCGTGCGGTCGCCGCATAGCCGAGCATGGGAGCAAGTTCCGGAAACCGGCAGCGGAGGGCTCCCGAAACAAAACCCTCGTTTCGCAGCCGGACATTGAATCGCTCAATTGCATTCGAAACACTACAGGTATCGAGCCGGCGGAGGCTCTCAAGAACGGCAGTCGAAACGGGCGTCATCGGGGATAAGGTTTCCGCAAGTCTCCTGCCATCCAATCTATGGGTTCGAGCGCATTGGTTCTATACCAGACAGTTGGTATTTCGGGCGCAAAACGTCAGGTAGAGACACAAAAGGTGTTTATTATCGGTTGGCTCCGCAGTAGGCTGGAGTTGAACCTCATATGTCCGCGTCCAGTACCGATCGCCCGTTCCGGAACGCGCGATTCGCACTCACCGTCGGCTTTGGCAGCCTGCTTTTGGTAATGGCGTTAACCGGCGGCGACGCTCTGCTTGTACTGCGTCAGGTCCGGCGCGGGGATTACGGAATCCGCCGCCAGTTCTTATTTCGTAATCACACGCTGAACGAGGTTCGCTCCGAGCTTTATCTGTCGGGAACCTATGTGCGCGACTATCTGCTGGAGCCCGAGCCGGCGCGTGCGGAGACCTTCCGCGCGAATCTCGAAGACGTCCGCAAACGGATGCAGGCGGCCCTGGGTGAATATGAGGGGCAACTGAATGCCGGCGAGCGCCCTCAATACGCGGCGCTGACCAATGAATTAGCGGGTTACTGGAACATCCTGAGCCCCATCATGCGGTGGACGGCGGCGGAAAGGCGCGCCCGCGGATACATATTTCTCCGCGACGATGTGTATCCCCGACGCGCCGTCATGCTCGAAATTGCCGGGCGTATTGCGGACCTCAACGAGCAACAGATGAACGCCGGCAGCGATCGGGTGGGGGAACTGCTGGTGAAGTTTCAGACGAGGCTGAGTGTGACCCTGCTGACCGCGCTTGCGATTGGCCTGGGCATGGCGCTCTTCAGCACCCGCCATATTCTGCGTCTCGAGGCCAGTTCGCAACTCCGTTACCAGGAAGCCGCGGAAGCGCGCAAACAGTTGACGAACCTCTCCGCGAAGCTCGTGCAGGCACAGGAGGTCGAGCGGCGCGCGCTCTCCATCGAGCTGCACGACGAAGTCGGACAGGCTTTGTCCGCCGTTCTCGTGGAGCTGAAGAATCTTTCCATTCGGCTCGAAGGTCAGCCGCCGGCCGCGTCTCTGCGAAACGTGGAGGCCATTAAAGGTCTCGTCGAAGGAACGGTTCGCGTGGTGCGTAATATGGCTCTTCTGCTGCGGCCGTCGATGCTGGACGATCTCGGCCTGATCCCTGCGCTTCGTTGGCAGGCGCGTGAGATGTCGAAGCGCACTTCCATCGATGTCGGCGTTTCAAACGAATTGACCTCGGACGATCTTCCGGAGCAGTTCAAGACGTGCCTCTACCGCGTGGTGCAGGAAGCGCTTCACAATTGCGAGCGCCACTCGCGCGCGACCGTCGTGCGCATCCGCGTCTATCAGGAAAATGACCGATTGATCCTGCGCATTCAGGATGACGGCCAGGGTTTCAACGTCCAGCAGGTAAAAGGGCTCGGATTGCTCGGCATCGAGGAAAGAGTTGCGCGTCTGGGCGGGACATCTCAGGTCGAATCGAAGCCAGGCGGCGGGACCATATTGACGGTCCGGTTGCCTCTGCTCCGTGAGACGGACGAAGTCCCCGCCGATGCCGCAGCTGAGATTCCCGCCGAGCGTGTGGAAACGTGAGCCCCATTCGAATTCTTCTGGCCGACGACCATGTCGTGATGCGGCGTGGGCTTCGGCTGCTGATCGAATCGCAGCCCGGCTTCACTGTGGTTTCGGAGGCCTCGGACGGCCGCGAAGCCGTCCAACAGGCGCAGTCCACCGTGCCGGATGTGGTGGTTCTCGATATCGCGATGCCCAATCTCAACGGTGTCGAAGCGGCGCAGCGCATTCATGAAATGCTGCCCGATATCGCCATCGTGATCCTCAGCATGCATTCCGATGAGGCTTACGTTTTGCGTGCTCTGCGCGCCGGCGCGCGCGGCTATCTGCTGAAGGATTCGGCGGAAGGCGATCTGATCGAAGCCATCCACCGCGTGAGCGACGGCAAAACGTTCTTCAGTCCGGAGATCAGCCGCATGCTGGCGGAAGACTATGTACGGGAGATCCGCACGCGGGGTTTTGCGGACAGCTATGAACTCCTGACATCGCGCGAGCGCGAAATTCTGCATCTGCTGGCACAGGGAAAGTCCAATAAGGAGATTGCGTCGCTCTGGAACCTCAGTACGTACACGGTTGAGACGCACCGGCGCAATCTTCAGGAGAAGCTGAATCTGCGCAATTTCGCGGACTTGGTTTTGTACGCGGTGCGCAAGGGGATTATTTCGTAAATTTCAGCCGCGGTTCCCAGCGTTTCTTCTTTCCGCCCGGCTTTCGCGCGCTCCCGCTGCCGCCCCCTCCACCACCAGATCCGCCACTGAACCCCCCACTGAATCCCCCGCCGCAACAGCTTCCCGGTCCGCTGGAACTGAAGAAGACCGGCCCGCCACCGCTCCCGACCGTACCGCCGACGACGGGAGGAATGGTAGTGGTTTGCTGCAGCGGAAAGAGCACGCTCCGCTGGGTCTGCATCCCGCCGATGATCAGCAGAATGACAGCATCTCCCTCGCCCAGGCCGTTGGGAACCGTCAGGTTGATCTGATACAGCCCTGTGTTCGACAGACCAATGAAGCTCGGTCTGACGAAGACGCCATTGATGTACAGGCTGAAGGTGGTGTCGCTGTCGATCGGTACCGATCCGGAGAACGCCTGTCCGGCAGGAACAAGAGAAGCAGTCGGGCCGAACCCAACGCCGAACAACTCAACGATATCGCCCGGCTGCGCGGCAACCGTGTAGTAGCCAAATGAATTTCCAGTCGGACCCAGAAGATCGTACGTGCCTCCTCCGTAAGCTCCGGTGTCGTTCGACCTCAGAATGACACCAGAGACGTAGTTTTTGCCCACAATGTTTTGGCCAACAATATCGAACGCCGGTGCAAACGGACCCAGCGTCACGGTCGATGTCACGCTTCCGGCCGCGGTCGTAACCACCACGGGCACGGTACCGGTTGCGGTATCGTCCGGCGCCTGCAGGTTGATCTGATTGGGGCTGACAAACTCAAGGTAAGCCGCTTTGCCGTTGATCGTCACCTGAGTGCCGCCCAGCAGAGTCGGAAAGTCTCCGTTCCAGGAGGCGTCCGCACCAGCCAGGTTACTGCCGTAAATCGAAACCCATTCGCCCGGTTGAATCGTGTTTCCCGATCCAAAGATCGGCACGACGCCCAGCGGCGAAATGACCGGAGGCTGCGCCGCCTGCGCGTCCAGCCTGGTCATCGCCGAGCGAACGGCTCGGATCATCGGCATGGATCGGAAACTGGGGAAGCTTTGCTCGTTGGCTGTCGCGCGGGCGATCGGCATCGATGTGGTGTCCGAAGTTTCGCTGCCGATCAGGGATGTCGCCGCGCCGGTCATCATCGCCATGGCCGAACCGCTGACCGCGGCATAGACCTGCCATTTTCCCGGCGGGCGTTTCAGGCCGGAGGCCCGGAGAGTAGCAGCATACGCTCCGAGCCGATTCTCGAGTTCGCCTTTCGGAATGGCATCCATGCTCTTCCTCCGATACAGAGCTTAAGACTTTGGAGGCCGGCTCAGAATACCGTCGTATTGGTATTTTTCACCCTGGCGGTTGGTAGCGGGGTCTTTCGTACACCTTCTACCCGAAGTCGTGCCTTGCGGGGTGATCCACTATGATGGCCATACCGTCCGTGAGCGCCCTGACCGAGTGCCGGACATTACTCGGCACGATCGCAACCAGCCCCGCGCGGGCAATCTGCGCGCTGCCATCGATGGTCACTTTCAGTTCGCCCGCAATCACCTCATAGACTTCTTCTTCGGGATGGTGGTGTTCGTGAATCGAAGCGCCGCGCCTGAAGTCGTTAATATCCAGAAAAGGCATGATTCACCTTTAGGCGAAGAATCGCCCGGTGGCAGACCTGCCTCGATCCCACAAACAACGGCGCGGACAGCAAGACCCGCGTGATCGCGCATCGGAGCATTTAATCGACGCGAAGCCCCTATCGCCGTCGGCAGTCCTCGCCGTTACTTTTACCGATAAAGCTGCCGGTGAGATGTGCTTTTACCGACTCGCAGCATTGTCGCGTGTCATTGTCGCGTGTCATTGTCGCGTGTCATTGTCGCGGTGTCATTGTCGCGGCCCTCATGCCGGCAAATCTCTGATAAAATTGAGACTCCTGCATTCGCAAGTGACCCCCGAATTCTGGCGCCAGATCGAGGAGCTGTACAAGGCGGCCGTGGATCTTTCGGACGCCGGGAGAGAACGCCTGTTTGAGGGCGCCGATCCGAAACTCATTGCCAAGGTGGAGGCAATGCTTGCCCAGGACAGTTCCACACTCGACCACCCGGCATGGATGGGGAGGAGCGCATTACTCGACAGCGGAACTATTGTTCCGGCGGAGACGCGGCTCGGGCCTTACCAAATCGAGCAGCGGATCGGCGTGGGCGGCATGGGGCAGGTATACCGCGCACTCGACACCCGCCTGGGCCGTCGGGTTGCTATCAAGTTGCTTTCGCGCGGGGCCGCGTCCGACGGAGAATTCAAGCGGCGCTTCCTGCGCGAGGCGCGCGCGGCGTCCGCGTTGAACCACCCCAATATCGTGGTTCTGCACGACATCTGCCGCCACGACGGCGTCGACTTTCTGGTCATGGAGTATGTCATCGGCCGGACGCTGAAGGATCTGATCTCGCCGGGGGGCCTGCCCTTCGATCGGCTTGCCGAACTGGGCAGCCAGATCGCGCTCGCTCTGGGCGCCGCGCACGCGGCCGGCATCGTCCATCGGGATATCAAGCCGGCCAACATTTTGGTCACTCCCGAGCAGGTGATCAAGGTTCTCGACTTCGGAATCGCAAAAATGCCGGTCGATTTGGCCGAGACAAACCTGACCCGGCAGGGAGAGATAGTGGGAACCGTTGCGTACATGTCTCCCGAGCAGACGCGCGGCGAGACTGTGGATGCGCACTCCGACATCTTCTCGCTCGGATGCGTGCTTTACGAAGCGGCGACGGGCTGCCGGCCGTTTCGCGGGGAAAGCTCGCTCGCGGTCATGGACGCGATCGCGACCGGCGATCCGGAGGCTCCTGGCGCGTTGCGCGAAGGACTGCCGTCTGAATTCGAACGGCTGGTGATGCGCTGCCTGGCGAAGAACCCCGCGGCGCGTCCGGACTCGGCAGTTGAACTGGCTACTCAGCTCAAGGCGCTCGGTTTGCCGGCAAGCGCTCCGTCACCCATTCGAGCCGGTCGCCCCTCGCTCGCCGTCATTCCGTTGCAGTTGCGCGGCCCGGCCGCGGAACAATATCTTTCCGTTTCTCTCGCCGATGCCCTGGTGCACCGCCTTTCCGCGAGCGGAAAACTGGCCGTGCGGCCAATCGCCAGCGTCATGCGATACGCCGGCAAGGAGGTTGAGTGGGCCGGCGCGGCGCGCGAGTTGAACGTGGATCTGCTGGTGGATGGCGTGATCCAAATCGTGGGCACTAAGATCCGGGTGCTGATTCAGGCCCACCGATTCGGCGAAATGCAAACCCTCGCCTCCCTCAAAATAGACGGCGATGCGAGCGATTTGTTCGGGCTGCAGGACCGAATCGCCGACGCGGTCAACGATATTTTCCTGCCGCGCCGGCAGCATACCGATCGCACGCAGCCACCCACCAGACATTCCGGCGCGTACGAGCTTTATCTGCGCGCGGTGGACCGGCAGGTGCACGTGGACAAGTTCGAGATGGCATCCGCGATCGAGATGTTGACGCGGGCCACCGAATTGGATCCGGCATTTGCCGATGCGTGGGGACTGCTTGCCCAGGCGTGCGCTCAGATGGGCGCGCATCTCGACACCGATTCCCGCTGGTTTGAGACGGGCGAACGCGCGATCGCCAAAGCGCTGGAGCTTGACCCGGTGCAGTGCGACGCGCTCTGCGCGCGCGGCGTGATTCTCTGGTCCCCTTTGCGCAGCTTTCAGAACCGCGCGGCGCTTCGGGCGCTCAATGCCGCCTTGAAAATCCAGCCGCTGCGCGATACTGCCCGCCACCAGCGCTGCGCAGTGCTGTGGCATCTGGGATTTCTGGATGCGGCGGCGGAGGATGCCGAAGAATTGCAGAACGCGGTGTTCGCGGCAATGCACAAAAGCCATATCGCGTGCCAGAGGGGAGATTTCGATGAAAGCATGGAATACTCCGCACTGGCGCTGCGGCTGGAGCCCAACAGCATTTTGACCTACGTGCTGGCTCCGGTGCCGACGCTTTGGGCCGGCAGGCTGGACGAATCCCGAAAGATCCTGGACAAAGCCCGCCAGATGCTTTCCAACGAGTCGTTCATTATGGGTATGGATGCCATTCTTGCCGCGCTCGACGGCAGGATGGCGCGCGCCGAAACTCTTGCCGATGAAGCCGTGCGCGGACGAAGCCTCACGCACAGCCATCACACATGGCACTACTGCGCCGGCGCGTATGCGCTCTGCGGAAAAACGGATAAGGCGTTGGCCGAGCTGCAGCGTTGCGCGGATCTCGGGCTGCCGAATCACCGCTTGTTCGAAATGGATCCTTACCTGCGCTCCCTGCATAATCACCCTGAATTCCAACGCCTGATGCACGCCTTGCGCCGCGAACACGAGTCGCTCGAAGAGGAGTTCGGACTCGGGACAAGATCCGGCGCCGCTATCCGAGACTGAGAGGCGCCGGGTATTCGGGCGAATATCCCGGCGCGCAGAATCGACGTTTTCGGCTACGGTATCGCCGTTACCACTGTGTCCACCGTCACCCGGGTCGCGGAGAGAGTCCCGGCGAGGTGAGCCAGATGGCTGGCTTTCGTATCGTAAACGTCGATCGTAAAAGTTCCGGTGAAGCTGTTTCCGCTCGGGGAAAGCGTCATCTGATAGCGGATATTGGCGGTTCCCGTAAGACTCCCGCTGATCGAATCGTACTGATAGGCGAAATGATTCAGTTCGTAGGTGTTGAATCCCGTCTTTCCCCAGACGCCCTCGCAGAAATTCTGCGTGTTGGGGGATCGTCCGCCGGAGTTCTCCCATTCGGTGTTGTCGATGTGAAAAATCTGATATCCGAAATCCACCAGCGCGCCGTCGGGGATCGGCATTGCGGAGGTGGCATTCCCCTGGGACACCAGTTGAACGCTCCACATACCCACGAGAGAGGGTTGCTGCATTTCCGCGGACGCGGAGGGCACGGCAGCCGGGGTGAAAGTACGGGCATCGGCAACCGGCGTTACAAAAGTGAACGGACCCTGCAGGTTGCCGGGCCCGCATCCGGCGGCCGCGTGGGGAACAAACATCGTCATGAAGACGCCCGCGCCCAGAACCGGTGCAATGAATCGAGAGATTGCTTTCATTGAATTCCTCTTTCCGACGCGGGAAAATCCGCGTGCACCAGGAAAGGCGCAATCGAGGGCCGAAAAACCGCAAGCCGGAATAAAAAATTCGGGTAGAGGATCGCGGGACGATCAGGCGTCCCCATTCAGTTCGGCCAGAAGCCACGCGCGGGCGACTTTCCAATCGCGCAGGACGGTGTCGGAAGAAACGTTTTCCACTTCGGCGGTTTCTTTCACGCTCAGGCCGCCAAAAAACCGCAGCTCGACGATGCGCGATTTCCGCGGGTCCACTTCGGCGAGCGCTTTGAGCGCCTCGTCCAGTGCGACCAGTTCGCGTGCTTTCGCCTGGGGAATATCCAGCGCTTTGCCAGGATCGAGCGGCTGCGGTCTGGCTCCCCGTTTGGCTGCCGACTTCCGACGCGCCCGATCGACCAGAACGCGACGCATCAGCGTGGCGGAAACGGCGAAGAAATGCGCGCGGTGCCGCCAATCCAGATCGCCTGCGCTCACCAGACGAAGATAAACCTCATGCACCAGGTCCGTGCTCTGCAGACTATAGCCGGGCCGCTCGTTTCGCAACAGCCGCGCCGCCACGCGGCGCAACTCCCGGTACACACGGGGCGTCAATTTCTCCAACGCCGCGGAATCGCCGCCTGCCCAGGCGCGCAGCAGGCGGGTGGTTTCCGATACGGATGCTTCGGTCATCGGCTTGCGCACCCGGAATTATATCCCCCGGCGAAAGCGCTTTTATAATCGGACTTCTCTCACGGCTGCGGAACCGATGCGAAAATGATCCTTTAGTGGACTTTCTCTCCGGTCTCAATCCCCAACAACGTGAAGCGGTCGAAACCACCGAAGGCCCGGTTCTGATTCTGGCCGGCGCGGGCAGCGGCAAAACCCGTGTGATTACGCATCGGATTTCGCATCTGGTCAGCGCGAAGCACGTGCCGCCATCCGCGGTCCTCGCGGTCACCTTCACCAATAAAGCGGCCGGTGAGATGCGCGCGCGCGTGTCCTCCCTGCTGGAGGAAATGAATCTCGAACGGCCGCCGCGCGTCTCCACGTTTCATTCGTTCTGCGTCCGTCTGCTGCGGAGCGACGGTGACGGCCTCGCCTCCATTCGCCCCGGCTTCACGCGTTCCTTTTCCATCTATGACGATGAAGATCAGCTCGCCATCGTAAAGGCCGCTTATCGGCGCATGGGATTGGACGAGAAAGCATTGCCCTATCGCTCGACGCTTTCTCAAATCAGCCAGGCCAAGAGCCTCAAGAAAACGCCGCAGGAAATGTATAACGAATCGGCGGACCCGCGGGTAACAAAGGTCGCAGCCGTTTACGAAGACTACGAAAAGGCCCTGCATCAGGCGAACGCGCTCGATTTCGACGATCTGCTGCTCGAAAGCGTCCGCCTGCTGTATCACGATCAGGCAACGCGCGAGGCCTGGAATCGCCGATTGAGCTACATCATGATCGACGAGTATCAGGACACCAACCACAGCCAATACGAGCTGATGCGCCTGCTCGCGCACACGCACGACAACGTGTGCGTGGTGGGCGATGAGGATCAGTCGATCTACAGTTGGCGCGGCGCCGATATCCGCAACATTCTCGATTTCGAAAAAGATTATCCGAACGCCAGGACGATCCGTCTCGAGCAGAACTATCGCTCGACGAAAAACATCCTCGAAGCCGCCAGCGCGGTGGTTGCCAACAATCAGGAACGCAAAGGCAAGTGGCTGTGGACCGAGGCCGATGAAGGCGACATGCTCAGCATCTATGTTGCGCACGATGCTGAGAACGAAGCGCTCTTCATCGCCGATACGATCGACAAGATCATCAAACAGCATCCCGATCGCCGCGTGGCGGTTTTATACCGGACCAATTCCCAATCGCGCCAGATCGAAGAAGCGCTGCGCCGCTACAACCGCAAATACAACGTGGTGGGCGGCATCAGCTATTACCAGCGCGCGGAAGTCAAGGACATCATCGCCTATCTCAAGCTGGCGCAGTCGCAGACGGATTCGATCAGCCTGCAGCGCATCGTCAATGTTCCCGCGCGCGGTATCGGCCGCACAACCGTGGAGCAGGCGGAGAAATTCGCCGCTGAAAACAACCTCGGGCTTTGGGGCGCAATCGAGCGCATGCTGGAAGAAAACCAGTTCGGCACCCGCGCCCACGCCGCCATGGCCGCCTTCTCCCATATGATTCGGGAACTAGTGGAAGCGGTCGAAACTAAACCTCTGAACGAAGCGCTGGCGTTTATCGAAGAGCGCACCGGCTACCGCCGCATGCTGGAGCAGGAAAACACGCCGGAAGCCGAAGCCCGCATCGAGAATCTGAACGAATTGATGAACGCCGCGGCGGAAGCGGTGGAACGCGGCGAAACCGTACGCGACTTTTTGGATCACGCGGCGCTGGTCGCGCAGGCCGACGACATCGACGAGCGCTCCCAGATCACCCTGATGACCATCCACAACGCCAAGGGCCTGGAGTTTCCGGTTGTGTTCATGGCCGGGATGGAAGACGGTTTGTTCCCGCACAGCCGTTCGCTGCTCAGCGAAGCCGCCATGGAAGAGGAGCGGCGGCTCTGCTATGTGGGGATGACGCGCTCGGAAAAGCGTCTCGTTTTGAGCTGGGCGCGGTATCGGCGGCGCTTCGGCGGCGGCGAGCAGGAACGGACCATGCCTTCGCGGTTTCTGCGTGAGATTCCGTCGAACCTCGTAATCAATATGGGTGTGGATGAAGACGACCGGCCGCAGGTAGACCTTACTGCCGAGCGCTGGCAGGTCCAGCGCGACTCGCGCCGCAACCTGTATACCGGCAAAACATACAACTCGGTCGAAAACGTGGCGCAGTTCTTTAAAGACCGGGGCGTCAATGTTCCCATGAAAGGCGTTCCAATGAGAGGCGCCCCGATGCGGGGAGCTCCGCCGCCAACCTCACCGGCCTCGCGTCCCTCTCCGCAAAGCGGTCTCTTCGGAGACGTTCCACCTGCTCCGCCGCGCACTCCGCTGCCCAAAGCGCCGCCGCGCCCGCCTCAACCCTCGCGAACAGGTACAGTAGTAGAACATCCCAAATACGGCACGGGAACCATCGTCCGGCGCGAAGGCGAGGGAGACGACGCGAAAGTAGTGGTTATTTTCCAGCGCTACGGGATGAAAAAATTAGTGGAGAAATTCGCAGGCCTCAAGAAAGCTTGACTGAGACGAAAGCCTGACCAATCAAAAGATGAATACCAAGAGCGTAGAGAACACCGAAGAGCGTAAGAAACTGAAGCGCACCGCGCGCAAAAAGGCAGCCCCGAAGGCAAAGCGTGCCGCCGGTGTCGCACGTGGCTCGGAGAAGAAAAAGATTCGCCGTGTGACGCAGGGCCAGCGTAAACGTTGATCCGGGCAGACTGGTCTCTTGGGTAATCTTCTACGGACCCGCGGCCTCTTAAGAACTCGAGGAATTGATGCGCTCATCGCCGCTTCGGAAGATCCGGAGCGGCGGCTGCAAAAAACACTGGGTCCGTGGAGCCTGACCGCGCTGGGCGTCGGAGCGGTAATCGGCTCCGGTATTTTCATCCTGACCGGCACCGCGGCAGCCGGTCAGAACCTCCAGTTCAAATCGATTCTCAACGCGCCCATTCTGGACCTGTTGCTGAACGGCGGCAACGCGGTTTCGACCATCGGCCGCCAGGGCGCGGGGCCCGGAATTTCGCTGTCGTTCTTCGTCACCGCGTTCGTGTGCAGTTTTGCGGCGCTCTGCTACGCGGAACTCGCATCCATGATCCCGATCGCCGGCAGCGCGTATACATATGCCTACGCGATCCTGGGCGAAATCATCGCGTGGATCATCGGCTGGGACCTGATCCTCGAATACGCTGTCTCGAACATGGCGGTCGCCGTCGGCTTTTCCGCGTACTTCAACGATCTGCTGGACGGCGTCTTCCATATCCACCTGCCGAAGGCCATCGCCAGTCCGCCGATTGTGGACGGAGCGTACACCGGAAGCGTCTTCAATCTCAGCGCGCTCGTAATTCTGTTGATACTGACCTGGATTCTGGTGCGCGGCATTCGGGAGAGTGCGCAGACCAACAACATCATGGTGCTGGTGAAGATCGCCGCCATCCTGATCTTCGTCGTTGGCGCGGCGCACGCCGTCAATACCGCGAACTGGCATCCGTTCCTGCCCCATGGTTATTCGGGGATGCTGACGGGCGCAGCCATCGTCTTCTTCACTTACATCGGCTTCGACTCGGTATCTACCGCCGCCGAGGAATGCCGCAACCCGCAGCGCGATATGGCCTTCGGCATCATCGCCACGCTGGTCGTCTGCGCTGCGCTCTATATTGCCGTGGCTCTGGTCCTGACCGGGCTCGTCAATTGGCAGAAGCTGAACAGCGCCGCGCCGGTCGCGGATGCGCTGAAGTCGCTGGGCATGAATCGCATTCGCGGATGGGTCAATGTGGGCGCGCTGGTGGGGATGATTTCCTCGCTGATGGTATTTCAGTATGGGCAGGCCCGCATCTGGTTTGCGATGTCGCGCGACGGCCTGCTGCCGAAGGCTTTCGCCAAGGTCCACAAAAAATACCGCACGCCGCATATCAGCACCTGGATCGCCGGCCTCGTAGTCGGAATCCCGGCAGGCATCTGGGACATCGGCACCTTCGCCGATCTCTCGAACATCGGTACGCTGTTCGCGTTCATCGTTGTATCGGCGGGTGTGCTGGTGCTTCGCAAAACGCAGCCGGAAAGGCCGCGGGCTTTCCGCGTGCCCTGGTGCCCGCTGCTGCCGATTCTCTCGATTGTCTTCTGTCTGGTGCTGATGCTGGCGCTGCCGCTCGAAACGTGGCTGCGCTTCTTCATATGGCTCGCGATCGGGCTGGTGATTTATTTCCTGTTCGGACGCCGCCACAGCGTGCTGCGGACGGAAAATGCTTAACTACTCCGCCGCCAGAATCTCCACCGAGTTCCCCGCCGGGTCCTTCACATAACACGACCGCGTCCCGTCGCGATGCAGCTTCAGCGTTCCGAACTTCTCTGCATCCGGACTCACAAACGCAATGTGCCCGGGGTGCTGGCTCGGAATCACCAGCGCCAACTCAATGTTGCCGAATTTCAGGAAGGCCCAGGTATCGTCCTGATACTTGACCTCGCAGCGGAAGGTGCGCGTGTACCAGTCGACTGCGGATTTTACATCCTCGACCGGAATCGCAATATGATCGACCGAGTCCAGCTCCGCCATGACTCAATTTTACCGGTTCTGCTTAAAGAATGGCGCTGAAGCCTTCCCACGCCGCGGTCGTATTCTCGAACAGCACGCGCGCATCCTGGCTGATGCGCATCATGGTCTGATCGTCATGCGTGGGATCGTGATGGAAAAGCATCAGGTGCTTCGCCCGTGCCTGTTTGGCCAGATACACGGCATTTTCCCAGGTGCTGTGACCCCATCCGCGATGCTCCTCATACTCCGCGGGCGTGTACTGCGCGTCGCAGATCAGAATGTCGGCATCCTGTGAGTACTCGAGCAGAATGTCGTCGGACTCTTTTACGCCGTGCTCGTAGTCCGTGGCGTAAACAATCGTCGCGCCGCTCGCTTCAATCCGGTAACCGGACGCGCCCTGTGGGTGATTCAAAGGAAAAGGCCGCACCTTTAATCCGCCTACTTGTACCTCGCCTCCGTTTTCCAGTTGATGGAAGTCTCGTTTCGCCGCCACCTGACTGAAATCGATCGGAAAGTAGGGTTTCGCCATCTGGCCTTCGAGCGTTTCCCGAAGGGGCTGCCCGGCGGAGCCGGAAAAAAACGTAATATGATTTTTGGGCCCGAAAAGAGGTGCGAAAAAAGGGATGCCCTGGATGTGGTCCCAGTGAAAATGGGTCAGAAATATTTTGCTGTCGATTGGCGCGCCGTTGGCTTCCTGCATCAGCGCTTGCCCGAGGGCGCGGATACCGCTGCCGGCGTCGAAAATCACGCATTCGTTCTCCGGCGTGCGGATCTCGAGACAAGGCGTGTTGCCGCCGAACTTCAGATTTTCGATCTGCGGCGTGGGAGTTGAACCGCGTACTCCCCAGAACTTGAGTCTGACATGGGCGTCGGTCATTATTTAAAAGGCCATTTTGGCACGAATTCGCTTGCGATCGCCTTTGTCCGCCTGTAATTTCAGCGCGGCTGCCCACGCCTCGCGCGCGGCGTCCATGTGATTCAGAGATTTTTCCGCATCGCCGATCTGCTCCTGAACAGACGCGTCGCGTGGCTCCAGCTTCGCCGCCTCGCGCAGTTGTACAAGCGCTGCATCGGCCTGATTCGTCTTCAGATAAAGGCCCGCCAGCGCCATGCGTGCCGCGACATATTCCGGCTTCACACGCACCACGTAAGCGTATTGTTCAATGGCTCCCGCGGCGTCATTCGTACGTGCGAGGAATTCCGCGAGGCTCAGCCGGGATGCCAGATAGTCCGGATTCGCCGCGATATTCTGCCGCCACAGGGCGACCGCTTCCGTCTGCCGGTCTTTCAAGGTTGCCAGCAACAGCGCGAGATTATGCCGCGTGGCAAGCCCGGTCGACTGAGACGGACTTTTCGTCAGCGCGTCCCGATAGAACTTCTCCGCTTCAGCGGATTTTCCCTCCGACGCCTTGAGCGTACCGAGTGCATTCAGCGGCTCGGCGGAATCCGGCGCAATCGTCATCGCTCGCCGATACTCGTTCTCCGCGTCCTTCCGCCGATTCAAACGCTGATACACCAGACCGAGGTTGTAAGGCAGGTAGCTGTACTGCGGTGTAATCCGCATCGCCAGTTGATAGCTGCGGATGGCGTCCTGATAATTTCCCGCTTCCTGGTAAGCCAGCGCGAGATTGTGCAGCGGGTATGACCAGTTCGGCGCCCGCCGCGCCGCATCGCGAAACGCCGGAATCGAGCGCGCAAAATCGGCCTGGTCCAGATACGCAATGCCCAGCGCGTTGTAACCGTAGGCCTCGCCCGGATCGATGCGCACCGATTGCTCCAGCAGATCGGCGGCCCGGCCGTATTGCTGGTCGAACAGCAACTCGCGGCCCTGAAAGAAATCCTGACGCCCTTCGAGATACAGCGATTCCGGCGTCAGACGTATCGCCGCCTCCATATACTTCGACCCGGCATCGAAATCGTTCTTTGTCTGCGCAATCTGATCGCCTTCCAGATAACGCAGCAGCACCTGTTGAGCCTGATTCTCCAGCGCCACGCGGAGCGCATTCTCCTGCAGAAACATCTGCTCCGGCGGCAATTCGCTGCGCAGTTTCGGAACCAGATCCCAGGCGCTGTTCGCCTCGTTCGGCAGCAGACGGCCGGCGCGCACCGCAGCCTGAAACGCATCCACATCCTGCGCTGCCTGCCCGGATAACTGCGTTGTCTGCGCATCGGCATCCGCCAGCAGCAGCGGGCCTCCGTTCCGCGAGTCGTAAAGAGTGCGGAACCGCGCCAGCGTAATGCCCTGCTTGCTCAGATCGGAGAGCTTCGTCGCGTTTTCAATGCTGCCGAAATCGCGCGGATGTTCCTTATTGTTGGTCAGCTTCGGAACGTTCGTGCGCACGTAATCCGTAAGCTCGCCCGCGCTCACGAAACGGTCGTCGTCATGGTCCGCAAAGCCCTCCAGCCCCTTGATCAGCGAATAAGTAAAGGCTCCATGCCCGCCGCCATACTGCGTGCCTTCCTCCGACAGCTCACGCGGACGCGCCGCCATCAGGCCCAGCATCGCGCCTGACGCTTCGCCCAGTTTCTCGACCGCACTGCCCACCGCCGCCGTCTTGAGATTGCCGATGGCCGCCACGCGCGCTACATCGGTCATCAGAATCACGCGGCCCACTTTCGGAAGCTCCTCGTCCACCAGCGCCTGAATTTCGCTCATCGGCAGCGACGTGGCGGAAAGATCCTGCGGATCGCTGTCGTAAGTCAGCACATATGCGCCGCGCGTATCCACCACGCCATGCCCGGCGATGAGGATGTATACCGTATCCTTGCTTCCCGCGCGATTTCGCAGAAACGTCTGAAAAGCATTCCGCACCGCGGCCGTGGTGGCGTCTTCGTTGGTCAGCACGACCATCTGATCCCCAGGGATCCCGCCGCCGCGCGCGCTCGCCAGATGCTGGCTGAAAGTCTTCGCGTCGGCATCCGCGAACTGCAGCCAAAGGTCCTTCGGCAGATTCTGATACTTCGAGATGCCGATCATCAGCCCGTATACCTTCGCGTCGGGCGAAATTTCCGCCGCCTTCAGCGCCGCCTGCGTAGCCAGCGACTCCTCCAGTTCGAAGATCCGGCCCCGCACCCACACGGAATCCTTCCACTGGTCCGCGACCTTGCGATAAGTGGCCAGCGCGTTCGCTTCCAGTTTGTTCTGCTCGAATATCGCCGCTTCTTCCACCAGCGACGGCGCATCGTCGGGATTCACGCGCAGCGTCTGCTCGAATGGCGCAATCGCGGTCTGCACCGCGGCCGGCAGCGCATTGAATGCCAAAACGTCGCCTTCCGGTTTCGCCAGGCCGCGCGTCATGCTGACACCGTAATGCTGCTGGCTGGCAACGGCTACCCGTACCATCTGCGGCAGGAAGCACGCATTGACCGGCTTGGGCGCGTCCAGCTTGCCCGATTTCACCTTCAATTGTTTGGTGTCAAGCAGAACCTCGCCGCCCGCATCCAGCGTCTGCGACGACTTCCCCGGACAATACAGAAAATTCGCCGGCGTCCCCACGGCCCGCAGCGAATCGCCCGAGAACAGGATGTCGCCCGTCCGCGCCGCCAGTGCGGTCTCGGTATTGGCGCGCAGCACCTTTCCACCCGGTGCGGCCAGGATCAGCCCCACCGGCTCCTCCCGCATATCGGCGGCCCATAGCGAAACAGGAACCAGCAGGGCCAGCGCCACAAGCGTTTTCTGAACCGCGCGCGTCGGCAAGCGGCGGTGAGAGCCGGGGAGCCGGATCATGCGGGGACGCTTTCCTCCAAATGATGGGTCCGGCGAATCTCCTCCGTCATCAGTGACGTGACTGTATACAACTTCATTGGTTCGGTTTTTCCCCTTACCGGGACTGCCCCCAGGTACACAGTGTCGATTACCCCCCCGGACATTTCAGGCGCCGCAGCCATGTCATGCGTCGCCCCGCTGAGCAGCAGTTTGGTCTTGTGCTCCTTATTCAGGCTCTCCAGCCGCGAGGCCAGATTGACCGTATCTCCCAGAACCGTAAACTCCATCTTGTCCGACGACCCCACGTTGCCGATGACCACCTCGCCCGAGTGCATCCCGGTTCCCGTCGCAAACTCGCTCGGCGCGGTCACCATTTCGAGAGCGCACCGGACCGCGCGCGCCGCATGCCCGCCCGGCGCCGCGCCCTCGTCGTGATCCGAAAAAACCGCCAGAATGCCGTCGCCGATGAATTTATTCACGTGGCCGTGGTGTTTGACAATAATCGAACACATGGTCGCCATATAGATATTCAGCAGATCGACGATGACCGCCGGGTCTTTCGACTCGCAGAACGCCGTGAACCCTCGGATATCCGAAAACAGGATCGTGACCATCCGCCGCTGACCGCTGAGACCGAGCTTTTCGCTCTGCTCGAGTGATTTCGCCACGTCCTTGCCGACAAACAGCGCCACAGCGCTCTTGAAGAAGCTGCTCTTCTTTTCCGCGGTCGCGAAGCGGTAAATCACTCCGCCGATCAGCGAAAACGCGAACGCCATCGTCAGATCGGCGCTCGAAAGCAGCCATCCCCCGATAAACAGAATGTGAGTGATAATCAGCGAGGTCGCAAGCACAATCAGAGCCGAGAACCCCGTCTGCCAGGCCGCCGCTACGCTCGCCACCACGGCAACCGTGCCTCCCGCTGTGATCGCCAGCGCGGCCCCTCGAGCCCACCCCGGAACCGGCCGCAGGAAGTCGCCGGTCAGCAGCGTCCGAACTGTATTCGCGTCAATCTCAACTCCGGGAGTCTCCCATTTCGTGCCACTGAAGAAGGTGTAAAAGGGCGTGTCGTGACGGTCATTGTCGTTATAAGGTCCAAGGAAGACCGCCTTGCCTTTGACCCATTGTTCCAGCCGGGTGCGATCGCCGGCTCTGGCCGCGTTGATGAAGTCGTACAGCGAAATTTCGGGAAAAGTGCCCGGCGGACCGGCGAAATTGATGGTGAGATCGCGGTGATCGCCCAGAGGGATCCGCCGTCCGCCGAGAAACAGACCGTCCTTCCGAAACTGCGCCTCCTGGCCCAGGATTCTTTCGGTGGCGCGCAGCGCCATGCTTCGTGTGACCGATTCATCGGGCTCGCCCGCCTCCGGCTCTTCAAAGAGCTCCTGCCGGCGCACAAAACTGTCGCTGTCGATCGTCAGATTCGCCATCGCATACGTGCGGAACGTGGCGGCGAGCATATTGACCGGCACCGCAAACGCAGCTTTCTTCTGGTCCGCCGTGGAAGCGACGAAGCCCGTGACCACGGGTATTTTCTGGTTGGCGTAAATGAGCGCCTCCGCGAGCTTCGAGTCGTTGTCGGGTTCGTATTTCGTGACGGGTACTCCGAATGCTACGTCGAGCACGAACGTTTTTGCTCCGGCATCGGCCGCGGCTTTCATCGCTTCGGCGTAGTAGGGATGCCAGAACTCGTATAACTCGGGAAAATTGTTCAGCGCCTTGTCGTCGATGCCGATGATCACCATATCGCGGACCGGCAGAACGCCCCGAAAAATGAAATGTGCGTCCTGCGCCTTGAGGCTGATTCCCTGGAAGACCTGCACCCGGCTCAGCAGCAGCGTCACGACAACGCCGGCGAGTGCAATCGCGGCGCAGATGGCTGCGCGCTTCCAGGTTCGCTTCATGGGTTACTCGAAATGGTTCACTTCGAATGTTACTATTTCGAGCCGAACGCGGTTGCGGATGATGCAGGCGGCTGCCAACTGGGACGCTCTTTCGCCTGGAAACCCTGCTTTGCAGTCGAAAGCAAGTCACTTGCCCGGAGCTTGAGCCGGCCGATGAGCGACGCGAAATTCGAAAAATCTCCTGATGCGAACCACTCGTGCGCGAGTCTCTGAATCGGCGCTGGCTATTCCGAACCGCAACTCTAAAGGAGTCACCCATGGCCCTTCGGGCCCACAAACCAGATGAAGACGCCGACAGCAGATGTGGGGCGGGGCTTCGGCCCTGCGGCCGGGCTTTCGCCCGGCCCGGAGCGTTACGCATCCCGGGAGAGCGCGTCTTCAGGGGAGCGGCAGGAAGCGTTTCTCAGCACACTGCTGGTTTGGCCCCTTTGTCCGCTCTTTGCGAATCGCAATCAATGGATTGGATCGTAACCTGACGCGATCCCGAAGCCAGAACTTCCTCGGCATTGTGGTTGAGTGCGGCGCGATCTTTGTACAACTCCTCCGCCAACGCCGCCTCTGCCTCAATATTGCTGTTTTTCTTCATCCTGTTTCCTCGCTTTGTTATACGCGGCGCGATCGATTGGCGTCGAAAGCCGTAATTTTGGCTCCCGGCCTACGGCGATACAATAAAGCCGCATGCGGGTTCTGGCTGTATTTCTATTCGCGACGGCGACCGCATTTGCGCAGCCGCGGTTAGAGCACGTATGGGGACGCATCAGCGCCGTGACGAAGTCGGGATTTGAAGTGGATCGGAATTTCAACACCGATCCTCAGTCGGGATACCGGCGCGGGAAGCGCGAGATTACGTTCAATTCCAAAACGAAGTTTGAAGAGAGCGCCCGCGAAGACCTGCGGGTCGGCAGAACCGTGGACATTCTCGGACTTGAGACAACGGGCTCGGGCGTTCAAGCCGCACGCGTCATCGTTTACGAGGGCAATCGCCCTGTACGAATGGCCGCTGGTGCACGAGTGATCGCCCCGGACGGTTCCGTCCACATGGGGAAGTAGACTTTTCGGGGCGGCGGAGCCGCAGGCCCAACCCGATGCGCAAAGAACCCTTTTCGAAACAGCGGGCCTTTCGTCAGATCTGGGATCCGAACCAGCGATCGACAATTACGCGTACATCGACTGAGTGGTTGTAAAACATAATCTTCGCTTTAGGGGCCACTTCATGAGTTGCCTCGATGATCTGCTCCATGAAGTAACTCATCGCGGGATCGCCCACTACGCCGCCTCCGATCAGGACGCCATCGCAGGGTTGCGTTCTTAATTGATGTTTGAAACCGTCGAGGCCGTTCTCGGGCGAGGCGTGGACGATTTCATACCGGTAGCCGGCGCGTGTCATCCGTTCCCGCAGGTCACTCAACCTTTTCGCGATCTTTGGGCGCTCCTCTACCGGGATCAATGGATGATCCATTGGCAGCCCGATGTGGAAGATGGATACAGCCAGGATCGCCTCCTCACGGATTTAGGGTCGGAGCCTCGGCAGGTCCGTGGCTCGTCGAAACAGATTACCATCACTCCGGCAATGCTGAGGAGAGAACGCGTGTCGCGCGAATGACCCTTTTTGCGGCGGTCATACCCCAAACTGCCGCAAATGATGGTCAAGATGTTTGTACGTTAAGATCGCCCACTCTTCCGGTGTCATCTTCCCAAAAAGCTATGGGGATTTTTCGTACACCCGTCCGCTCCTCCCGCCGCAAATTTGTCAATCAATCCGGATAATCGCTCCCGTTCTCTTTCCAAATCTCGTTCGTCTGCCACAATCAGGCTCTTCGCCGTCGGCGAATTCCTACGTAGCGGATCTTCATTCCGAAGCACCATCGGCTTCACCAGCCGTCCCATCAGACGTGCGGGTAAGCGCACCCTTTTCGGGCGTCACTTCTCCCACCGCCCACTGCATGCCGATCGAGCAATGTGCCAGCATCTGCGCCACCGTCATCTTGCCCCAGCGCCTCTCGGTTTGAGGGTCCAATTTTTCGAGCCGGGTCTTTACCTGATTCGCCACTGTCGAATCGAACAGGTTCTTCATGCTCATATGCCTTCCTTGAAATGAGAATAGCCAAAAAGCCCGTGTTGGAAAGGTCTCTTTCCGCGGTTCACCAGGTGAATATTCGGTCCGCGCGTAGTTTCAAAATTTACCTTTGGGAGACGCACCCGGGTAAAATCACGTCGCTTTTCCTGGCGTGAAAATCGCCGAGATTCTTAGCTTTGGGCGTCAGGCGAGGCCCAGGATATGGATAACTGACGAGTAGAGGGTCATCCGTTACCTGATCCTTTCAGAACGGCTTTTCCTCCTCCTGAAACGTCCACCGACGATCTCATTCACATATATTTGAGTGAAGCCCTGGCGGCCCACATGGAACTGAAACCTGGCGAAAAGCTCGGTCGATACCAACTCCTCTCGCCTATTGGCGAAGGGGGTATGGGGGAGGTGTGGAAAGCTCGGGATACCCAGCTGGATCGCGATGTGGCTCTGAAGGTTTCGAAGTCTGAGTTCACAGCGCGGTTTGATCGGGAAGCCCGCGCCATCGCGGCTTTCAATCATTCGAATATCTGCCAGATCTATGACGTTGGTCCGAACTACCTCGTGATGGAACTCATCGACGGCGTGCCTCTTAAAGGTCCGTTGCCGGTGGGGAAGGCGGTCGCTTACGCGGGAATGATCCTGGATGCTCTCGACGCAGCGCATCGCAAAGGCTTCACTCATCGCGACCTGAAACCGGCGAATATCCTCGTCACGAAACAAGGAATCAAGCTGCTGGACTTCGGTTTGGCGAAGCAGAGTGCGGTTGGTCTTTGTCCGGATGACGTGACTGGCGCCGTGCTCACGGTGAAGGGGCAGATTTCCGGCACGCTGCTATACATGTCGCCCGAGCAGCTGCAGGGCAAAGAGGCTGATGCCCGCAGCGACATCTTTGCTTTCGGCTGCGTGCTGTACGAATTGCTCAGCGGGTCGACGGCGTTTTCGGGGTCGACGGCGGCGAGCCTGATCGCGGCCATTCTGGAGCGGGAGCCAGAGCCGCTGAAGACGACACCGCCGCTGGATCGGGTGATCCGAACCTGTCTGGCGAAGGACCCCGACGAGCGCTTCCAGAACGCGCGGGATCTGAAGCGCGATCTGATGTGGACGATGGAAGGCGAGCGCTCCGGTACCGTACCCTCGCCGTTACGGCTCGGGAAAGCAGGTTGGATCGCGGCGGCAGTGCTGGCTGTCGCGCTCGTGGTTGTGTCATGGGTGGCCTGGCGAGCGACGCGGCCCGCGGAACTCAAACCGCTGGTCCGCCTGGATGTCGATCTTGGGACGGACGTGACACTTGGCTCTTTAGCCGGAGCCGATGTGATCATCTCTCCGGATGGCGCCCGGCTGGTTTATGTATCGCATCAAAAGCTCTATACCCGTAGAACGGACCAGCCCAAGGCCGCGGAGCTGGCAGGCACGGAGGGAGCATTCTCTCCCTTCTTCTCTCCTGACGGCAAGTGGCTGGCTTTTTTCGCCGGGAACAAACTGAAGAAGATTTTGGTGGAAGGCGGCGCGGCCGTCGCCCTGTGCGACGCGGCCTCGGCACGCGGCGGCAGTTGGGGCGAGGATGGCGAGATCATCGCGGCACTCAACACGGTAGGCGGTTTGTCACGGATTTCCTCCACGGGAGGTGTACCCACGCCATTGACTGAACTGGCGCAGGGAGAAGCGTCTCATCGCTGGCCCCAAATTCTGCCGGGAGGCAAAGCGGTGCTGTTTACCTCCAATACAAGAGATGGAGCCGACATTGTAGTCATGACATTGGCGGATCACCGCCGCAAAATGCTCCAACGCGGAGGCACTTTTGGCAGGTACCTGCCCTCGTCAAATGGGGTCGGCCATTTGGTTTATATCAACAAAGGAACACTGTTTACGCTGCCGATCCATCTCGACAAGCTGGAGGTGCTGGACGCGCCATCGCCAGTGCTGGAGGATGTTGCCTTCAGCCCCGAAAACGGTTCCGCACAGTTCGGGTTTTCGCGAAATGGAACGCTGGTTTACCGGAGGGGCGGAACAGTAGGTGGCGAACTCCTGACCGTGCAATGGCTGGACGGGACGGGAAAGATGCAGCCGTTGTTAGCCAGACCGGACGCATATGCGTTTCTGCATTTGTCGCCGGACGGCGAGCGGCTGGCGCTCTCCACAAAGGACGTCTGGGTCTACCAATGGCGTCGCGACACGATGACGCGATTGACCTTCGACGGTGGGCAGGTTCCCCTGTGGAGCCCCGACGGCCGCTACATCGTTTTCCGAAGGCCAGGGGACGGTATGTTCTTGATCCGTGCAGATGGGGCAGGCACGCCTCAGGCTTTGACTCAAAGCAGGAATCTGCAGGGGCCTTGGTCCTTCACTCCCGACGGAAGGCGGCTGGCATACATGGAACAAGGTTCCGGGACCTTATGGGATCTGTGGACGGTGCCATTGGAGATCGACGGCGCAGTGTTCCGTGCCGGAAAGCCCGAGGTTTTCCTGCAAACACAGGCGAACGAGCGCCAACCGACCTTTTCCCCCGACGGACGTTGGATGGCCTATGCCTCCGACGAGTCGGGGACATCCCAGATTTATGTGCGCGCCTTCCCGGATAAAGGTGGCAAGTGGCAGATCTCGGATAGCGACGGTGCGTACCCTATGTGGTCGCGCAATGGCCACGAGCTTTTTTTCGAGACCTTAGACAATCGCATCATGGTGGCAACGTACACGGTGAAGAGTGATTCCTTCAGTGCCGATAAAGCGCGGCTGTGGTCCGTGAGTAGGCTCGCCGGTGCCGTCAACGTCGCGGCCAACGTCGACCTTGCCCCGGACGGGAAGCGCATCGTGGCGCTCATGCCGTCCAGGGAAGAGCAGGAGGCGCCGAACCACGTCGTCTTCCTGCTGAACTTCTTCGACGAGCTGCGGCGTAGAGTACCCACAGACAAATAACGCAAGTCCCGCGTAACTAACTCATTGGAAACGGGTTGCCAGGAAAGCTCCCGTATGGTCGGCCTCTGGGAACTTGAGCCTCATCTCGATATGTACCCGCCCGCAAACCCGCTGATCCGGGTTTCGCTGGTGACGCGATCTCGCCGATAATCGTCTCAACCCCTTCAGGCAGTTAGCACAAAATCGTGCTCCAGCCCTGAAAACGATTGCTACTCTCTTGGCCGGAAAGACAATCTTTCCGGAAAGGAGGGACATCCATGTCTCTCGTAAAAGAAGTAGTCGATGTAGTCAGACAACTCAACGCACAAAGATCCACAGGTCCGCGCACGCCCCAAGGCCGTCAGCGCGCCAAATTCAACGCGCTCAAGCACAATCTCTCCGGCCAGCACCTCATCCTTCAGGAAACCGAACTCGCCGCTTATAACCGCATGTCTGACAACATGCTCAAAGATCTCAAGCCGAAGTCCGAACCGGAGCGGCAGATCGCTCTGAAAATCATCGATACCAACTTCCGGCTGAATCGCATGGCCGCGATCGAGAACAACATGTTCAGCTTCGGCATCGTCCAAAACGAGCACGGCGGTTCCGACAACGAAGATCGCATCGAAGTCATGGGCGCTCAAACCAGAGCCTGGACTCAACACGGCCCACTCATCGACGTCATGGGATGCTACGAAGCCCGGCTCTCACGCCAGCTTCTCAAATACCAGCAGGAGGTCGAGCGTCTCCAGGCCGTGCGTAAGCGTCGGGAAGGCATCGATGAAGACAAGTCCGATGAAGAAATAGAAGCAGATAAGTTCGATCCAGCTTCGTTTCTTCAAAATTCAAAAGACCCCGACGCCTACCGGCTCCTGAGCTACCTTCCGCCACCCAAAGGCTCGAAAAAACCGCTGCCCGAACCCGAAAACGGCGATCAGGCGACCGCCGGTCCACCGCAAAAGGAGGAACCGACCCTCGAAAAGCAAGCCGCCTGACCTCGAACCAATCCCCGATGACGCAACCCAAACTCGAAGTGTCTTTTAAAACTTTGCGTCTTGGCGGCTTTGGTGTGCCAGTGAGACTGGCGAATCTTGTGGAATGAAAGGAATCCACCATGTGAATTGCCCGTTCAACATGTAGCTGCGCGAGCGAGCATCGGAGCAATCCGGTGAGTCGAAGCCTCGCAAAGCG